>JAGXKN010000085.1 GCA_018335195.1 Desulfobacterales bacterium
CCTATCACCGGCAGGCCCGGCAGACCCATCCGGATACGCAAAACGGGGACAGGAATCAATTCCTGGCGGTTCACGAGGCCTATGCGGTGCTGGTCAACCCGGACCGGCGGCGGCAGTATGACGACAGCCGGACGCATGCCATGCACCTGGGCTGGAGCGAAGACGCCCGGCCGGACCATCAGGGCGAGCCTGCCCAAGCCGATTCCCTGGCCGGTCGGATGCGAAGCGCGCTTTTGTTAATTGCCGTGACTGTCGCTTTTTTGGTGGCGGTTGCGGTAGTTGTGGATATGATAATACGGGGGTAAAAAGTTCGTTAAGTTCGTTAAGTTTTAAGTGTTAAGAAAATAAGGAGGACTCCGATTTTATCTTAAAACTTAATGAACTTAACACTTAAAACTTTTTTATCTTGCCGGATCGCGGAAGCTGACGCCGGCGCCGGGCACGCCGAGGGTGATGCCCCCGCCGTGAAACACCTTGCCCCAGAAACTGGATTCCACTAGAATGATATCCCCGTCCTGAATCGTCAGGTTCTCTGAGGTTCTGCCGGTTTCGTCAAAATCCAGCCGGATTTTTTTTCTTTCCCCGTTATCCGTCTTGCGCAGCAGATAGGCATCATCTTCGTCCGCGTAAGGCGCCATTCCGCCTGCTGACAGCAATGCCTCGTTTATGCTCACCGCGTCTTTTATCTGGTATTTGCCCGGCCGCCGGACCGCGCCGTCCACGTAGAAGGAGCCGGCCTCGGGGATGAAGATCACGTCCCCGCCGTTGATCTGAAGATTGAGTTCGGTTTTGCCCTCGTTGACAAGCTGGTTCAGATCAACCAGGTAGGTCTGCTCCGAGCCGCGGGCTGCACTGCTCAGCCTTCGGACCCGGGCAATGCGGCCGGCTTTCTCGGTTAAGCCGCCGGCAAGCGCGATGGCATCAAGCAGGCGCTGGCGGGAGGGGTAGTCGTAAGTGCCGGGGTTTTTCACTTCCCCTACGACCGTAACCCGCTGGCTGTAGTGTTCCTGAACGAAAATGCTGACATGGGGATTCTTGATGTAGGTTTCCCTGTAGCTGTTTTCAATCATGGTTTCGGCTTCAGAGGCGGTTTTTCCCGCAATGTTCACTTCTCCGAGCAGGGGCAGCGATATTTCGCCGTTTGAACTTACGCGCACGGTGGCATTCAGCTTTTCAGCCTCAAATACTTTGACTTCGATCAGGTCGCCCGGGCCCAGGACATATTCCCCCCTGGAGGGGGATACGTTTGCTGAAGAAAAAATTTCCTGGTTGAATTCTTCCGTGACCTCGGACTGTTCGGAATCGTAGGTGCCTTCCAGCGTTCGCGGGTCCGGTCCGTTTTTGCCGCATCCGGCAAGGCACATTGCGATAACGACGGCTGCGGCTGTGATAAGAATTCGGGCACGGGACATTTTCATTTACAGGGTCCTGCGTTTTCAGGGGTTTCATAAAAAGGGCGGCAACGCATGAAATGCGCTGCCGCCCGATATTTTTTCCGGCAGGGTAAGGGTTATTCCGGTGAGGAGGGGCTGGCGGCCGCATCATCGTCGTCGGAAATGGCATATGCGACGCCGCCGACGCCCACCGCGGCAATGGCGACAGTGCCGACTTTCTCAACCGTGGAAAGTCTGTTCCACCAGCCTGCCGGCGGCCGCGTATCGCCTGTTTCCTGTTCCTGTCCGTCGGCCTGGGCCAGCAGAATGCTTTGCCCGGATTTCAGTGTCTGCTGTCCGTCCCTTGTGGCAAGGACCATGGCGCCGCCCTCGATGACGCCGACTTCGCTGGAATCCTCTGAAACCTTGACATATCCTTCCACCATGCGGGTCTCCGAAGAGGCATTCAGGATCACCTGCTCGGTGGAAACAGCGCCCCTGGGGGTTAAAAACACCAGGGAACCGGTGCCGGCCGTGCCGAAGTAAACCGTGCCCTGCTTGACGCTGAGAAATTTGTTGTCCTCGCTGGAATCAATGGCGAACCGGCTCTGGTCTGCTGCGACAAAGGACACATCATCCAGCTTGACCGCGCATTTGCCCGTGGCAACAAGTGTTGCGCCTTCAGGCACCGGCATTTCCTCGGTGTATTCAGCCACTTTTTTACCCTGCTCATACACCGAAACTTTTTCCGCGGGAATCAGCCTGGAGTTGTCCATGCTGCCGGCAAGAACGGGGGAGGACAAGAGCAGGGCCATCACGAAACTTGAAATTATTAAGGTTATAATCCTGGCGGTTTTCATGCGGCCCTCCCTGAAAAATTTCATATGGGGTTTAGCTCGTTGATTAAATATACAAATGAATAAAAAATGCGGGATGAAGTGGCTGCGCCAAAATATGATTTTTGCCGCAACCACTGACCCAATTACCTTTATACCTTGGAATGGACGGGGATGTCAACCCTAAAACCTGCCCGGGTTTTGTTTTTACGTGCCCTCTTCCCAGCTGTCCAGGTAGTCCTTCTGTTCCCGGGTAAGTTCGTCGATTTCCACGTCCATGGCTTTTAACTGGAGTCCCGCGATCTGGTCGTCGATTTCCTCGGGCAGCTGGAGCACCCTGGGTTCGAGCTTGCCCCGGTTTTGCGCCCCGTACTCGCAGGCCAGGGCCTGCCCGCAGAAAGAGGTGGACATGACCTCGCTGGGGTGGCCTTCTGCAGCGGCCAGGTTGACCAGGCGGCCCTCGCCCAGCACAAAGAGCTTTTTGCCCTCCAGCAGGAATTCCTCCATAAAAGGCCGGACCTGGCGGCGGGAGGAGGCGGCCTCGCGCAGGGCGGGAAGCTGGAGCTCGTTGTCAAAGTGGCCGGAGTTGGCCAGGACGGCGCCGTTTTTTATCGCCTTCATGTGCTCCAGGCGGATGATGTTCTTGTTGCCGGTGACCGTGCAGAAAACATCGCCGAGCTTGACGGCGTCCTCCATTTTCATGACCCGGAAGCCGTCGTAGTGCGCCTGAAGCGCCCGGAAATTGTCCACCTCCGTGACGATCACGTTGGAGCCCAGGCCCTTGGCGCGCTCGGCCACGCCCTTGCCGCAGCTTCCGTAACCGCAGACCACGAAGGTCTTGCCGGCATAGAGCATGTTGGTGGCCCGCAGGATGCCGTCAACGCTGGACTGGCCGGTGCCGTAGAAGTTGTCCACCATGTGCTTGGTCTTGTTGTCGTTGACAGCGATCATGGGGTATTTTAATACATTGTCCTTTTCCATGGCCTTGAGCCGGATAATGCCGGTGGTGGTTTCCTCGCACCCGCAGATGATGTCCGGGATCAGGTGGGCGTGGTTCTTGTGAATCTCGGAGACCAAGTCGCAGCCGTCGTCAATGGTGATCTGGGGCTTGAAGTCGATGACGTTGTTGATGTAGCGGTAGTAGTCTTCTGTGCTTTCGCCCTTGTAGGCCCAGACCTTGACGCCTTCTTCGGCCAGGGCGGCGGCCACGTCATCCTGGGTGGAAAGCGGGTTGCAGCCGGTGATGGCCACGTCCGCGCCGCCGGCGATCAGGGTGCGCACCAGGATGCCGGTTTCCTTTGTTACGTGCAGGGCCAGTCCGACTCGGATGCCCTTGAGCGGCTGCTCCTTGGAAAAGCGCTTGCGGACTTCGAGCAAAGCCCCCATGTTTAGTTCGGCAATTTCCATGTTCTTGGCGCCCTGGTCTGCAAGAGAAATGTCCTTGACTTCGTAGGTTTTTCCGGTATCCACGGTAGCCTCCTATAAAAAGTTTTAAGTTCGTTAAGTTTTAAGTGGTTAAGTAGGGGCGGACCTGCGTGTCCGCCCATCAGATAGGGGCGGGCCTGTGTGCCCGCCCGATTCCGATTAAAAAAAACGGTTCAGTTGACAGTTCTGGTAAAAAGACCTATCGGTTTTTGGGCGATGAATTGGATTAATAAAATAATATAAATTTCGAAATCCGCCTTGTCAAATGTGCGGCAGGAGTTGATATTCGCATGCGTATGGAATCGATCCGGGTTGAAAACGCGCGGCAGAACAATTTGAAGAACATCACCGTCACCGTTCCTGTGGGGGCGGTCACGGTGGTGACCGGGGTGGCCGGCGCGGGCAAGTCCTCGCTGGCATTCGAGGTACTGTATGCAGAGGGCTACCGCAGGTATGTGGAAACATTCAGCCCGTATGCGCGGCAGTTTTTGGAGCGCATGGACCGGCCGGAAGCCGACCGGATCGACGGGGTGCTGCCCGCCATTGCCATCGGCCGGACCGCACCGGTGCAGACCTCGCGTT
>JAGXKN010000052.1 GCA_018335195.1 Desulfobacterales bacterium
GAGAAAGCGAGGACATGTCTGTTACCGGGGTGGGGTTTGACAAGCCGCGGAAGACCTCGGGCGCCCTGCCGGAAAAGAAGCCGGCTGCGGATGAAAAGGCCGCTGAGGAGCAAAAACCCGGCTCTCGGTTCAAGCTGGCCTCGTTGTCCATGGAAAGCCCCCGGGAGATCCTTGAAAAGGAAAACCTGGCCACGGTCGAGGCCGCAAAAACGCTTCAGGATGACGTGGCCTCGGCCAGGCAGGGATTTGAAGCGCGCCTGGAGAATCTGCCGGATAAAGAGACTTTTGAGCAACACCGGCAGCGCTTAAAAGAGCTGCGCACCGGGGATAAATCCGGCGGCTTGCTCGGTGCCGCCGGAAAGGTCAAGGAGGTCCGGGAGGTGAAAGAAGACATCCAGGCCGACTTGGCCGCTCTGCGACAGGCCAAAAAAGACCTGAGCCAAACTCGGGACGACCTGCAAACCCGGCTTGCGGATCTCAAGCAGGCCCCGGCCCGGGATGCCGCGCGGCTGGCGGAAAAGTATTCGCTTTCCCCGAAAGGCATTGCCAATGCATCGGCACTGGTTTTCGGTCCCAAGTACGCGGGCTGGGTGGAAACCGGCCTGACCTGGTATCAGCGTCTGGCGCCTTATGCCGCAGGCATGACCCGATCCGGACCCGAAAAGGAAAAACGGAGCCGGGGCGAGGGGGTTAACGTGGAATTTGCCTCCGGCCGCTCTGTTCCCGAATACTGGATAAAAACCGCAAAGGTTTCCATGGCCGAAGGGGGCATGTCGGGTGACATCCGGGACCTTTCCTCGGATCAGGCGGCGCTGGGCCGGCCCATGAGATTTGCCTTTTCCGGCTCGGAAGCCGCCGGATCCCTGAAAATTCAGGGCCGCATGGACCGCACGGAACCGGGCAGCCCGGAAGATGTGGCCGAGTTTGAAATCCGGCAGTACCCGCTGAAAGGTTTTTCCCTGCTGGACCGGCCGGATCTGTCGATATCCATGGAATCAGCCCGGGTGAAGACAGCCACGGGAGATATTCGCATTGCCGGCAAGGAAGTGGCCGCAGATATCCGGGCGGGTCTGGATTCTGCCGGATTCACGGTGGGCGCCGAAAAAGCGGATGGTTCTCTGGCAAAGATGCTGGCAGATGCCCTCGGCGATGTCAGCTCCTTTGACCTGACCGCCCGGGTGCGCGGCAGCCTGCAGCAGCCCGAGATCGAGCTTGACTCCGACATTGATAATAGCCTGAAGGCGGCCCTGAAAAAGACGATCGACCGCCAGCGGGACGAACTTGAAACCAGCCTCAGGCAGTCCATTTCAGAGCAGACCAAAGGACAGATCCAGGATGTGCAAGGCGGGTTTTCCGGGCTCGATGCCATTGAACAAAAGCTGCAAAAGCGCTTGAATGTCGGCAAAGCGGTTATGCCCGGATAAATTTATCCAATAAACGATTTCGGAATATGCTTGGTGCTTTGCTTTTATGGAAAATCCCATCAGTCAGTTTGATTCCGGCCGGGGCGCCTGGACCCGTGATCCGGACGGCAACCGGATCGTCATCTGGTATTCCATGTATCCGCACACGACCGTGGTCGTTGACAGAGAACGGCACCGGGTCACGGTCCATTCCCCCTACCGGATGGGCGAAGAGAACTGATGCGGTCTATTTGCTCAAAGACACCACGCGATTTCGCCCCTGATCTTTTGCCTGATATAATGACGTATCCGCCTTTTTAAACAACTCATCCCGGGAGCAGGAACCATCGCCCTGGAATGTTGCCACGCCCAGACTCACAGTGACCACCCCTGAAACGGGAGCGGCTTCATGGGGAATTTCCAGGTTTTCGATATTTGTCCGGACCTCTTCTGCAAGGCGTGTGGCCCCGGCAGCCGCTGTGGCCGGCAGCAGTACAACGAATTCCTCACCGCCGTAGCGGGCGCAGAAATCAGTGGGTCTTTTAAGTGTATTGCGGATCTGCTGCGCAATTTTTGCCAGGCATTGGTCCCCCTGTTCATGGCCGTAATAATCGTTATACGCTTTGAAATGATCTATATCGCATAAGATGAGCGACAATGGTTCCCGGTCCCGAAGACTCCGGTTAAATTCTGCGAGGATTCTTTCTGAAAAGCTCCGCCGGTTGGGAACCCCGGTAAGTACATCAAATGTGGCCTGCCTTCGAATGGTGTCATAGGCACTGCTTAATCTCCGGCCGGCGATAAATATGCCGATCAGCCCTGCCAGGCCAAGGCCGATGTGCCCCATCAGCAGCGCGGTCAACGGGATGGAAAAGCGGAAAGGGCGAGTGACGCGGATGCCACCCCGGATATCGCCTTTTTGGTAGCCCTGTTCGGCATGGCATTTCAGGCATGCAGTCTTGGTTTTTAAAGGCGCCATGTAAAAAAATGCGGTTTTCCCGTTTTCTTCGATGAATTTTCCGGTTTGATCCACCCCTTTTTCAAAGGCTTTCAGGGCCTTTTTTTCCATGGAAGTGGGCTTGTTCTGCGGGCGGATGGGGTCCAGGCTGGTAAGGTGAAACGAGATGCCCTGCTTTTCCGCGATTTCGGAAATCTGCCGGGTCATGAAAGCCGGATTAATTTGGGTCAGGGTGAGTTGATCATTGACTTGTATATCGCGCAAGTGGGTTTCCAGGTACGGATTGGGGCGGGTCTGCGGGGTCACCGGTACATAAACGCCTCCGTGACGAGCGTTCCATTCCCGGGTGATCACGATCAGGTCAAAAAAACTTTTTGCTGTCTGGAAAGCGATTCTTTCCTGCTCGATTCTGGCGCTTGTGTAGTTCCAGAAAAACGAGCCGGCGATCAGCGCGATCCAGAAGAGGCTGATACTGATAACGAACAGGTTTTTTCGCAGTCCAATCATTTTTTAATCCATTCAAAAATGCATTTCCCGCCCGAGCAGCAAAGGGATCTGCTGCCAGCGCCCCGGGGTCCGCGTTCTTATTTTGGAGACCAGGCCTGCAGACAGATTCTGGTTTTTAAAATCCGTCAAACTATTCCGTGTTTCCTGAGCTTTTTGTATAAATGGGTTCTGTGAATCCCAAGTTTGCGTGCCGCTTCCATTTTATTTCCCCCGGCTTGCTGCATTCCTCTTTGAATTAATTCCTTTTCGGTTTTCTCCAGCATTGCTCTGAGGTTGAGTGTGTCTTCATCAAAATGTTTTTTTTCCGGGCTTTTTAGATTAAAAGGGAGATGGTCCACGTTTATGATTTCTTCCTTCATGCTTGAATAAATTCTTTCCAGAACATTGGCAAGCTCCCGTACGTTTCCCGGCCAGCGGTAGGTTTTTAAAGCCTCTTCCGTGGTTTCGGACAGGCTGACAGGGTTTTGCGCAGCTTCTTCAGCCAATTGTGCAAGGATATTTCCCGCAAGTGCGGGGATATCGGATTTTCTGTCCCGCAAGGGCGGGATGTGAATCGGAATTACGTTCAATCTGTAATAAAGATCACTGCGGAAACGGTTTTCGTTTATTAATTGTTCCAGATCCTGATTACTGGCGGCAATCACTCGAAAGTCGGATTTGATTACTTTTGTGCCGCCAATGCGTTCAAATTCTTTTTCCTCCAATACTTGAAGCAGCTTGGGTTGCATCTCCAGCGGCAACTCCCCGATTTCATCCAAAAAAACCGTGCCATGGTTGGCCAGTTCGAATTTGCCGGGTTTCCCCTTTGGCGAGGCTCCGGTGAAGGCTCCGGCCGCATAACCGAAAAGTTCGGATTCCAGTAGATCGCGCGGAATCGCCGCACAATTGATGCGGACAAAAGGATGCATTCGCCTCGGGCTGGCATGATGCATGGCCTGTGCAAAGACTTCTTTTCCGGTCCCGCTTTCGCCACTTATAAGTACGGGGAAATCGCTTTCCGCGGCTTGCTGTGCCGTCTTTTTCAGATCGATGATGCTGGGGCTTGAACCAATGATGCTTTCAAAGGTGTATCGGGTGGAACGTAAATTGATCAGCTCCTGTTCATACATTTCTACCTTTGATTCCAAAAGAGACAGCTTGGCTGCAAGGTGGCCGACTTCCCGGGCATTTTTAAACATTACCTGGCCGTAGACAGCAACGATTTCATCGTTTTTCCGGATCGGTATGCGCTGGACAACCATATTCTGATCATTGATCCACTGGGTTTCATTGATTTCCGCTTTACCGGTTTGGGCCACGATATGCATTCGGGAATACGCCAACACGTCTGTACAGTGCCTACCGATTTGGGCGTTGGGGTCTATGCCCAGGAACTCCCCATAGGGCTTGTTCATGTAAGTTACGTATCCCGCTGCATCTGTAATCAGGACGCCGTTATAAATGTTGGCCAGAATCAATTCATATATTTCCAGCTGAGTTGTCATTTTCTTTGATGCCTGTGGAGTGTTGTGGATTTTTAAAAATGTGAGGAAACCGAAAGCCTGCATGTGCCGGCCTGATCCGCACGTATCAAACCTGCCACATGAATCAATATTGATACTTATCTGCGGGGATTTTAATTTTTTCTATTGTTTTGAGAGATTAAATTGTTTTCAGGATTAGGGGAAAAACGATGTCCGGAAATTGGCGATTTTTTAATTGTATCAAAATATCTACAATATTTCCTGCAGAAAAGTAAATGATTTTTCATCACAAGCACAGCAGACTTGGCTGCACTGTTTTAACCTCTCGAATTTAAAACAGATTTTTTCTCATTCTGTTTTTTTTGAACATATGCCAATAAATGGTTCGCTTTTTGCAGGATATATTATAAATTCTCAGGAGGAAAGAATGAATCTAAATGAGCCTGCCATTGACCCAGGCGATGTTCTGCGTTTATCAGATCCCGCGTTTGTTCCTGACAATGTATGTATTGTTACCGGCGCAGGTACGGGAATTGGCCGCGCTACGGCAGTTACAGCGGCAGCAAACAACCTGACGGTCCTCGGAGTGGATATTGATGCCACGGAAGGGGAAAAGACCCGGGAGATAGCCCGTGATATGGGCGGGCAGATGGTTTTTTACAAGGCGGACCTCACTGATGACCGGGATGTTGAAACTACAGTTGCAGAGGCGCGCAATCTCGGTGTCGTCAAATACCTTGTCAACATTGCCGGCACCCAGCACATTGACGCAATTGAAGATTTTCCCATGGAAAAATACGATTTGATGCATCGGCTCATGCTCCGCGCCCCGTTTTATCTTTCCAAGCTTGCGATCCCGCTTATGAAAGAATCTGAAGAAGGCACCGGGGTCATCGGGAATATGTCTTCGGTACATGGCCATATGACAACCAAAAACAAAGCGGTCTATAATATTGCCAAATTTGGTTTACGAGGGCTCAGCCAATCGATATCTGCCGAGGGCGGCGGGAAAATCCGTTCCTTTACCGTCAGCACCGGTTATGTAAAGACCCCCCTGGCATTGCATCAGATTCCGGCCCAGGCCCGTCAGAGGGGGATTTCAGAGGAAGAAGTGGTTACAGATGTCATGATGGGCCGTTCCCGGATCAAGGAAATGATGAGCCCCGTCGAGGTGGCCAACATTTTTATTTTCGGGATTTCCCGTCATGCCAAATATATGGTCGGCAGCGATCTGCTGTTTGACGGTGGAATGGTGCTGACATACTAGAAACTCAAAGGAGGAAAGCCATGAAGAGAAGAGATTTTTTAAAGGGGCTGGCAGCAACCAGCGGTGGTGTTGCACTTTCCGGTGCTGTCGGTACATTGAGCAAAGCTCGGGCCCGAAAAGGGGGACAGGAAGATTTCGGCGAGGTCAAAAGTGTTAAAGTCCACTGTATTTCCGAGACCAGCTGGTTTGACAATGCAACCCTCGGAAAAGATATCAAGCAGGCCGGCGGTATTAACACCAACCAGTATGAGGTTGCCTACACCGAGGAGAACCTGGGGGGATACGCCGCACTGGTCGAGGTTGAAGCCCTGGACGGCACCGTAAAGAAATACCTTCTCGACAGCGGGTGGAGCAACGACTGGATGGATTATGTTTTTGAAAAAGACGGCATTGACAGGATGCTTCAAAACAAGGAAATTGACACGCTTTTTATCTCGCACGACCATATTGATCATTTTTTCGGCATTGAAAGTACGTTAAAGCATCAGCCGGATATTAAAATGTACTTTCCCGGCACGGCCATGAAAAAAAGTTTCGAACTGCTCAAAGGTGCGGATTTTTCAGCAACACCCGGATGCCCGAAAAATTCCGTTCCGCACAAGGGCGAGCTGATTGTGACCAATACGGACAAGCTCTATAAGATTCAGGACGGCATGGCGCTGAAATTCTTTGATGCCCCGGCAACCCTGCAGGTAAGAGGAGAAAACGTTCTTTACTTCAAGATCAAAGACAAGGGCTACGTCACAGTAACCGGCTGCTGCCATCCCGGTATAATGACGCTTCTCAACCATGCCCGCAGGAATTTCAAAGATGGAAACAGGAATTACGGCTGTTACGGCGGCCTGCACATTGCCGTGTTTGAAAACTGGGACCCGAAGTTTGACGATATCATCAGGGGTGTGAAGAGCTTTAATATGCAAAGAATCGGCTGCAATCACTGCACCGGCTGGATCTGGGCCGAAAAGGCGGAAAAAGCGGGGCTGCCGATCATTCACGGCACAGATAAGCATGAATCCTATAAAAAAGTAGGCACCCTGGCGCATTCGAAAACAAGCAATGTTTATCTCGGAAATGGCGACTCGGTGACTTTTTAACCGGATAATGATTCAATCGATAATTATAAAGCGGGGGTTGGACCATGAGCAGCAGTCCGAAGGATGAATTTTGGCTGGAGGAACGGCAACTTGAACCCCGGTGGGCGCTTGCGGCCTCAGGGCTTGTCAATCTGGGGGTTTGGATCGCTGCGGTTTTTATCGTGTGGTGGATCGTTTTTTCCAATGAAGGGATATTTAAGCTCTATACGCCGCTTCTTGGGTTTTCTCTGGTCATCTGGACATTGTTGATTATTCTGTGGCAGGCTGAATTGTTCGATTTCTGGCCCTTTTCCCGGCGATTTCTGCAGACCGCACATCCGCTGGCAAAAGGGGCTGTCTTTACAGCAATTACGATTGCGGTTTACTTGGTGCTGATTTTCGGGATTGTGTTTTTCATTATTGGCAAACTGGGCATCACCTATTTTAATTGGAACAGTTTGATGGAATTCGGCGAGCTGGGTCAGGACATGAACTCTGTGCGGGAGAACACTTCCTGGGCCATGCTCTGTCTTTCAATTCCGTTTTTTCTTGTCAGTGTCTGGTTTATGAGAGGCGTGGGCAAAGATCTCTTCTACGAACTCAAGGAGCCCAAGTTCGGTCTGGCCAACTGGCTGTTTGTGGTGGTTATTGCCATCCCTTTATATGCGGTTTTTTTTCACCCGCACCTGGGAAGCATGTTTTATCCGCAACAGATATACACGGCAGTACCGCCATGGTGGAAGGCGATCGCCCACACCAACAGCGCCGAGTACACGCTCGGCATTCTTTTCTGTTCGGTGATCGGGGTGTTTTATACGCTGCATCTTTGGGACGGCTGGCCCTTGAATCTTGTAAGAAGACAGCCCTGGCGGTTTATTTATTTTGCAGTGGGAAGCTTGGTTATCGGTTATCTCATTTTACGCATTCAGCTCTGGATTTTTGACTGGCTCTGGCACGAGGCTTACGTCGGCGGTCAGAACAAGGCCAGCTTTGGCTGGCGCTATAGTCACACAGTGACCATGGCCAATTTCGTACTTGTGATCGCGCTTGTTCAGAATTTGTTTTTCGGTGCTTTTTATGAAAAAATGAACGTGATTTTGCGCAGTATTATAAAAACAGTGGTCGCCATTGTACTGGGACTGGGTTTTGCCTGGGGCTATTACAGCTGGGGCCCCCTGCTCCTGGGAGTGACCGAAGGGGTTTCGCATCCCTCGGAAAACGCTTCGGCATTTCTGATCATGACAATTAATATTCTCATGATTCAGGATCTTTTTATGGACCGCTGGCCCGGCTATCGGCTTAAAAAGTAAAAAAAAGGAGATTCTTTGGCCCCCGAGTACCCAATGGCGCATATCGACCCAGTGGCTGTTTTCGAAAGCAGCTTTCACAGCATGTTTCTCGAAATTTTCAACAATGAGAGCGTGAGTGAATATTTCGGTTTTTGGCGGATCAGCCCTTTTCATTCCGCGGACGGAATGCCGGGTTGGTATCTATGGTTTCAGGAGAAACCCGGCGTTTACGGACTTTTTGTTGAGGATGCGGTTTGTCTGTATGGGGATGAGAAAAGTGACAATCCGCCTTCTTTTGTGGCGGGCCGGATTCGCATCATGTATTACCCGGATGTGGAAGAAGAAGTGTTTGAAACATTTTCCTGGTTTGAAAAAATCGCGTTGATGGGACCGTTTTTTGACGCCACCGGAACCCCGACTGCTGAAGGCAGGCAGCATATGGATGAAAGCTTTTTTACAGTCGGCCACATGGATAGCCTGCTGACCGTTGACGGAAGTCTGCTGGAGTTTGTCTGTACAGCCCCCCAAACCTGGGTTGATCTGCGGCCTGAGGGCCTGGTACTAAATGACCCGGAAGGACGGCCGTTTCAGGCCTTACAGCCGGGTGAAAGAGACAGGGACGTGCCCGGCTGGCGTCTGTCCCGCTTTTTGTTTGATAAAATCGTATCCGGTTTTTGTTACTGCCGGAAGTGTGCGCCGAAGCAGGCAGACATGTATGAATTTGAAATGCCGGAATTTTCTGTGGACCCCAAGGCCCGGGCCCGGGAATCCTTCGCGCTCGCACTCAGCGGATATCAATTGCAGGTGGTCTTTCCCCCTGCTGTCGGGCTTGCGTTTGACAGCCGGGAGCTTTATCAGGAAATGAACTGGTGCAGGGAACTGCCAGACGGCCCGTTTCCCCGAAAAACTCCGATCCGGCGGGTTCAAACCTGGAGCGGCAATGGGCATGAGCTTTCGAAACCGGGAGATTTTGACTGGTGGGGGATAAAAAGCCTGCATTTTCACGATCACGGCGGGCGCCTTTGCGCCTGTTATAAAGACCATTGATGATCTGCAAAAAATATCGGGAAAGGCAAACCGCGTATGGATCCGGGAAGACGGAAGTTTTTTACCAACACCTTAGTGCGTAAAACGCTTGACTGCGTTACTGAAACGAAAAGTGCGTTTCAGCGCGGCATGTCAGAAGCTGAATATTTCCGCACTTTTGAAAACGCATATCCCATGATTTCCGAATGCTATGATTTTCTGGAGGAAGAAGCCGAAAAGCTGGGCATTGACACCCGTGAAAAAAGCAAGTTGGAAATCGCCCGGGAAATTCACATGACGCTTAAAGAAGTGGAAGTATAAAAGCGTCTTTCCGAAAATCCGCAGTTTTTTTCTGCGGGGCTCCGGATCATCGGGCGATTGCTCTCCCGGAAGCCTATGATTGGCACTGTATTTCCAATGCCAATTACAGGCTGCCTAGTGTTGTTTCAACGCAGCCTTCCATAGACATCCAGACTCTTTTTTCCTGCCGGAAGCCGATTGAGGTGTTTTCCGGCGGCTAAGTTTTTCCTCGCTCCGGTGCAGGAATATTTTTATGAAAATTCCTTTTTAAACTGGTGTACGGATATAAAAGAGTGGATCCGGACTGAAAAACAGTGGTATATTATAATCTTCATCCGGCCGACGGAAATGTGTTTGGCAGGATTGATTCCGTATGCGCCGATTCATGCCCCCATCGCGAAAAGACCGCAAAGTGAAGGGTTTATGACCGGACCGTATCGTCTGCTGTCAAGCCGCAGCCTGTTTCCAAAGAAGCACATGGGCCAGAATTTCCTTGCAGATCCGTCCACCGCGGAGATGATCGTGCGCCGGGCGGCGTTCTTGGAAGCCGTGGTCGTGGAAATCGGTGCCGGGGTCGGGGCGCTGACCGTGTTTGCTGCCCTTGCGGCCAAGCGGGTGTATGCCGTGGAAAAGGACCGCGATCTGATCGGGATACTCGAGGCGGTGGTGGCCGAGGGCGGGGTGGAAAACGTGGCGGTGATCAACAGGAATATCTTTGACGTGGACCTGCAGGCGATTTTTGAACATGAAAACGCCCGGCTGACCGTGATCGGCAATCTTCCCTACAATATTTCCTCCCAGGTGCTCATTTCCCTGATCTTCCAGCGTGACATCATCGATCGGGCGGTTTTGATGCTCCAGTCGGAAATGGCCCGGCGCATCTATGCTGTCCCAGGGACAAAAGCATACGGCCGGCTTTCGGTCATGACCCAGTACTGCGCATTCGTCTCCCGGATTGCGCGGGTGCGGGCCAACCAGTTTTATCCCAGGCCGAACGTGGATTCCGAGGTCATCGAGATTCGCTTTGAGCCGCCCCGGGTTCCGGCCGCAGATGAAAATCTGCTGTCCGCAGTGGTCAAGGCGGCATTCGGCCAGCGCAGAAAGACCCTCAGAAACGCGCTTATCGGCGGGGAACTCAGTATAACCGAATCCCAGACGGATGCAGCCCTGGGCCGGGCCGGCATCAGCGGCGGGAGACGTGCTGAGACGCTTTCGGTAGAGGAGTTCGTTTCCCTGGCCAATTGCATAGCCCGCAACACCCACCTCCATTCTTGATCCCTGGTGAACCCAGTTTTTTCTTTACACGATTTGCAATATCGGATATTTTTATTAATTTTGAGAAATATCCTCGAGATTTGAAAAAGCCCCGGCCTGCTTGCGGATTTCCGGCTTTTAAAAACATTTCAACTGATGCAAGGAGAGAGCAAACTATGGCGAAAATGCAGACAATCGACGGAAATACGGCCGCCGTGCACGTGGCCTATGCATTAAGCGAGGTGGCGGCGATCTACCCGATTACGCCCTCCACTTCCATGGGCGAAACCGCCGATGAATGGGCGGCCGGGGGTCGGAAAAACATTTTCGGCCAGCCTTTGCACGTGCGGGAACTGCAGTCCGAGGCCGGTGCGGCCGGTGCGGCGCACGGCGCTCTGGCGGCCGGATCTCTGACCACCACGTTTACCGCCTCCCAGGGCCTTCTTTTGATGATTCCCAACATGTACAAGATCGCCGGCGAGTTGCTGCCCGGGGTTTTCCACGTCTCTGCCCGTGCGGTGGCCACCCATGCGCTGTCGATTTTCGGTGATCACAGCGACGTCATGGCAGTTCGGCAGACCGGGTTTGCCGAGCTGGCATCCGGATCTGTGCAGGAGGTCATGGACCTGGCTCTGGTCTCGCACCTGTCGGCAATTGATTCCAGCGTGCCGTTTGTGCACTTTTTCGATGGGTTCAGAACTTCCAGTGAGATCCAGAAAATCAAGATGATTGATTACGAGGAAATGGCCGGGCTGATCAATTATGAGGCCATTCGGCAATTCCGCGCCCGCGCCATGAATCCCGAACATCCCCATATCCGGGGCACCGCCCAGAATCCCGACATTTTCTTCCAGAACCGGGAGGCCTGCAATTCCTATTACCTTGCTGTTCCCAACATCGTTCTGGAGAACATGGAAAAGGTCGGCCGGCTGACCGGCCGCAAGTACAATCTGTTTGACTATGTGGGACATCCGGACGCCGACCGGGTGATCGTGGCCATGGGCTCTGGCACCGAGACCATTGAGGAGGTGGTCAACCATCTAAACCAAAACGGCGACCGGGTGGGACTGCTCAAGGTTCGCCTGTACCGGCCGTTTTCCATCGAGCACTTTCTGGCTGCGCTGCCCGGATCCGTGGAGCAGATCACGGTGCTGGACCGTACCAAGGAGCCCGGTGCCCTCGGCGATCCGCTCTACACCGATGTGTGTACGGCATTCATGGAATACGGGGAATCCCCGGAAATCCATGCCGGTAGATACGGCCTGGGTTCCAAAGAGTTCACCCCGGCCATGGCCAAGTCGGTGTTTGAAAACATGAAGGCGCTTGCGCCCAAGCATCAGTTCACCGTGGGCATCAAGGATGATGTGACCCACACCTCCCTGCCCGTGGAAGAAGATCTCGATACCGCTCCGGAGGGGACCATCCAGTGCAAGTTCTGGGGATTCGGCTCGGACGGCACAGTGGGCGCAAACAAGAGCGCCATCAAGATCATCGGCGATCATACCGACCAGTACGCCCAGGGCTATTTTGCCTATGATGCCAAGAAGTCCGGCGGGGTGACCGTATCTCATCTGCGCTTTTCCCCCCACCCGATCCAGTCGACATACCAGGTGCATTCCGCGGATTTTATCGCCTGTCACAAGGCAAATTATGTGCATGTCTACGACGTGCTCGAGGGCATCAAGCCGGGCGGGACCTTTCTGCTCAATTCGCCCTGGTCCAAAGATGATATGGAAGAGGAACTGCCCAATTCCATGAAGCGCACCATTGCAGAGAAAAAAATCAGGTTCTACAACATCGACGCCATCCCCATTGCCGAAAAGGTGGGCCTGGGCGGCCGGATCAACATGATCATGCAGACCGCGTTTTTCAAGGTGGCAAGCGTGCTGCCCTTTGAGGAAGCCGTGGACTATCTCAAAAAAGACATCCAGAAAACCTACGGCAAAAAGGGCGAAAAGGTCGTCCAGATGAACATCGACGCGGTGGATCAGGCCGTGGCCAACCTTGAGGAGGTTGATTATCCCGACTCCTGGAAAAACGCCGGCCGTGAAACCATTGTAGAAACCGAGGAACCGGATTTTGTCAAAAACGTCATGCGGCCCATGGTGACCCAGAAGGGCGATACGCTGCCGGTTTCCGCCTTTGAACCCGACGGGATCTTTCCGGTGGGCACCACAAAGTACGAAAAGCGGGGGGTGGCCATCAACGTGCCCGAATGGATCCCGGAAAACTGCATCCAGTGCAACCAGTGCGCCTTTGTCTGCCCGCATGCCGCAATCCGGCCGGGGCTTTTCACTGAAGAGGAGCTCAAGGAAGCCCCCGGGGGCTTTGACACCATTGATGCCACAGGCAAGGAACTCAAGGGCTACAAGTTCCGGATCCAGGTTTACACCCAGGACTGCCAGGGCTGCGGCAACTGCGCAGATATCTGCCCGGCCAAGAAAAAAGCCCTGGTCATGCGCCCCATCAATACCCAGACCGAAAAGCAGGTACCCTGTGAGCGTTTCTTTGAGAGCCTGCCGGTCAGGGACAACCTCACCAAGCGGACCACGGTTAAGGGCAGCCAGTTTTACCAGCCGCTGCTGGAGTTTTCCGGCGCTTGTGCCGGCTGCGGAGAGACTTCCTATGTCAAGGTGCTCACCCAGATGTTCGGCGAGCGGATGATTATCGCCAATGCCACTGGATGCAGTTCCATCTGGGGGGCATCCGCACCCTCGGCTCCGTACTGCACCAACAAGGACGGCTTCGGGCCGGCCTGGGGCAATTCCCTGTTCGAGGATTCTGCCGAATTCGGCTACGGCATGGGCCTGGCCGTCAATCAGCGCCGCCGCTGGCTGGCTGATATGATTCGCGATGCCCTTGAAGCCGGTATTCCGGACGAATTAAAGGACGCCATGCGGGGCTGGCTGGAAAATATGGATAACGCCGAAGGTTCGCGCACCTACGGCGACCAGATGAAGCAGATTCTGGCCGGCATGGACCGAAGCCCGATGCTTGAGTCCATTTACGATTTTGCCGACGTGTTTACGAAAAAGTCGATCTGGGCATTCGGCGGAGATGGATGGGCCTATGATATCGGCTACGGCGGCCTGGACCACGTGATCGCCTCGGGTGAGGACGTCAATATCCTGGTCATGGATACCGAGGTATATTCCAATACCGGCGGTCAGTCCTCAAAGGCCACCCCCACAGGTGCGGTGGCCAAGTTTGCCGCCTCCGGAAAGAAGCTCAGCAAGAAGGACCTCGGGCGCATGGCCATGACCTACGGCTACGTGTACGTGGCATCCGTGGCCATGGGCGCCAACAAGCAGCAGATGATGAAGGCTTTCCGGGAAGCCGATGAGTACAACGGGCCTTCCCTGATTATCTGCTATGCGCCGTGTATCAACCAGGGTCTCAGAGTCGGCATGGGCAAGAGCCAGCAAGAGGAAAAGCGCGCCGTGGAAACCGGCTACTGGCCGCTGTACCGGTATCACCCGGATTTGGAAAAACAGGGCAAGAATCCCTTTGTCCTTGAATCCAAGGCCCCGGACGGCACCCTGCAGGATTTTCTGGCAGGCGAGGTTCGGTTTGCCTCCCTGGAAAAATCATTTCCCGAGGAATCCAAGAAGCTGCGCAGGCAGATTGAAGAGGAGATCAACCGGAAGTATGAAATCCTGAAACTTATGGCCGATCCCCGGTCCATATGTGAAGGGGCAGAAGACGAGGGCCGGAAGGGCGAAGGCGAAAGCAAGGATCAGGAATAAGAGGTATCTGCAGTAAAGCAAAAAGGGGGGCAGTTGACATGCGGGTCATGAGCCCCCTTTTTGTTTTAAATACGAAGCACAAAATCCGAAATTCGAAATAACATGGATATACAAAGCAAGGAAACCGATCAGGGGATGGATCAGACCCGCTGCACCCGGTGCGGCACCTGCTGCGAAAAGGGCGGCCCCGCTCTGCACGCAGAAGACCTGGACCTGGTGATGCAGAAAAAGATCCCGGCCGAAGACCTGTATACCATTCGCAGGGGGGAAACCGTGCATGATAATGTCTCCGGGCAGTTGATGAATACGCCTCAGGAGATTATCAAGCTGAAGTCTGCTGAAGACACCTCCGCGTGCATCTATTACGATGCCGGGCAAAAAGCCTGCCGCATTTACGATATCCGTCCGCTGGAATGCCGGCTAATGGCATGCTGGGATACCGGTCCGCTGGAGGCGGCCTATGAAACCGACCGGCTGGAGCGGGAGTCGCTTTTCGGCAGTCTGGATTGGCTGATGGATCTGATCCGTACTCACGAGGAGAAGTGCGGTTATGAAAGGATTGCAGCGCTTGTGGAAAAACGGCAGTTCAAGGATGCCGGGGCCGGCGAAGACATCCTGGAGGCGGTGCGCTATGATACGGAAATGCGGCGCGTGGTGCAGGAAAAGGCCGGCATGGGAGAGGGCATGCTGGACCTGATCTTCGGCCGCCCGTTGGGAAAGACCATTCCCGTTCAATTCGGTATCAAGCTCGTGCGCAATTCCTGAAAGGCAAGGCTTTATTTGTAAAGTTCGGGCCGGCGGTTGGGCAAAAAGTATCTCATGGGGTGTTCGCGCACGGAGTTCAACTCCCGGACAGATAGGTCCGCAAGCAACATGTTTTCCTGATCTTCCGTATAACTGTGCAGAAGTTTTCCGGCGGGAGAAATCAATGCGGCCACGCCCGGAAAGTACAGTCCGCTGTCGTTGTCTCCTACCTGGTTTACCGCCGCCACATAGACCCCGTTGTCAAAGGCCCTTGCCGGCAGGTGCCGCATCCAGGAGGCGAGCTTTTCTTCTGCATCCTTGCCCGGTGAGGCGTGCGGCATGAAAATGATGTCTGCCCCTTTTGCGGCCATGGCGGTGGAAAGCTCCGGAAAATGGGTATCGTAGCAAAGCTGGATGCCCAGGCGGATGCCGCGGGCCTCGGGTAGGGGGGGGATTTTCTGCCCGGCGGTAAAATGTTCCTGTTCAGGCGGTCCCAGGTGGAGTTTTCGATACACCCCGGCTATGCCGGTTTCCGGCTTGGCCAGCAGGTGGACGGCAAAAATTTGATCGCGGCGCTTTTCCGCCAGGCCGGCCAGGATACAGATATCGTGTTTGTCTGCCATGGCCCGGATATGATCCGATGCAGGGCCGGGCAGGGGTTGTGCAGCACTGCGGACCGCTTCGCGGATATGGTACCCCGTGGCACAGAGTTCCGGAAAACAGATGATTTCCGCTCCCTGCCGGGCTGCCGCAGCCGTCCACTTTTCCATGCGTGCCAGATTTACCGGGGTTTCCCCCAGAACCGAGCGGCAGACAACAAGGGCAATGCGAACATCGCGGATCATGGCGTCATTTTACTTGAGGTTGAAGTGGGCACGGATTTTGTAGACGCGGGTGGCCGGAAGGTTGAGAATGTCATGGATACCGGTTTTTTCGGAAATTTCAGCCAGGCTTCGGCTGATGTCGGCTTCTGTAGGGGCGATAAACGTAAACCATACGTTAAAGCTATTGTCCCGAAGGTAGTTATGGGTCACACCGGCATAGCTGTTGACCGTGCGTGTAAAGTCTTCCAGGTGTTCCTCGGGCACGCGGCAGGCGCAAAGGGTGCTGACAAAACCGAGCTTCTCGGGTGAAAAATTGCCCCCGATGCGTCGGATAATGTCCTTTTCCTTGAGGTGCCGGACCCGCTCGATGACTTCGTCTTCCGTAAGACCGGTCTCCTCGGCAATCCGGAGATATGGCCGGGCATCGATGGGGAAATCGGATTGAATGCGGTTTAACAGGGTTTTGTCAATATCGTCAAGCTTTTGGGTCATGGTTGCGGCCCGCTGCGTTTAGCCGTTGATCAGGTGGATGCGAACCCGACGCCTGCGCGGTCCGTCAAATTCGCAGAAAAAGATGCCCTGCCAGGTGCCGAGCTGCAATTTTCCTTCTGCAACTGCGGTGTTCACGGATTCACCCACCAGGCTGGCCTTGACGTGTGCCGGTGAATTGTCTTCCATGTGTTGATATCCGGCCTTCCACGGAACAACTTGATTGAGCACCATGATAATGTCCCGGGCCACCGCGGGGTCAGCGCTTTCGTTTATGGTCACCGCAGCCGTGGTGTGGGGCACGTAGACCATGCAGATCCCGTTGTCAAAACCGGCGCCGTCAAGCAATTGCTGCACCTCGGAGGTGATATCGATGAGCTCGGTTTTCTGCCGGGAACTTACTTCTATGGTGATGCTTTTCATTTCATCCCCCCCGCCTTTGCCGTGATGCGGGATAAAAACAAAAGCCCTGCCGTTTCAGGCAGGGCTTTTGCCAAATTCTGTACCAACGCGGGTGCATGGACTTGCGTCCAGGCAACAGGCAATTATACGCAGCCTGTGGGTTTCGGCAGGCCGGCCATTTTGCATGCACCCTTGCCCGGGCCGGACGGAAACAGCTCATAGATATGCTTGAGCTTGAAGCCGGTGAGCTTGGAAAGTACGCGCACCATGGGGGCGATGCCGTTTTTCTTGTAATAGTCCTGAAGCACGTTGATGACTTTCCAGTGCTCGTCGTTTAACTCGTCAATTCCTTCCTGCTGCTTGACGTATTTCACCCATGTTTCGTTCCAGTTCTCAAAGCTGTCGATGAAACCGTCTTCGTCCACATTAAACGTATGACCTTCAAATTCTACCGTCGGCATTGAATATCCCTCCTTTAGTTGTTTGTATTCAAAAGGCCTCTCTCGCCAATTCTTCTTACCTTAACAAATAATTGTAAATTTTGTAATTTAACGGGTGTTGCCCGTATTGTCAATATTAAAATATGAGCATTGTTTATGTGGATAACTAATACTCCTTGGGTGTGTGATTGAGCTGCTGCAGGGTAAAGACAGGGCCGTCCTTGCAGACAAACTCCTTGCCGATATTACAGCGACCGCACATTCCGATTCCGCATTTCATACGGTTTTCAAGCGACATAATGATCCGGTCCTCACTGTAACCCAGCTTGTCAAGAACCGGCTGCGTAAATTTGATCATCACGGGCGGTCCGCAGACAATTGCGTAGGTGTCATCCGTGCCGGAAGGCGCCTCCTGTTCCGAGATCGTGGGGACAAATCCGGTATGGTGAGGCCACTCGGGATCATTCGTGGAATCCACAGTAATGTGCATATTCAGGTCGTCCCGGGCGGCCCAGTTTTCGAGTTCTTCCTTGTAAAGCAGCATTCCGGGCGAACGGGCCCCGTAGATCACGTGGATGTCCTTGAACTTTTTCCGGTTATCCGGGTCCAGCATGTAGATGATCGATGAACGCAGGGTGGTAAAGGCAAATCCGCCGCCGATGATGACCACGTTTTTGCCTTCCAGGGTCTCCCAGGGGTACCAGTTGCCAAGCGGCCCCCGGATGCCCATAATGTCGCCTTCCTTCATGGAATGCAGGTAGGATGTGACCTTGCCCGTCTTAAATACCGTGAACTTGACAAACCCCTTTTCCGTGGGCGAGGAGGCAATACCGATGGGAATCTCCCCGAGGCCGGGGATGGACAGCTCGGCAAACTGGCCGGCCCGGTATGCAAACTTTTCCTCATCCTCGGGATTGAGAAAAACGAACTTGAACGTTTTCAGACTTTTGTCCTCGGTTTCGGTCTTGATTTCATCAATGCGAACCGGGTATGGAATATATGGATTCTCCACTTCTGACCTCCCCTTTGCTAACTCGCTGTTACTTCGCAGGTGCAGGATTCAGGATCGTAACTGTTCATCATGTTGCAGATCCTGCGGATATCGATATTGACCGGACACATGCGGATGCAGCGGCCGCAGCCGGTGCACTGGATACCGCTTTCGTATTTGTCGACATAGTACTTCAGCTTGTGCATGAAGCGCTGGCGAAGCCTGTCCAGTTTGGTACCGCGCGGATTGTGCCCGGCGGCGTGCAGGGTAAAAAGCGGATACATGCAGCTGTCCCAGTTCCGGATGCGATAGCCCTCTTTGCCGTGTACCTCGTCTTGGACATCAAAGCACCAGCAGGTGGGGCAGACATAGGTGCACGTGCCGCAGTTGATACAGGCAAAGGCTTCCTTTTCCCAGATGGTGTCGGCCTCGTAGAGATCAAGCAGGGACTGGCCGGCCAGGTTCTCCGTGTTGACCCTGGACTGAATCCGGGACTCGGCCTCTGTCTTCTTTTTTTCTATCCTGTCAGCGGCATCATCACCGGCATTGTCGTTCCAGCCGGCTGCTGAAACCAGGCTTTCGCCTTTTTCCGTAAGCACCTTTGCCAGGTAATGGTCCCCGTTATCCACCAGCAGGACGTCCATGTTCGCATCGTTGTATGGACCTGAACCCGCACTTGTGCAAAAGCATGTGGGGCAGGGGCTGTCACAGGCAAGCCCCACAAAAGTCGTTGTTTCATAAGCCCGGAGCCAGTAGGGATCCTTGTAATCCTCTGTGTCAAAGTTTCGCCGGACCACTGAAAACGAATCCGCATCACACGGTCGTATTCCGAGCACAACCTTTGACTGATATTCCTTGTCCGGCTCCTTGAAAATTTTGTAATCCGAATCGTTTTCATCCAGGGAGCATTTGAGGATGACTTCTGATTGCGGATATATTACGTATTTCGGGGTAATCCGGGAGTTGGCATACGCCATGTCCGGTTCCCGGCCGGGTTCCAGGGTTTTAAACGTATGATAGAACTTTTCCTTGACCGGTCCGATCAGCGCATAACTCCCGCGGAGTTTTTCAAGTCCGGCAGTCCAGTCTTTTTTGTCAATCTTGATGACTTTCATGATTATCGCCCTTGTCCACTATTATGTGTTGTTGCGCAGCATCGCTTACTTGATAAAGTCTTCTGGATCATCCGGGCTGTAAGTGTCCAGGGGTGGCCGCTGTTCGGCGCTCAGCCCCGCTTCCCAGCCGAATAGCTCCAGGCAGTCCTTTTCGAGTTTTTTGGTAAAGTCCCGCACATTGATTCCCACCGGGCAGGCGCGCACGCATGCACCGCAGTCCGTGCACCGGCCGGCGCAATGATAGGCCCGCAGAAAGTGAAATGTCCGCACATCCGTGGCGTCCACACCTTTGCCCACCCACTGGGGATTGGATTCATCCACAAAACAAAGCGGGCAGTAGCACAGCGGGCACGCGTTGCGGCAGGCATAGCAGCGGATACAGTCAGAGAGCA
>JAGXKN010000086.1 GCA_018335195.1 Desulfobacterales bacterium
GGGACATCTGCGCAAACCACCCCGCCGGCCCGGCCTGGCCAAGCACCTCGACAGTTTCACCCATCTATCCCTGGAAAGTTTCAAGATCCCGGTGTAGGGGCGAACCTGTGTGTTCGCCCGCGGATAAGCGTTGAATACCGGGGTTTTTGCCAGGATATTTCAATCTTCTCCGGCTCTGCAAAAAATACATGGGGCTTCAAGGGTTTCCACGGGGCCGGGCCGGCCGAATCTGTTTTGACAAAACCGGGGCCGTGCGATAGGCTGTGTCGTGTTATGAAGTTCCGGAAAACGCCTGAAATTTTTCGGGGTTTGCAAAAACGGCAAATTCGATACAAAGGGTATTATTTAAGACATGCCACAAAACGGTAAAAAAAGCGGCCAGGACACGTATTTTATTATCACCTACAGAGAGCCGCAGGAAGGAAACATCGTGAGCCTCAAGGCCCGGACCGTGACCGATTCCTCTCTTGGCCTGAGTTTTATCGCGATATCCGATTTTGTATTTTCCACAAGCAACCTGGTGGTCAATCCGGCGGAAGAAGACCTGAAAAAGCGGCTTGAAAACGTCAAGTCCCTGCATCTTTCCATTTACACCATCATCTCCATCGAGGAAGTCGGGGCCGAGCACGAGGGACTTTCATTTAGAAAGGACCGGTCAAACCTGGTTGTGCTTTCTCCGGAGAACAACCCGCCCAAAGACCGCTGACATTCGGATTTGTCGAAAAATCAGAGCCTGCCCGAGGCGGATGCGGATCTGACCTGCAATTTGCCGGGATTTGATCAATCATCCAGAGGAGCGGATCATGAAAAAATCGGAACAATCTGCCGGCACAAGTAAAGGCCGGCGACAGTCCCTGTCTGAATGGGCCTCCAAGACGTTTTTAAAGGAATACGGCGTACCGGTGGTGACCGAACAGGTTGCAGCCACTGCCGGGCAAGCCGCACAAATCGCAGGGCAGATCGGTTTCCCGGTGGTGTTAAAGGCCCTGGGCGAAACGCTGATTCATAAAACCGAAGGCGGGCTGGTGCACCTGCACCTGTCTGACGAAAACGCGGTACAGGATGCGGCTGAAAAGGTATCCCGGCAGGCGGGCGGGGCCCTGGAAGGCTTTTTGCTCCAGCCGCATGTTTCGGGCAGGCGCGAATTCGTGGCCGGGATGTTTCGCGATGCGGAATACGGGCCGGTGGTGATGTTCGGACTGGGCGGGATTTTTACCGAGGCGCTCTCAGATGTCACCTTTCGACTGGCCCCGTTGGGCCCGGGCGATGCCGCGGAAATGATCGATGAAATCCGCTCCCGGGCGCTTCTGGGCGATTTCCGCGGCGAGGCTGCAGCGGATCGGGTTATGCTGGAGCAGGCGCTTCTGGGAATTTCCCGGGCTGCCGCGGAAAATCCGGATGTCGCGGAAATTGATATCAATCCGCTGCTGGTCTCCCCTGACGGGGGCGTCCTTGCGGTGGATGCGCTTGTGGTAAAAGGGACGCCCGCGGCGGAAAAGCAGTTTCTTCCGCCGGTGTCGCCCGAGGCAGTGGGCGCGTTGTTCCATCCCCGCTCCGTGGCCTTTGTCGGGGCATCTTCCCAACTCGGCAAGTGGGGCTATAATCTGCTGACCAATACCATCGGCGGCGGATACGAGGGAGCGGTGTACCTGGTCAATCCCAGGGGCGGTGAAATCGCCGGACACCCCGTATACAAAAGCGTCACCGATATTCCCGGCAGCGTGGACGTGGCAGTGGTGACCATTCCCGCGGAAAAGGTTCCGGCGCTCATCCCCGAGTTCAAGGAAAAAGGCATATCCTACATGCTGCTGATCGCCTCGGGCTTTGCCGAGACCGGCGAGCAGGGCGCCCGGGCCGAGCGCCAGCTGGTGGAAGCGGCCCGCGGCGCCGGAATACACTTAATCGGCCCCAATACCATGGGCATCTGCAATCCCCACATCAACTTTTACTGTACGGGCATGCCTGTGCGCCCGGTGCCCGGGTCCGTGGGAATGGTGTCACAGTCCGGAAATATGGGGGTTCAGCTTCTGGCTTTCGCCGAGTTGCAGGGCGTGGGCACCCGGGCTTTCTGCGGTTCGGGAAACGAGGGAATGATCACCATCGAGGATTACTTGGACGCCTTTGAGGTCGATTCGCTGACCAAAACCGTGATGCTTTACGTGGAAAGCGTGAAAAACGGCCGGCGTTTTTACGAGAGCGCCCGCCGGGTAAGCCGGAAGATGCCGATTGTGCTGCTCAAGGGGGGACAGACCGCAGCCGGCACCAAGGCCGCATCAAGCCACACCGGGGCCATGGCCTCAAACAATCGGGTGTTTAACGCGGTATGCCGGCAGGCTGGCATTGTCAAGGTGGACAAGCCAATGGACCTGCTGGACCTGTCCGCGGCTTTTTCCTCCCTGCCCCTGCCCGGGGGCAGCCGGGTTGCGATTATGACCCTGGGCGGCGGATGGGGCGTGGTTGCCGCAGACCTTTGCGAGTATTACGGATTAAACGTGCCTGGGCTCCCGGAAGCGCTTATCGAACAGATCAACGAAGTGCTGCCGCCTTACTGGAGCCGGGCCAATCCGGTGGACCTGGTGGGGGAAAACGACCCGGAGCTTCCCATCAGGGTCATCGAGATGCTGGCCGCGTGGGAAGGCTGCGACGCCATTGTCAACCTGGGCATTGTTGGCCGCAGGCACATGCTGTCCCGGTTGGCGGATTCCGTGCACAAAGCCGATCCCACGTGTCCCGGGGATTTCATGGATTCCATGCTCGAAGCCCTGGAAGTTTTCGAGGATCGCTACATCACGCACATTGTCAACCTGATGGAAAAATACGAAAAGCCCATTCTCGGGGTCAACATGCTGCGCGACGACAAGGACAAGACCGTCTACAGCGTCGCGGACAGGACGTATAAGGGGCTGTTTTTCCCTTCCCCGGAACAGGCGGTCAAGTCCCTGGCAAAGCTTTTCGAGTACCGGCAGTTTTTGGAGAGGCAGGCCCGGACTTGAACCCGGCGGCCTCCACCCGTACTTCGTCTGCCGCCACCTGCGGATCCGGGCGGACATCAAATTGCCGCACGTCCGGGTAAAGGTGTTTTAGTGCATCCATGTTGGTGTTTTTCAGCCCCCGCATCCGGCTGATGCTTGCCGGGTGGACCCGCAGCGTAACCGCCGCCGGCAGTTCGCGCGCCGCATCCAGGCGCTGCCGGGCATGTTCCAGCATGATGCGGGATAAGACCATGTGCCCCATGGCCGGGTGGTAGGGGCCTGCCAGGACCGCGCCGGGGGCGTTGAGTTCTTCCGAGGCCTGCAGCCCCATCCGGACCACCGGAATGCCTTTTCCAGAAAAGATCCGGTAAAGTTTTGCCATGCGTCGGATACAGGCCTCAAGGTCCAGGGGGGCAAACCTGCCGGTTCGGTACTCGGCTGCAAGCACGCTTCCGGAAAGCACGACCAGGGGATAAATCCGGACAAAATCCGGTTTCATTTCCGCTGCGGCCCCGGCGCCGGCAACAGCCGAAATTTCGTTTTCCCCCGGCAGCCCGGTCATGATCTGGCATCCGAGGCGGAACCCGCCTTTTTTCAGCATCTCGGACGCACGAAAGCAATCCGCCGCGGTGTGCCCTCTTTTGATCCGTTCAAGCACGGCATCATCCATGGACTGGACACCGATTTCCACGGTGGAGACCGGGTATGCGGCCAGTAAATCCAGGCGCCGGGCATCTATTGTGTCCGGCCGGGTGGAAAAGCGAATGCCGTGGACCTTTCCCGCCCTCACCCAGGCAGTGGCGGCTTCGAGCAGTTTGCGGATCCGGGCGGTTTCCAGGCCCAGGAAATTTCCCCCGTAAAAGGAGATTTCCGTAAATTCGCGCCCGGGGTGTCGGTATTCCAGGTATTGCAGAACCGCCGCATCCAGCTCCGCGGTCTCCGGAATCCTGGAGTTTTGCCCGGTCACGGTGTGCTGGTTGCAGAAAGTGCACCTGTGGCCGCAGCCCGAGTGGGGGATGAACACAGGTACCACAAAGGGTTTCGGGTCTTTGCCGGACATGGGGTTTAGCCGTCTTCGGCTGTCAGCTGATCATAGGCTTTTTGCGCGGCGTCCTGCTCCGCGGCTTTTTTGTTTTTACCCACGCCCTCGGTGGAAAAGCCGCAGACCTTCACTGTCACGCGGAAGGTCTTATCGTGATCCGGTC
>JAGXKN010000010.1 GCA_018335195.1 Desulfobacterales bacterium
ATGGATCTGCCGGTTTTTTAATGGCAGTTATGTACAGCCAGGTCACATTTAATAAATATGCGGGATTGTGGGCGTTAAAAAGAGAAGAAAAGGCCAGGGCCAAAAGGGATGCACAAAAAACGCCGGAGCAGACCAAACCGGGACGGCAATGATATAAGGGGTGATTGGTGCATCGTTATTTGATGTATGTCTCTCAGTTGTACAGTCTTGGCATCCTGCGTCCCCTGCAGAAAGTGGTCGCAGAAAGGGGCGATCAGGCTGCTTGGTTTTTTGATCCGGGAATCGACGGCAGACGATGGCTTTCACATGACGAAGTTTTGCTTCCGACTGTCGACGCCGTAAAAGACTACAACCCCGATGCCGTTTTTGTGCCGGGCAATGTTGTACCGGATTTTTTCCCCGGCCTTCAAGTACAGGTGTTTCACGGGCTGGCAGATGATTCGGTAGGGAAAAAAGGTCATTACAGAATCCGGGGGTTTTTTGATCTTTACTGCACCCGTGGAGCGGAAGAGACCCGTATTTTTCAGACAATGGCCCGGAAACACGGACATTTTGAAGTGGCCATGACCGGCTGGCCCAAGCTGGACCCGCTGTTTCAAAACCGGATAAAGGACCTTCGAAAAGAGATCAACACTGCCAAGCCGATCGTATTATACGCATCCACTTTCAGCCCTTCCATGACATCGGCCCCGTATTTGCCCGAAAAGATCAGGCGCCTGTCGGAAAAAGGAACCTTTCATTGGCTGGTCACCCTGCACCCGAAGATGCCTGCCAAAATCGTGGATCAATATAGAAAGCTGGCCGGTCCGAACCTGTCATTTTACGAAAGTCACGAGGAAATATGGCCGCTTTTAAAAACTGCGGATGTAATGCTTTGTGATACTTCGTCAATAATGTTGGAGTTTATGCTGCTCGGTAAGCCGGTGGTTACTTATCGGACCAGTAATCCGGCCTCCTGCTTAATAGATGTACAAGATCCGGAGGAGATTGAAACGGCATTGATGCATGCACTGGAGCGTCCAAAGAAACTCATGGAGGCCATGCACGAATTTGTTCGCCGTCTTCATCCATACACCGACGGCCACAGCAGTGAACGCGTCCTTGCCGCCACAGACCGGCTGATGCTCGAAGGGGCCGCGGGTTTTAAAACCAAGCCGCTGAATTTGATCCGAAAGATCAAAATTCGAAAAAAGCTTGGTTATTACCGGATATATTGATTTGCCCCGGCGCATTATGCGTTTTGCAGGTAAAATGCTGTTAAGAAAACAGCAGCGGGAACAATGCGGACCAGTGGCTTTCAGGCGGAGGTCATAAGATTTTCAAATAAGCTGCGGGTTTGTGTCACAGTTTGATCGATATGGAAATGATCCTGAATGCGCTGCCGGGCATTTGCTCCCATTCGCCTTTTTTCCTCAGGGTTCCTGTAAAGTTTCAGGATGGCCTCTGCAATCGCTCCGGCGTCTTCAGGCTTTATCACGATGCCGCTATGGCTGTTTGCAACAAGTTCCGGCAGTCCTCCCACATTTGTTACAATCGGCGGGGTGGCATGGGCCATGGCTTCGATCACGGCACGGGACAATCCCTCTCTTTTCGTTGAAGGCATGACAAATGCGTCGCAGGCTACAAAAACGGCAGTAGTGTCCTGCCTGAATCCGGTCAGATGAATCCGGTCATGAAAAGGGCTTTGCGCGATTTTTTTTTGCAGTGATTTATCACCTGTCAGCCTGCCAAGCAAAAGAAAGTGGATTTTTGCATCACCAGGTAAATGGCGGGCTGCGTCAATAAGATAATCAAGGCCCTTGTGAGGTCTGTTTCGCCCTGCAAACCCCACCACAAATGCATCGTTCGGGATACTAAATTCATCGGCCAGATCGACCGGTGCGCTTTGGTACCAGGCAAGATCGTGGCCCTTGTATATGGCCACCGCGCGCTCTGCAGAGATTTTCAATCCGGAAAATCGCATGTTAAGCAAGTGCTGGCGGACTGCTTTTGAAACGCAGACGACCCGGTTGACGCGCGGATTTAAGTGTGTAGTCCATGAGGCAGGAGAAAGGAAGCTGATATTGCCGACTGTGCCCCTGTAAGTAATTATTTTATATTCTTTGTTCCCTCTTGTTGCCAGCAGGACATTTGAGGCCGCCTTGTTGTTAAAACAGTACAGGATATCATAGTGTCGCCCTTCAAGAATCCTTCGGATTCTTTTAATGGAGTTAATTGAAAACCTGCTTTTGACTGTCAATTCATGAATACAAAGGCCTGACTCCTTGAGACGATGAAAATATCGTCCTCTCGGATTGCAGGCAACTTCTATATCAACCCCGGCTTTATTTAAGCCTATAAAAAGCTCTGTTTCCGGAAGATCGCTTTGGTCTGTAAAACAAAGGACTCTGTATTGCATTGTACTGTCTCTTAGTATTTTGTTGGCATGACAGAAAAATAGGCTTCCTGCTGTTTTTTTGATCCTTATCTCTTTTCAACGAGTGATCCGGTCTGAAAGCTCAGTTTTATAGCCATGCAGGATTTTTACAGGCCCGGTCGGTCTTTGGGTTTAACAGCCTATCCGAGCCGGGCATGTCTCGGAGCTTCTATTTGTAGTTTTTTGTACTGAAAAACTCAACAACTTTATTGGATATTGATAATTCTTGACAGTTGCGGCACAATCGGAGAAATTACAGGGTTATGTGAAATAAATAACCTGAGGAATAAGAAGAAAAAGGACTTTTGGCAGATGAATCCCATTGCTGAGCAGTTAAACGAGGTGATCTACCGGGGCAATGCCCATGTGGCGGAAATGCTCTCTGAGGTGGGCAGGAACCTGTTTTTCCCCAAGGGCATATTGTCCCAGAGTGCCGAGGCAAAGGAAAAGGCCACCCGGCTCAATGCCACCATCGGCATTGCCAGGGAAGGCGACCGGGCCATGGTGCTGCCCTCGGTGATGCAGTCCGTTGCCGGCCTGGAACCCGAGGAATCGCTGACTTATGCACCTTCATACGGGATCCCGGAACTGCGGCGAAAGTGGCAGAGCCTGCTGTATGAAAAAAATCCCTCCCTGGGGGGCAAGACGGTCAGTCTGCCCGTGGTCACCAACGGGATCACGCATGCCATCAGCATATTTGCCGATGTCTGGACCGACCCCGGGGACGTGGTCATCCTGCCGGACATGATGTGGGGCAATTACAACATGATCTTCAATGTCCGCAAGCAGGTCCGGCTCAGCCATTACCCGATTTTTACGGAAACCGGGGGATACAACGTGGAAGGCTTGGCTGACTGTGTGAAAAAAGCGGCTGAAAAAAATCGCAAGGTTGTTGTGCTGCTCAATTTTCCGCATAATCCCACGGGCTATACCGTCACCGATTCCGAGGCCGACCGGATCGTGGAAGTGCTCACCGAGGTGGCCGAAGCCGGCACCAATGTGATCGCGGTCTGTGATGACGCATATTTCGGGCTGTTTTACGAACCGGGAATTCTGACCGAATCAGTATTTTCCCGGCTGTGCGAAAATTGTTCCCGGCTGCTGGCAGTCAAGCTCGACGGGGCCACCAAGGAAAATTACGTGTGGGGCCTGCGCGTGGGATTTATTACCTATGGGGCGTTTATTGAGGGCGATGCTGCGCCCGTATATGATGCACTGGAGCGCAAGACCGCCGGGTGCGTGCGCGGCAATATCTCCAACAGCTCGCACCTGGGACAGTCTATCGTGTTAAAGTCCCTGCGGGATGAAAATTACCAGGAAGAAAAGCGATCCAAGTACGATCTTTTAAAGTCCCGGGCCGAAACCGTCAAGTCCGTGCTCGCAGATCCCAGGTATGCCGATGCCTGGGATGTCTACCCGTTTAACTCCGGTTATTTCATGTGTATCCGGCTCAAGTCCGTGAAAGCGGAAAAACTCCGGGTGCACCTGCTGGAGAAATACGGGGTGGGTCTGATCGCCCTGGGCGAGCATGATCTGCGGGTGGCCTTTTCGTGCCTGGAACAAAGCGATATCCAAACCCTGTTTGATCTCGTCTACCAAGGGGTGCAGGACCTGAGCCAGGCCTGAGATAACCCGGGCACATGGCCGGAAACAAGACATCGGGGCGTACATGGACCGTATCAAGCAACTGCCGGTGCTCGTAAAACAGCGCATTCGTACGGTCAACCTTGCCCGGGCGGGCAAATGGAGCTTTTTTTTCGTGCTCATCGGTGTTATCGCGGGCACAGGTTCGGTGATTTTCCAGTATCTCTGCCAGCTCGGGGCGCACGTGTTCATGGACTGGATGGCGGGCTACCGGCCGCCCGCACCGGCGGGCGAGCACCACATCCTCCCGCCCACGGCCACGGAGTTCAGCCGCTGGGTGCTGCTGTTTCTGCCGGCAGCCGGCGGGCTGCTCAGCGGCTGGCTGGTTTACCATTTTGCCCCGGAAGCCGAGGGTCACGGCACGGATGCCGCAATTGACGCATATCATCAAAGTGGCGGGTTTATGCGGTCCCGGGTGCCGGTTATCAAAACCCTGGCCTCGGCCATCACTCTGTCCACCGGCGGCTCCGGGGGAAGGGAAGGGCCGATTGCCCAGATCGGCGCAGGATTCGGTTCTTTTCTGGCCACCCGCCTCAAGCTCTCCGAGCGGGAACGACGGATCATGCTGGCAGCCGGCATCGGCGCAGGCGTGGGCAGTATATTCCGCGCGCCGCTGGCAGGCGCACTGTTTGCCTCCGAGGTGCTCTACAGCGATCCGGATTTTGAATCCGAGGTCATTATTCCCGCCGGGATTTCCTCTGTGGTGGCCTATTGCCTTTTCAGCCTGGTCTTTGGCTGGGGCACGCTGTTTGATTCCCCGGAGTTTAAGTTCCAAAACCCGCTGGAGCTCGGGCCCTATATTGTATTGGCCCTGGTGCTGGCCGGGCTGAGCTATTTTTATGTGAAATCCTTTTACGGCGTCGGCGACCTGTTCCGGGCCATTAAGATCCCCAATCATTTCAAGCCGGCCATCGGCGGCATGCTCACGGGAATGATCGGCTTTTACCTGCCCACCACCCTGGCTTTCGGCTATGGATATGCCCAGCAGGCCATTTTCAATGAACTGGCCATATCCGTGTTGCTGGCCCTGGCCCTGGGCAAAATTCTGACCACTTCGTTTACCATCAGTTCGGGCGGCAGCGGTGGTGTTTTCGGGCCGTCGGTGGTCATCGGCGGCGCCATGGGCGGGGTGATCGGAAAGCTGTTCCACCAGTTCATCCCCGGCATTGTCGCCAACCCTGGCGCCTTCGTTGTGGTCGGCATGGCCGGCTTTTTCACGGCCGTATCCAATGCGCCCATTTCCACGATCATTTTTGTCAGCGAGATGACCAATTCATACGAGCTGCTGCTGCCCAGCCTGTTTGTTTGTTCCATCTGCTATGTGACTTCCCGCCGCTGGGGGATTTACCGGAGGCAGGTCAAAAACCGGGTGGCCTCCCCGGCCCATGCCGGGGAGTTCATGGTGGACGTGCTGCAGATGATGAAGGTTCAGGACCTGATGCACCTGGTGCACAAGGTGGAGTCCATCCCCGAGCACATGCCTTTCCGGGAGTTCAAGCTGTTTTTCTCCCGGACCAAGCAGCACTATTTTCCGGTCATGGATGAAGACGGCCGCATGGTGGGGATTTTTTCCAGCACCGACGTGCGGGGGGTCCTTTTTGCCCCGGATATTGAGCAGCTGGTGGTGATGCGCGACATTGCCACCACAGAGGTGGTTTCCACCACGGCATCCGAGGATTTGAATGTCGTGCTCCAGAAAATGACCACCAAGAATATTGACAGCCTGCCTGTGGTATCTGAAGATGACGAGCGGGTACTGCTGGGCATGCTCGACCGCCGGGACCTGATTGCATTTTACAACCGCCAGATCCAGCGCCTCCGGGCAGGCGAATTGGCCTCGCAGGCCGCGGCCTAAACGGCTCTCAGTAGGTCACGGATACCAGGAACAACCCGTGGGGCGGAGCGGTGGCAGCAGCCTGGCTCCGGTCCAGCGAATCCCGTATGGTGGCAAAATCGGCCGGAGTGATTTTGCAGCGGCCAACTGCGACCAGTGTGCCCACGATGTTTCGCACCATGTAGCGCAGAAATCCGTTGGCAGTGATTTCAAAGGTCAGATGCGGGCCGTGTTCATCGGACATAATGCGGGCCGCGGATACCGTGCGGATGGAATCGGACCGGGGGCTTCCGGTGTTTTCAAACGCGGAAAAGTCGTGGGTGCCCACAAGAGCCTCTGCCGCCTGCTGCATGGCGCCGACATACAGCCTGTTTTTGATATGCCAGGCATACTGCCGCCCGATGGCCGCGGGCAGATCCCGGTTTAGGATGTAATAGCAATAGGTCTTTTCCCGGGCGTCGTATCTGGCATGGAAGGACTCGTCTGCCGGCTGACAGGAATGGATGACGATGTCTGCGGGCAGCAGGCTGTTTAACCCGGAGAAAAAATCATCTGTCGTAAGGCGGGTTTTGCAGCGGAAATGGGCGGTCTGCCCCAGGGCGTGCACACCGGCATCGGTGCGGCCCGAGGCGGTGACCCGGATGTTTTGCCGGGTCATTTGAAATACGGCCGCCTCGAGGGCCCCCTGGATCGTGCGGCCGGATTTCTGGATCTGCCAGCCGTTGAAATCCGTGCCGTCGTATTCGATAATGAGTTTGAAGTTTTTCATGGTTTGTTGTGTAATGTGTATGAATGCCAATTGCAATAGCTATACAGGAGAAACTTGAACATGGCCAAGGGATTTCAGGCCGCGGCGGTTTCAGCCGGGATCAAGAAAAACGGGAAAAAGGACCTGGCATTGATCGTATCAGATGCGCCCGCCGCGGTTGCCGGCGTGTTTACCAGGAACCGGGTTCAGGCCGCACCTGTGGTCCTCGACAGACAGCGCCTGGCCGGAGGTACATGCAGGGCAATCATTGCCAACAGCGGCAATGCCAACTGCGCCACAAAGCAGCAAGGCATAGCAGATGCCGTTGCCATGACCCGCTCGGTTTCAGATGCTCTGGAGGCGGATCCGCAGCACGTGATGGCGGCTTCCACCGGGGTCATCGGCGTGCCGCTGCCCGTGGATAAAATTCTCTCCGCAGTGCCGGACCTGGTGGCGGCACTGGACCCGGACGGATTTGCGGATGCGGCAGAAGGCATCATGACCACGGACACAAAAGCCAAGCTGGTCCGCAGACAGGAGAAAATTGACGGCCAAAGCTTTCAGATCACCGCCATGGCCAAGGGCGCCGGCATGATCCGCCCGGACATGGCCACCATGCTCTGTTTTGTGTGCACCGACATTGACATGGATGCCCCGTCCTTGCAGCAGGCCCTGGCTTATGCCAATGAACGCTCGTTTAACCGCATTACCATTGACGGGGATACCAGCACCAATGACACGGTACTGGTCATGGCAAACGGCCGTTCCGGGGCCGCGGCTCGAACCCCGGAGCAGAAGGATGTATTCTCGGGCCTGCTTGCAGGGGGTCTTGAAGAACTGGCCAGAAAGATTGTGGCTGACGGGGAGGGGGCCACCAAGTGCGTGGAAATCGCGGTTATCAATGCGCATAATGAAAAAGCCGCCCGGCAGGCGGCTGATACCGTGGCCAATTCGAACCTGGTCAAGACCGCCTTTTACGGCGAGGATGCCAACTGGGGGCGCATTCTGGCGGCACTGGGCCGGGCCGGGGTGGAATTTGACCCGGAGCGGGTGGACATCTGGTTCGGAGATGTGCGCATGGTGGAAAACGGGGCCGGCTGCGGCGACCAGACCGAGGCCGCGGCCACGCAAGTGCTGCGGAACGAGGAATTTTCCGTTTTTATTGACCTGAAGTCCGGGACCGCACGGGCATCGGTGCTGACCTGCGATTTTTCCGTCGACTACGTGAAGATCAACGCCGACTACCGGAGTTGATCATGGCGGAGTCCGGCAACAGGCAAATACGTTTGCAGAAGTTTCTGGCAGAAGCGGGCGTATGCTCCCGCCGTAAGGGGGAGGATTACATCCGGCAGGGGCTGGTCCGGGTAAACGGGGAAACGGTCACCAGGCTCGGCACCACGGTGGACCCGGAAACAGACCGGGTGGAGGTTTCCGGCAGGCCGGTTTACCCGCCCCGGAAGGAAGTCTATATCATGCTTCACAAGCCGGCTGGCTATCTTTCCACCTGCAGCCAGCCGGGCAGAAAAATCGTGCTGGACCTGGTGGACACCGACCAGCGGGTTTTCCCGGTGGGCCGTCTGGACAAGGATTCCACAGGGCTGCTGCTGCTGACCTCCGACGGCCGGATCCATCACCGCCTGGCCCATCCTTCGTTTGACCATGAAAAGCAATATATCGTCACCGTGGGCCGGTCCATTGCCGATGCAGACCTGGAAAAGCTGGAAAGCGGGGTGGCGCTTTCAGACGGCATGACCCGTCCGGCAACCATTTTGCGCCGGTCCAAAACCGCCTTTTCCATTATCCTGCAGGAGGGCCGCAACCGCCAGATCCGGCGGATGGCCGAGGCCCTGGGATACGCGGTAAAATCCCTGCACCGGGTCCGCATGGGCCCGCTGTACCTAAAGGACCTGCCGGCCGGCAGGTGGCGTCATCTCACGGCTGCAGAGCAGCGGGAACTGCTAAGGTCCTGCGGACTGTAGTCAGTGGTCAGTTATCGGTGGACCGACCACCGACCACCGACCACCGACTACCGACTACTGCCTACTGAGAACTTTCCGGATCCTCTTCCCGCAGTTTCTGGTGCTTGATATTGATCCCCTCCACGATAAAGGCCACGTGTTCGCCGATGTTGGTGGAAAGGTCCCCGACTCTCTCTAAACACCGGGAGATGATAATGGTCTGGATGGAGCGCCGGGTTTTCAGGCGGCGGCTGTCAATTGCCGGGGCGTCTGCCACCATGTGTTCGATCAGGCTTTTTAACACCTGCAGGGTGGCCTCGTCTGCCTGGTCGTCCATATTGCGGACATCCTTGGCGGTCCGGGCGTCCATGTCCCGCATGGAGGATACGGCCTTTTTGAGCATCTGCCGGCTGATATCAATGAGACGGTCCATGGCGCCGATTTCCCCGAGCGGCGGATACTGGCACAAAAATATGGTCCGCTCGGAGATGTTGACCGCCTGGTCGGCAATGCGTTCAAGCTCGTTACTGATCTTCATGTTTCCCATGATCATCCGCAGGTCCCGGGCCATCGGCTGTTCCAGGGCCAGCAGGCGCAGGGACTGCTTGTCGACCTCCAGCTCGATCTGGTTGATCTTTTTGTCTCCGTCGATGATTTTCTGGGCCAGATCCACGTCCCGATGCGCGTAAGCCCTGATGGCGTTTTCAAAGGCCTGCTGGGTAAGGGCGGCCATGTTTAATACAGTGAGTTTGAGTTGTTCGAGCTCTTCATGAAAATGGAGTCGTTCCATCAGGCCTCCTTAGCCGAACCGTCCGGTGATGTAGTCTTCGGTTTGTTTGAGCTCCGGCCGGGTAAACAGGGTTTCGGTTGCGCCGACCTCGATGAGCCGGCCCATGTAGAAAAACGCCGTAATGTCTGAAACCCGCGCCGCCTGCTGCATGTTATGAGTGACAATGATGATCGTAAAGCTTTTTTTCAGGTCATGAATCAGGTCTTCGATTTTCTGTGTGGCAATGGGATCCAGGGCGGAGGCCGGCTCGTCCATGAGCAGGACTTCAGGTTCCACGGCCAGGGCCCGGGCAATGCAGAGCCGCTGTTGCTGGCCGCCGGAAAGCCCGAGTGCGGACTGGTGCAGCCTGTCCTTGATCTCGTCCCACAGGGCGGCCTGCTTGAGACTCCATTCCACTTTTTCCCGCAGAACCCCCTTGTTTTTCACCCCGTTTACGCGCAGGCCGTAGGCCACGTTGTCAAAAATGGTCTTGGGAAACGGGTTGGGCTTTTGAAAGACCATGCCCACGCGCCGGCGCAGGCTGACCACGTCTACGCTCGGCGCGTAGATGTTTTCCCGGTCCAGCAGGATTTCTCCTTCCACGCGGCTTGCCGGGATCAGGTCGTTCATGCGGTTTAAGCACCGCAGGAATGTGCTTTTGCCGCATCCCGAGGGGCCGATCAATGCGGATACCTGCTGCTGGTGCAAATCCAGGTTGATATCGGCAAGCGCGTTATAGTCGCCGTAATAAAAGTTGAGACTTTTTATGGTGAATTTCGCTGGGTCCGTCATATATGCAAATCCTTTCATTCCGGATCGGTTGGCGCGGTGATCGCTTCGGATGCTTCTGCCCGGGACAGTGAAAAACAAAACACGCTTCCACGGGTTTGCCCCGGGGGCGGGCTTTTCACCCATATGCGGCCGGCCATGGCTGCCACGGCGTGCTTGCAGATGGAAAGGCCCAGGCCGGTGCCGCCGGAGGCCCGGCTGCGTTCCTTGTCAATCCGGTAAAACCGCTCAAAGATCCTGTCCTGATGCGCCGGGGCAATCCCGGGCCCCTCATCCTGAATGGCAAAAATGATTTCCACGTTTCCGGCCTCGGAAGAAGCCGTGATGGTTCCGCCTTGCGGAGAGTATTGCACCGCGTTGTCAATCAGGTTCCGAAAAACCCGGCTCAATGTTGATTCATGGGCGTATACCCACAAGGGAGATGTCAGCCGGTTGTCCAGGCGGATTTGTTTTTCATCTGCAATGGGCTGGAAAGTTTCCCACGTGGAGTCAAACATCCGGGCCGCCTCTACCGGCTGCAGGCTCAAGTGCGGGGGTTTTTCCTCCAGGCGGGTGAGTTCGAGCAGGTCATTGACGATGTTGGTCATCTGCGCGGCATTTTTCTGGATTGTAGACAAAAATGCCAGTCCTTGCGCGTTGATCGAAAAATCACCTGCAATCAGGGTGTCCACATACCCCTTGATGGAGGTCAGGGGCGTTTTAAGCTCGTGGGAGACGTTGGCCACGAAATCCCGGCGGATTTTTTCCAGCCGCTTGCGCTCGCTGATGTCGTAGAAAACCATCAATGCCCCGCCATCTGGAATTTTTGCCGCATACATTTCATAGTAGCGCTCTTGTTCCATGGAAATGGTAAGGCTGTACTCGGATCTCCCCTGCAGGATTTTGTTGCAGGCGGCCTGCACCTCGCTGTTTAAAAAAGCCTCCAGGGGGCGTTTGCCGATGCAGGAAAGATGACACTCGGCAATGCCGGCCATGGAGCGGTTCAGTGCCTTGATGCGCCCGGTCCGGTCGATGAGCATCACCCCTTCGCGCATGTTCTCGAGAATGGTTTCCATCTCCCGGTTCTGCTCGGAGATCACCTCCATTTGTTCGCGGATCCGGTCTGCGGTCTCGTTGAGCGTCATGGACAGATCGTAGAATTCCCTGCCGGAATCCAGGATATATTGATGGGAGAAATCGCCGCCGGCAATTGCCTTGAGCCGGTTTATCACCTGGTGCACCGGCGCTTCGAATTTGCGGGCCAGATATACGCTGAAAAGAAATGTGAGTGCGAAAATCAGTGCCAGGCCGGCCAGGAAATTTTCCGTGTAGTTGCTCAGCCGGTTTTCCACCGAGGAAACCGGATACGCGGTGCGCAGGTAGAGATCATCACTGCCGGTGGGAGAATTGATTTTTCTGGCTGCATAAATGAGTTCCTGCTTCAGCGTGGAGCTGTAGCGGATGCTCACAGCCGGATCCCGGGCCTTGGCCGAGCGGATTTCCTCGCGGTCGGCATGGTTTTCCATGTACCGGATTTCCTTGTAGGGCACTGAGGAATCGGCAATGACCGCGCCGCCCGGGGTAATCAGGGTGATACGGGAGCCGAGTTTCTCCCCCGCTGAGGTGGCCCATCGGTCCAGGGCAGCATTGCTTTCAAACGGGGCCTCCCCGGCGAGCATCCACTCGATGAAATCCAGATGGCGCAGGGCTTTTTCCCTGGATTCTTTGAGGAGTTCGGACTCCAGGGTGTTGTACACGTAAAACCCGGGCAGAAGGATTGCCAGGAGCAGCACCGCGCAGAAGGAGACAAACAGCCGGGTTCTGAATTTCAGATTTTTCATTTACGTTTCCTTGAATCGATAGCCAACGCCGCGTACGGTTTCAATGTCTTCGGCATAGGGCGCGATTTTCTGGCGCAGCCGCCGGATGTGGGTATCCACGGTCCGGGCGTAGCCTTCGAACTGATATCCCCACACCCGGTCGAGCAGTTGATCCCGGGAGCGGACCCGCCCCTTGTTCTGCAGCAGATCCAGCAGGAGGTTGAACTCGGTTACCGTCAGCCGGATCGGTTCCCGGCCGATATGGACTTTGTAGTTTTCCGGCTCCACGGTCATCTCCCTGTGGCGCAGTACGCCCGGGCGCTGTTGGGCGGGTGGTTCATGCCGCCGGAGAACCGCCCGGATACGCAGCAGCAGTTCCCTGGGGGAAAAGGGCTTGACCAGGTAATCGTCTGCGCCGAGTTCGAACCCCACGATCCGGTCGACTTCCTCGCCCTTGGCCGTGAGCATGATGACCGGGATATCTGCGGTGGCCTGGTTGCGTTTCATGGTTTTGCAGACCTCGAGTCCGTCCATGCCCGGCAGCATCAGGTCTAGAACCAGCAAATCGGGTTTTTCATGGATCGCCGTTTCCAGGCATTTTCTGCCGTCCTTGCTTTTCAGCGTTCGGTAGCCTTCGGATTCCAGGTGCCAGATGACCAGGTTGAGAATGTCCGGGTCGTCTTCGACGACCAGAATGGTTCTATCCATTTTTTTTACCTCGCGCCGGTTCTGCATGGCGCGGTTGTATTGGGTAACCTATTGGCAAAAACGGCGCCGGCGGAATTTGTTGCGTTTGTATGAAACCGGCTTAATTTTTGATTATCCCGTCCGTTTTCAGTTGGTTGGACAATAACCCGGATTTGTGACAACCCGTCGAAGACTTTGTGAAGATTTGGTGACAAAATTGACACGCAATCTTTATTTGCATGTCACAGAATCGTCATAATCGCACGCTAGGTTACGGGCTAACAGATCGCAGGGGCATCGAAAAAACATACGCTCCGCATCCTTATAAAAATACCAGAAAAATGGAGGGTTTCAACAATGAAAATGAAAAAGCTTTTGATCACACTGATTTTTGGGCTCATCTGCACCGGGCTGACCCTGGGCACGGCATGGGCCGAAAGCCTGGTCATGAAGGGCTCGACCACGGTATTGCCCATTGCCCAGCAGGCGGCTGAAACCTTTATGAATGAATACCCGGACGTGCAGATATCGGTGTCCGGCGGCGGATCCGGAAACGGGATCAAGGCGCTGGTCGACGGAACCACCGATATTGCCAACGCCTCCCGTTTTATCAAGCAAAAGGAGGTCGCCCGCGCAGTGGAAAACGGTCATTATCCGGTGCCGTTTGGTATCGCTTTTGACTGCATCGTGCCGGTGGTCCACAATTCCAATCCGGTGGACGATTTGAGCGTCGATGAGCTGAAAAAGATTTATCAGGGCAAGATCAAGAACTGGTCCGAGGTCGGCGGCAAGGACATGCAGATCGTGGTGGTATCCCGGGATACCTCCTCGGGCACCTATGAGGTCTGGGAGGAAAAAGTGCTCGAAGGCGGGCGCGTTTTCCCCGGAGCCCTTCTGCAGGCCTCAAACGGCGCCGTGTCCCAGGCGGTGTCCAAGAACAAGTATGCCATCGGGTATATCGGACTGTCCTACCTGAACAAGGAGGTCAAGGACCTGAAGGTAAAGGGTGTCCGGGCCAGCAAGGATACGGCCGCGGCTTATCCCGTCAGCCGGACCCTGTACATGTTCACCGACGGATGGCCCGAGGGGGTGACCCTCCAGTTCATGAACTGGATCATGCATCCGGAAAAGGGACAGAAAGTCGTTGAAAACGTGGGGTATGTGCCTTTATATTAAGTGGATAATTTCCTGAACCCGGATGCCGGCAAATGCCTGAAAATCCCGCATTTGCCGGCATCCGCTGTGTTTTGTATCAGAACAAATCGACCCGAAAGCCCGAGAGGAGTCCAGGGATGAAACGCCAGAGAAAAGAAGGGATGATCCGGAACCTCTTTTTTGCCATCGCCTTTGTGTCCATTGCCATCTTGCTCTTGATCCTGTTTTTTCTTGTCAAGGCGGGAGTGCCCATATTTGAAAAGGTGTCGGTCACGGAATTTATCTTTGGCAAATACTGGTATCCCACGGCCAGCCCGCCGGATTTCGGCATCTTGCCGCTGGTTTTGGCCTCCCTGTTTGTAACCCTTTTTTCTGCGGCCATTGCCGTGCCGCTCGGCGTGATGACTGCGATTTATATTGCCGAAATCGCTTCAGCGAGGCTAAAGGAGATTGTCAAGCCGGCCGTGGAGCTGCTGGCCTCGCTGCCTTCGGTGGTGATCGGGTTTTTCGGGATGGTGGTGGTGGCGCCTTTTCTGCAACAAACCTTTGACCTGCCCACGGGCCTGAACCTGTTTAACGCCTCTTTAATGCTGGCCTTCATGTCCGTGCCCATTATCTGCACTATATCCGAGGATGCCATCAGCAGCGTGCCGCCGGAATTAAAAGAAGCCTCCCTAGCCCTGGGCGCCAACCGGATCGAAAGCATTTTCCGGGTAATTATCCCGGCATCCCTTTCCGGCATCAGCACCGGGATCATCCTGGGCATGGCCCGGGCGATCGGGGAAACCATGGTGGTGCTGATGGTTGCCGGTGGCGCGGCCATGATTCCCGGATCCCTGTTTGACCCGGTGCGGCCCATGCCGGCCAGCATCGCCGCAGAAATGGCCGAAGCCCCGTTTCAGAGCGATCACTATCACGCCCTGTTTGCCATCGGGATCATTTTGTTCGTGTTCAACCTGGTGTTTAATTCCGTGGCAGACTATATTTCCCATAAACACCGGCAGGTCGGGGCAGCGACCCTGTAATCCCGGGAAAAATGGAACAGGAGAGATCTCTGATGAACGAAATGCAGCATAACGAATTGGTTTTCACGAAATCGGTTCTGGGGCGCAACATCAAGCAGCAGGTTTTTTTCAGCCTGTTCCGGGGGGCTGCCGGAATTAACGCCCTGGCCCTGCTGATTGTCGTTTACTTCCTGGTCAAAAACGGATGGACCGCCATCAGCTGGGATTTTTTAACCGAGGCCCCGCGGGATTCCATGACAAAAGGCGGCATTCTGCCGTGCATTGTCGGCACCGCCTACCTGAGCATCGGCGCGCTGGCCATCTCCATGCCCCTGGGTATCGGCTCGGCCGTTTATTTAAACGAGTATGCCCGGCAGGGATTGATTGTCCGGCTGATCCGGTTTGCCATCAACAACCTGGCAGGCGTGCCCTCGGTGGTCTTCGGCCTGTTCGGGCTGGCATTTTTCGTGACCTGGATGAATCTGGAGGTCAGCATTCTTTCCGGGGCTCTGACCCTGGGCTTTTTAAGCCTGCCCGTGGTGATCGGCGCATCCGAGGAGGCCCTGCGCGCGGTGCCCGATACATACCGGGAAGCCTCCCTGGGCCTGGGGTCCACCAAGTGGCAGACCATCTCCCGGGTGGTGCTGCCAGCGGCATTTCCTTCCATGATTACCGGCGGGATCCTGTCTTTGAGCCGGGCGGCCGGGGAGACCGCGGCCATCATGTTCACCGCGGCCGTGTATTTCAACAAGCAGCTTCCGGATTCCATTTTCGATCCGGTCATGGCCCTGCCGTATCATATTTACGTGCTGGCCACGGCGGGCACAAACATCGAGCAGACCCGGCATCTGCAGTACGGCACCGCCCTGGTGCTGATTGCCCTGGTGCTGGGCATGAACCTGCTTGCCATTGTTTACCGGGCAAGGCTGCGCAGAAAGGTTTAGCCGTTCTTTCAATGACTCCAGGACTTTGCGCGACTGAATAAGTCGCTTCTGCAGTCATTTTTTCACAGACCGGTGCGCCTCAAGGCGCACTTTGCTCTTTCGCTCCCCTCGATCCCGCCCTTTTATCGTCGTTTATCCAAGCCGCTAAAGTAAGTGCCAGATTTTTGCCCGGTTGTAATGGACCCCGGCGCAAAAATTTCCCGCCGATTGCCCGTATTGTTTCAATATGTCGGCATTGTTACAGATTTTTTTGGCACCGCACAGGCGCAGCAAATTTTTTTAATTGTCTCCAATTCTTTACCGGATTGCAACAGGGTCGTAACAACACTGCGATAGATCCGGGGGCACAAGATCAATTCAACTTCAACAAACAAGCATACTTACAAGGAGGTTTCAATGAAGCGGGAATTATTTTATGCCCTGAATTTGATGCTGTGCACGGCCCTGGCCCTCTGTCTTGTCTCGGTAAATGCCCGGGAGGTACGCGCAGGGGGGGTGAAGTACACAGAAGGCGACAAATGGCTGGAGATCGGCGGCCGGATCCAGGTCCAGTATCACAAGGTGGATCCGGACAGCGGCGATTCAACCGATGAGATGTTTTTCCGCCGCCTGCGGCCCTATATCGAGGGGAGCACCCATCCGGACTGGATGGGCAAGTTCCAGTTCGACTACGGCAAGGCTGAAGACGGCAATGAGGTGGCGGTCAAGGACGCTTATCTGGCCTACAGGGGGATGGCGAATATGACCGTCAAGGTCGGCAACGCCCTGACGCCTTTCTCCCGGGAAACCCTGACCTCATCCAAACGTCAGCAGCTCGTGGAGCGAACCTTTGTGGGTGACCACAACTACGGCAGCCCGGACCGCAACCTGGGCGCGCACTTTTCCGGAAACGCCATGAAGAAGAAGTTCGGCTGGGCCGCCACCGTTGCCCAGGCCAGCATTGATCCGGACACTGACAAGCTCGATTTTGACACCCCGGTCAATCGGAATTCGGATTTCAATGACGGCTGGATATTCGGCGGCCGGGCGGACTTCCATCCTTTCGGCTACCTGAAGATGGCCCAGGGGGATTTCAAGAAGGATCTCAAGGCCACCTTCAGCCTGGCGGCCTTTACTTGGTCAAACGATAGTGACAACAATACATACATCGATGAAACTACCGGCCTGACAAATAATCCCGGGGATGACCAGCAGGACGTTGACAGCGTCACCGGATTTGAAATCAGCGGCGCTTTCAGGTACATGGGCATTTCGGTGGACGCCCAGTACAATATGTTTGACGCTGAACTGGTGGATGAAACCCTGACATCCGGCATCTACGAAAACGGCGAGACAGACCTGGAAAACTGGGCTGTTGAAGGCGGATACATGCTGCCCAACAACATGGTCGAATTCGTGGCCGGCTATCAGGTACAGGATGCCGACGGATATGCAGAAAAATGGACCCGTACCTCTGTCGGTGCCAATTATTTCTTTACCCGCAATCACGACATCAAGCTGCAGGCCACCTACCGGATGGGCGAAAACAAAGACGGTATTGACGGCGAAGATGAGGATGAGGTGTTTGTGCAGATGCAGTATGTCTTCTAAGTAGATACTGTTTCTGTCGTCCTCCTGGACGGGCCGGCTCCTGCGGGAGCCGGCTTTTTTTGTCGCGGCGTTTCCTGCAAAACGACGTTGTCAGAGCCTTTCAGTTTGTGGTATGAAAACGGCAACCGGCATTTGGCGGCCGCTTCAAAAATGAATGGATAATATACGAATCCAAGTACTTGGAAAAGTTCTGGTGTTCATCAGGGAAAATCAATAAGGAGGAAGGGAGAAGATGAAAAAAGGGGTTTTGGCGGGAATTTTAACAGGAATTTTATTCTTTTTTATGGCGCTGCCAGCAGGTGCGGTGACCGTGGATTTTCACGGAAAGGCCCTGACCGGCGTACTGGGCAGTTCCAACGACTATCTGCTGGGCGGCGAATATGGCGACAGCACCATAATGGGGGTGGGCAAGGTCCGCCTTCGGGCCGAAGTGGGCACGGACGACGGCCGGGCCAAAATGGTCTACGGGTTTGAGACCGGGGCCAACAATTTCGGCGAAAGCGATACATGGGAGTATTCGGGCGACAGCAAGGATTTCGAAAACCGGTTTGCCTATATCCAGTCGACACTGCCGGGCATGACAGACAATATCTTTGCCAGGGCCGGCTTGCAGAAGACCGGGATCAACCAATGGGTGTGGACGGAAACCGCTGCCGGCCTCACCGCATATGGCAAGGGCAATGTGAACTGGATGACCGGTTGGTTCCGGGGGCTTGAAGAAGATTATAACAGCGGAGTGCACGATACCGATCTTTTTGTCGCAAAAGGCGATTTCAGCCCAGCATCCGGGGTGACCATCGGCGGCTTCGGCGTCTATGCCACGGATTTCGGGGGCAAGGGCGTCTACGAGCAGGAAGCCGACCAGTTCTGGGTGGGCACCACCGGCGATCTCAGCGGCAAGGTGTTTGCTTCCGGCGACTTGGTCTACCAGGGAGGCGATGCCGGCCCGGGCGGGAACCAGGATGTTTCGGCCTACCTGGCCAATGTCACCGTGGGCACGCACATCAACGACACCAGCAAGGTTTCCTTTAACGCGTTGTATGTCAGCGGCGATTGCGACGCCAGCGACAGCGACCAAGAGGCCTTCCAGTCCATTGATGCGGACGTGAAGGTGGGCCAGATTTTTTTCAAGGACTCCATAGCAGCATCCATGGACCGGTTTGTGGATGATATGTTTGGTGAAAGGCAGACCTTCGACGGAATGAGAAACAACGGCCTGATCAACTTTGCCGTGGAAGGCGAGATGCAGCTGGATGCCAAAAACAACCTGCGCGGCGCAGTACGCTACCTGGCCACTGCAGAGGAATACGCCGGCGAAGATGACCTGGGTTATGAGTTCGACCTATGGTATTCTTACAAGATGAACCAGAACCTGACGCTAAAGCTCGAGGGGGCGTATCTGATCTCCGGCGATCTGGCCGAGCACCCTGATGTGCTCAATGATGACGACAATGTCTACCAGGTCGGCGCGGGCGCGGTGTTTGCGTTCTAATTGATCATAAACCGCAGGCCGGGCCGGGCGGGACCTCCCGCCCGGCCCGGATTTTTTGAAGGATCTTTTCTTCGTGCACTTTGTGGTTATTTTTGTAATGCTAAACACATAGGGCATTAGGAAGTGCCCGGGTGAGAGCCGGCCGGAAACCTGAAAACCAAATGAAGATATTTGCGTGGATACCGAAAGTGTTTTTTGTCTGCGCTGCCATGATCATGGCGGCGTTTTGCACGGCCCGGGCCGCGGGGTTTGACACGGGGGGGATTGAAAAAGCGCTGGCCCCCCGGGAAGCCCGCGTAATCCAGGGGCCTGAAGACCGGATGCTGGTAAACAAGGGCAGCCAGGATCAAGTGGAAAAGGGCGATATTTTCTGCATTTACGCAAGCGGGCAGGCGGTGACCGATCCGGAAACCGGCCAGAACCTGGGTTCCTATGCCGAACCCGAAGCTTTCGGCCGGGTCGTGCGCACCAGCGAAAAATTTGCCGAAATCCGGGTCTGGTGCCTGGAACTGGACTGCAGCATTGAGCCGGGACAGGCGGCGGTCCGTTTCAAGGAGGTTCCGGCCTGGTTCTTGGATGTTGACGGCACGCATTTTTCCGATTATACGGCCATCCGGGCCGAACTTTCGTACTTGGACTGGCAGGGCTACACCAGGAATGCGGATCCCGGGGATGCACAGGAGGCTGCTGAATTTGCCGTTGTTTTTGCGGCTCAAGCCGACCGCCTGACCCTGTGGAGCGGCGGGGAGGTCAAGGCGGTTTATACCGGGGCGGATTCGGTCCGGGAATCCCCCGGGGCAGCGGCTTCCTTAAAGGACCGGCCGCGAGCCGGAGCCGCCCGAGGCGATACGGGGACACGCGGCAAGTCTGCCGTGCCGGGCCTGGCGCTGCCGTCAATGGCTGATGCCGTAAAAGCCGAAGATTTCCGGGCGGTGGCCAGCCGAAAAGAAGTGACCCGAAATATCGGCGTGGTACAGACAGTCAAAACCCAGAAACCTTACCTGCTGTGCCTTGGCAGCCGGAAAATCGAGGCCCGTGCCCTGGAGGGCGGAAAGCGATTTGATTACACTTACGAGGGCTTCGGCGAGGTGGTGAGCATGTCGGTTTCCGGCCGCAGCCTGGCGGCTGTCAATGTTTATGTGCCGGAGGCGGGTATGCGTTCCGTGGTGCTGAAACTCACTGGCAGCGGCTTTCGCGTGGCGGCGGAAAATCTTCCGTATGTGCTCTCATTTATGCATTCGCCCGGCGACAGCAGCGAGCCGGAACTGTGGGGGCAGCGCTTTACCCCGGCGGATCTGCTTTTGCCCGCGGTATACCGGTTGCACATAAAGGGCGGTTCCGTGAACCGGGGGGAGAAGATTTCCGTACCGTTTGGATATAGTCTGTTTGGGGCCTTTTTTGCGGATTTCAACGGTAACGGCACCCGCGCGCACGGATTTTTCAACCCCGGCGGCAGGCTGGTTTTATACGAATCCGGACAAGCGGTGTGGCAGTCCAATGATCGTTTTGCAGCAGGCGGCACGGATCTTCAGGTCCGGGACCCGGCCAACAGCGACGCCGCCCCGGACCGGGTGGAGATCTGGAGCCAGCCGGCACTTTTCCGGCAGGACGGTGCGGTCCTGGCTGCAGCGGAGCTGAACCGGTCCGGGCTGTCCGATTTTTTCGGGGGCGGGGCCAGTCAGGGCGCGGTGGGAATTCTAAAGTTTACCGGTTCCGGGTATCAGTTGCGGCCGTTGGCGGATCATTTTCAGGGCGCAATCCGGGACGTGCATGTCTGGCAGGGGGATCTGCTGATTTGCGTGTCCGAAGGCGCGCTGCTTTCGCAAAAGGGGCAGTCCCACATACTTGCCCTGCCGCTGGCGGTCCTGGAGCGGGCGGTAGATTTCTAGTCCGGGTTATGGTACCGGGCGTAAATGTTGCGCACACACGATCTGGAGGCATTATGAACGACCATCATCACGACCACGAAAATCATCATCACGATCACCATAACAGCGGCCACGGTTCCGGGCAAAGCGAGATGCCCATGTCCGAAAAACTTAGCAGAATGGTTCAGCACTGGCTCAAGCACAATGCCGATCATGCCGCCACCTACCGGCAGTGGGCAGAGCGCGCCCGCCAGGCGGGCATGGCGGATGTGGCCGAAATCCTGGAGTCCGTGGCAGAAGACAGCCAGGCCATCAACGGCGATCTGGAGCGCGCCGGACAAGTACTGGCGGAAAAGTATGTCACAAAATAAGGATGATGTTTGGGCGGCAGCGCGTTTGACAGATTGACAACCACGAAGCGCAAAGCCCGCAAACGCGATTTTAAGCGATAATTCCGTCTTGGCGGGCTTTGCGGCTTTCGCGCGGTTTCGGTTTTTTCCACGCTGCCGGATTCTACAATCAGTTTGCATTTGCCGCAGGCGCCCTTGCCGTTGTAGGCAGTATTAATATATGCATCCGCCTTCCGTTTTTGTGCCATTGTATGATAAAGTATACATGTGGCTTTTGGCACCGGAAATCTGCCGCCGTATCCGGGCCTGGATGTCCGGGTCTGTATCGGGCTTTCAAAAGGGTGCGTGGGCAAATCTGTTATCCGGGTAACGGTGGTAGCGTTATGTAGCGTTATGTAGCGTTTGTGCTGTGGCGCGCTGCCGGGGAGTAAGCTTTCCGTTTCGGACAAAAAAGACCGTCAGATGACCGGGCTGCCAAGTACCCGGTGCATCTGCCGATTTCAGGGAGGTTGACAATTCAGGAGGACTACTGTGCAACCCGCTATTACATTTAGCAATTTGCGTGCCAAGTGCAGGCAAGGGAGAAGAGCCGGCCGCGTTCCATGATCTGGCTTCCCCCTTTCGGGAAATGCAGCAGTGGTAAATTTTTTTCTTGGAAAAAATGATTTAATATATTAATGTCGCCTATACGTGCGCATACTAGAAAATGCGTCGGCCTTTGATTGATTTATTCATTTACTGCAAACCCCGGTTGAGAGTCGCCTATGTGTCTTGCCATTCCTTCCAGAATTACTGATATCGAATCGGGAGTTGCCACCATTGACGTGGAAGGCGTGCAGCGAAAAGCCAGTCTGATGCTTGTGGAAGATGCCAGGGTCGGCGATTATGTGATCGTGCACGCCGGATTTGCCATTCAGGTCCTGGACGAAGAGACCGCGCTGTCGTCCTTGAATTTTATGCGCGATGTTTTTTTGTCTGACAATCCACCCGAAAACATGTAACCCGGACAGCCCGGAGTAAACCGCAATACACAGACGCAGCGGTGTTTGAGCGCTTTTAAATAAAATAAACAAAGTTGTCAACTCGGGACGGTTGAATAAATGCTGAATGGCAGGTTGCACACCGGTACCGCAAAAGTTCTGAAAATTCAGGGCATTGTTCAGGGTGTGGGATTCCGGCCGTTTATCTATCAGCTTGCCCGGCATTACGGTTTGACAGGCATGGTGGCCAACACCGCAACCGGGGTGCAGATTCATGTGGAAGGCGAGGGCTGTGACGTGGACGGCTTTATCGCAGATATGCGCTCCCATGCCCCGCCCTTGTCCCACATCACCGAGGTTTTCGAGGCGCAGGCTGCCTTTGAAGGATTCGGCGAGTTTTCCATATCTCCCAGCCGCTCCGGGGAGTTGCGCACCACCCTGATTTCTTCGGATGTTTCCATCTGCCAGGACTGCTATAAAGAGCTCTTTGATCCGCACGACCGGCGCTATGGCTATCCGTTTATCAACTGCACCAATTGCGGCCCCAGATACACCATCGTTGATGACATTCCCTATGACCGCGCCAACACTTCCATGAAGCATTTTCCCATGTGCCCCGAATGCCGGGCGGAATACGAGGATCCCCAAAGCCGCCGGTTTCATGCCCAGCCCAACGCCTGCCCGGCGTGCGGGCCGCACCTGGCCCTGCTCGATTCCACGGGCGGACATGTTCCGTGTGCAGAACCGATCCAGGCCGCCGCCCGGTTTTTACAGCAGGGATATATCCTGGCAGTCAAGGGCCTGGGCGGATTCCACCTGGCCGTGGATGCGCAGAACGCACAAGCCGTGGATCGGTTGCGAATGCGCAAGCACCGGGCTAAAAAGCCTTTTGCGCTCATGGCCGCAGATATCGCGGCCGTTGAAAGTTTTGCCCATGTCACGCCCGAGGAAAACGCCCTTTTGCAATCCCCGCGGCGGCCCATCGTGCTGCTGAAAAAGCGTTTCCCCAACCGCATTGCCGGCAACGTATCCCCGCAAAACAGGTATTTCGGGACCATGCTGCCGTATACGCCCCTGCACTGCCTGCTCATGGCCCGGGGTTTTTCATCTCTTGTCATGACCAGCGGCAACCTGAGCGAAGAGCCCATCGCCATTGCCAACCAGGAGGCCGTGGACCGCCTGTCCGGCATTGCAGATGTTTTTCTTGTACACAACCGGGACATCTATATCCGAAGTGACGATTCCATCGTCTGCCGCGCGGCCGGCGATACCCGGGTGCTGCGGCGATCCCGGGGATACGTGCCCGCCCCGGTTTTCCTGGATGAAGATCTGCCGCAGATTCTTGCGTGCGGGGCGGAACTGAAAAATACGGTCTGCCTGACAAAAGATTCCCACGCATTTGTCAGCCAGCACATCGGGGACCTGGAAAATATCCAGGCGCTGGATTTTTTCCGGCATACCATTGCTCACATGCAGGGCATCCTGGATATCGAACCGGCATACATCGCACATGATATGCATCCGGACTATCTGAGCACCGGATACGCGCAGGAGCGCGACCCGGATGCCTGTATTGCCGTACAGCATCACCATGCCCACATTGTTTCCTGCATGGCGGAAAACCACCTTCAGGGCGATGTGATCGGCCTGGCGCTCGACGGAACCGGGTACGGAACAGACGGCGCCGTGTGGGGCGGCGAGGCCATGATCGCCTGCAGGGCGGCTTTTCAAAGAGCCGCCCACCTGGCCTATGTCCCCATGCCGGGCGCGGCTGCGGCCGTCCGGGAACCCTGGCGCATGGGAATCAGCTACCTGATTGAGGCTTACGGCGGGGATTTGAAAGATTTGGATCTGCCGTTTCTCGACGGGTTGAATCCGGAGCACGTGCGGCTGATTGTTGAAATGGCGGAAAAACGGGTCAATTCGCCGCTGACCTCGAGCCTGGGACGCCTGTTTGACGGGGTGGCAGCGATTGCCGGAATCCGCAACCGGGTCAATTTTGAGGCCCAGGCCGCCATGGAGCTGGAAATGCAGGCAGCCGGCGACCTGTTTCCCCTGGATCCGCAACAGGCCTATGATTATGAGATCCTCCAGGGCGACGGAGAAGTATTTCCGGTTTCGCCGGCAAAGATGATTCGTGCCATCGTTGAAGATTTGAAAAGCGGTGCATCCGTCCGGCAGGTCAGCGCCCGATTCCATGCGACAGTGATATTTATGTTTGCCGATGTCTGCGACCGCATCCGGCATGCCACCGGGCTGCAGCGCGTGGTGCTTTCCGGCGGCGTGTTCCAGAATGTCTGCATCCTCGAAGGGATCTGCGAGGTGCTGCAGGCCAGGGGATTTTCCGTGTTTACAAATCATTTCCTGCCGGCAAATGACGGCGGGGTCTGCCTGGGGCAGGCAGTTGTGGCTGCCGCGAAAATCCGGGAAGACCGTGCTGCTGCCGGGAACCGGGAAGAATAAACAGGTATGCTGCATATATCCGAATATCGTGACAGCCGGCTTTGCCACAGCATTGCTTCGCGCATTGCCGCCCGCAGCAGCAGGCCGGTGCGGATCATGGAGGTTTGCGGTACCCACACGGTTTCGATTTTCAGAAACGGGATCCGCTGGCTTCTGCCGGAAGGCGTTGACCTGATCTCCGGGCCGGGATGCCCGGTGTGCGTAACCGCCCAGGGCGAAATTGATGCGGCCATCAGCCTGGCCAGGCAGACAGATACCATTGTGGCCACCTTCGGGGATCTGATCCGTGTGCCGGGCAGCAATTCGTCGCTGCAGCAGGAGAAAGCCGCCGGAAACGATGTCCGGATCGTTTATTCCGCGTCTGATGCCGTTGAAATCGCCCGGCAAAACCCGGTGAAACACGTGGTTTTCCTGGGGGTGGGCTTTGAGACCACCGCCCCGACCATTGCCGCATCTGTTCTGGCTGCCCGGCAGGCCGGCATTGAAAATTATTCCGTGTTTGCCATGCATAAAATCGTGCCCCCGGCACTTGAGGCCCTGATGGAGATGGAAGGCGTTGAAATTGATGCATTTCTGCTGCCCGGCCACGTATCGGTGATTATCGGCATGCAGGGGTATTCGCAGTTTTTTGAAAACTACCGCGTGCCGTGTGCAGTGGCCGGATTCGAACCCGTGGACATTCTCCGGGCCTTGCTGCGCCTGACGGAAATGCTCGATACGGGCGATTCGCAGCTGGAAAACTGCTATCCCCGGGCTGTGGCCGAGCAGGGCAACCCGGCGGCCCGACAGATCATGGATACGGTTTTTGAAGTCTGTGATGCCGACTGGCGGGGGCTTGGATGGATTCCCGCCAGCGGTATGCAATTCCGGGATGCATTTGCGGACCACGATGCCAGAAAGAAGTTCAATGTTCACCCCCCGGATGTGGCCCCGCCGGCAGGGTGCGCGTGCGGCGATATTTTGACGGGCGCAAAGACGCCGCCTGAATGCCCCTTGTATAAAACCCGGTGTACGCCCATCAATCCCGTGGGTCCGTGCATGGTTTCAACAGAGGGAACGTGTGCGGCATACTTTAAATACCACGAGGTGCAGTAGAAGATCTGATGGCGTCTTTTAATCCTGACCCGGACCAACGGCTGATGAGCAACCATCGGATCCTGCTGGATCACGGCAGCGGCGGGCGGCAGTCAAGCAACCTGATTGCGGAAATGATGCTGCCGGCCTTTGACAACCCTATACTCGCGGGAATGGAGGACGGGGCCGTCTTTGAAATGGGTGGCAGCCGGTTTGCGTTTTCCACGGATACCTACGTGGTGGATCCGATTTTTTTCCCGGGCGGCAGCATCGGGGATCTGGCGGTTAACGGCACGGTCAACGATATCGCCATGTGCGGGGCTGAGCCGCAATATATCAGCGCCGGACTGATTATCGAGGAAGGCTTTGCCATGGCGGATCTGAGGGCGGTTCTGGCGGACATGGGCCGGGCGGCCAAAAACGCCGGCGTCCAGGTGGTAACCGGGGATACCAAGGTGGTTTCCCGGGGAGCGGCGGACAAGATTTTTATCAACACCTCGGGCATCGGCCTGATCGGCCCGGGCATCCATATTTCCGCGGCCAATGCCCGCCCGGGAGATCAGATTCTGCTCAGCGGAAGTATCGCCGATCACGGGGTGACAATTCTGTCAAAAAGATCCGGATTTTCCTTTGATGCGCCCATATCCAGCGACAGCGCCCCGTTAAACCGCATGGTGGCACAAATGCTGCGTGCCTGCCCGGATGTTCACGTGCTTCGCGATCCCACCCGGGGCGGGGTGGGCACGACGCTAAACGAGATTGCATCCAGTTCCGGCACCGGCATACGGATATATGAGGATCGTATTCCGGTGAAACAATCGGTTTCCGGATTATGCGAACTTCTGGGGCTTGATCCCCTGTATGTCGCAAATGAAGGAAAACTTCTGGCTTTTGTCGACAGCCGGCATGCCGGGGCCGTGCTTTCGGCCATGCGGGCCGATCCGTACGGCACGGATGCCGTGATTATCGGGGAGGTGGTGGCGGACCATCCCGGCAGGGTGGTAATGGAAACCGGAATCGGCGGCCGCCGCATCGTGGATATGCTCAGCGGGGAACAACTGCCGCGGATTTGCTGATGCCCGCGGCACGTTTGCAAGTCAGCTCTTTTTTGCACGTAAGGCGAATGCCTTGTTTTGATATAAGGCCGGCAGTCGGAAATAAAGAAAAGCCGTGGCGGATTCGGATCCGCGGCCTGGTTTGGGCAAAAGGCGCTTTTCCGGCTGCAAAAAGATGATTTGCCCGAAAACATGAGGAGACGCTTGATGGATGATGAAAAGAAAAAAGCGGAGTTTTACGAACGGTTGGCAAAAAGTGGTGTCAGCCGGCGGGACTTTATGAAGTACTGTACCTTTTTGACAGCGACCATGGGGCTTTCCGCCGCGCATGTCACCCGGGTCGCAGATGTGTTTGCCGCGCCCAAGCAGCGTCCCCCGGTCATCTGGCTGCATTTTGCCGAATGCACCGGGTGCACCGAAGGGGTGATGCGGCATACCCATCCGTACCTTGACGAACTTGTACTCGACATTCTCAGCATCGAATACCATGAGACCATTATGGCGGCGGCCGGTCACCAGGCGGAGGAAAATCTGAAAAACGCGGTGGAAAAGTACAAGGGAAAATTCATCTGTGTTTGCGAAGGCGCCATCAGCACCAAGGACAACGGGGTTTACGGAAAAATCGGCGGTAGGACCTTCCTGGAAGTGGGAAAAGCGGTGACCTCAAAAGCTGCGGGCGTGATTGCCATCGGAAACTGCGCCAGCTTTGGCGGCGTCCAGGCGGCTGCCCCCAATCCCGGGGGATATAAGGGGGTGGGCGAAGCCCTGGGCATCAAAACCATCAATGTTCCGGGATGCCCGTCCAATTCGGTCAATTTCGTGGGGGCGGTGATCAACTATCTGCTGCTGGGCAAAATGCCGGCCCTGGATAACTCCGGCCGCCCGCTGTTTGCCTACGGCAAAACTGTTCACGACCAGTGCCCGCGGCGGGCCCATTTTGAAATGGGGGAAATGGCAACAGAATTCGGCTCCGAGGAAATCGAAAAGGGTTGGTGCCTGTATGCGTTGGGTTGCCGGGGTCCCATGACGTATAACAACTGCCCGGTGGCCAAATACAACGATGGCACCAGCTGGCCGGTCCAATCCGGGCATCCCTGCATCGGATGCAGCGAGCCGCAGTTCTGGGACGCCATGTCTCCGTTTTATATGCCCAAGTAGGCCTTGAAATAACTTGAAAATCCCCCTTATCCAAAAAGAAAAGAGGAGTTCATATGAGCCAGCGAATAACCATTGATCCAATGACCCGTTTAGAGGGGCACTTGCGCATCGAAGTCGAGGTTGCTGACGGCAAGGTGGTCAACGCCTGGAGTTCGGGACAGATGTTCCGCGGCATTGAAATGATTCTGCAGGGCAGAAATCCCGAGGATGCGCATCATTTTGTCCAGCGTTCCTGCGGGGTGTGCACGTATGTGCATTCCCTGTCCTCGGTGCGGGCGGTAGAAGATGCCCTCGGCCTCGAGGTGCCGGAAAATGCGCGGCTGATCCGCAACATGCTTCACGGTGCCCAATACATGCATGATCATATCGTGCATTTTTATCACCTGCACGCCCTGGACTGGGTGGACATTGTGTCCGCGCTCAAGGCCGATCCCCAAAAAACCGCCAGGATTGCCGAAGATCTCACCGATGCCCAGTGGGGCGGCACGCCCTATTACAAGAGCGTGCAGCAGCGGCTGCAGACATTTGTGGACAGCGGACAGCTCGGCATCTTTGAAAACGCCTACTGGGGGCATCCGGCTTACAAAATGCCGCCCGAATCCAACCTGATTGCCGCATCCCATTATATCGAGGCCCTGCGCCTGCAGGCCAAGGCCGCGCGCATGCACGCGGTTTTCGGCGGCAAAAATCCCCATCCCCAGTCCCTGGTGGTCGGCGGGGTGACTTCCAGCAAGGATCTGTCAGCTGACCGGATCGCCGAGTTCCTGTATATCTGGAAGGAAACCCAGAAGTTCGTAAAAGATGTCTATATTCCCGACATCGTGGCAGCGGCCAAGTACTACAAGGACTGGGGCGGCATCGGCGGCACCACCAACTTCCTGTGCTGGGGCGATTTTCCGCAGGGTAACGGCAAGGATGAAAACCTGTTCATGCCGCGCGGGCTTGTACAGGAACGCGACATCAAGAATCTCCGGGAAGCCGACCAGGAAAAGGTGGCCGAATACGTTACCCGCGGCTGGTATGAACAAGACCGTGCCCGGCACCCCTTTGAAGGTGTGACCAAGCCGGATCCGGGCGAATACGAGCCGGATGACGGCCAGTACTCCTGGATCAAGGCCCCGCGCTATGACAATCTGTCCTGCGAGGTCGGCCCCCTGTCCCGGGTGCTGGTGGCCTATGCCAACGGACATGAAGGAATCAGCAAGAATGTGGATTATGTCTTAAAAACGCTTGATGTACCGGCCGGTGCCCTGTTTTCCACCCTGGGCCGCACCGCTGCCCGGGCCATTGAAACGCTGGTTATCGGCGAGGCAGTGGAAGGATGGGTCAATGAGCTGGTGGCCAATGTGAAAAAAGGCGACAACAAGGTGTATCAGAGCTGGAAAATGCCCACCAAGGAGATGATGGGTTATGGCTTAAACGATGTGCCGCGCGGCGCCCTGGGGCACTGGATCAAAATCAAGGATAAAAAGATTGATAACTACCAGTACGTGGTGCCCTCCACGTGGAATTTCGGCCCGCGCGATGAGGCGGGCAAGCTCGGCCCGGTCGAGGAAGCGCTGATCGGAACCCCGGTGGCTGATGCATCGCGTCCGCTGGAAATTCTTCGCACGGTGCATTCGTTTGATCCCTGTATTGCCTGCGGTGTGCACGTGATCGATCCGGACTCCAACCAGGTCTACAAAGTCCGGGCCACCTAGTATGGAACAGTCGCAGATTACGATTCTGGGTGTGGGCAGTATATTAATGACAGACGAGGGCTTCGGCGTCCGCGTGATTCAGGCGCTTGACAGGCGCTTTGATTTCCCGGAAAATGTATCTGTGGTGGACGGCGGCGTACTTGGGTTGAATCTGCTGAGCGTGATGGCCGAAGCCGATCACCTGATCGTTATCGACGCCATACGCAACCATGGCGCGCCCGGGGATCTGTTCCGGCTGAGCGGCGATGCCGTGCCGGAACGGATCCGGGCCAAAAACTCCCTGCACCAGGTGGATTTTCTCGAGACGTTCACGCTCTGCCAGGTTATGGAGAAGGTGCCGGAAACCGTGATACTGGGGGTGCAGCCCATGGATATTGACACGCTCAGCGTGGACTTGACAGACGTGGTCCGCGGGCAGATTGACCCGGTCATTGACATGGTGCTGGCAGAACTCGATCGCCTGGGAATTGCTTACGCGAAAAAACCCGCAGCAGACGATTCAGGGGAAATTGATTAAATCATGCATGAAATGGGGATCGCACTGCAGGTCATTGATATCGCCACTGCTGCCATCCCCCCGGAAATGCGGGGCTGCCGGGTGGAGAGGGTCAATCTGAGAATCGGAAAGCTCTCGGCGGTAGTGGTTGACAGCCTGAATTTCTGCCTGGAGATTGCCACACGCGACACCCCGCTGGCCGAAGCCGTCTTTTCCATCGAGGAGATTCCGGTGGTGGCGCAATGCCGAGAGTGCGGGCATGAGTGGCAGGTTGCCCGTGCTGTTTTTAAGTGTCCGGAATGCGGGTCCGGAAATCTGGAAATGATTTCCGGACGTGAACTGGACGTGGTGTCCATTGATATCGAAGAGCAGTTCGGAAGCCAGGCGCAAAACCAATAGAACGGATCTGACGGGGGGCTGATGGAAGTAAAAGTGGTTCGCAATGTGCTGGATGTCAATGCGAAAATGGCCGCGGAGAACCGTCGGTTTTTTGCGGAAAACGGGATTTTTGTCTTAAATGTGATGAGTTCGCCGGGCTCCGGCAAGACCACGATCCTGGAAAAAACCCTGACCCGCATCATGCCGGAGATTCAAAGTGCTGTAATAGTCGGGGATATCTGCACCACCAATGATGCGGACCGGCTGAGTATTTCCGGGGCACCGGTGGTGCAGATCAATACGGATGAATTCGGCGGCGACTGTCACTTGGCCGCACACGTAATCGAGAACGCAGCCCGCCAGATCGATCTGGCGGGGCTTGATCTGCTCATCGTGGAAAACGTGGGCAACCTGGTATGCCCGGCGGAATTCGACATCGGCGAAGACGCCCGGGTGGTGGTGCTAAGCGTTGCCGAGGGAGAGGACAAGTCGGTGAAATACCCGTTGATGTTCCGGGAGTGTCAGGCCTGCCTGCTCAACAAAACCGATCTGCTGCCTTATCTGGACTATGACCTGGAAAAGGCCCGGCAATACATCGATCAGGTCCACCCCGGCATGTCGGTCTTTGAGACCTCTGCAAAAACCGGGGAGGGCCTGGATTCCTGGATTTCGTGGATCCGGGAGCGGGTTGCCGAGAAAGCCGGGCTGCAGCAACAGGCCTGAACCTGAAACTTAGGTCTTTATCAGGTTGCATGTGATGTCCGTGGCTTTTTCCATGGACAGCTTGCTCATGTTGAGCACGAGGTGATAGAGATCCGGTTCGTCATAGCTTTCCTTGCCGAATTTACGGTACAGGTTGCGCCGGCGTTTTCCGTGCACACGGATGGTTTTTTCTGCCCGTTCCTCGGTGAGATTGTAGTGCTCCATCATGAATTTGACCCGGTCCTCGTGTTCTGCAACCAGCAGGACATGAAAGGCACTTGCATGGTCGCGCAGGATATACTGTCCGCCGCGGCCCACAATAACGCAGTTGCCTTCCTCGGCCAGATCACCGATAATTTCATACAGCGTGTTGATATAGATTTGCTCGTCAATGTAGCCTCTTGAATCGTTGAATAAGAATTTGTGATTGCCGGGCTTGGCAACCAGAACAAATGGCATCCGATTGGATTTCAATTCGTCAATAAGGGGTTGGTTGGAATACAAACCATCACCGGCGATGATGATATTGAGTTTCGGATGTGTTTTTCGAATTTTTTGTATCAGGCGCTTACCGGCATTGCGCTCACAATCCTGTTTGGAGCTGCCATCTGTATTCTGAATCGGCTCCGGAGCCAAAGGAATGACTTGTCGTTGGTCCGGATGAACAATGGAGGCGCCAAGAAACTGATGGGAATAAGTGGTTTGCCCGGTTTTTGGGAGGTTTTCTTCAGGCACCCGGGGCAAGAAATGTTCTCGGAAGTAAAGTACTGGGTGCCATCGATTGAGATCAGGTACTGGTTATTGAAAATCTGGAACTTTTCAAGCAGTTTTGCGCGTTGCAACAAGCTGAAGAAATCGGAAAATATCGGGTCAAACGATGATGAAGGAATCAGGTCGATAACATCGCGCAACTGGGTGGACTTCGGAATCGACCCAACACCAAAGATCGTTTGCAGATTGTTTTTATTGCCGTGATCCTGTATGCGTTTTTGAAAAGCAAGCATCGATGGGTCCTGAAAAAACATCATGGCAAAACCGCTGAGGCAGCAGTCATGAATTTCATGACTGACACTGCCTTCCCGGCGCGTATCTTAAATTTGAAGAACGCGTTCTGAGAAGATTTTTCTCAGGCTGCCGAAGCTGAGATGTTTTTTCGGTTGCACTATGGTATCCTCTACATGTCGATGTGGCTGAAAGAAAGGCTACTATATGTAGAAACTATGGTCTATATTTTTTATTTATAGTTATATTAGCATTTTATATTGTTTTTTTGTGGAGTAGGCTAATTTTCTTTTAGAATAAAAAATAGGCACAAATATGGCAGAAGGTAAAAATCATTCCCCTTGATTACGGGGGTCTTAGTGTTCACCGTGAATTGCTGCCGGGCAGCGTCTCGGCGGATTTTCCATTAATGGCGTGAACCGTATACTTGCCGAGTACCGATACATGCACGGTCACTGTGCCAGGGGTCAGCGTGATGGAGTTGGCGAATATGAGCAGGGCCATATTGCCCTTGACTCTGCTTTGAAAGGTAATGATCTGCGGATCGATGCGTTAGCGCATTCGGGGATGAAAGGAGAGGTGCAGGACGTTGAGGTTCGCCTGAAAAATTTTGTATAACAGCCAGGGAAGGTAAAGAATGAAGCGGGCAAACATTTTCGGGAGATGTCGGAATTCGTGTACGGGGAATAAAATGTCTGCCGAGATGGTTGACACAATGCAGCTGGCAATGACTCCCAGGGCCAGGTGGAACAGGTCAAAGCGTCCCGAGAGCACGATCCAGGTGGCAAAACAGACCAGGAAGGTAAGCACCCGGGCCCCGGGCAGGCGGGCCCGATGCTTTGAGGCCTTTTCGTTTGCACCGGATTTTTTGTCTGAAAAGGCATTCACCGGGGGCGCCATTGCTTTATAAACGATCCTGTTGTCTGTTGCCGGAAAGGGAAACGGATAAGATCACTTGTTCCCAATCTATCGGATACTCATGTCCGGGTCAACAGTTTTTGGCTTTTTCGGGGCCCCTACAGGCGCTGGATGAGGTAGATATATGCCGGAAGGCGGCAAAGCGTTTTCAATTCGTTAAATTTCGTGAGCAACCGGTTTTTATCGCCGATGTTTTCCAGGGGAGACAGGTAAGCCGCCCCCTTTGGGCAGAAGCGGTCCAGCCGGTTGCGGGTCAGTTCGATAATCGAGGACAGATGGGTTTCGGGGAGGCCGGCACCGATGACAAAATTGGCGGTGATTTCAATATTCGGATATCGCCGGTTGACCTCCAGCATCCGGGCAAAGGCTTCTTCCACTTTTGCCGGACTCAGGGGTTTGCGCAGCATCGACAGCGTCGAACCGTCGCCGGATTCCAGTCCCAGGTTGATGTAGGTGTTAAAGGGAAGGCTGTTTAACGCGTCAAAAAGCGCCTCATCCGCGCGCAGTACGGAGTCCGCACTGCCGAAGAGAAACATCCCGCCCCCCTTCATGATGGACTTTTTGATTTCCAGGATCTCCCAGGCCTTTTCCGCGGCAAACGAGAGCATTTCCCGGCCCGCGTTAAGGGCATCATGCTGGCCCAGAAAGACCGCGTTGTAGTTGATCAGATCCCGGTCGTAGAAATTTTTCAGTGCCAGGAGCTGATCGGTCACGGACTGCCGGGAGCGGACCGAAAAACCCCGCCCGGTTTTCACCCGGCAGAATCCGCAATTGTAGAGGCATCCGTCTGCCACTGTCACGGGAATGATATCGTATTCCACGTGCCGGGCGTCCGGGGGCAATACGCTGACCGTGCCGCCGATGATTTCATGAAGCCGAAGGCCCCGGGCTTCCAGGGTTTCCGGTGTCATTTGCCGGATGCGCCGGATAAAATCGGCCTGAGCCCTGTCAAGCCCGGTAAGGTCAAGTGCCTCGATTTGCCGGTAGAGTCGGTGCAATGCGGCAAAGGCGTCCCTGACCTCGGGTCTTTGGAATGCATCCCCGCCGAAAAGCGTGTTGGTCTGGTAGGGCAGGCAGGGGATATAGTATTCCCCGGTGTAGTTGTACGCCCCGGAATATCCTCCCGCGGAAAAATACTGCCAGTCGTTTCCGGCGGTTCGCTTCAGCCATTCCGAGGAGGTCAGCCAGTCGCCGTTGCGGCCCTGGACCGTCTTGATCTCCGCGTTGCGGTTGAACTGGAAAATATAGTCCCGGGTGCGGATCTGCCCGTAGCAGCCGTAACGCAAGGGGTAGCTGATCTTGGTATATTCCGTGGCCCCCTGCTTTTCGGCGATGATCTCCGGGGCGAGGTCGTTGATATGGGGACGGTTTTTTGTCATTGGAAACGCTCTTGGATTAGCGGGTCGGCAGATCCTAACAGGTCAGGTGGAATCCGGCCGCCACATGCCGGTTTTCCCCATGCAGTCGGTTGAATTCGGCCACAGCTTCGGCCGTGGGCCTGGCAATCAAGCGGATGCCTTCTTTTTCGAGATCTTCGGCCAATCCGGTCTCCGGGACCATTTGGCCGGGACTGCCCTTGCCGAGCACGATGATTTCCGGTCCGGTTTCCAGAAGATCGGATAAATCCTCCCGGCGTACCAGGTGACCGGTTTTTCGCCACCACTCGGGTTTTACCGCGTCGTTGACGATTTTGACATCATTGCGGTATGTCCGGCCGTTAATGCGGATGCTGCCGAAGCGGTAGTCCTCGATGCGCATATGTCCGCCTCCATTGTTTGCCAGCGGCAGTGTTTCTTGTTGCCGGCTTAAGAGGGCTCGCTGGTGTCAATGCCTGCAAATCGGACGGTCAGGTTGACGTTGATGTTCAGTCCGCCCTGGTATGAAACCTCCTCAATCAGTCTGGCAATGAGTGCCTGCAGTGCCTGATCCGAAGGGCCGTTTTCTGCTGCATTTCCGGAAATCCGGGTTTGGCGGGCTTCAGATGCTGAAGCGGCGGCCGGCTTCCGGGCGCGTTTGCTGGACTGTTTGACGGTCCTGTTTTTCATCCGCGAGGATTTGACATACCTTTTTAGCTCCGGATGCTCAGCAATGATATGCTCCAGCGTATAGCGATTCTTGCCGGTTTTCCGGGTCAGGTCGTAGAGCGCCTCTGCCGGCAGGTTAACTGCATCCGGCACCAGGCTGTAAGTATACCCCTTGTGCGTTTTTTGCTTCTGGATGAAAAATCCCAGGTCGCATTTCTCGCTGTTGCTCAATTTGGCCAGAATGCTGGCAATATCCTGGATTTTGATGTTTTTGCCGGAGTCCTCGGCAACTTTCCGGGTAATTTCCGGGGAGCGCAGTTCCCGGCCGGTGTGCAGAGCGTCAATGATGAATTCGCTGTTGGTTTTTTTTTCCCGTTCCATGGGTGTATCCTTTGTATTTAAATGGGTTGCAACGGTGCCTGCCTTGTTCCTTGTTAATAAAAAAAACGAAAAAGCGAACGTCGTTCGTTTATCATACTTATACATTCTACTCTATAGATAATACAACAAATGAAATTGTCAAGCAGTTCTGTTTTTATTTACAATCGCTTACCGTTGTCTCCGGTAGATTTGTTATACGATTTTTTTTTCGAGTCTCCCGACTTTTTTAACGAGTCGTAAAAGCGAACAATCGCTCGTTTTCTTCTTGACACGCCTTTGGCCGCCGGAGTATGAACGGGACAAGCATTCGTGTGAAAATGGGATTCTTAAAAATGATACAATTGCGTCCCCTGCGAGGAATTGCCCATGAATCCACTAGACCGGTTTAAGTCCGTCTGGAACGATCCGAATGATTACGCAAGAAAACGCAAGCAGCAGACCGGCCGGAAAATCCTCGGCTACTTCTGTTCGTATGCACCCGAGGAATTGATCCATGCCGCAGGCCTCTGGCCGTTTCGCCTGCTGGGCACAAAGGGTGAAATCCGGATGGCGGATACACACCTTCAGTCCTATTGCTGCTCACTGGTCCGAGGCGGGCTGGAAGCGGCCTTGAACGGCAGCCTGGATTTCCTGGACGGCGCGGTCTTCCCCCACACCTGCGATTCCATACAACGGCTTTCAGACATCTGGCGATTGAATGCCGGGTTTGCCCATCATTTTGACGCGGTGCTGCCGGTCCGGCTCGATACCCCGAGTGCCCGGCAGTACATGATCGACGTGTTAAACGAATTCCGTCAGGAGCTGGCCGACGCCTTTGGCACGGAAATATCCGATGACGCGGTTTGGCAGGCCATCGGCGACTATAACCGGATCCGGGAGAAGCTCAGCACCCTTTATGAGCTGCGCAGCCGCGCCCCCGGACTGTTTGATCCGTCCACGGTCCACCGGATCATGACCGCGGCCATGGTCATGGAACGCCGGGAATTTTCTGAGCAGATCACCGCGTTTCTCGAGGGCGTGGAGCCTGATGCCGCCGGCCGTTCGGATACCGGACGCAAGCGGGTGGTGCTCTCCGGGGGCATCTGCACCCATCCGGATATATATGAGCTGCTGGCAAGGGCCGGGGCGGACGTGGTCTGGGATGATTTGTGTACCGGGGCCCGGTATTTCGAGGGGCGCATTGCCGAAGACGGCACCGATCCCTTGGCGGCGCTGGCCGACCGGTACATGGAGCGCACGGTCTGTCCGGCCAAGCATCAGGATATCACGGTCCGGGGGCGGGCGCTGGTGGATATGGTTCGGCATCAGCAGGCCGGGGGCGTGATTTTTCTTTTGCTCAAGTTCTGTGATCCGCACGCTTTTGATTATCCGTACCTTAAGAAATTTCTGGATGAGGCAGGGATCCCGAGCCTGCTGCTGGAAATCGAGGAGCAGCCGCCGCCCGAAGGTCAGTTGATGACCCGTTTTGAGACTTTCGTGGATATGCTGGCGTAGTAAAAAGTCTGTCTGCCGTACTTCAGACAAAAACCTGAGCGTGTGAGAAACCGGAGGCCGAGTCATGGCGGAAAATGAAAAAAAACATGATCCCGAAAAGGAAAAGCGCAAGATCCAGGCGGTTTCCCGAATGAAGGAGATCATGACCGACTATTACATCGAGGCCAAGGGCGCCCGGGAAAAGGGGCGGAAAGTGGCCTGGATCACCAGCGGCGGACCGGTGGAGCCCCTGATTGCCATGGATGTGATTCCGGTGTACCCGGAAAATCATGGCGCCATGATCGGGGCATCCAAAATGGGGGCACAGCTCTGCGAACAGGCCGAGGAGATGGGGTATTCCCGGGACCTGTGTTCATACGCCCGGGCCGATATCGGCGATGCAGTTGCCAAAACCGGCCCCATTGGGGGCCTTCCGGAGCCCGACATGCTGGTTTGCTGCAACAACATCTGCGGCACCGTGCTCAAGTGGTACGAGACCGCCGCCCGGTTTTTCAACGTCCCCCTGTTTATCCTGGACACCCCGTTTATTCACCGGGAATTTACGGATTCGGCGCGAAAATATGTGCTTGCCCAGATTTACGAATACATTTCGTTTCTGGAAACCCACTGCGGCAGGAAAATGGATTACGAGCGCATGGAGGAAGTGGGCCGGCTTTCGGTGGAAGCCACGCAGCTCTGGCAGTCCGTGCTCGATACCTGCGCGCACAAGCCGGCGCCCATGACCGCATTTGACGCCTTTTTTCACTTGGCCCTGATCGTCACCCTGCGGGGCACTCAGGTGACCGTGGACTACTACCGGCAGTTGCTCGACGAATTAAACGACCGCATCGACCGCGGCATTGCCATGGTTCCCAATGAAAAATACCGGTTGCTGTGGGATAACCTGCCGGTCTGGTACCGCACCCGGTGGCTTTCGGATAAGTTTGCCGGCCATGATGCCGCACTGGTGGCGGATACCTATACTTCGGCCTGGAGCGGGATGCTGCCGGAAATGAACGGGCAGAGCTTTCTAGAGGCCATGAGCGAAACCTACACCAAGGTTTATATCAATATTTCCATTGACCGGATGTTTGACATCGTGGCCGGCATGATTCAAAAATATGACGTGGACGGCATGGTGATGCATTCCAACCGGAGCTGCAAGCCCTATTCGCTGGGGCAGTACGATCTTCGGCAGATGATCATGGACAGGCTCGGCGTGCCCACCCTGATCATTGAGGCCGACATGGTCGATGAGCGCAATTTTTCGGAAAGCCAGATTGACACCCGGATCGATGCGTTCATGGAGACGCTCAAATCCTGAAATGCACGGGTATATCAACCACGAAGATCCGAAGGGGCGAACCTTTGTGTTCGCCCTTTTACCGGGTAAACACACAGGTTCACCCCCACGCGGTTTAAACCCGACAGGTTCAATCCCATTTTTTGTTATGTGTAGAATGTGAGTTTTGTATGATTACCGCAGGCATCGACATCGGATCCATTACCGCCAAGGCGGCGTTAATTGAGGACAATCGGCTTTTGGGCACCCGGCTGCAGTTTACCGGCTACAATGCGCAGAAGGCCGGCAAATCTGTGCTCGAAGAGCTGATCGCACAATCCGGCGTGCAGCGGGAACAGATCGCCCTGGTCGTGTCCACGGGATACGGCAGAAACAGCGTGGACTTCGCGGACAAGGCGATTACGGAAATCACCTGTCACGGCGCCGGCGCCCATTTCATTGATCCGGAGACGCGTTTTGTCATTGACGTGGGCGGGCAGGACAGCAAGGTGATCAAGATCGACGCGGCCGGAAAGGTGCTCGATTTTGCCATGAATGACAAGTGCGCCGCCGGGACGGGCCGTTTTCTGGAGGTCATGGCCCGGGCCATGGAAGCCGATCTCGACGATTTCGGTGAAATTTCCGCAAGGGCGGATAATCCCGCCAGCATCAGCAGCATCTGCACGGTGTTTGCCGAATCCGAGGTGATTTCACTGATTTCCAAGGGAGAGACCCGCGAGAACATGATCGCGGGAATCCACGAATCGGTGGCCTCCCGGATTTCTGCCATGGCCCGGCGGGTGGGCGTTACCGATCCCGTTATGATGACAGGCGGCGTGGCCAGAAATCCGGGCGTGGTCCGGGCGCTGGAAAAAAAACTGGGCGTTGAAATCCGGGTGTCTGCTCACGCCCAGTTAAACGGCGCCATCGGCGCGGCCCTGCTTGCCGCGCGCATGCAGCAGGCGGTCTGAGCGTTGTCCCTCTGATCTCTCCCTCGATTTTATGTAAAACACCAGCATGTTGGAAACGGTTTTTCCCTGGGAGCGATACTCCGGGGGTGGCTGCGTTTTTCGCTTGACATTTCATACGAAATTGGTAGGAATTTTAGAACTTCCGGCTTCAACGATGACAGTCCCCCGGAAAGGCGGCCGGAGCATTGAGCCGACAAAAAAGGTTGAGAATATGCCAGATCACGTATTCTGGCGGCTGGGCAAAGCCGGTTTGCTGGCCGCCTTTTTTTTGATGTTTGTGTGGGTCCTGTTTGCTAACGGGTCCGGAGGCAAGGCAGCCAAAGGAAATCCGGATTCCCCGGGAAACCGTGTAGATGCCCTGGAAATCCGGATTTTTGAGAAGGGCGAAACCCACCAGATGCCGCCTGCGATTTTTATGCATGACCGGCACACCAGTACGCTAAAAGACCGGGATTGCAGTGCCTGCCACGAAGAAACCGATGAAGGGGCCGAGGCGGCCCTGGCCTTTGAATTCAAGGGCACGGCAGAGCTTTCCTCCGAGGCGGCAAAAAAACGCTATCATGCCGATTGTATCGGCTGCCACAAGGATCGGGCCGGCCAATTTGAAAAAACCGGTCCGCTGGTGGAAAACTGCCGGGGATGCCATCAGCCTCCATCCGATGTGCGGCCGCAGCGAAAGCAGATTTCATTTGACCGGTCCCTGCATTTCAAGCATGAAAGCGCCGAGCCCATCACCTACCAGCCGGAAAAAAGCGATGAAAACTGCGGCGCCTGCCATCACGTCTATGACGAGCAGGCCGAAAAGCTGATCTACAAGGAAGGCGAGGAGGGTTCCTGCCGCTACTGCCACAAGCCGCAGCGCATCGATGACACGCGTTCCTTCAAAAACGCCGCGCATGATGACTGTGTTAACTGTCATCGGCGATTCAAGGAAGATGATATCAAGGCCGGCCCGGTGGAATGCCGGGGATGCCACAGTGTCGAAGGACTTGCCGAAATTGAAAGAATCCGGGACGTGCCGCGCCTTGATCGCGGACAGCCGGATGCACGGATCATGGCGGACTGGCTTGCAGCCGCCGGGGAATCCGGCGAAATGCCCGCCCAGTATATGAAGGCAGCGGCCTTTGATCATCTGCAGCATGAAAATGCGGCTGCGGATACCTGCCGCAAATGCCACCACGAATCCCTGGAAGCGTGCCGCGCGTGTCACAAAAGTAAGGGGGCCGAGGAGGGCGGCTTTGTCTCCCTGGAGCGGGCCATGCACGACATGGACTCGGAGAGAAGTTGCACGGGTTGCCACAAGGATCAGAATACGGCCGGCCAGTGCGCGGGATGCCACGCGCAGATGCCGGAAACCCGTTTTGCCGGCCTGGACTGTGAAGCCTGCCATGCACTCGGCGCCGAGCGGTTAAAGCCTCTGCCGCTGGGAGACGAAAAGAAAAACGCCATTGCCGGATCGGCCGTGAAGGCTCGACCGGATCGGATCCGCACCGTGGCCGAAGACAGGATTCCGGAAGAGTTGGAAATCGATGTCATGGTGGATGAATACCAGGCGGCTCAAATGCCCCACCGCAAGATCGTCAACACCCTGGTTGATAAGATCGGTGACAATTCGCTGGCTGCCGTGTTTCACAAAGAGGCGCAAACCCTGTGTTCGGGTTGCCATCACAACAGTCCGCCGGGCCTGAACCCGCCGAAGTGCACAAGCTGCCATACCGCAGCCGCCAAGGCTCCCCCTGGATCGGACCGGCCCGGACTGAAGGCGGCTTATCACGGCCAGTGCATCGAATGCCACAAGCAGATGGGCCTGGAAGAGCCGGCGGCCACCGATTGCAAGGCGTGCCATGAAGAACGCAACGAAAATGGATAGCCGATTCCCCGGCAACGGGGTATCAACGCAATAGACAAAGAGGAGACTATGGGGATCACCCGGAGGCAATTGTTCGGATGGATGGCTGCAGCAGGCGCCGGTGCGCTGGCTCCGGGCGTTGCAAAGGCGGCCGCCGGTAAACATTTTTCCGGATACCCGGAAAGTTTCGGCGTGCTCCACGATATCACCCACTGCATCGGTTGCCGCAAGTGCGAGGCGGCCTGCAACGAGGTCAACGATCTGCCGGACCCGGATACGCCTTTTGATGATTTGAAAGTGCTGCAGGACAAGCGCCCATTAAGTGCAACCGCATACACGGTGGTCAACCGGTATCAGTTTGAAAGCGCCTCCGAACCGGTTTACGTGAAAACCCAGTGCAATCATTGCCTGGAGCCGGCATGCGCATCGGCCTGCTTTGTCAAGGCGCTGCGCAAGGATGAAACCGGGGCGGTTGTCTATGATGCCTCCTTGTGCGTGGGCTGCCGGTACTGCATGATTGCGTGTCCGTTCCAGGTACCGGCCTATGAATATGACAAGGCGTTTACCCCCAGGGTCATGAAGTGTACCCTCTGTTATTCGAGAATCCGGGAAGGCAAGCTTCCGGGCTGCGTGGCCGCCTGTCCCAAGGAGGCCCTCACATTCGGCCGGCGCGACGATCTGATCAAAGAGGCGCAAAGGCGCATCAACCGAAATCCGGGGCAATACGTGGACCATATCTACGGCCGCTTCGAAATGGGCGGCACCAGTTGGCTCTACCTGTCGCCCCGGTCCTTTTCCAGCCTGGGCATGCGCGAGGATCTGGGCGTCAAGGCGGCACCTGAGTACACTTCGGGTGCATTGGCTGTGGTGCCCATGGCGGTTACCGCCGGGGTGGTCCTGCTGACCGGCATATATGCCATTGCCCGGCGCAGGGAGCAGATCGCCGAAGACGAGCGGCAGGCGGCAGTAGCGCAAACCCGTGCACGTGCCGAGGAAGAGATGAAACAGAAGCTGACCGAGCAGAAAAAGGCGGCTGACAAGGAAAGGGAAGCCATTGTGAATCGGGAAGTGGAAAAAGCGCTCAAGGAGGCCGAACAGGAGAGGGCTGCGGATAAACCGGCTGCAGATGATGACAGCGGCAAGGAGACATAAGAAATGCAACAGATATCCGCCTCTTTGAAAAACGCGGCAAAGACGTCAGTCTGGACCCCGTTTAACATCGTGGCCGGCATCATCATCGCCGTGGGGCTCGTGCTCACGGTGATCCGTTTTACCGGCGGGCTGGGCGCGGTCACCAACCTGGATCATCACACGCCCTGGGGCCTGTGGATCGGGTTTGACCTGTTGTGCGGCGTCGCCCTGGCAGCCGGCGGATACATGACATCTGCGGCCTGTTACATTTTCGGCCTGAAGCGTTTTCATGCCGCCGTGCGCCCGGCCATCCTGACCGCATTTCTGGGATATGCCCTGGTGGTCCTGGCGCTGCACTATGACGTGGGCCGGCCCTGGCGGCTGCCGTATCCGATTTTTTATTCCCAGGGGACCTCTTCGCTGCTGTTTGAGGTGGCACTGTGCGTGTTTTTGTATCTCACGGTATTGTTCGTCGAGTTCACCCCGGCCGCGCTCGAGTGGCTGGGCCTGAAGCGGGCCAGAAACTTGGTGGTGCGCCTGGTGCTGGTGCTGACCATCTTCGGGGTGATTCTCTCGACCCTGCACCAGTCGTCTCTGGGGGCACTTTACCTGATTGCGCCGTCAAAGCTGCATCCGCTCTGGTACTCATCCTACCTGGCCTTGTTTTTCTTTGTATCCAGCATGTTTGCCGGGCTGTCCATGGTTATATTTGAAAGTACGCTTTCCCATCGGTTTCTGCACCACAAGATGGACGAACATCACCTGGAGCAGAGCCACGGCGTGGCCATAAGCTTTGCCAGGGCCGCATCCTTTATCATGATGGGGTATCTGTTCATGCAGATGATCGGGCTGGCCGCGGACAACGACTGGCATCATCTGACCACCGGCTGGGGGGCCTGGTACCTGCTGGAAATGATCGGGTTTGTGGCCCTGCCGGCGTTTTTCTTTGCCTTGGGTTCGCGCGAGCGTAACCTGCGCCTGATTCGCTGGACAGCCCTGTGGGCGGTGCTGGGAATTGTATTTAACCGGCTCAACGTTTCCCTGGTGGCATTTAACTGGCAATTGCCGGCGGATCAGCGTTATTTCCCGAGCTGGATGGAAGTGGGTATCACGCTGTTTATCGTCACGCTCGGGGTGGTGGCCTACCGGTTTATTGCCACCCGAATGCCGATTCTTTATGAACATCCGGATTACAGGGAGCAACAGGAAGAGTGACATGGAACAGGCATTTTTTACACTCCAGGAGTTTATGACCCATACCAAGTCGGTGGTGTATTTGCTGATGGCCGCCGCATTGATCGGTCTGCCCCTTTTCTGGCTGTTTTTGACCGGACGGGATGAAAAAAAACGCACGTTTTAGAAATATGCGGCAGGCAAATTCAACACGCGGTAAGGTTGACCGGAAACCCGGGGCAAGGAGGAACACCCGATGCATGCATTTTTGACCGGCCCGATGTTTTACATCTCCATTGCGGTCCTTGTTATCGGACTGCTGGTACGGGTGGTGCGCTATGTCCGGGGGCTGGACTGGAAGCTGGACCGGGTGGCATACCGGGCGCACCGCAAAGCGGGCATAAAAGGGGCCGCCAGGTCGATTTTCAAGTGGCTGGTGCCGTTTGGCACGCGAAGCTGGCGGGTTCAGCCGGTGATGACCGTGGTGTTTTTCGTCTTCCATATCGGCGTGTTGGCAGTGCCGCTTTTTCTGCTGGCCCATAACATGTTTCTGGAGGAAAAGCTGGGTTTCTCGTTTTTCACCCTGCCGGCCCCGGCTGCCGAAATACTGAGCTGGGCTGTTCTGGCTGCAGCCCTGGTACTGGTGCTGCGCCGGATTGCGCTGCCCGAAGTGCGCATTCTGACAACGTTTCATGACTATTTTATCCTTGCACTGACTGCGGCTCCCTTTGTTACGGGTCTGATCTGCCGGTATGATCCGGCAAACTACGATTTCTGGCTGCTGGTCCATATTGCCGCAGGTGAGCTTCTGCTGATCCTGATTCCGTTTACCAAGCTTTCGCACGTGGTCACGTTTTTTCTCTCCCGGGCACAGATCGGCATGGACTTCGGCATCAAGCGCGGCGGCATGAAGGGCAAGGGAATGGCTTGGTAGACAGCGTAGGGGTTTTGAAAATTTTATATTCGAATTTGTTTCGGATTTCGAATTTATTTGGGGGGATTCCATTCATGCCGGAAGGAGCACTCTGCAATAAGCAGCCCGTCGATACCGAGGAGCAGCTCAAAGCGCTGCTTGCCGACAAGGGCGGCCAGACCTATTACGAGGAGATGAAGCATCTGGACGTGGATGTCGAGATGCTCCGGCAGACGCTGGGCAAAAGCCTGAAGTCCCGGCTCCGGACCTGGCTGTCCATGTGTGCCAGGTGCGGCATGTGTGCAGACAGTTGTTTTTTCTACCGGATCAACGACCGGGATCCCAAGCAGGTGCCGGCCTATAAAATTCAGTCCACCCTGGGGGAAATCGTCCGGAAAAACGGGAAGGTGGACAATGCGTTCATGCACATGGCCATGGAAACCGCCTGGGCCAAATGTACATGCTGTAACCGATGTGCCATGTACTGTCCCCACGGCATTGACGTGGGCGTGATGATCAGCTACCTGCGCGGCCTGCTTTACCAGCAGGGCTTCGTGCCGTGGGAAATGAAGGTGGGTGCGGGCATGCACCGGGTTTACCGGGCGCAGATGGATGTTACCCCGGAGGATTTTGTCGATACCTTTGAATGGATGGTCGAGGAGTATGAAGAGGATTATCCCGGCCTGAACGTCCCTGTGGACAAGGATGACGCCGATATCCTCTACACGGTCAATGCCCGGGAGGTCAAGCATTACCCCGAGGATCTCGCAGAGGCCGCCATTTTGTTCAACATCGCCGGGGAGAACTGGACCGTGCCCAGCAAGGGCTGGGAGCTGACCAGCCTGGCCATGTTTGCCGGCGACTGGGAGGCCTGTCGCCTTCAGGTGGAAAGCGTTTATGACGCCATGGAACGGCTGAAGCCCAAGCGGATGGTGGGCACTGAATGCGGGCACGCGCATCGCGCCACCGTGGTGGAGGGCCCTTACTGGGCGGGACGGTCCGACGGCCTGCCGCCGGTGAAGTCCATCCATTACGTGGAATGGGTGGCAGAAGCCCTGCGCACCGGGAATCTCAAAATTGACCCGGAGAAACGGATCAAGGAGCCGGTGACCATCCAGGATTCGTGCAATTATATCCGCAATCACGGTTTGCGGGATGTGACCCGGGAGATCATGAGCTATATCGCCGAACCGGGTTATTTCATCGACATGACGCCCAACGGGGAGCACAACTACTGCTGCGGCGGCGGCGGCGGATTCAACGGCATCGGGTTGTACCGGCCCCAGCGAAACAAGGCCCTGATTACCAAGAGGGACCAGATCATGCAAACCGGTGCCAGTCTGGTGATCGCCCCGTGCCACAACTGCTGGGATGCGATCCGGGACCTGGAGGAGGAATATCAGATCGGGATCCGGTGGTCATTTTTAAAACCCCTGCTGATCGACATGGTGATCGTGCCCGAGCACATGAAGCCCAAGGAATAACGGGCCGATCGCCCCTGTCGGGATCGGCGGACAAAAAGCGAGGTGCCCCTCATGTTTGACAGGATACTCTTGGCCACGTCGGCAACCGAAGCCTGCGACCATGCCGCAAGGGTGGCTTTTAACATGGCCGAGCGGTACAAGTCGTATCTCAATATTTTTCACGTGCTCGGCCTGCCCACCCGTGCCTACAGCCAGGATGTCATTGACGTGAAAACCCGGGAGCGGGTGACCGCGGATGAGGAATACATCGCATGGGTCAAGGAGGAAATCCGGGGATATTACGAGCGGCTGCTTGAGAAAACCGGGGAGAATTATGGCATTGAGGTGGCGGTGGGCGCCCCGCATCGGGAAATTCTGCGGGCAGCCCGGAACAACGATCCGGATCTGATCGTCATGGGCGGCAGCACCGGTCACATGGAGGATTCGGCCTATAAGAAGACCACCGCCGGTTCCACTTTCCAGCGCGTGGCCAGGGCCGCGCACTGCCCTGTACTGGTTGTGACCCGTCCGGCAGCCTCGTTTTGGGGCGGATTTTCCCGAATCGTGCTGGGCACCGATTTTTCCGAAGCCTCGGACGTGGCCTTTGAATATGCCCTGCAGCTTGCGCGTGCGCTGGACTGCGAACTGTTTTTGTTCCATGCCGTGGATATAAGCGCCATGGCCATGGGCAAGGTCATGGCCCAGGATGATATCGAAGAAAATCTCCGGGTGGCCCGGCGCCGGATGCGGAGCCGGTATGTTCCGAAAATGCCGGATTTTGAAAGCTATACCATGGATGCATGGGAGGGTCTGCCGTATGTGGAAATTACCAAGTATGCCAGGGAAAAACAGGCGGACTTGATTGTCATGGCCCACCATGCCAGGCGCGATGTATCCGAGAAGGTTCCCATGGGCAGCACCATGGAGCAGGTCATTGTCCGGGCCGCGTGCCCGGTGCTGAGCATCAACCGGGGTGTGAAAAAGTAATGCAGGGTAATGCCCGGGTGTCCTTGCCGCCGGGCAAATATCATATCAAGGAGAAGGAACGGGTTATGAGCAAAAAAATTATGGTCATTGACGATGATCCTGCAGTGGTGGAATATCTGACGACCCTTTTTGAGGACAACGGCTATGAAACCTGCTCAGCCAAGGATGCACTCGAGGGCATCGATATTGCCAAGCAGGAAAAGCCGGACCTGATCACCCTGGACCTGGAAATGCCCGGAGAATGGGGACCCCGATTTTACCGGAAGCTGACCGAGGACCCGGCGCTCAAAAATATCCCGGTGGTGGTCATCAGCGGCCTGTCCGGTCATCAGTATGCCATTAACAAGGCCGTGGCCTCCATTTCAAAGCCTTTTGACCGCGATGAACTCCTGCGGGTCGTCAAAGAGAATATTCTTTAACGGAATTTGCCTTCCATGGCAGAAGATCTGCTTTTTATCGAGCCGGATGAAAATCTGAGCGCCGCGCTTTCCGTATATATCCGGCGCCAGCAGTTTGACGTACGGACCGCGGGCACCGCAGATGCGGCCCACGAGCACCTGAAAAACCACATCCCGGATGTTGTCCTTGCCAACCCCGGCCTGCCGGATGATGAAGGCACGCGGTTTTTGCTGGATTTCAAGAGCAAGCATGCGGAAATCCCCCTGATTCTGCTCACAGACCCCGGAAACCTGGAGTCTGCAATGGAGGTGTTCGGGGCAAAAATCGATGATTACCTGCAAAAGCCTGTCAAAAGTATTGCCCTGGATATCTCCCTGCAGCATGCCCGGCAGAACCTGCGCCTGGCCCGCAAGTTTTCCCGCTACGCCCGACAGCTTGAAGACCTTCACGAGGCGCACAACCTGTATCATCAATTGTTTGACGAAGTGCCCTGCTATATTTCAGTCCAGGACCGCCAGTTTCGGCTGACCGCCACCAACCGCCTTTTCAAGCGGGATTTCGGAAACGAGGTCGGCGATTTCTGCTACAAGATTTACAAGCACCGCGATGCTCCCTGCCCGGAGTGTCCGGTGGCAAAGACTTTTGAAGACGGCAGGCGGCACCAGGCCGAGGAGGTGGTAACCTCCCGCCATGGGAGGCAGTATAACGTGATGACCTGGACCGCCCCGATCATAAATGAGCACGGGGAAATCAGCCAGGTCATGGAAATGGCCACTAATATTACCCAGGTGCGCCGCCTGCAGGATCATCTCACATCCCTGGGCCTGATGCTGGGATCCATGTCCCACGGGGTCAAGGGGATGATGACCGCCCTGGACGGCGGGGTCTATCAACTGGAAACCGGCATTCGAAACGGGGATGCCGAGCGCATTCAACATTCGTATGAGCGCATCGCCGATACCAGCAGCCGGATCCGGAAAATGGTTCTGGATATCCTGTATTATGCCAAATCCCGGGGGATGCAGTATCAAACCACGGATGCCGCCCGGCTGGCAAAATCCCTGGCAGATGCGGCAGGCGAAATGGCCGGAAAGCAGGGTGTGGGTTTTCACACTGACATCGCCGCGGATGCGGGCGAGTTTGAAGTGGATCCGGACTGGTTTTACCAGGCGGTGTTAAATTTTCTGGAAAACGCAGTGGATGCCTGCTTGATGGATCCCGACAAGCCCCAACACCGGATTGATTTCACCGTGGTATCCCAGGATGCGGATACCGTGCGCCTGGAGATCGCAGACAACGGCATTGGCATGGACGAAGAAGCCCGGCGCAAAATGTTTACCCTGTTTTTTTCCTCAAAAGGCTCCAAGGGCACGGGGCTGGGCATGTATATTGCCAATCACATCATCGCACAGCACGGCGGCGGCATTGAGGTGGACTCCGTGTATGGGCGGGGAACAAGGGTTAAAATCCGGGTTCCCAGACACCGCACCGAGGCCGCCCGCGCCATTGATTCCCTTCTTGATTCCAATACCGGCGCAGAAAATGGCAAAAAAGGTTTTCATTGATCAGCCGATGCTTTACAATCAATATTATTATGACGGATCCGCTGAAATCATACCAACCCGGGGAAATGCCATGCGCCTGACAACCAAGAGCCGGTACGGCCTTCGAATGATACTGGATCTGGCCCTTTATGCGGAAAAAGGGCCGGTGCCCCTGAGCGATATCGCACGCCGGCAGAATATTTCCATGAAGTACCTGGAAAAACTGATACGGCAGCTCAGGCGCGGCGGTCTTGTTTCCAGCCATCGGGGCGCGGCCGGTGGCTACGAGGTGACGCGCCCGCTGGCGCAGATCACGGTGGGCGATATCGTCCGGATTCTGGAAAACTGTACAGCAATCACCGACTGTGCGGAAAGCGATGAAAAAAACTGCGGTACCTGCAACCGCGCCGGCGACTGCCTGTCGCAATGGGTCTGGGTGGAGGCCAGCCGGGCCCTGTTTGAACGCCTGGACAGGATTACTATTGCCATGCTCACCAGAAACCGCCAGCAGCTCATCCGGGAAGTGCACGCCCAGCACCCGCTGCAAAGCGCAGGGGGCGGATAGCCACTCCCAGAAGCCGTATTAAACCTACCGGTTTTCCGTTTTTTGCCTGAGTTCCAGCAGTTCCATCATTTCCCGGGTATTCCGGGTCAAATGCCAGCGGCCGTTTTCAAACACCCCGTAATCCGCACCGCCCATGGCAGAGGCAAACCGGGTGGAATTTGCGTAAAAAAGCCAGCTTTCCACCCACATGCGTTCCAGGGTCTCGTCAAACGGTCTGCCGCCTGCGGCCGGCCCGGATTCAAGTCCGGCATCCCACGCTTTTTGCAGAATTTCCGTGGCGGTACGGGTCTGGGCGTTTGTGCTGTCAATGGTGTGTTCCATGCGCCGGAAATGGCCGGAAACCCAACTGCTGCTGTGGCATCCCAGGCATACCTGCTGCATGGTCCGGGTTCGTTCTACCCGGGTTTTTTCGGATATGAGAAATTTTTCCGCCGGCGTGCCGTCAAGGGCCGTGGGCAGGGGAAGGCCGTTTTTGTTTCGGATGATACTTGTATCCGCGGATTCGGGATGGGCATGGGCGTAAGGCAGCCCGAATATCCGCCAGCCCAGCCTGTCGTTCATCCGGTGGGTTCTTTCAGCCAGCACCCGGCCGCCGGGGGAATCCAGCAGGCTTACGTGGCAGGCCGCACAGGTGGGCGCTTCCATGTCCCGGCCCACGGTCCAGGGAACTGCTGAAAAATCCCACTCTTCCGAGTCTTTCATGGCGCTGTAAATGTTGCCGTGCTTGCTGACCTTGTAGACCTTGTAGGCGGGCACGTCCGGACCCTTGTGGCACTGGGAGCAGGTGTCGGGTTTTCTGGCGGTTTTAATGGAAAACCGGTGCCGGGTGTGGCAGGCCGCGCAGCTTCCCTTGCTGCCGTCCGGATTGATCCGGCCCACGCCCTGGTTGGGCCATCCGGAAATTTCCGGCATTTCCATGGGACCCATTGCGGTATCCCGTTCTTCAATCTTTTCCACTTTAAGTTTTGTGCCGTGGCAAAACAGGCAGGCATCCGCGTTGGTTTCCGCATCCGGTGCCTTCTGGGTCAGCTTCGTGCCGGTGAATTTCATGGGACCGCTTGCAGCCGTGATCAATGCCTCATACAGGGAGTTGTCCATGAGATTGCCGTATGCCTCGGCCATCAGGTTTTGGGAAAACTGCTGTCTTTCGACAGGATGGCAGGTCGCGCAGTCTTCAGGGGTTACCACCGTGTGCACGTCCGTCCCGCCGTGGGAGAATGTGTCGTCGTGCGTATCGGGGTGCAGGTTGTGGCACTCGGCGCATCCCACGACCGTGCCCCCCAGGTTTTCCGGAACGCTGTCAAAGGACACCCGCCGTTGGCGTGCGGGTTTTTCGGATGCCGCGGCAGGCGTGATTTTCGCCATGCGGCTGTTTTTCCAGTCCGAGACAATGCCGGGGGTAACGGTTTGGTGACATCCCAGGCAGCCCCGGGTCTGCGCGCTGATATTTTCAGAATCCTGCGCCCCGGCCCACGATGGCAACAGAATCCAAATTATCACCCAGATTCCGGCAAGCACATACACCGCCCGCCTGCTTCCGCCCATGGGGAACCTCCTTTTGGCAAGGTTATTGGAAAATAATATTTTAAGTGATGTTGCGAAATTTATCAAGGCCGAGAATGCATTCCGCCATAAATCCGAAGCACGAAATCCGAAATTCGAAAGACAGGTGGTAAGGCCTCACCTCCCAAACCGGGCAGGTTAAAAAAACCGATCAGGACAGCGACAACGAATTGTCGGTTGATTATCGGTATTTTCATATCCGTTGTGCCCTGCAAAAAAGTACCGGGCTTCAAGGTTTTCCGCAGGGCCGGGCCGGCGGGGAAGTTTGCGCATATGCCGTCCGCTGCCGCGCCCGATGCATCTGCGCAAACCACCCCGCCGTCCCGCCCTGTCCAACCGCCTCGAGAGTTTCCCCCGGCTATCCCTGAAAAGCTTCCCGAATGGTTGCATATTTCAAATCTGTTTACTTAATGCGACGGATTCTTCAGCATCCAAATCGGGAGCGGGATCGAACTCGACTGAAAAAAACAGGACATCCTCCCTTGTTTGAGACGCCGGGTTTTCGGAAATTTGTCTGTTTATCTGTGCGGAACTTTGTAAGGATTTCGGTACTGGGGTTTCGCGGTTGTCACTGAAAAGGCCATGCCGCTGCCGGAAACCGCGGTGGCGGCGCCGACGGCGGCATGGCGGAAGGTTTTGCGGTTTCTAACAGATTCAGGAAACCTTGACCTCTGCGGTGTTTTCCCACAGGCCGTGAATGTTGCAGTAAATTGAGGCGACCACGGTGCCGGGCTTGTTGACTTTCATCCGGGCGGTGACCTTGGGGTCGGTATAGACCGGGCCCTGGTTGGCGCCCTGGACGCTTTCGCCGTGGGCGTTGAACTCGTAGCTGCCTACATCATAGGCAAACTTGTCGTCCTCGGGTTTGAAATAGACCCGGATCCAGCGAATGTGGTGTTCAGTGGTGTTGGGATGCCCGATTTCCTTGCCGATGGAAACGGTGATGTCAAAGGATTCATCCGCTTTTACCGTGTCCGGGCAGTCAATGGCGGGTACGTGCTTTTCGTTTTTCCAGTCTCCGGACTGAAAGAGCTCGCCCATTTTCATGATGTTTTCCTCCTTGTCATTTGGTTGCGGTGATCAAAAGAAATTGTCCGGCCTTATTCGGGAAAATTCACACGATAAAATAAGGATTGAACTTTCGGGCTTCAATTCCGGGTCCCCCGTATTTTTCTGCGCACAATCCTGTAGCCGGATCTACAGTACCTGATTAAAAATTGCCGTTCGGACAAAATCCGAAGTTCGAAATCCGAATCGTTTCGCATTCCGAGCTTCAGTTTTCGGGTTTGCGGACCGCAAATCTGAGTCTCCGGGCAAGCCCGACGTAACCCGGGAGTTTTTAAGGCCCGCCTGCTGAGGCCTACCCCAGTCGGGAAAAAGTTTTCATGACCAGTTCGCTTAAGGCCGGGTGAATGTGCATGCCGCCAACCAGCAGGCCGGGATCGCCGCCTGCGGCCATGGCGTTGATCACTTCCTGGATCAAAACGGGTGCATGCGGACCGATAATATGAAAACCCAGCAGGTTAAGGCTCTGCCGGTCCAGGATCACCTTGGCAAACCCCCGGTCCTGGCGCAGGGCCATGCCTTTTGCACAATCATCGTAATTGGCGGTTCCCACAAGGACCTCGTGGGTCTTGCGGGCTTCGGCCTCGTTCATACCCACGGATGCCACGGCCGGGTGGGTGAATACGGCCCGCGGCACAGCATGATAATCAAACGGCTTGTTTTCTTTGTCAATGGCATTGCGCCATGCGGCTGCGGCTTCGGCATTGGCCACGTGGGTGAACATGTATTGGCCGTTTGCGTCCCCGAATGCCCAGATGTCTTTGCAGGTGGTCTGCAGGTAAGAATCCACCCGGATAAAGCCGTTTTCATCGGTTTGCACGCCCGTATTGGCCACTGCCAGCCGGTCGGCATTGGACTGGCGGCCGGCGGCCACCAGCACCCGCTCGGCTTGTATTTGCTTCTGGCTGCCGGAATCCTTGCGGGTATATGTCACGGTAACCCCGTCGTTGTTGCCGGCAACATGATTGATTTCGGCGTTGAGCTCGACATGAAGACGCTTTTGCAGTTCTTCTGCCAGCAAATCGCAAACTTCGGGTTCCTCTGTGGGTACCAGGCGCTGCTGGTTTTGAAAAACGGTTACGTCGGCGCCCATGGCGGAAAAGAAATGGCCGTATTCCGCGGCGATATATCCACCGCCGATAATGGCCAGGCTTTCGGGGCAGGCTTCAAGATCCAGCACGGTATCGCTGGTCAGGTAGTCCATGCTTTCCAGGCCCTTGATGTCCGGGATCTTGGGACGGGCCCCCGAGGCGATGAAAATGGTTTCCCCCCGGATGGGCTGTCCGTTGATCTCCAGGGTGCGATCATCTGTAAAGTGTCCCAGTCCCTCATAGTAGTCAAACCTGCCATCGCTTTGCAGCGCCTGGTGAATCTGCCGGTGGTCCGGAACCACAGCCTCCTTCATGTCCTGCATGATTTTTTTGAAATCAATGCCCGTGATTTCCGCGGAGATGCTGAAGCGCGAGGCTTCCCGAATTTCCATGACCCGGTCGGCCGCGGCAATCATCATTTTGGAGGGAATACATCCCAGGTTCAGGCAGGTTCCGCCGGCCGGGCCGTTGTCCACCAGTGCAACGCTCATGTTCGCCTCGATGGCATTTTCCACGGCCTGCATGCCGGAACCCGAGCCAATAACCACCAAGTCGTAGGATTTGGCAGTCGCGGAGCGCCTTGTCTTTTTGTCTGAAGCGTTTTCGGGTTTCAAATCCGGCTCCTTTGACTGAAAAACGAGTTTTTACGGTGAGGCCATTTGCGCAGGTATCGTCACATCCCCGCGGCGCAGGCGATGTATCCGGTCCTGCATAAAAGCCTGATGGAAAACAGTAGAAAGGTCCGGGGCGTTCTACCCGGTTTTTCATTTCAAAATACTGTCTATCCCTTATGTATCTCGGATTTGGAATACCATATACATGGAAGAAAAATAACCGCATCGGTTTTTTTTGCAACACATCGGTCTGCAGTCCCGCGCGGAAAAGTTCGCGTCATGTGTTGCCCATTTTTCTTTCAACGCTTTGCCATTAACCAGGGAGGTTATAACATGTTTAACGATCCGAGGCACATTTCCGGCGACAGTACCCAGAATGCCCCCGCAGAGCCCACTTATGCGGATATCGAAAAAACAGTGCGAAAGAAAAAAGCGACAGAAGAGAAGTTCAAAAGCGGCAGGAAATCCTATGATCCGGTCCAGCAATACATGGCGGAAATCCGCAATCACGGGCTGATCACCCGGGAAGAGGAGCGGGAACTGGCCAGGCTCGTGCAGGAACAGGATGACGATGCGGCCTCATATAAACTGGTGGTCTCCAACCTGCGACTGGTGGTCAAGATTGCGCTCAAATTCCAGCGTTTCTGGAACCGCAACCTGCTGGATCTGATCCAGGAAGGCAACGTGGGGCTCATGCAGGCCGTGCGCAAGTACGACCCGGAGCGCAACGTCAAGTTTTCCTATTATGCCTCTTTCTGGATCAAGGCCTATATCCTGAAATACATGCAGGACAACTGGCGGATGGTTAAAGTCGTGACCACCGAGGGACAGCGTAAGTTGTTTTACAAGCTCAAGCAGGAACGCAGAAAGCTGACTGCCATGGGCATTGATCCGGACAACAAGCGGCTTTCCGAGCGCTGCGGGGTGGAGGAAAAAGATATCGTGGATATGGATCAGCGGCTGCAGAACCGGGATATTTCCCTGGATGCCCCGTTAAATGAAGATTCGGATACGGATTGGGTCGATTTTCTCCGGGTGGATGATGACAAATCGGTTGAAGATGCGGTTTCCGACCGGGAGGTCGACGGCCTGGTCAACAACAAGGTCCTGGAGTTCCGGAAAAAAATACCCTTCCGAGAGCGCGAGATCCTGGATCTGCGGATTTATTCGGATTCCCCCATGACCCTGCAGTCGCTGGGCGATCGGCTGAGCCTGTCCCGGGAGCGGGTCCGTCAGTTGGAAAAACAGATCGTGGAGGACCTCAAAGGTTACCTGTCCACGGAAATCCACGATTTTGACGAATTCGCCCAATACGCATATTCGGCATAATATTTCGATTTTCACAGGAATACTATTGAACCGCCGCATGTTGTTTATATTGACATGCGGCGGTTTTTTTTATAATCATTTTAAGTATGGAAGCCAAGAAGATCGTGATTGTCGAAGATCACCAATTGTTTCGCGAAGGCTTAAAGGCCATGCTCGACAGCCGCAGCGACCTGGAGGTGGTCGCAGAGGCTGAAGACGGGCTGGAAGCACTGGATATCATCCGCGAAAATCCGCCGGACCTGGTGCTGCTGGATCTGTCTATGCCGCGGCTCGGGGGCATCAGCGTGGTCAAGGAGGTCAAGCGGATGTATCCGGACACGGTCATCCTTGCGCTGACCATCCATGAATCCGATCAGTATGTCCTGGAAGCCTTTAATGCGGGGATCAATGGGTACTGTATCAAGGATGCCAGCAGGGACGAACTACTGGTGGCGATCTCCAGCGTGCTCAAGGGAAGGACCTATATCAGCCCGGGCATTGCAGACAATGTCATGGAAGGCTATATTGAAGGCCGCAAGCGGCTCAAAACCCGATCGGTCTGGGAAAGCATCACTCAGCGGGAGCGCGAGGTGCTCAAGCTGCTCGGCGAAGGATATCTAAACAAGGAAATCGCCGAGATGCTCAGTATCAGCGTCAAGACCGTGGAAAAACACCGGGCCAACATCATGGGCAAGCTCGATCTTCACAGTGCCGCGGCGCTTACCTCGTTTGCCATTGAACAGGGGCTGGTGCAGAATCACAATTAGCGTCGAAAACCGTCCTTCCCGCCAAGATCTGCATCAGGTTCAAATTCCGGTCTGCAAAATACCGCAGGTATCCGTGCAGTTGTAATCTTCGCCTTCCTTGATTTTGAAAATTCCGGTTTTTGTCTGATACAAAGCCGTGTGCGCTATCAGGCGGGGGCGGCCGGTTGCGGAAAACTGACCCGGACCCGCGTGCCCGCGTCCGGGCGGGAGTCAATCTCAAACTCCCCGCCGCATAAATTGGCCCGCTCCCGCATGCCCTGGATTCCGTGTCCGCTCATGGGATCCAGGGCATTGAGCCGGCTCTCCGGATCAAAGCCCCCGCCGTTATCCGAAATCAACAATTCAATCCGGTCTTCGGCTTTTTTCAGCGACAGCCGGATCGTATTGGGCTGGCCGTGCTTGGCCGCGTTGTTCATGGCCTCCTGGAGAATGCGGAAGATCACGATTTTGAGCGGCTCTGCGATTTCCGGTTCCTCGATTTCGATTTCCTGATCGATCCGGATGTAACGGTAAAACGCGTTAAACTCCCGGCAGAACCAGGTAATGGTGGCCAGCAGGCCCAGGTCATCGAGGATGGTCGGCCGCAGGTTTGCCGAGATGCGCTTGGTCTCCTTGATGACGCCGGTAAGGTAGGAGACGATGTTTTCAATCGACATCATGTTATCCGGCGGGTTGGCCGGCATGCTGGCCAGTTTTTCTTCCAGGCTGAACTTGATGGCCGCAAGGCTGGCCCCGAGGCTGTCATGGAGTTCCTTGGCGATTTTCTGCCGGTCGGATTCCAGGGTGTGGAGCATGCGGTGTGACAGTTGACGGAGTTTTTCCTGGGACTCCTGCAGTTTGGCTTCTGCCTGCTTGCGTTCTTCAATTTCGTTTTGCAGGTTTTCCACAGTGCGGCGCAGCTCGGCGGTGCGTTCGGCCACGCGCTTTTCCAGGTCTGTGCGCGCCTGCTGCAGTTCAAGCCGTTCCTTTTTGCGCTGGGTGATATCGTGGAACAACCCGACCGCCCCGGTGATCTCGCCGTTCGGGTTGCGGATCGGGGCGGTGTTGACCAGTATGTGACGGCAGTCGCTGTTGTGGGTGTAAACGGTGAGTTCGTGGTCCACGATCATTTCCCCGTGGAACACGGAGCGGGACAGGGGCAGGTCCACCGGGTCATAGGGCGCCGAATCATCGGCAAGCACGGACGCCATGTCTTCGGGACAGTCTGTGAGCGATTGCTGGTATAGCTGCTTGGCTGCCGGGTTGGTCATGACAATCCGGCATTCCTCGTCTGCCACGATAATGGCTTCCGGTGCGTTATTGATGATTGCCTGCAGGGCGGTGCGTTCGGTTTCCAGTTGATTTAACAGCCGGGTGCGCTCGGTTTCATCCCGGGCCACGGTCACCGCGCCCACGATTTCCCCGTTTCGCAGCAGGGGTACGGCATTAAATTCGTAAACCCGCTTTGTTCCGCGTACGTCGGTGCGGAGGTATTTTTTCGACCGGACCGGGCTGCCGGCAAGCGCCCTGTTGCAGGGAAGTTGTTCAGACGGCACGGGCCAGCCGTTTGAGTAGAGCAAGCCCTTTTTCCGGATAAAGGTTTTCCAGGGCATGCCCTCGGGATCGAAACCCATCATTTGAATGGCGGCCGGATTGGCCATGATGGGTGTCCCGGAGGTGTCATATACGATAACCGGCTGGGCAAGCGCTGAGAAGACCTGCGACATTTCCACCGTCATGTGCTCTGATATCCGCCGCGCCCGGAAACGCTGCAGGGCAAGGGAGGTAAAAGAGGCCAGCTGAACAAGAAGCGCTTCCTCGGTTTCGCCGATTTTGCCCGGATCCCGTACCAGCAGCAGGCCCCGGGTCTCGTTTTGTTCGTTAAAAATCCGGGCGCAGATCATGCCGTACAGGGGAGACGGATCGGCTGCCGGGGTCTCTGTTAAGCCGGGGACCGGCGTTTCTGACAGCCGTACCGTCTGCTGGTGTTCCATGAGATTTTGAAATGCACTGTACTGGAGTGGGCTTAAAATCTGTTGGATCTCGTTTTGCGAAACCGGATCCGGCACGGATGTATAATACTGCTGGACCCGGAGGCCGTCATCTGTGTCCGGAGCGAATTCACAAAATGCGGAAAAGCGGCAGCCGGTAATCCCGGCGGCTGCCTGAAGCGCCCTTTGAACAACTGCTTCTTCGTCTGTTGCAGAAACAATGGAATTTGACGCCCGGTTCCATTTTTCCAGTTTTTCCCTGTCGGGTGCAGAGTCCGGGCTTTTCCCCTTTGTGCCGGTTAAAACATTTGAATAATAGGAAAAACCGGCGATGCCGCCGTCTGGCTCCCGAAGGGCAAGAACCTTGCAGAATAGGGGGTGTGGATCTTCTTTCAGGCTGCCGGTTGCCGGGATTTCTTGAAAACCGCCGGTGTCTGCATCCGTGGAATCGATGCTCCGGCCTGTTCCCCAATGGTTGTCTCCCGGCAGAATCCGCTGGATATCCAGACCGGTCACGTCCGTGTCATGGTCGAGGCCAAGCATTATTCGGGCAGCACGGCTGAGATAGAGCAGTTTGCCCGATGACTCGGTTATGGCTGCAAGGTCGTCTGCATCTTCAACAAGTGTGGCAATCAGGTCATGCATTTTCCCGACCGGTATGCGCAATAAATTTGATTTTTTTAAATCCGGCGCCGGATGCTGATTTGCGCCTCCGGCTTGCCGCAGCAGCCTTTCGGCAGCTTATTTGAAAATATAATTCTTTTTCCAGGGATCGCGAATATTTCTTCGCAAGTCTGCCAGTGCCCGGTATAAGGCGCCGCAGGCCAGTTCGGCGCAGTGATGTGATTCTGCCGGCAGGGTTTCGAGATACTGGATAATATCCTGCGGGGTGATGCCCCAGGCTTCGGTTATGGTTTTGCCCTCGATCATCCGGGCCATGGTGTTGGCACATGCCCGAGTGTTAATGCAACCCTCAATGCGAAAAGAGAGATCCGATATCCGTTCGTTGGCCGTGCATAAAAACACTTCCACGGTATCGCCGCAATCGCCCGTATTTTTACCGTGTCCGTCCGGGTTGTGCAGGGTTTCCATATAATCCGCGCAAAACGCCATTTCCAGGTATTGTTCAGAGTGGTCGTTGAAAAAATCGAATTTGGTGTTCATTTCCTTTTCCTGTTTTCGGCTTTTTAGGTTCCGGGAACAAGCGTCTTTTTACAGGATTTTGCCCGGATTCGTCAAACAGGAATACACTGCCGGACTGTATGGCGGGTGTGGGGGGATATGCGATTGCCACTGCGGCGGGGCGAAACGGGAGGATGTTGGTTGTTTGGTGTTTTTATTCTTCTTTGCGATGGCACTGGGCGCACTGGACCGGGCCGGCTTTTTGATCCAGGTGACAGCTTTTGCACTGCAGGTGGTAGACCCGTATGAGCTCCAGCCTGCCGGAGTACCCGTCAAGATGGCACGATGAGCATTCCATGCCGATGGAGGCCTGGTCCTGGAGTTTGCCGTCTTCATACATATGGTGGCAGGTGTTGCAGGATTCGATGCCTGCGGCTTCATTGTGCGCATCGTGGGCAAAAGAAACCGCGGGGCGCGTATGCTTTTCAAAGCCGCTGTCTTCTACTTTCGTGATATAGCCCTGTGCACACACGGCAGCCGCCAGAAAAAGCAGCGCGGGAATGATCAGCAGCCAGAGGTTTTTTGCGCGTGAATTGTTCATAAGCAGCTTTATTCCTTTTGGATGCATTCGTACAGGATGTCTCCAAGAAACTTGAGTTCCAGGCCGAGTTCGTAATGGCGGATAATGTCTTCAAGACCCCCGTGACAGTTGTGGCAGGGGGCGATCACGACTTCTGCGCCTTTTTTCTTTGCTGCCGCCAACTGGTCGGCCTTGACGCGGTTGCTTTGCACGCGCTTGTTTTTAAACGGCGGTCCGCAATTGATCACGCCGCCGCCGGCGCCGCAGCAATAATTGTGCTCGCGGTTGGGTTCGAGCTCGATAAACGTTGTGCATACCTGGTTGATCACGTATCTGGCGGTCTCATGCAGCCCGCGGCCGCGCACGATGTTGCAGGGGTCATGGAAGGTAACAGGCCGGTCGAATTTTTCAGCGATTTTAAGCCGGCCCTGCTCTATTATTTCACTGTAGAAGGAAATGGCGTGGATCATCTGCAGCGGCGGCATTTTCCACCCCAGCAGCCGGTTGCCCACGTCATAGACCGAGCGGAAGGCATGCCCGCATTCCCCCATGACGATCCGCTTGGTTTTCAGCCGGAGCGCGGCTTCGAAGTGGATCTTTTTCAGGCGTGCTGTCATTTCCGAGTCCCCGGTGTACATGCACATGTCGCTGTTGTCCCAGCCCTGGGAGGCCGGCATGGTCCAGTCCACACCGGCTGCATGCATGATCACGGCCATCTGGTAGATGAGCTGGGCCCGGAATTTGGGTTCCGGACCGATTACCGAGTAGAATATATCCGCACCTTCCTTTTCAATGGGAATGCGCAGATCCGGGATTTCGTCGCGGGCTTCGTCCTCCTGCCACTGCAGGGTATCGATCCATTCATCGTCGCGCACCCACATCTGGTTGTAGGTGGCGGCATGGCTGTGGGCGGTGTCCTGAATATACTGGGGAACCACCCCCAATTGGTGACAGGCGCGCCGGACAAAAAGCATCAGGTAGGCCACGTCAATGCCGAACGGGCAGTAAATCATGCACCTGCGACACAGGTTGCATTCCGTGAATGCGATTTCGCAGGCCCGTTTCATGAAATCGGCGTCCACCTTGCCCTTGCGGGAGACAATTTCGATGATGGTCTGTTTGACCTTGCCCGCCGGGGAGAACCTGGGATCTCGATCGTTGGACAGGTAGTGATGGCAGGCATCACTGCAAAGGCCGCAATGCACGCAAGCCTTGGTATAGGCTTCAAGCCGGGCCCCGCCCTCGGTTTGCATCAGCTCGTTGAACACGGAGCGGATTTTTTCCGGGGTTAGCTTTTTTGCCCCTTCCTCGATGCCGGCATCATATATGCGCTTTTCTTCGGCTGCGGCTTGGAAATCTTCTGATGTTTTCATGGTCATGGCCTGTGTAATCTTGCGTAAGCTTTTTTCCCTACCAGTCCCTGGCTCTGCGCACACCGCCGGCTTCCGAGCCGGCATATCCCCGGGTAAAGGGAAACAGCGCCATGTGAAACAGGCGGGTAAAGGGCAGGCAGATCAGCATCAGCTCTCCGCTGAGCATGTGGACAATGCCTGCGATTTCAAATCCGGACCACTGGTGGTACGTCCAGATTCCTGTAACAAAAGGGGCGGCCACCACCAGGAGCAACACAAAATCGCCGGGCGTGGACAGGTACCGGACATCCCTTTGCACAATGCGCCGGAGAAGGAAAAACAAACAACCGAGTATGACCAGTATTGTCATAATGTCTGCAACCGCATTGGGCAGGTATGCCCACCCGATCCCCCAGGATTCGGCGATCAGGATCACGTGGGCCGCCAGGAAAATCGGGGTGATGATCAAGCAGATGTGGAAAATGAAGGCCACGAGCGTCATTGCCGGCCGGGCCCGCATGCTCATGCTGCCAAAAGGGATGATCCAGTGCAGAATCGAGCGCAGGGCGTAGTAAAAACTGAAATACTGGTATATCACCGCATCTTTTTTGCGGGCCGTAATTGCCATGCGAATCAGCCGCCCTGCCGTGCCACCGACAAATACGATCAGGGCGACCCATACCAGAATCCCGCTGGCAAGCTGGTAAATTTCATGCATAAACAGCGGCTCCTTTCTTATGAGGCGACACGCTCGACCTCCAGCACCTGTCGGCAGTATTTGCCGCCCTGGTCCTCCGGCAGCACGCCTTTGACCAGAATCCGGGTTCCGTCCGGGCTGAATACCGGCTGCCAAGCGGCGGTAAATTCCTGGCCGATTGGTTTTCCGTCAATGATAATGGTGTAGCTGCCGTTTTTCTCTGCCATGGCGGCCACATGACTGCCGTCCGGGCTGAACACGGGCTGCCAGGCCATGTCAAGGGCAACGTCCCAGATCCGGTCATCTACCGCGATATACCATTTCTCGTTTGACTTGCCCAGGCACGCAATACGGTTTCCGTCCGGGCTGTAGACCGCGTCTGTTACCACTTCGTTAAAGCGGGCCTGCCAGGCCCGGTCGTCTTCCACAATGGTCCATTTCCCGAATTCCGGCGCTGCCACTGCCGCAATATGACTGCCGTCCGGGCTGTACATGTGGTGCCAGAGCTGTTTGTATCCCCGGTTCCATATGATCTCTTCGTTTCTGGCCAGGCTCCACCCGCCGGGGATCTTTACCGGTGCTGTCACGGAATTGTCTGCGGGATGAAAACGTGGGGCCCATACGCATGGGAATCGCTTTTTCCAGGTTTTGCCGTCCACTGCAATCGTGTAGTCATAAAGGCTGGTGCGGATTTCTGCGGCCACGTGCCGGCCGTCGCCGGAAAAGTCCAGTTCCCAGGCATTTACGTATTGTTCCGGCCAGGCTTCCCCGTTTACGGCAACAGTGAAACAGCCTTCCTGGAATTTGCCGATATCGGCTTCGGGAAAGGTGGTGTTCTGCACCACGGCGGCGGCATTCCTGCCATCCGGACTGACGATCAGGTGGTTTAGGGAAAAAAATTCATTTTGCCAGGGCGTGTCGTCGGTTACGACAAAATAACGCAGCTCCTTTTGCGCGGCAATCGTCACATGGGAGGCGGTGTTGGCAAAACGGGTGTTCCAGACGAATTCGTACCAGTTTTGCCACGAGGTGCCATCTATGGCCACCGTCCACATGGCCGTGTCCGATACCAGGGCAACCGGCCGATGGTCCGGCGTAAAGCGCAGGTACCAGACCTTGTCAAAAGTGTTTTCCCAGGGGCGGCCGTTTACGCAGACAGTGTAGGCCTCTTCTTCCGCTCTTACAATGGCGGCGATCTTTTCGCCATCTTCGCTGACATGCGGTTCTTCCATGTAGCCATACGTGGTGCGCCATGCCCCGAAATCCCCGATCTCCCTGGTACCGGCTGTCCAGTCCCAGCTTTCCCGTTGCTGCATGTGTTACTCCCCGGAATCTTTAAACGGTTTTGGCCTTATTGATTAACCTACACGATATATGGGGCATGATCAAGTATTGTAAGGCAAATCGCAGTATCTATTTGCCGGCCATCAGCCCGGCGACCTGCGCAACACGCGCCCCCAGCCGGGCCGCATTTGCCCGGGCGTTTTCGTCCGGCTTGCCGGTGCAGGCAGTTCCGTAGTGGCCGGTGGCGGACATGGGATCGCCCACGATGGCCATGCCGTAAATGAGCAGGCACTGGATGATCGAGATCATGGTGGTTTCCTTGCCGCCGCTGGGGTCCCCGGAGGAGGCAAACGCCGCGCCGACCTTGCCTTCCATTTTTTTCCGGATGCCCACGAAGTCGTCAAATATCTTTTTGAGTCCCGCGGCCATGCCGCCGAAGTATACCGGGGAGCCGGCAATGATGCCTGCTGCGTTTAAGAAGTCCTCCCGGCTCACCTCATGGGTGGATTTGACCAGCGCGCTTGCACCTTCCACGGATTCCACACCGCCGGCTATGGCCTCGGCCAGTTTTTTTGTGTTGCCGCCCTTGGAATAATAAAGCACAAGTATCTGCATTGTCTGCGCCTCCCTGGTTACCCGGATTTACATGATTCTGGATTTTTTTGTATTATAATCTTTAAAAATTGGAACCTCAAGTCCGAACCGGTATCCGGCTGTTTTTTACGCCAGCAGAGTGGCCAGCAGCCCGGAAATTACAATCCCGTCAAACGTGCCTGCCCCGCCGATACTGGCCGCGCCGGTGCTGATTTTTTCGATTTCTTTTAAATTCAAGAGATCCGCGCCGATCAGGGGGCCGAGCACGCCGGCACAGAACGCGATCGGCGGTGCCATGCCCGGATGCAGCAGAATGGCGCTGGCGGCTGCAACCAGGGCCGGCACCAGGGCAGGCATGGCAATGCCCACGTTTTGAATCGGGTAGGCGATCCTGTAGCATACCGCAACGTTGATGCCAATGGCCAGCAGGCCGAGCGCAAGCACCTGGGGTCCGCTCGCCGCAAGCCTGAGGAGTTCGTAAACCGCAATGATGCACGGCACAATGCAGCCGCCCACGTTTACGGAAATTACCGTATAGGCCTGCTCCCGGATTCGCCCCGGAAACACCCGCTGCAGCCCGAAAAATGCATAAGGCGCAAACGCCATGGGTGCATCGCGGGCAATACGCCTGACCGGGATATTGACCAGGCTGCCCATAAAGATCCCGAGGGCGGCAAAAACGGAGGCGGTAGGACTCAGGCCCAGCCGCGCCAGGGCGGTGAGCATGACGTCTGCCAGGAATATGGGCAGAAGGATCACCAGCATGGCAAACATTGCCAACGGCAGGCATCCGTATGGTACGTTGGGGTGCATGAAAGGTGCCCCTTTTTCTTTTGCGGGTACGGATGACACCTGATGCAGAAACATCGCCATTTCGATTCCCGGAAAAATCAAACAGCGCGGCGTTTTTTATTATATAGCCCATTTCAGCGGTCCGTACAATATTTAAAGTTTTCGCAACATTGTTGAAGATGCGTTAATAACTGATTAGACTCGGAATTGACACCCGCATCAAACCGTGTCATAGGTTGATTCATTATCATTTAAAATGCTTTTGGGCTGAATCCGGGCGTGCAGGACCTGCAGATGTATCACCAAAAAGAACAAGGATAACGGCGCATGACACAAAACCCGATCAAGCTGGTTTCCTGGAATGTCAACGGCCTGCGGGCTGTTATGAAAAAGGGTTTTCAGGACGCACTGAAAAAACTGGATGCCGATATTGTGGCCCTGCAGGAGACCAAGCTGCAGGAGGATCAACTGACCGAGCCTATGCGCCGGGTGTGTGATTATGCGGTCTATTTCTGTCATGCGACGGTCAAAAAAGGATACAGCGGCGTGGCGGCCTATACGCGCGTTAAGCCCGATCAGGTCAACTACGGTATCGGGGTGGAACGGTTTGACAGCGAGGGACGCATCATTGAGATGGATCTGGGGGATGTGATCTTTTTCAACGTGTATTTCCCCAACGGCCAGATGAGCGATGATCGCCTGCGGTATAAACTCGATTTTTACGAGGCGTTTTTTGCTCATGCCGATGAGTGCCGCAAGCGCGGATACAGCTTGATCGTCACCGGGGATTTTAATACCGCCCACAATGAAATTGACCTGAAAAACCCTAAGGCCAATGCCGATCGATCCGGTTTTCTGCGCATCGAGCGGGATTGGATGGACCATATCGTCAACAGGGGGTATGTGGACACTTTTCGCGCCCTTTATCCGGATACCGTGAAATACTCCTGGTGGACCTATCGGTTTAACGCCCGCCAGAACAACGCCGGGTGGCGGATCGATTATTTTTTCGTCTCCAGGGACCTTTTTGACAGCGGCCGGGTGCAGGACGCCTTTATTGACAACAGCATTTATGGTTCGGATCACTGCCCGGTGGGCATGATCCTGAATATGTGATTTTTGTCCAGACGCGATATATAAAAGGGAAAAAACCGGTTTTTCCCGGACATGCTGAAAAGAGAGGGAACCCCATGTCCACCCATATTGAGAATAACTGCGGCATCACGGAACCGCAAAACGGCTGCCGGGTCACACTTCAACAATTGCAGGCCCTGCCGGTGTATTACCGGGAAATGATCCCGGCGGACTACCTCGATGCCATGGGCCACATGAACGTGCGATGGTACATGGCCCTGTTTGACCAGGCCACCTGGAACTTTTTCGAAACCATCCAACTGACCGCGGACTACATCCAGACGTATCATGCCGGCGCGTTTGCCCTGCGGCAGTTTATCAATTATTTTAGCGAAATCCAGGCGGGCCAGACGGTGGCCCTGCGCACCCGCTTGCTCGGCCGCTCCGAAAAACGCTTTCACTTTATGCATTTTATGATCAACGAGTCAACCCAGCGGGTGGCCTCCACCTTCGAATCCCTGGGAACCCATGCGGACCTGGAACAGCGCCGATCCGCACCGTTTCCCGCCTTTATCGCAGAGGCGATCGACGCCCGGCTTGCCGGCGACCGCAAACTGGAGTGGGAGGCACCTGTATGCGGGATTCTGAACCTGGACACGGAATAAACGCGGCAACCCTGTACCTGCCGTACTTGAGCCGGCACAGCAACGCGTTTATTTTTTAAACCCCTCCAGGCCCATGCCCGGGTCCAATTGCACCCCCAGTGAGTTGAGCGCCATGGAGACCAGGTTGTAATTGCCCACGGCGAAAATCAGGTCCATCATCTGCTGGTCCGTGTAGGTTTTTTTCAGTTCATTCCATGTGGCATCCGAGATAAAGGCGTCGTTTTTCAATTCATCGGTCGCCCGCAGCAGGGCCCGGTCCAGGTCTGACCAGCCTTCGGCATCCGGTCCCGACTGGATCCTGTCGATTTCCGCGTCGGTAAGGCCCGCTTTCCTGCCGATGATCACGTGCTGGGCCCATTCATATTCCGCGCGGCACAGCCACCCGATCCGCAGGATCACCAGTTCCCGCTCCCGCGCGGGCAGGGTCGACTTGTTTAAAACATGGGCGGCAAACACCAGCCATCTTTCCAGTAGCTTTGGGTGATGGGCCAGGGTTTTGTGAATGTTGATGGGCTGGTCAAACGAGGCGCGCTGCACACTTTCGAGCTGCTGTTCGTCCATTTCGGACGTCTCAAGGGCCGGCACTCTGGTTTCGGACAATCTCATGGGTTCCTCCTTGGTTCCGGAATCGGGATTGATATTTTGATTATCTGAAATCCTTCATGGCTGCCGGAGCCGGGTTTGGCAATAGGCGCTGCCGGAAAAAAATCATTTACGCGGATCGGCTCAGGCGATCTCGGCGCTGGTGCGCCGGGAGCAGGGCCTTTCTGAGGCGGACGGATTTCGGGGTGATTTCCACCAGCTCGTCTTCCCGGATAAAATTGATGGCCCGCTCGATGTTCATGGGTTTGACCGGGGACAGCACTACTGCATCGTCCTTTCCGGAGGCCCGAACGTTGGTCAGTTTTTTTTCCTTGCACGGGTTGACGTTGATATCCACCTCCCGGTTGTGCTCTCCGATAACCATGCCTTCGTAGCAGTGTTGTCCCGGCGGTATGAAAAGCACGCCCCGCGGTTCCATGTTGAACAGGGCATACGGCACGGCGGGTCCCTGCCGGTCTGCGATAATGGAGCCGGTATAGCGGGTGGGAAAATCCCCCCGGTAGGGCTCATATCCTGCAAATCCGGCATTCATGATGCCCGTTCCGCGGGTGTCCGTAAGAAATTCGTCGCGATAACCGATAAGCGCTCTTGCCGGAACGGAAAATTCCATCCGGATCCGGCCGGTGCCGTTGTTGACAAGATCGATCATCTTGCCCCTGCGCACGGAGAGTTTCTCCGTGACCACCCCTAGGTGGTTTTCGCCGCAGTCAATGAAAAGATTTTCAATCGGTTCCAGTGTATGCCCGTTTTCGTGTTTATAAATTACCTCCGGCCGGCCCACGCAGAATTCAAACCCTTCCCGCCGCATGGTTTCAATCAGGATGGCAAGCTGGAACTCCCCGCGGCCCTTGACCACGAACCGGTCCCGGTTGCCGGTGTCCTCCATCCGGATGGCCACGTTCATAAGGGTTTCCTTGGCGAGCCGCTCCCGGATCCTGGCGGACTGGACGTATTTGCCCTCTTTGCCGCTAAACGGCGAGTCATTGATGGTAAATACCATGGAAATCGTGGGTTCGTCCACGTTCATGCGCGGCAGGGCCTTTGGCCGGTCGCTTGTGCAGATGGTATCACCGATGGCCACTTCTTCAATGCCGGATAAAATCACGATATCCCCGGGCCGGGCCGAGCCCACCGGCTGCAGCGCGGTGCCCTGGTAGATCTGCAGGCGGGTCACCTTGAGCGGTACAGGCCGGTTTTCCCGGTTGATGCAGACCAGGTGATCGTTTGCCTTGACGCTTCCGTTGGTCACCCGGCCCACGGCCAGGCGGCCCAGGTAGTCGGAATATCCGAGATCCGAGACCAGCATCTGGAAGGGTTCGTCCGGGTCGTATGCGGGCGGGGCGATTTCCGAAAGGATCGTGTCAAAAAGGATATGCAGGTTATCGGTCTGGTCGGTCAGTTCCTTTTTGACGATTCCGTCTCTTCCGACGGCATAAAGGCAGGTAAAGTCCAGCTGCGCATCTGTTGCCCCCAGGTCGATAAACAGGTCGTAGAGTTCGTCCAAAACCGCATCCGGCCGGGCATCCTTGCGGTCGATTTTGTTGATGATCACGATGATGCCCAGGCCCGCCTCCAGGGTTTTTTTCAGGACAAACCGCGTCTGTGGCAGGGGGCCTTCAGAAGCGTCCACGAGCAGAAGCGCCCCGTCGGCCATGGAAAGCGCCCGCTCCACTTCGCCGCCGAAATCGGCATGTCCCGGGGTGTCGATAATGTTGATGCGGGTGTCTTCCCACATCACCGAGCAGTTTTTTGCGGAAATCGTTATGCCGCGCTCCCGCTCCAGGTCCATGTTGTCCATGATCCGTTCGTCCACTGCCTGGTTTGCGCGGAAAAGTCCGCTTTGCCGGAACATGGCATCCACCAGGGTGGTCTTGCCATGGTCCACGTGGGCGATAATGGCAAGGTTTCTTAAGTGCTTGTTTTTCATTTCCTGGCCCAACGGCGCGTACGCCTGTTAAAAATATACTGAAATTCATACAAAAGTAACTTTTTCCCGGTAAAATGCAGAAGGCAAAAAGCGAGGGCATCGTAATGCAGTGAAACGCAATATATCCATTTCTGCCACAAATACAACCATTTTTTAACGGATCGATACGACATGGGTCAACAAACATCATGGAAAGCCGTGCCGGGGATTTTTATCTGGGCCTTGAGCGGTTTTGATGTTAATAGAATGGTTAGTGAATAATGGAGCGTGGTTGTTAACGGGAAAAAGACAAAAGAAAAGAGCGAAAGGAAAGGATAATGGCGCAATTTATAACAAACCGGCGGGATATTGATTTTGTATTGTTTGAACAGTTTGATGCCGAATCCCTGACCCGGTACGAAAAGTACGCCGAGTTCAATCGCAAAACCATTGACCTGATTATCAATGAAGCCAGAAACTTTGCCTTAAAGGAGCTGCTGCCGGCCAACGCGGAAGGCGACAGGGAAGGCGTGTCCTTTGAAAACGGCGAGGTCAAGGTGCCGCAATGCTATCACCGGCCCTATAAACTTTACCTGGAAGGCGAATGGCCGTCTCTGAGTGAACCGGTGGAACAAGGCGGCCAGGGCATGCCCCCCATTGTTGCGCGGGCGGCTTATGAATACGTGATCGGCGGCAATTATTGCTGTGTGAATTATGCCAATTTCGGTCACGGCACCGGCAAAATGATTCAGCTTTTCGGCACCGAGGAACAGAAAAAGCTTTTTGTGGAAAAACTCTACAAGGCCGAGTGGACCGGCGGCATGCTGCTCACCGAAGCCGAGGCCGGATCCGACGTGGGTGCGCTGACCACCGAGGCGGTGAAAAACGAGGACGGGACCTACAACCTTTCCGGCACCAAGATATTTATCACCAACGGCGAGCATGATCTGACCGAAAATATCATCTCCCCGGTTTTGGCCCGCACACCCGGCGCACTTGCCGGCACCAAGGGGATCTCGATTTTCATCGTGCCCAAATACTGGGTCAACCCGGACGGGACCCTGGGCGATCGAAATGATATTGTCTGTACCGGAATCGAGGAAAAAATGGGCATTCACGGCAGCGCCACCTGCACCATGGCCCTGGGGACCAAGGGCCAGTGCCGGGGCCTTCTGCTGGGCGAGGAAAACAAGGGCATGAAGATCATGTTTCACATGATGAACGAGGCCCGCCTGGGGGTGGGTTTTCAGGCCTTTACGTCTGCGGCCGCAGCATATCAGTATGCCGTGAATTATGCCAGGGAACGCATCCAGGGACGGGATTTGACTGCCGGCAAGGACAAAGATGCGCCTCCTGTTCCGATTATCCGTCACCCGGATGTCCGGCGCATGCTCACGTGGATGAAGGCATACGTGGAGGGGCTGCGCAGTTTCATCTATTACACGGATCATGCAATGACATCCCTGGAGCTTGTGGAAAGCGAGGAAGACCGACAATACTATCAGGGATTGATCGATTTGTTCATCCCGATTGTCAAGGCCTTTAACGCCCAGCGTGCCTTTGATGTGTGCGTCCAGGCCATGCAGGTCTACGGCGGGTATGGTTATACAAAGGAATACCCGGTGGAGCAGCTGGTGCGTGACAGCAAAATCACTTCCATCTATGAAGGCACAGACGGCATCCAGTCCATGGACCTGCTGGGCAGAAAGATCTTCATGGACGGCGGAAAGACCTTCGGCAACTTTATGAAGGAGCTGCAGGCAACCATTTCCCGGGCCCGGAAGAACGAAAATCTCGGTGAAATGGCCGAGTCCCTGGAAAAATCGGCAAACCGGCTCTCCGAGGTCTGTACGAATCTTGCCAAGACCGCTGCTTCTTCTGATACCAAGCGCGCATTTGCCCATTCATTCCCGTTTCTCGAGGCCATGGGCGATGTCATTGTGGGCTGGATGTTACTGTGGCGCGCGGCCATTGCCTCGGAAAAGCTTGAAAAAGGGGCAAAGGCCAAGGACAAGGCCTTCTACCAGGGCCAGCGCACCACCGCGGATTTCTTTATCCACACGGTGCTTCCGCAGACCCTCGGCAAGATGGAATCCATTGACCGCATGAGCGCAGCCGCAATGGAAATGGAAGAAGCCGGATTCGGGAATTGATGGTGATCAGCGAAGGCAAATGAAAGCGGATTTCAGGCTCATCTGATTAAAGCTTGGTTTTCGTCGTGTAACTCAGGTAATGAAAAACAAAAAGGGCTTTACGGGAAAACCTGTAAAGCCCTTTGAATTTATTGGTGCCCCCGGCAGGGATCGAACCTGCGGCACATGGATTAGGAATCCATTGCTCTATCCACTGAGCTACGGGGGCAGTGAGCGTGTTTTGTTGCGATTTTACCGCAAACCGATGCGGTTTTGCCAGAACAGTTTGTGTGTCCGGATATAAAATTGTTTTCATGCCATAATTGCAAGCTGCTTGCAAGGACCAATTCCTGGTGTTTGGTGCGTGTGTGCGGTAATATCTGAGATCCGGGCCTGGCGGGGTAAGATCCGCTGCATTGCTATGTGGTGCCATCCGTCTTATTTTTGAAGAGAAAATGTTTTTCCGGATTTTATGGAAACGTTGTCAACCGTACAAGGAGGTGCCAAATGAGCAGGATTGCAGCCATATTAACCGACTGGTTTGAGGATTCCGAATATACCGAACCCGCAGAAGCCTTCCGGAAAGCCGGGCATACGGTGGTGACCGTAGGTCCGGATGCGGGCAAAACCGTGACCGGGAAAAAGAGCGGAACCGCGGTGGGGATTGAAAAGGCGGTTGCCGAGGTATCGGAGGGGGATTTTGACGCCCTGCTCATTCCGGGCGGATTTTCCCCGGACAAGCTGCGGGTGGATCAAAATGCGGTGGATTTTGCAAAGGCCTTCATGGAAACGGGCAAACCGGTTTTTGCCATCTGCCATGCCCCGCAGTTGCTCATTACAGCAGATGCGCTGCGCGGGCGCAAGCTGACGGGTTATACCTCCATTATCCAGGATATCAAGAATGCGGGTGCACAGTTCGTGGACCAGGAAGCGGTTGTGGACGGCAACCTGGTCAGCAGTCGGAACCCCGGGGACCTGCCGGCCTTTATCAAGGCCTGCCTGGAAAAACTGGAAGAATGATACGGATACGGGTTGGAAAGGAGCGGGGCCATGTCGCGAAAAAGAGTTGACACGCTTCAGAAGGCCCATGATTATGCGAAAAGACATGAACTCGAAAGCGGGGGCTGTGCCCAGTGTTGTCTGGCCGGCGTATTCGAGGCCCTGGGCGTGGAAATTGACGAGGGGGTATTCATGGCGGCCACCGGCCTTGCCGACGGTGTGGGGCTGACCGGCGACGGGCACTGCGGCGCACTTTCCGGGGGCGTTCTGGCCATCGGGTATTTTTTCGGCAGGCCGTCAAAGGAATTCGGGAACATGAAAAAGCAGATCAAGGCCTGCCTTCTTGCCAAAAGCCTGCACGATATGTTCGTTGAAAAGCACGGCACCTGCAGGTGCGCAGATTTGCAGGAAAAACTGGCCGGCCGGTTTTTCAACCTGTATGATCCAAAGGATATGGAGGCCGCGCTGGAGGCTGGCATGCCGGAGAAATGCGCTGCCGTGGCCGGGGAGACCGCCCAGATGGCCGCACACATCATCCTGGCCGAACAGGACCGGGAGGCTGAACAAGCCTGAAAGCCGGATATCGGTTTTTGTCTGTGCGCGGGCGGGCGGGATGCCGCCCCTTGATTT
>JAGXKN010000053.1 GCA_018335195.1 Desulfobacterales bacterium
AAAAGCCGGACCAGGTTGAGCGCATCGCGGCGATCGGTTTTAATGCGATCGCCGCTGCGCCGGGGTATCATTGATGGTGCCACCACGGCGCACTCATATCCTTTCGCGCTCAAGTGTCGATAGATCGAGTAGCCACAGGGGCCGGCCTCATAAACAAACTTCAGGATGGAAGCGCCGGACTGAAGTTTTCGGATGACTTTGTCCAGGGCGTCGAGGGTACCCTCGATTTTGCCGTAATATCTGGCGGTTTCTTTTTCCTGAGCATCGGCAATAGCGATATCGATACTCTCCTTGTGGACATCCAATCCAATATACAGTATCTTTTTCATGGCCTACCTCCTTGGTTATGGCTCTGAGCCGTTTTGACCTTATAGGTCGCACAGCTTAACCCACGTCGCAAGGGGGTAGGCTCTTCTTTCAAACATTATGTCTATTCACAGGCAGTTTTCTGATTTGGCGGAACTGAGCAATGGCAAATTCAAGGCGCATTTCGGGGGATAGCCTGGAATACTGTCTGGGCTGGCAAGAAGTGCAGCACATCAAAGCGGCACAGATAGAGTACCCATGTGGTTTTTGAAGGACTATTTAAATCGGATCTTTTTACTCTATAGAAAAAATCTCAGTCAGTTCGGCTGAACCGGCTCCGTCGTACCTTGAAAGCATCCCCGGCCAAGGAGCCAGCGCAATCAGGACAAGCTCGTGGTTTCTCACCGCCTTGTCTTTAAGAGCACCGGAGATTGTTTGACTTGGATAGATTTTCGGAATATTTTAAATTCTGAAATTTCAAGATATTTCAGCCAGCCATCAGGAAGGGGATCATTATGCCCGGCAAAAATAACAGCGGGAACAATGGGCGGTCCAAAACCCCGGAAGAAAACGCTTTGGATTCAAAAGGCTCAGCAAACGGCAAGCGCCCGGAGCATTCAAAGCACACGGAGCAGGAGCACGCCGAGCAGGAAGAAAAACGGGCCCAGCAGGAAAAACAGCCGGAGTCAGCCGAGGCGGCAGACAAGCAGGAAGACACCGCAGCGGCCGGCAAAGGCCGTGACCAGGTGCATACAGACAGCGAAAAGCCGGATCAGCGCTCCTTTGCGGACGCAGCCTTTCCGGTTGTAGGAATCGGGTCCTCGGCCGGGGGACTGGAGGCGCTCGAGGCGTTTGTCTCGGCGCTGCCGGAACAAAGCGGTTTGGCCTTTGTGATCGTCGCCCACAGTCACCCGAAACACGCCACCATGCTGCCTGACCTCCTGTCCCGCAAATCAAAGGCCAAAATCGTGCTCCTGGAAGATGGCATGAAACTTGAACAGGATACCGTCTATGTGCCGCCTTCGGACAGGGATCCGGTGGTCAGGGAAGCCACGATTCACCTGAAGCAACGATCGGACAGGGCCGAAGTGCACATGCCCATTGACATCTTTTTAAAATCCCTGGCCGAAAATTACGGCGAAGCAGCCGGATGCGTGATTCTTTCGGGCACCGGCACCGACGGCACCGGCGGACTGCGGCGGATAAAGGAACAGGGAGGCGTGGCCGTGGTCCAGCGACCGGATACGGCCAGACATACGGGCATGCCCAACAGCGCCATGGAAACCGGCATAGTGGATTACCTGCTCAGCCCCGAGGAGATGCCGGAAAAGCTGATCCAGTACTTCCGGCATCCCGCGACCATCCACCGCCCACAGACGTTAAAAGAAGAATCCCCGGATGTGGTAAGCCAGATCCTGTCCTATCTGTCCGACCACACGCGCCATGATTTCTCCCTGTACAAGAAAAGCACCCTGGTCCGGCGCATTGAGCGGCGCATGGGCGTAACCCACTGCCAGACCGCTTCGGAGTATTTCAAGTATCTGACCCGGCATTCCGCGGAAACGCAGGCCCTTTTCCAGGATCTGCTCATCGGGGTCACCAATTTTTTCCGGGATCCGGAGGTATTTGCCTACATGGGCGAACAGGTGATCCCGGACATCCTCTCCCGGGCGGAAAACCAGGAAACCTTCCGGGTGTGGATCCCGGGATGCGCCACCGGCGAAGAGGTCTACTCTGTGGTGATCCTGATCAAGGAAGCCATGGAAAAACAAAACCTTTTCCGGGATGTACAGGTCTTTGCCACGGATATCGATCCCACGGCCATTGGAAAAGCCCGCCATGGCCCATATCCCCAGAACATTGCCGTAGACGTGAGCCCGGAGCGCCTCAGGCGCTTTTTCACAAAAGAACAAAACGCCTACTACCGGGTGAAAAAGGAAATCCGGGAGCCGGTGGTGTTTGCCGAACAAAACGTCCTGCGCGACCCCCCGTTCATGCACCTGGACCTGCTGGTCTGCCGCAACCTTTTGATTTATCTGGAGCCAAAGGCCCAGCAGAAACTGCTCCCCCTGTTCCACTACAACCTCAAACCCGGGGGTGTCCTGTTTTTGGGGACCTCGGAGAGCACCGGCCGGTTCTCAGATTTATTCGAACCGATACACAAAAAATATAGCATCTACAAAAAAAGGGACATCAGCGGCAATCAGCATGTCCAGGTCGAGTTTCCGGTCGGGACAAAGAAAATTGTGCCTCCGGAGGCGCCATACGAGCCCGAACCGGAAGCCGGACCCGTTGTTCCGCAGAATGTGGAAAAAGAACGCGCGGTCCAGAACAAGCTGCTGGCCGACTACAGCCCGCCCTGCGTGATTGTTGATAACAACTGGGAAATCGTCTACATCCACGGCAGAACCGGAAAATACCTGGAGCACGCCCAGGGGGAGCCGAACCTGAGAGTCTCGGAAATGGCCCGGGAAGGACTGCGCCACGTTCTTTCGGCAGCACTGCGCAGGGCCGGTGAAAGCAAAGAGCAGGTCCGAGAAAATGGGGTTCAGGTCAGGACCAACGGCGATTTTGCCTGGGTCAATCTCCGGGTGGAACCGCTGCACCGGCCGCCGCTCAAAGACTGCCACATGATCGTGTTCGAAGAGACCCAAGCTCCGGAACAAAAGACAGGCGGGAAGCAGGCGATACAGAACGAATCCGCCAGGCTGCCCGACGATGAACAGGCCCGGCGCATCGTCACCCTAGAGCGTGAGCTAGAAAACCTGCGCGAGGACTACCGCAGCACGGTCGAAGAACTCGAGACCACCAATGAGGAACTCAAGTCATCCAACGAAGAACTCTATTCCTCCAACGAGGAACTGCAAAGCACCAACGAGGAGCTCGAATCCTCCCGGGAGGAGCTCGAATCATTAAACGAGGAACTGTCCACGGTAAACAACGAACTTCACAATAAAATCACCGAGACCGAAGAGGCCTACGGCAAAATCACCGAGGTGTTAAACAACACGGGAATTGCCATCGTTTTTCTGGACAATGAACTCAATGTCCGGCGATTCACCAACGAGGCCAACAGGCTTATCAATCTTATTGACAAGGATGTGGGCCGTCCCATTGAGCACATCTCCCACAATCTGGAATACGACCGGCTCATCCAAAACATCCGCCAAGTGCTCAAGCATCTCAGCCCGGTCGAAGAGGAAATCCGAACCCGGGACGGGCACTGGTATCGGATGCGCATTATGGCGCATCGAACGGGAAAAAATATCATCGAGGGCGTAGTGCTGACCTTTATCAATATCGACCCCCAGAAACAGGCCCAGAATGAGATGGAAAAACTCGGCGAGAAAACCGCTCAAAGCCCGTCTGATCAAAAAGACCAATGATGAAAACCGTATACTGCCGGCCATCGGGAATGCGACCGTAAACCCGGATTGACGGATCCGGCCGGGACGACTAATTTTCAAAATACTTGAACAATAAAAGGGGGATGCGGATCCATGGCCGACAACAAGACAGCATCTACCGATTTTCAGACGCTGCGCAGGTATGCGGAGCAGATTCTCGAACGCCGGGAAACCGGTGAGCCGGGCGAGACGGACGACCCCGAGATTTTGCGGCTGATCCACGAACTCGAGGTGTATCAGGTCGAGCTGGAACTGCAAAACCGGGAACTGCGCCAATCGAGAAGGGAGCTGGAGGAAGCCCGAAATGAATATTACGAGCTGTATGACACCGCGCCGGTCGGCTTTGTCGAGATCAATCGCCACGGCCTCATCGAGCGCTGCAACGCGGCCGCGGCCCGAATGCTGGCAAGGGAAAAAGCGGGTTTGGCCGGGCGGCCTTTTTCATCCTTTGTCCGCAGAGACGATCGGAGGACCTACTTTGAATGTCTGAAAGCCCAAAGTACGGCGGGCCTGACTCCGTCCTGCGAGTTTTGGCTGGCCAGCACCGACGGCAATGTTGTTCCGGTGCAGTGCACGGTTATGGTGAAAAAAGATTCCTATGGATACCTGATATGGCGGCTGGCCCTGACAGATGTCACCAATCGCAAAGAGAACGAACAGGAGCTTGAAAACCGGGCCCAACAGCTCGCCCGACTGACCAGCCAGCTGACCCTGGCCGAGCAGCGCGAGCGCCGTCGCCTGGCCGAGCAGATGCACGACAACCTCCAGCAGCTGCTGGCCGGCGCCCGGCTGCACATGGAGATACTTTCCAGTGAAAATGGGGTCAGTGATACCCCCGCGTTTCAGAACGCATACAACCTGATCACCCGGTCAATTGCTACTGCCCGCTCGCTTTCCGCCGAGCTCTCCCCGCCGGTGCTCTACCACGAAAGCCTGAGCGAGGCGCTCAAATGGCTGGCCAGATGGATGAAGCAGGTCCATTGCCTGGAAATTTCGCTCGACCTGGACCAAACCGTCCCGCCCATAAGAGAAGACCTCCGGGTGCTGCTGTTTCAATCGGTGCGGGAACTTCTGTTCAATGTGGCCAAGCATGGGGATACGGATACCGCCGGTGTGGAAATGCGGCGTGTGGACGGATTTTTACGGATTGCGGTCCGAGATGCCGGTTCGGGATTTGACCCGGACCGGCCGGAGACGGCCCCGGGTTCGGCTAACGGCGGATTCGGACTGTTTACCATCAAGGAAAGACTCGGGCTGCTCGGCGGGGATTTTCGCATCTCCAGCGCACCCGAAAAAGGAACCACCGTCACGCTGCATGCACCATTGCACACGGCCGAATACCCGGGTGCGGAAACCCGGGTTGATAAAAATCAGCAGCAGACCGGCACAAGTGCCGCACCAGCACCGCAATCCGGGCCGGAAAACAGGATCCGGATCCTTCTCGTCGACGACCACGCGGTTATGCGCGACGGGCTATCCACACTGCTTTCCAAGTGTCCGGATATAGAAATCACCGGTGAGGCCGGAGACGGTGAAGAAGCGATTGAAAAAGCCAGACAGCTTCGTCCCCACGTGATTCTCATGGACATCAACCTGCCGAAGATAAACGGCCTGGAAGCCACCCGCACAATCCATTCCGAAATGCCTGAAACCCGAATTATCGGCCTGTCCGTTCACCAAGCCGAAGACATGGCTGAAGCCATAAAAGAAGCCGGCGCATGCGCATATCTTGCCAAGAGTGACGACAAAGATACGCTTTTGGCAGCGATCCGGGATGAAAAAAGGGCATAGCCTCCCATAATTTTCGCCCCGGAAAACAACTTGGAAGTATCTTCAGTGCACCATCCGGCTATTCCCCGGCAGGAGTCCGAATTCTGGCCCCCTGAGGAATGCCAGATTCAAGGCGCAGATTGGGCAGGAGGCCGCACTTGAGAAGCCGCTGGCAAGAAGTCCGCGAAAGTCTGAGATTCCGATCGACACAGAATTTTAGCGATTCTGCCTTCCAATATGACTATTCCTGCTCAAGAACCACCCGCACAGCAAATTCTGCCGCAACAAGAGCTTGACAAAATCCATTTACTTGCCAGATACATGGTCCTCCGGCGTTTTTCTCCGGGAGGCCCGACAGGGGGTGATTCTAAGTTCCGCAAAATGTTCGATAGGGCTTTGCCGAGGCGGGTGCGGGCAGATGATAGCCGGCCTCTTCAGGAGGTTGTCTGTAAGGCCGGGACAAGACCTCCAGCAGTCTTTCCATAACCGTGAAATCATCGTGCTCCACTGCCGCTTCCAGGGCTTCTTCCACTCGGTGGTTGCGGGGGATGACTGCCGGATTGAAAGTTTTCATTACCCGGCGGGATGCCTCCCTGGAATCGGGCTGCCTTTCAAGCCGGGCCTGCCAGCGTCCATACCATTCTTTGAAATCCCGGGATTGGTACATGGTGTCATCCGGCAAGGAACTCGAGGCCAAGTCTCGGAAAGTATTGGTATAATCTGCCTCGAAACGATGCATCATATCGAGCAAGTCTTCGGCAAGGCCGCTGTCATCAGTCTCCTGGGTCATTAAACCGAGCTTGGCTCTCATTCCCGTCAGCCAGTGGTGGCGAAAGATGTCAGAAAATTGTGATAGCTTCTGTTTTGCCATTTCCGCAGCTTCTTTCGGGTCCTCGTGGATGAGCGGCAAGAGGGCCTCGGCGAAGCGGGCAAGGTTCCACTGAATGATCTGCGGTTGTCTGCCGTAGGCGTATCGGCCTTGGATATCAATGGAGCTAAAGACGGTATTCGGGTCATAAGCGTCCATGAATGCGCAGGGGCCGTAATCGATGGCTTCACCGCTAAGGGCCGTGTTGTCTGTATTCATTACGCCATGGATGAAGCCAGCAAGCATCCATCTGGCCACAAGGGATGCCTGGCCTTCCAAAACTTCAGCAAACAGGGAAAGATATGGATTTGTATCCGTTGTCAAATTAGGAAAGTGGCGATGGATGGCGTAATCGGCCAGGGTACGGAGCTCTTTGGGATTGGCCCTTGCCGCGGCATACTCGAAAGTGCCCACGCGCAGGTGGCTGGATGCCGTTCGGGTGAGAATCGCCCCCTGAAGGGCTTTTTCCCGGTACACCGGCTCCCCCGTGGTGACGACGGCAAGACTTCTTGTCGTAGGTATCCCGAGGGCATGAAGGGCCTCGCTGATAATATATTCCCTAAGCATAGGCCCCAGGGTCGCCCGGCCGTCCCCCTGTCGTGAAAAAGGGGTCTTGCCGGAGCCTTTGAGTTGAATATCAAAACGCTTCCCTTCAGGTGTCACTTGTTCCCCCAGCAAAATCGCTCTTCCGTCGCCCAAGATGGTAAAAGAGCCGAATTGATGCCCCGCATAAGCCTGGGCAATAGGCTCGGCTCCTTGCGGGAGAATGTTTCCAGAGAAGATAAAGGCGCCCTCCTGGCCTTTTAGTGCATCGGGATTCAGCCCGAGAATCCGTGCCAGATCATCATTAAAGACCACGAGTTTCGGCTCACGAACCGGAACAGGGTCGAGCCGGGCGTAGAAAACCTCCGACAGCCGGGCATAGGTGTTATCGAACCGCCACCCCGCGTCCGGATGGTTTTGCCTGCTATTGAGTGTCATAGAATCCTCCTGCCTCATAAATGAATAAGTATATTCAATCAGAACAGTAAAAGTTTATATAAGCGATTAAATTCATAATCTTTTATTTGAGCACCTCCCCGCACAGCCATTGCCCGAACTCAATGTCTCTTTTCTGATGGCACTATGGCCGGAACCACAGGTGTTTCCAGGAAAACAGGAGCAAATATTCGTGGCCCCAGGATTCGTATCGCACCCGGAAAAAGCCAAGAGGAAGTCCCCGCAGCCGGGAAGCCTGAAATCACATCCTTGGTTTTTGCGGAATCCGTTTTTCACTTAAAGAATAAGATTAAAAAATCTTTTTACGATTAGGATCCCCTGAAAAACTTGTTTCAGATTTCAACGGAGAACCCCGTCGACCCTGAAGAGGGCTTCCAATCGGACTCAAGATACGCAAATGATAAAAAAGCTAAAAAAAGCGGCTCTTGCTTGGCCGACCTTGCGATCAACCTCATTTTGCGCTGCAGTTCATCTTAATATAATTAGCAAGGATTCCTATAAAAATCTTAAGGGAAGGTGAAGGCTTCGGCTATCCCCGGGCAGTATTTCAAAATTCGCGGATTTGTTGAATGGCGGAGCCAAGTTGCAGTTTAGTCGATGCCTGGGAATGCTGGCTGGGATGGCAAGGATTCTGGATTTTTCTTATACCGTGACCGGGCTTGTTCAACTACCGGATAAAATCGTGGTTCATTTCACTCAAACTTTCTATTCTTGTTCCTTATATTTTTGAGGCCCAGCGTTTTTGTCAGACTTATAAGGAGCTATTTTTTCCTGCTTCTTTTCGAACATAATTTTTGTGGCTTTTTCATGAATTGAAATAGCTATGTCTGCTTTTATACCAAGGGCATTGGCCTTTTTTACAAAATCTTTTTGCCCCATTCTTGCGATGGATCGGGCGCTATCAAAACCATTTTCCCCAGGGCTTCCATATGATCTCTATTAAATCCAGGGCTAATTTCAAAGATGCGCTCTAATGGTTCAAGTCTATCAAGTTTATTATTATTATCTTGTGCCATTCCTAACGTTAATAAAAACATTAATAAAAATACGACAAATGTTGTCAAGATCGATATCGTTTTCATCGTTCTCTCCTTTTTAAACTATACATAGGGGGATATCGTCTTAATTAAAAAAGGTTTTCAGAAGATTGTATTTGGAGCGCTTGGTGGATTATTTCTGGCCCTCGGTATCCTGGATCAAAAACTGGAAAACGTGATCTGAAATTATAGAGGCAAGCTCCATTCCTTCGAAATGGGAATTCACTCTATCCAGAAAAAGCCGGTAATTCTTGACCGTATTTTTTTCCCGCGTTCATTTTCTGGTACTCCATGAAATTGGTAATGGCTTGTGAAAGCAGCATGGTGGCCTCCTTTTTGGTTTGATTAAAGGTTTTCGGACCACAAAGCGACCCTTTAAAATAAGAATAACATGCCAAAACCATTGTGCAAGTTTGAGGAGATCCAGGAATATTACCAATTTTGGCAAGCATGTTCCATTTTCAGGTCACTAACAGATCAACTGGTATAAAATCAAAGAGGCAGGCCAAAGAGAATGCCTGCGTCATCATACTATATCGCGTTATCGCCAATTAAAAGCCCTCCCGGGATGGGGTCGAGTGCGCCGACGCCGTTTGAAATACGAATTCTTTCTTTCTTCATCGGGTCTGCCTCTGAGATTGAATTTTTTATAAGCGGATTTTATTAAGTAATACTAAGGAAATCCCAAAGGCTGTCAAATCAATTCCTTCCGGCACAATTGCGGAACCAAGCCATTTTTCCGGAAACCACCGAATAGCAGAGGATGGCAAGTTTTCATTTGTTATTTCAGGATTTCTATTGTACTTTAAAAACGATAGATCCAACTAAATATACAGGGGCTTATAAAAGCGGCTGAAAAATGGGGGCAGATTATATGCACTACATCGGAAATGACGTTAAAGACAATATAATCAATAGGTTCAGCAGTCATGTCTCCTCAGGTAAGGCCGACTTTTTCAAAAGAGTGGGCATCGATTTTGTTTTCGGCAGCCGGCAGGGGGCTTATGTATGGGATGCGGTTTCTTCCAAACGGTTAATTAACTGTCATTGCAACGGCGGTGTGTTTAATCTCGGGCACCGGAATCCTGAAATTGTAGATGTTCTGAAGAAAAGCATAGACGAACTCGATATCGGGAACCATCACCTGATCAGTGAAATGAGGGCTTGCCTTGGAGAAAAAATGGCCGAGCTGTCCCCAGGTGATCTTTCACACACGGTTTTCGGTGTCGGAGGCGGTGAAGCAATTGATCTGGCCATAAAGCTTGCACGGGGATATACCCGGAAAATAAACATCATTTCTGCAAAAGGCGGATACCACGGTCATACGGGCCTTTCACTGGCAACAGGCGATGCACAGTACAGAGACCCCTTTGGACCCAATCCCGAAGGGTTTATTCAGGTTCCGTTTAACAGCAAGGAGGCACTGGAACAAGCTGTTGATGAAAACACGGCTGCTGTGATTTTTGAAACGGTTCCGGCGACAGACGGCATGCCAATACCCCAAAAAGATTATTTCAGGTTTGCGCTGGATCTTTGCCAGAAAAACGGCGCACTTCTTATCCTTGATGAAATACAGACCGGCCTGGGCAGGACCGGAACAATTTGGGGGTTTGAAAACTTTGGCGTGGTTCCGGATATATTTGTAACCGGCAAAGGGCTTTCCGGAGGGATCTATCCCATGAGCGCCACATGCTTCAGTGCGGAACTGGAGACCTTTTTCAACAAAAACCCGTTTATCCACATTTCCACCTTCGGCGGCGCAGAAGCGGGTTGCCCGGTGGCGCTCACGGTCCTTGAAATCACATCCCGGCCGGAGTTTCTTGATCACGTTCAAAAACTTGCAGATATATTTCACCAGGGGTTTGCTGCGCTCCAGAAAAAACATCCGGCGATTCTTGTAAATTTAAGGCAACTCGGCCTCATGATGGGCATCGAAATGGTAAACGAGCACTGCGGCCCTGTCCTGACTAAGGCGCTTTTTGATAACGGTGTATTAAGTGTTTACGCCAACAATAATCCAAAAGTCAGCCAATTTCTCCCTCCTTTGATCATGGACAGCGATTTGGCAAAAGAAACGATTCAACGGGTGGATAAAAGCCTTGAAGACACAAAAACAATGCTTGATCTGTAAGGGGGGCGATATGGAAGTGGATGAAACTGTTTTATACAAATTTGAGAAAGGACTTGATCCCAGGCACCTGGAATCATCCGAAATTCCTGCCCGGCTTCTCGGTTTTGGTGAAATTTCCGCCATTTTCAGTATAGAAGGCCAGCCCGATATTGTATACAAACGAATGCCGATATTTAATAACCGGCAGGCTGCTGAAACCTACAGCCGTATGTACCACCAATACTGCCGCTACCTGACAACAGCCGGGTTGACACTGCCTGGGTCGGAAACCTGCATAATCGAAGTGCCGGACAAACCGGTTGTTTTATACATCGCCCAGCAAAGACTTTCTGAAAACCGGCTGTGCCACAGACTGATCCACACACTGGATTATGACGCCTCAGTCGAGATGATCTCACTTGTGGTGTCGGAAACAGACAAAGTATGGAAGTTCAATGCAGCCCAAAGTCCATCAATTGATCTTGCCATTGACGGTCAGCTGTCCAACTGGGTGCTTGTTGAAACAGGAAACGATCCAATACTTTATTATATCGATACCAGCACTCCGCTTTTTAGGCTGAATGGGATCGAACAGCAGAATCCGGAATTGATGCTCCAGAGCGCCCCCGGATTTCTACGCTGGATTATCCGCCTTTTCTTCCTTGATGCCGTAATGACCCGCTATTATGTGCCGAAGCTCGTCTACACCGATCTTGCAGCCAATCTGTTCAAAGAACAAGCATCGGAATTGATCCCGGATGCCGCAAATATAATCAACCAGCATCTTAAAGATAAAGACAGCCGTCTGTCGGTACGCGACGTCGAAAAATACTATAAGGAAGATAAACGGATATGGTGTTTATTTCTTTCTTTAAGAAAAATGGACCGGTGGTTAAAAACAGCGGTCTTTAAAAAGCCGTATGAATTTATCCTGCCTGAAAAAATTGACCGCTGACACGTTTATTGAACAAAAAACAGATCAGGCCGCAGCCGGTGTTATAAGCAGCAACCCTGCTGATATAACCCCTGTTATCACCAGGGCGGTAGGAAATGAAATCATTTGAATTGAAAACATCATCATCAAATACCACAAGATGGCAAAATCGTTCCGCAGAACAACAAATCCGAAAAAATAAATCAGTACATAAATAAAGACACCCCCCATAAGAAACAGGCCCCAGTCAACAAAGCCCCTGGCCCCTTTCCGCCCGGCAATTACTGTCCAGAAAAACAGTGGGATAATAAACAGCAGCGAGAAGGCATTGATAGCCAGCAAATAAACACCGGCTATACCGATGACCGCCATGGCAATCGCCTTGCGCTGGTAAAATTCAGATATGCCGGCCAGCCTTTTCTCTTCCCTTTTTTTCACCGTTTTGCTGCTAATCAGAAAAAGAAGAATCAATCCAATGCCCCACAGGGTAACCGCTGTCCATCGCGGTTGGAAAAGTGGTTCATCTTTTGGTGTTGCCGGGTATAAATGGTATGTGTCCATTAGCCCAACTGCAACGAATATATACAGCAGCAAAATACCGGCTGTCAGGGGGAGCCACAGGGAAAAAAAGTGCAGAAACGGTGCTTTCCAGTAAACATTTTGCTCACCGGGTATCTGCTGATAGAAACGGAATGCAAAGAAAAAAAAAGCCAATACGATAAGTATAAATATCAGCCACAGTGGAGCGCCGCGCAGCACTTGCCGGGATTTTTCAAAATAGATATACGGTCCGGTTTCCTTGGGAAATCTTTTCATGGAAAGACACTGGCGCAGAAGTGCTTCAGAAACCCGCCCGGTGTTATACAGCGATATGGCGGATTGAAGCTCAATACGGTCTCCAGGGCTATGATAAGTTTCCCAATGACGTTCTCTGTCTTTCGGTGGCACCCACCCGGCCAGGCCGAATGACGGAATGCCCTCGGCAACAATGGGTCCCTCGTCCATGAATGAAACCGGCACGGCCTGGTCCAATATCTGAATAACCGGCGGGTTAATCCGGGGGATCCATAAGTTGCCGGCGGCCCGGGCAGCGGCCTGTGCATAGCGCTGAAACCACAGCGCGCCGTATCCCCGGAATTGACCTCTGGGGTCCATCCGTAAATCCTTGTACAGCGACTTGCCCACATTGTCCAGTGACAGCCCGGCAATAATGAGCTTCGGCTCGGGGTGTGTCTGAATATAGCGGCGCGTACCCAGCATGCCGTACTCTTCGGCGTCTGAAGCCAGAAATACCAGTGTGTATTCCGGCACAGGCCCTGCTGCAAAAATCTTTGCCAGCTGCATCATAACTGCTATGCCGGACCCGTCGTTATCCGCGCCCTGTATGGTATCAGGGGACTGATCCAGATGGGCGACCACAAGGATTTCCTTTGAAGATTCCCCCTGAATTTTACCAATGACATTCTGCAGTAAAACCGGTTTGCTGTAATTCACGACTTTCCAACGGTCAAAACCGGTTGCCATCCCATAGGACTCGAACCGGGATTTCAACCATTCAGCGGCCCTTTTATTGTTGGGCTTTCCGCTGTCTCTCTCCGGGAATCGGCCTACAAAATCTTCTACAAAAGCAAGGGCTTTATCGCCGCAAAATTGCAGATCCCCGGGCCGGTATTGAACCTTAACCGATGGTGTCTTTTGACACCCCGTGAGCAACAAAACGATACAGACAAGAAAAAAGGCATTGATCGTTGTCCGTCGAATCATTTTTGGTTTCCTTCCGGATGGCAATTTTCAAGGAGAGGTAAGTAGATTAAAAAAAAGCTGTTTTCTGCCAATTTGTCAATCATTTTTCTGACAAGTCAAATAATTTTCTGGATTTTATATATAAAGGGCTGATTCCAAAAAATGCACCTTAGCGGCTATGGGATGGCAGGAGTGCGAATTCTGGACCCCTGAGGAATGCCAGATTCAAGGTACAGATTAGGCAGGAGGCCGCACTTGAGAAAGTCCTGGCAAGCATTGTGGATTTTTAATCCAGAACATACCAACTGGAATAAAATCAAAGATCCAGGTCAAGACTACGGCATAAAAGGAAGTAAGGTGCAAATTTGAGGGGTATATGCTACTATACCGGACATATCGTTTGTAACTGACAAGTCTGTTTGACAAATTGTATAAAATCGAAGACGAGAGCAAAATTCAGGACCGGAGCAAAGATAAAACAAAAAAAAGAAGGACACTTAGCATGCCACATACGGTTTACAAAGAATTGCTGGAAGTGATGAAAAAGCGGGGTGGGGACTTTTCAGGTATGGACATCCCCGAATTTTTCGACATGGTGGAAGAATTGTTCACTCCGGAAGAAGCAGCGGTCAACAATGCTATGCCCCGGGGCCCGTTTACCGCTGCTGATCTGGCTGCACAAATGGATAAAGACCAAGCGGAGATTGAAAATATCCTGGAGGGCATGGCCGACAAGGGATTATGCATGGGCCTGACCCTCAATGACACTCCGTATTACCAGAGCGCCCGCTTTATGCCAGGCATCCTGGAATTCCAGTTTATGCCCGGGCGCAGAACAGAGCGGGATAAAAAACTTGCAAAACTGATTGATGCTTATAAGAAAGCCTACAGGCAAAAGGCCGGGCAAAGCGACACCGATTTCCCTACCAACCGGGTTATTCCTGTCGAACGGACCATTTCGCAGGCCAATAATGTTCACACCTACGATCAGGTGCAGACCTTTATTGACAAAAACACGCAAATTGCTGTGAGTACGTGTTTTTGCCGCCACGCCGCCGAGTTGCGGGGCGAGGACATCCACGGTATGCCCAAAGAGGTCTGCATGCAGTTCGGTATGAGCGCCCAGTTTGCAGTTGAACGGTTGGGGGCGCGGAAGGTAAGCAAGCAGGAGGCCCGGGAAGTGCTGGAGCGTGCTGAATCCGCCGGTCTGATTCACATGAGCACCAATTTGGCAGATGATATTGGTTTTATCTGCAACTGCGACCCCTGGCACTGCGTGGCTGTCACGCATGCCCTTAGCAAATCCCGTCCCGGGCTTTTTTTCAACTCCGGATTTATGCCCCAATTTGACCCGGCGCTTTGCACAGCTTGCGAGACCTGTATAGACCGCTGTCCACCGGAAGCATTGACCATGCAGGAAGACGGTCCCCCGGTGGTAGACTTGGACCGTTGCTTTGGATGTGCTGTGTGTGCTAGCGGATGCCCCTCGGGCGCCATTGCTATGATTAATCGGGATGACATCCCGACGCCTCCAGAAAACGCCAAAGCGCTGAAAGCAGCCATCAAGGAAGCCAAATCCCAAGCCCAGTAAAGACGAGCGTCGCTGCTCAGGTATAGGAATTTGTTTTTGATGCAAGAATGAAAATCAACCTGAAAACCTATGAAATCGGCAAGACCATATTATTATTATGGCTGGGTGATAGTGGGCTTGGGCTTTATCACTTTGGGGGCGGAATACGCAGTCTGGTACTCGTTTTCCTTCTTTATCCTGGCCATCATTAATGAGTTTGGGTCGAGCCGGTTGCCGCATCCAGCATTTTCGCAGAGTAGGAGCTATGGCCAACCAATATTTCGGATTCAGCGAACCTGAGGAATTTTGGATTCAAGATGCAGTTTCGTGACGGCCCGGGTATGCTGTCTCGAATGGCAAGCATGGTTGCATTTTCATATTTTCCTATTAAAACTATTTTATGGATTTATGTTCTTAACTTCACTTTCCATCCAATACTTTTCGAACCGCTTCCGCCATATCCTTTTTGGTAACCGGCTTCATCAGAAAACCCTCGATTCCGAGATCCTTTCTTTGCCGGCCATTTATCTTTTCGCTGAAACCCGTGCACAAGATCACCGGAATATCAGGGCGTATTTCCTTTACCTTCAAAGCAAGCCTGTCTCCTGTCATCTTCGGCATTGTCATGTCCGTGACAAGGAGATCGAATTTGTAAGGATCCACGCGAAAGACTTCCAGGGCTTCCACGCTGCTGGTTCTGGCGGTGACATGGTATCCCAGGGTCTCAAGGATTTGCTGCTGCATATCAATTATAGGCTTTTCATCTTCTACTAAAAGAATGCTTTCCGTCCCTGTCGGCAGTTCTTTACCAACTTGCCCGGTTGAGATATCCCGGCTTTTTTCAGGTTCAGCCAACGGAAGATAGACGTGGAAAGTGGTTCCTTTTCCCGGTTCACTGTAAACCGAAATATGACCGCTGTGACTCTTGACAATGCCGTGAACCACGGAAAGTCCCAGCCCGGTGCCTGTGCCCGTTTCGTTGGTGGTAAAATAGGGTTCGAAAATTTTATCCAGATATTGCTCCGAAATGCCGCATCCTGTATCGCTTACGGAGATTCGCACATAATTTCCGGGGGCCATCTCCGGATATTTTTTCTTGATATTTTCATCAAAATTCACGGTCTCCACAGTTACCTCTAAAATACCGCCTTCATCACTCATGGCCTGTTTGGCATTGCTCGCAAGATTTATAATCAGCTGGTGGAGCTGCGTGGGCTCGGCATAAACAATCCCCTTTTCTATGCTGATGTTTTCTTTAATTTCAATGGATGATGGAAATGTGGAACGAAGCATCTTCAGCGCCTCTTTGACCAAGGGGACAATTGATGTGGGTATAAATTCCTGCGCTTCCTTTCTGCTAAAGGCAAGAATCTGTTTAACCAGGTCTTTGGCACGATTGCCTGAGGTAAGCACCTGGGACAAATTTTGATGCAAAAGCGTGCCTTTTTCAACCTCATCCATTGATAGTTCGGTATATCCAAGCACGGAGGATAAAATGTTGTTGAAATCATGGGCAATACCCCCTGCCAGTGTCCCTATTGCCTCCATCTTCTGGGACTGGCGGAGCTGGGACTCCAGATCTTTCTGCTGGGTTATGTCTCTTAGAAAATTAATCGTAGCGGGCCGATCTTCCCAGTTAAACAAGGCGGTGCTAAGCTCCACCGACAGAATTTCTCCCGCACCGTTTATTATCCTGAAAGTGTAGACGTTTGGCAGGTCTTCTCCGGATATTCTCCTTTTATGTTTATCCAAAACCATGTCCCTGTCTTCAGGATGAATGAGACCATAAAAAGGCCTTTCTATTAATTTCTTTTTGGAAAGGCCGAGGATCTCTTCGGTTTGAGGGTTGACAAATTTAAATTTTCCGTCTTGGGTCACAAATATGGCCTCATTGACATTTTCAAACAAAATTCGGTATTTTTCTTCGCTTCTTCGCAGTTCTTCCTCTGCTTTCTTTTGCTTACTCAGATCTCTTATCGCTGCTATTCTTACTGTACGACCCTTATATGTAATTTTCCGACCTCTTATTTCACTCGGAAATGTTGTTCCATCCTTTCTCAACCCAATTGATTCATATGCGCCTTCAAAATTAGACTCTATGTTTTGTTTCATTAAGTCGTGACATTCAGGGGATGTCGGCTCCAATACATTCATTCCGATTATCTCATCATATTCATACCCGGAGAGCTCTGTATAAGTCTTGTTTGCGTCTATAATTATTCCATTTTCGTGAATTACGACCCCTTCAAAGCTGGCTTCGGATAACACCCGGAATCGCTCCTCGCTTTCGCGTAGTTGCTGTTCTGCTTCCTTACGTTCTGTTATGTCCTCACCGGAACTCAATGCGCCGACAATCCGCCCGTCAACGTCCTCCAAAAATGCGTTGTGCCAGCCTATCAGGCGCTGCGTTCCGTCTCTGCAAACAATACTGTTTTCGAAATACTCGGCCGATGACAGATCGCCGGACATGATGCGCTGGAAAACCGGAAAGACATTGTCCATGCCTTCCGGCTGGGGCAGAAAGCTCTCAAACCAGTTGCAACCGAGAATCTCGTCCTCGGCGTAACCGAGCAGTTCGCACCCGGATCGGTTGATCATAGTGACCCGGCCTTCTTTGTCCAGGGCCACCAGTATGGTCTGCGTAGTGTCTACATAACGCTGGGTTAGATCACGCTCGCGGCGCAGATCCTCTTCCATCTGCTTGCGCTCGGTGATATCTATAAGAGCAACCACTCTCTGTGTAGTATCTGGAATCATACCAACTGTCAGATAGCCATGCCGCAGACCTCCGTCGCGGACAAAAAAGCGGAACTCATAATTAAGAGGGGCTGCGCCTGGATCGCTGCGGCGCAGATAATGGTTTTTCTTCATCCACTCCACATCTTCTGGATGCACGAACTCTGTCCAGGATTTCTTACCCTCTACCTCCTGTCTGGAATATCCGAGCATTTTTTCAAAGATGGAATTGACATTGGAAATGGTTGTATCCTCTTCAATTATAAACATTGCCGAACCGGTGGTCTCGAATATGGCGCGGTAATAGTTCTCAGATTGTCGCAGGGCTTCTTCGGTCCGCTTGAGCTGAGTAATATCAATAATGCTTACAAGTACACGAGAATAATCCTCTTCATGCCCTTTGGCAACCATCCAGTAAAGCTGGGTCCTGAGCGGCTCTTCGTCAAGCGTTAAATGTTCTCTTTCGGTAACAAACTCCTTTTCTCCGGCTGCAATGACCTCCAGGACTTGCAGGAATCCCTCCAATGATTCTTTGGAAAATATCTTTGTAATGCCATCAAAAAACTCCTCTTTGGATTCTGCCCGGTAAAGGTCCAGCGTGGCCTGGTTAACATCCAAAACCCTTACCAGTCCCGCCAGTTCCCATACCAGCTCAGGCCGGCGGCGAAAATACGAGTCCAGGTCCCCAACATTTCGAGCCTTGATTTCGTCGACGCGCTTTTTAACCGCGGAAAAATTCTGCTCCCATAAGGAGATGGGTGATGACTCAAACCACTGCCTGAATCTCTCTTCGCTTTCTCGCAACCGCTCTTCCATCCGTTTGCGTTCAGCGATATCGCGAATATTACATTGAACCAGCCTTGCCTTATCGACCATATAAACATCGGTATCAATGACTTGTCCGGACTTTGCCTGCACCGGGGCATCTTCGTAATGAAGAATGCCGTCTTTTTCCAGTGTATGAGATATTTCCTGAATGGTCCCG
>JAGXKN010000054.1 GCA_018335195.1 Desulfobacterales bacterium
TCCGATCCCCAGTTCAAGGAGTACTCCACGATGATGGCCAAGACGCACCTGAGCCTGTCCCATGAGCCCACCTGGAAGGGCGTGCCCAAGGGATGGAGACTGCCTGTGCGCGACATTTACATCTACTCCGGGGCCAAGTTCCTGGTACCCGTGGCCGGCGCCATCCCGTTTATGCCCGGCACAAGCTCCAACCCGGCCTACACCAAGGTCGACGTGGACACGGAAACCGGCAAGGTCAGCGGACTGTTCTAGCGCCGAATCCCCACGCTTAGTTGAATGAAAAAAGCCCCGGGAGGTAAATCCACCCGGGGCTTTTTTGTGAACGGTAAGCAGTGGTCAGTGGTCAGTGGTCAGTAGGCAGTAGGCAGTAGGCAGTGGCCTGTGAAATATGATTAAGGTTTTGCCTGCTGCCAACCGACCACCGACTACCGACCACTGACTACTCTGCTTACACGCAGTACACAAACACCTTGGTGGCCAGCTTGGCCGCGGTGAATTCCGAAACCACCGAGCCTTCCACCTTGGCCAGTTCGTTGATATCCCCGGCCACCACGTTTTTCTCCGCGCCGACCCGCCGGATCAACTCCACGACCTGCCGGTAAGTCATCCCTCCGGGCACGGGCGTACCCGTACCGGGCAGGACACTGGGATCCAGGCCGTCGAGATCAATGCTCATGTATACGTTATCCGGCAGCGCGTAGACCACGTCATCCATCCAGGAATCGTCTGCCGGGTTGAGATTGTGGGCGTAGAATGGATACAGGTGATGGGCCTTGATATAATCATACTCCTCCGGGCAAAAGGAGCGGATGCCCACCTGCACGAACGGAAGTTTCAGGTCCTCGCCGATTCTGCGCATGACGCAAGCGTGATTATACCGGCTGCCGTTCCAGTGATCGCGCAGATCCAGATGCGCATCAATCTGCAGCACGCCCACTTCCGGATAACGCGCCGCCACGGCCTTGCTCAAGGCGATGGTAATTGCATGGTCCCCGCCCAAAGAAAGAAGAAACCGCTCTGCGTCAATATAGCGGGCGGCCGTGTTTTCGATTTCCGCCATTGCCTGTTCGGAATTTTCCGTGGGAACCAGCCCGGGAAGCGTATGGATTCCCAGTTTGCGCCAATCCACCAGGGTTTCTTCGTCCAGACACTCCAACTCGTGGGAAGCCTGCAGCAGGTGGCCCGGCCCCTGCCCGGCCCCGCTGCCAAAAGACGGAGCCACCTCATAATAAATCGGCAATACCGCCACCCTGGCATCCTCGATTTGTTGAACGTAAATCGCCTCGCCGCCAAACGAAATGAATGATTGCTGTGTCATTGTTTGAAAGTCTCGCAAAAAGTCGTTTTTAAGACGGCAATGGAATTTTCCATGAAACCGTCACTATTTCACGAATATGGCCGCCGCCAATACGGTGGTCCATAAACTGCCTTCCGCCCCCAGGGCGGCCTGGCTGATATGCCTGGAATGAATGATCTTGCCCGACATCTTGTAAATATCGCGCCGTTCGTCATAGTCCTTTTCCGGGTCGAACTCAATGCCCAGGGTCGTGGCCAGCATGGAGGCGGCCATGTCCTCTGCAAATTCTCCTGCCTCCACCTCGGTCTGGCCGAACCCGTGATGTTCCGAGAGATACCCGTACCGCTCGTTGCCCTCGGGCAGGGCCAGTCCGACACTGGCCACCAGCCGGCGTCCGGGCTCTCGGCTCTGCTCCCGGGCCATCACGCAATGGGTGATCTCCCCGGCTTCGAGCTTGGCAAGACCCTGTTCCTTGTCAAGAATCTTGCATCCCGGAGGGAATATGGAAGAAACCTGCACCAAGTTTAAGTGCGCAATGTTGGCCTCCCGAAGCGCATTTTCAAAAGAGGCCAGATGGGCCTTGTCAATGCCGACGCCCTTGGTGAAAAACACATATCTGGGTACATACATGGTTCCAATCTCCCGGCTTTATCACATGCTGACATATACTTGTGCGCGTTTCAAACAGATAAAACGGTCTTGATAATTCAGAAAATCCGTTCTTGTCAATAGTTGCATAACGGCCAAATAATAGTTATTTTTAGTATTTATCCATAATACCAAAAAAAGGTGGAAAAATGAACATGAAAATTTCCACAAAGCGCCACTGCATTGAAACCGAGATCAGACGGCAGTACAATCGCGCCATATCCGCATATTTCAAGGCAGGGGGTGAAAATGAAAAAAAAGACCTTGAAAACCGCATCGAGCTTTTGCAACATGCCATGAAAACATTTGATTTCAACGACCTGCGAAATCGCCATGCAGACCTGCGCGGGGACTCGGATGCAGATGTCCGCCTGACAGCAGATGAATCCGGCCAACTCCACATTACCATTAACGGTGAGGAAATTGAGACGACAAATTCGATTTGACTTCCGGCAGCATTCCGGCGGCACCGGCGGCGGGCCGTTTATTCATAACCTGCTGCCCGTGCTGGTTGCCAAGTGGCTGATCCTGACCGCCGCTGTCATGCTGGCTGCCTACATCATCGAGGACATCCATGTCAGCGGTTTTCTATCAGCCTTTTTCGCGGCCGCCGCCATCGGGGTGCTCAACCTGTTTTTCCGCCCCGTGCTGCTGGTGCTCACGCTGCCGATTAACATCATGACCCTGGGGCTGTTTACCTTTGTCATTAACGCGCTGATGTTGAAAATCGCCTCCGGGATCATCCCGGGCTTTTCCGTGGCAGGGTTCTGGAGCACCGTGTTTGGCGCCATCGTAATCAGCGTGGTCTCCTGGGCATTGAATTCCCTGCTTGCAGATGCCCGGCGCCCCGGATCAGGCCCCGGCCCGGGTCCGGGCAGGAACCCTCGCAGGGATTCGGAGCATATAGACCTGGAACGAAAGGGGGATCGATGGGAGTAAAACCGGCTGATGCCCTGAGTGACCAGCTCAGGCGCATTGACGGTAAAGGATACAAGGCATACAAGGACATTGCCGGCGCCTACGACTTCCGGCAATTTACGCTGTATATCGACCACGTGCAGGGCGATCCGTTTGCCGCGCCCTCGCGGGTCCGCGTGCGCGTTTCACGCCCGGAATCCGGCTTTGCAAAAGAAACCACCGCCAACCAAAGCCGGACAATCGCCTTGGGCGATTTTCTGACCCGGCGTTTTTTCCGGCAGGCCAAGCGCCTTTCCAAGGGGAGCCGGGGCACCGGCAAAGGCGGGGCCATCGCCATTGACCGGCCCGGTCAGCAAATCCTGCGGCGCAGTTCCTTTTTTATCAATGACGAGTTCGTGGAGGCCCGGTTTTTCATGGGTCTGCCCGCATTCGGCAGGAAGGTCGCCGGCCGGGACGCGCAAACCATGTATTTCTCCGAGCTGCCGGATATTGTCAACAGCACCATGTTTTTCTCCGCCATAGACGAACAATCCCTGTACCGGCACCTGGAAACAGCCGAGGATGCAGACGCGGCCCGTGCCCAACTACCGGAGAAGGGTCTGATCGCATTTATCGCGGACAACAGCCTGCTGCCCCGCAGAAGCGGCATTGACGACCGTCCCCTGGGCGACCCGGCAGCGGTGCGTTTTCAAACCGATGACACCTACCGGGTCACGCTGGACCTGCCAAACAACGGCAAAACCCCGGGCATGGGGATCCCGCGCGGGGTCAGCCTGATCGTGGGCGGCGGGTACCACGGCAAGTCCACACTGCTGCATGCTCTAGAACGGGGGATCTACAACCACGTTCCAAAAGACGGCAGGCAATTTGCCGTTACTGTAAAAAACGCTGCAAAAATCCGGGCCTGCGACGGCAGGAGCATTGCAAAAGCCGATATTACGCCGTTTATCAGCAACCTGCCTCTGCACAAGGATACGGCCGAATTCTCCACGCAGAACGCCAGCGGCAGCACCTCCCAGGCGGCCAACATCATCGAGGCGGTGGAGGCCGGGGCCGAAGCCCTGCTGCTTGACGAGGACACCTCCGCCACCAACTTCATGATCCGGGACCGACGGATGCAGCAGCTCGTGGCCAAGCAAAGCGAGCCCATAACCCCGTTTATCGACAAGGTGCGCCAGCTTTACACGGAAAAAGGCGTTTCCACGGTAGTGGTCATGGGCGGCTCCGGGGACTACTTCAACGTGGCAGACCACGTGATCCGCATGACCGCCTATCTCCCGGAGGACGCCACCGAGGCGGCCAGGGCCATTGCCAGCCGAGACCCGGCCGGCAGGCAGGAAGAAGGCGGGAAGAATTTCGGCAGAATCGCAGACCGCATCCCCGAGGCACAGAGCATCTCCGTGTACCGGCGCAACAGGAAAATGAAGATCGCCGGAAGAGGCCTCAGGGAGATCCTGCTGGGTGAGACCGACGTGGACTTAAGCGACCTGGAGCAGATCGTGGACCCCTCCCAGACCCGGGCGCTGGCCCATGCCGTGTATCATGCCACCCGTTTTATGAATGACGGCCTGCCGCTTCAAAAGGTGGCTGAAAAAGTGATCGCGGACGTGGAAAAAAACGGGCTCGACGTCCTGGTCCCGCACATCACCGGCGATCTTGCCGAAATGCGGGGCATGGACATTGCCGGGGCCATCAACCGGATCCGCACCCTGCAGGTCCGCCAGGCCTGAGGCCTGCGAACTTACGAGAGAAACAGCGAACAGGCCAGCACCGCAAACATGATCCCGGCCACATCCGCGGTCAGGGCCGCGGCCATGGTGTGGCGGATGCGGCGCACCTGCACCGCCCCGAAATACACGGCCAGCACGTAAAACGTGGTCTCAGTGGATCCCTGCAGCGTGCTGACCAGAAACCCGACATAGCTGTCCGGACCCACTGACGGGTCGTTGATGATGGATGCCAGCACCCCGTAGGCCCCGGAGCCGGATAGCGGACGCAGCAACGCCATGGGCAGGGCATCCGCGGGAAGTCCGATCTTTGATGTCCACGGGCCCAGCAGGCTGACCATGGCCTGCAGGGCGCCGCTGGCCCGGAACATGCCCACGGCCACCAGGATGGCCACCAGGTAGGGAATGATCTTGACGGCCACCTGGAATCCCTCCTTGGCGCCTTCCACGAACACCTCGTAGATCCGCACCCGCCGGATCATGCCGTAGGTGAGAAACCCCACCACCAGGCCGGGAATGATCCACGGGGAAATCACCTCCCCGTAGACAATGGCCAGGGGAATAATTACGACCACCCCGCACAGGGCGGCCAGGCTCACCCACATGGGATATCCCTCGGAGGCCTCGTCGAGCATGATCTGTTCCTGGCTGTCAGCTTCCGCCGCACCGCTGTCTTCTTCCGATTCCGGGCCCGTATCTTCGGCTGCCTCCGGTTTGCCGGCATCCACCGGCGGGCCGGGATCGGAAAACCGCTGGTACAGCTTGGCCGCAGCAATACCCACAATACTCGAGCCCAGGGTGGCAAACAGCGTGGTGGGAAGAATCCCGGCCGGGTCGGCAGATCCGGCCGAAGCCCGCAGGGCGATCACGCCGGTGGGCAAAAGTGTGATGCTCGAAGTGTTGATGGCCAGAAACAGGGCCATGGCATTGGTGGCCGTCCCCTTGCGGGCATTGAGCTTATCGAGCTCCTGCATGGCCCGGATGCCAAACGGCGTGGCCGCATTGCCCAGGCCCAGCGCGTTTGCAGACATGTTTAAAATCATGGCCCCCATGGCTGGGTGATCCGCCGGCACATCCGGAAAAAGGCGAACCATCAGGGGCCTGAGCAGCCGGGAGATCACCTGGAGCAGCCCGCCCTTTTCGGCCACCTTCATCAGGCCCAGAAACAGGGTCATCACGCCGATCAGGCCGATGGCCAGCTCCACGGCCCCGCCCGCGGAATCCACCACCGCCCGGGAAAGTTCCTGGATGGGCGCGGTATCTCCCTCGGCCGGCCCGCCGAAAAGCTGATGGCCGGCGGCAAATACAAAGGCGACCGCAACGATGGCAAAAAAGACCGTGTTCATGGACGAAAGTCTCCAAACAATGACTGTTGGACCGGGTCATGAAGGCCTGCGGCATCCGCGTTTTGCCCCGGCTCCGCATCCGCGGCCTCGGGCGGCCGGTAATTGACCGCAAAACGCCCCTGCCCGGGATTTTCCACGTCTTTTAAGAAGTAAAACTGCAATTGCTTTTCCTGCCATGTCATCACGGCAAACCCGTGCGGCTCGTTACGGTATTTCAGCGGCCCGTGCAGGGCCTCCCGCTCGGCTGCAAATGCCAAGTGCCGCCGAATGCGATCGCGAATGACCGTGTTGGCAAAACCCACGACCCTATCGGTCTTTTTTTCGATTTCCGGGAAAAAGTCCGGCTCGATTTCAAAGCCCGTACTGTTTCTTCCCGCTGCCATGGCCGCAAACAGGGTGGTGCCCATGCCGGCAAACGGGTCCAGCACGTGGTCGCCCATAACCGAATACATGTTGATCAGCCGGTAGGGCAGCTCAAACGGATAGGCCCCGCTGCGCTTGCGCAGCTTGTCATTAAACAGCTGCTGGCGGGCGCCCTTGAGGTCAAACCAGATATCGGAAAACCACTGGTTGCGCTCTTCCCAGAAGATGGCGCTTTTCTGCCGCCGCAGCCGCTCTTCCGGCGTTTGAAACACCCGCTTGCGCCCTTTCCGGAAAATCAGCACGTACTCGTGCTCCAGGGTCACATAGGCACCGGCCGGCAGCATGCCCGAGCCCATGAACTTATTGGGCGCATTGGTCTGCTTGCGCCAGAGCACCGCAGGCAGGGGCGACATGCCGTTTTCCAGAAACGCCCGGATCACACGGGAATGATTGGGATAGAGAAAAAAATCGTCTCCGAGCTTGCGCACGGCATCGCCGATGTTGATGCAGGCAAACCCGCCCGGCTTGAGCACCCGGCATACGCCCTGCCAGACCGTATCGAGAAGCCCGTGCATCCGTTCGTAGGTCGCCCATCCTCTGCCCCCGGCCAGATCCGGGCCGATCTCCGGATCCATGGCCGAAAACGCGCCGTCCCACATCCCGATCATCGGGTATGGCGGTGAGGTGACCACAAGATCAATGCTTTGGTCTTCCAGGATATCCATGCTGCGGCTATCCCGGAAGAACAGCCGGTGAACGGTTTGCATGACAGCATCCGGTTCTACATACCCGAGCCCCGCTTGACAATCTCCACGATTTCATCCGGGTCGTCGGTTAATTGTATAATATCGAGATCCTGGGGCGAAATCATCCGGTTGGACAAAAGCTGGCTCTTGATCCACTCCAACAGCCCGCTCCAGTAATCCACGCCAAACAAAATCACCGGCAACGGCTTGATCCGGTCGGTCTGAATCAGCGTTACGGCCTCAAAGAGCTCATCAAGCGTGCCGAATCCGCCCGGCATGATGATGTAGGCATCAGCATACTTGACAAACATCACCTTGCGCACGAAAAAGTATTTGAACTCCAGTCTTACATTGGCGTAGGGATTGGGCTTTTGCTCCATGGGCAGCATGATATTTAAACCAATGGACTGGCCGTTTTCTTCGGCCGCGCCCTTGTTGGCCGCCTCCATGACGCCTCCCCCACCGCCGGTAATCACGGCAAAACCGTTTTGCGCAAGCTTGGTGGCCAGTTTTACCGCAGCCTGGTAGTAGGGATTGTCCGGGTTCATTCGGGCAGAGCCGAAAATGCTCACAGCCGGCCCGATATCGTAGAGGTTCTCTATTCCTTCAACGAATTCGCCCATGATTTTAAACAGGCGCCACGACTCGCTCAGCTCGATTTCTTCCATGCGATACTGCTTTTCCATTGGCCTCCCCTTGAGAGTTGTATAAGCATTCGGGTTTCATAGCAATCCCCCCCGTGCTTGTCAATTATTTATCCGCAACGATTTAGTTGACATCCGGTATTTTCGCGTGTTAAAATTTCAAAGTTATATTAACAAATTATCAACAAAATGAGTCGATTGGAAAAGGAACTGTCAAAAGAGGTCACCGTTACCAATGAACTCGGCCTGCATGCGCGGCCGGCGGCCATGATCGCCAAACTCTCCATGCAGGCCGCATCCAATGTATGGCTGATCAAGGACGATGAAAAAGTCGACGCCAGCAGCATTATTGATATTCTTTCGCTGTCCGGTACCAAGGACTCCCGGATCACCCTGAGAATAGAAGACCCTTCGGACACTGAAGTACTCGAACAGATCGCCGCCCTTTTTGAAATCGGCTTCAAGGAGTAAATCCGCTGTATATGGGAACAGAAAACCCAGAAGAGATCGTTCTGAGCGGCATCAGCGGCTCGCAGGGAATCTGCATCGGCAAGGCCTATCTTGTGGATCGCGAGGGCGTGGATGTAATTGAACGCTACTACCTTGACCCCCAGAACGTGAAAAAGGAGACCAACCGCTTCAAACAGGCGGTCAACAAGGCAAAAAACGAGCTTTCCGCGATTATAGAAGATATCCCCGAAGACCTTCGGCAGCATGCCTACATCCTGGAGACCCATCTGCTGCTGCACAAGGACAAGATGCTCTACGGCAAGACCATCGAGTTGATCGAAAACGAGCAGATCAACGCGGAATGGGCGCTCAGAAAGGCCTCCGCGGCCGCCAAGGCCATATTCAGAAACATGTCGGAGCCCTACCTCCAGGCCCGGGCCGCTGACATCGAGCATGTGGCAGACCGGATCCTGCGGCACCTGATGGGCACGGATGACGTTGATATCTCCGGGATTAACAAGCGGGTAATACTGGTGGCAAACAACCTGTCCCCCGCGGAGACCAGCCAGATCAATCTCGACCGGGTCATGGGATTCATCACCGACCGGGGCGGCAAAACCTCGCATACCAGCATCATTGCCCGGACTTTGGAACTTCCGGCGGTACTCGGGCTGGAACAGGCCACCGCCGTGATCAAGAGCGAAGACCTGATCATTGTGGACGGCAATGAAGGCATCGTGATCGTCAACCCCGCAGAAGAAACCCTGCTGCGGTACGAGGAGCTCTCCCGCAGGTACGAGGAACACAAAAAGGAAGTCATCCGCAGGGGCGATCTGCCCGCTACCTCGGCGGACAGCAAGCTCTTTCGCATCATGGGCAACATCGAGCTGCCAGAAGAGGTCGTGGCGGTCAAGGACCACGGCGGCGACGGCATCGGACTTTTTCGCACGGAGTTTCTGTATCTGTCCCGGATTGATTTCCCGGGCGAGCAGGAGCTGTTTGACCAGTACAAGGAAGTCGTGGAGCTCATGGCGCCCTTGCCGGTAACCATCCGCTCCCTGGACATCAACGGGGACAAGGAGATATCGACCATGCCCACGCCCGAGGAGGCCAACCCCGCCCTGGGCCTCCGCGCAATCCGGTTCTGCCTGAAAAGGCCGGATATCTTCAAAACCCAGCTGCGCGCCGTCCTCCGGGCTGCGGCCCACGGATACGTCCGGCTGCTTTTGCCCATGATATCCTGCGCAGAGGAGGTAACCGAGAGCATCCGGCTGCTTGACGAGGCCGCTGCCGAACTGGATGAGGAGGGTATCGAATACAGCCGTGATATTGAAATCGGCATCATGATCGAGATCCCCTCGGCCGCCCTGATGGCCGACATGCTGGCCGACCTGGTGGATTTTTTCAGCATCGGCACCAACGACCTGGTGCAATACACCCTGGCCATTGACCGGGGCAACCGGCACGTGGCCCATCTCTACAATCCCCTGCATCCGGCGGTCATCCGGCTGATCCGCCACGTGGTGGATGCCGGGCGGCACAAGAACAAGAAAACCTACATGTGCGGGGAGATGGCGGCAGACCCCATCAATCTGCCCATCCTCCTGGGCCTGGGCATCGAGGAGCTGAGCATGGCCCCGCAAAGCATCCCGGAAATCAAAAACCTGATCCGCAAGATCAATGTTGATGATGCCGAGAAACTCATGTCCACGCTCCTTGCCCAATCTTCTGCGGCAGACTTGCACCAGATCATCAAGGACAATTACGGCGAACTTCTTTTCGAAGACATTTACGCCGAATAACGCAATCGCAAAAGACCGACAAGGCCACAGCGGAAAATCACCCCATGACTTACGAACACACGAAAAAAGTTACTGAAAACCGCAAAGCCAGGCATGAGTATTTCATCCTGGACGAATTCGAAGCCGGCATGGTGCTCCGGGGAACAGAGGTCAAGTCCCTGCGCGAAGGACGCGCCAATCTCAAGGATTCCTACGGCAAGTTCCACAACGGCGAACTCTGGCTCTACCAGATGCACATCGCGGCCTACCCGTTTGCCTATTATGACAACCACGAGCCCGAGCGCCCGAGAAAACTGCTCATGCACAAATCCGAGCTCAAGCGGCTCTACGGGAAAATCAAGGAAAAGGGCTACGCCCTGGTCCCCCTGCGGGTCTATTTCAAAGACGGCAAGGCCAAGGTGAACATGGCCCTGGTCCGGGGTAAGCGCAAATACGACAAGCGCAGCGCCATCAAGGAGCGCGAGGTTAAGCGCGAAATGGACCGCGCCAAAAAAAACGCCATGTAAAAAAAGGGGGACCGGTTTTTTGATCAGCCTTTTTTCTCTTCCTGTTGACAATCCGGCCCGGATTCATTATTTTATAAACAAAGCTTCTAATTCCCATCGAAACAGCTTTCCGCAAATGAGGGGGCGAAACGGCTTCGACGGGGACATGGAAGCAATGGCTGCATACCGAGTTCCGCTGGCTCGTAAAAACCGGCGGCGTCTAAACACAAAAGCAGACGACTATAACTACGCCCTAGCTGCTTAAAAGCAGCTAGCGTCCTTCCGGGTTTTCTCCTGCGGACCCGGTACAGGGCGTCGACTAGCAGGATAGCCGATCCGGGATGCCTGTTCCCGGTAAGGCGAAAATCAAACAGGCTAGCGGTTTGCGGATCCAGTCTGAAGGAGCCGTAAACTGCGAAATCCAAAATTCAGACTAAGTATGTAGATGCCGTTGTGGAATGTTTCCGGACGCGGGTTCGACTCCCGCCGCCTCCACCATTTATTTCATAAAAGCGCCTCCAGATAAGGGCGTATAATCTTTTTTACCCGGCAAATGCCCGCATAATGCATGAGAGCGTCCACATCAACCTGTTGGCGCTCTCCGTGAAAACGAATCGCTTCAATGGCCGTATCAAGCCCCACCCTGTTTCTGAATTTGAAGCAGTCGGCCAGTGTCTTTTCAGGGCTGTAGATGCGCAGGGCAAGACCGTCTAGTTCATGGATTTCCACTCCCGCGGTATACGCCTGCCCGGAGAATCGATAGGTTTTAATCGGCGGGTATTCCAAACGGGGCTCCTCGGCTCCGTACGGAAGCGCCACGTGTACTTCATGGGGAATCTGGGTGGTAAGCTCATGAAAAGACAGTGCGGAAATCAGGCAGATAACTCCTGCAGAAACCCGGGCTGCAACAGTTACCAAATCAGGATTGCCCATCGGCTGGCTGTCGGCAAGACGATACAACCCCCGGCTTATTCTTTCTATAACGCCCGAGTCGCGCAAGGAATAAAGCGTTTCCGGATGAATGCCGGCGCGACGAGCCTGTGCCGTGCGCAGAGTTCCCCCGTGGTCCTTAAAAATCTCAACTGCCCTGTCAAAACGGGAACCTTTACCGGCAATATTTTTGGATGGCATGATAATAAAACCTATATTAATATTTATTTATAGGTAAAATTATCAAACAACTCGAAAATGTCAATAAAATTTATCTTTTGCAGGGTCTTCTTGCCGGTGCAATCTTTAATCCGGCCAAAAGCTGTCCCCGAAGGCCCATAGGAGCATAGGCTTTTATCCTTCTTCAGCACTTTCGTCAATTATCGAGGGCGGACTGGGGGTTAACGGATCCAGCCGTTCAGACTGTTCTTTTGCCCATTGAAGCCATTCATTCCAATCGCCCCCGGGTTGATAATAACACCCCCCTGTCAATGGCTTCTGCTCACGGCTGCCACAAATTCCTTCATTAATATACTTTTTTTCCAGTCCGCGGCGTCTTTGATCAACCCTGACACACGGCTTTGTTCAAGATCGATTGTTTTTTGAATCTCTTCACCCCGGCGTTTTTCGGCCTCCCTTCTGGCAATCATCTCTTGCCGCAGACGTTTTTCTTCCTCTCTTCGGCGGTCACTGTCATGGATTTGACAAATAGACGATTAAATAGCAATTTAATTAATACTACATCGGTTGATTGTAAAATAATCAAAAAAGATTTGCGTTGAAATAAATTTGACATTTGAATTAAATAAGACTAATCAGATTAATACGATGTCGTGCAAACGTCAAATTGGATCAATCGATGAAAATGGATGAATTCCTGCAACAGCATGCCGTGTTTACTGTGGAAGAGCTGGATCGCTTTTTATCCGAAAGGGGGTCGGGCAATCCGAATACCCGAAGGTCGCTATTGACCTACTATCGTAAAAAGGGGCGAATCATACCGATCCGGCGGGGCCTGTATGCAACGGTGCCGGTGGGCGGCGATCCGACATCAAGCCCGGTTAACCCCTATCTGGTGGCGGCCAAGATGACCCCGGACGCGGTGGTCGCCTACCATTCTGCATTGGAGTTTCACGGCAAGGCGTACTCCGTCCACACAAGGCTGCACTATGTGTCGGCAAAAAAATCCATGCCGCTGACCTTCCAGGGCCATGAATTCATCCGTGTTCCCGTGCCGCCGGCCTTGCAGGCCAAGGGAAAGGAGATGTTCGGGGTTACCCGGCGCAATCGTTCCGGTGTGGACCTGCATGTCACCAGTCTTGAACGAACATTGGTGGATGTGCTGGACCGGCCTGACTTGAGCGGCAGCTGGGAAGAAATATGGCGATCCCTGGAATCAATAGAATTCTTTGACCTGGATCAGGTCATCGCCTATGTGCTTTTACTGGAGAATGCAACCACGGCTGCCAAGGTGGGCTTCTTTTTGGATGAGCATAAAGAGGCATTGATGGTTGAGGATAGCCACCTCGAACCTTTGCGAAGGCTACGCCCCCGCCAACCCCGATATTTTGTGCGCGGTAAACGCGATGATTGCCGATGGGTCGGGGATTGGAATCTGATGATCCCAGAGGAGATATTGAACAGATCCTGGGAGGAAGTGCTGTGATCTTCTCGTCAGAAGAAGTGTTTCCCATCGCAGAGTCCACCGGATTCCGGGCGGAGATGATCGAAAAGGTGCTCCACTTGCTCAATCTTCTGGACAAGTTAAACCATCACCCGATGCTAAAAGGCAAGTGGGTGTTAAAGGGGGGCACGGCCCTAAACCTTTTTATGTTCGATCTTCCCCGCCTATCGGTGGACATTGATCTCAACTATGTCGGGGCGCTGGAGCGAGAGGCCATGCTGGCCGATCGGCCCAAGGTCGAACAAGCGGCTCAGGCGGTGTTTTCCCGGGAAGGGTTTACCACCAAACGGTTGCCGGCCGAACATGCCGGCGGGAAGTGGCGCTTGAGCTATCAGAGCTACACCGGGCAAAGCGGCAATCTCGAAGTGGATCTGAATTTCATGTTCAGGCAGCCGCTTTGGGAGATTCAGCCCGCCGATTCCAATGCGCTCGGAGATTTTCAGGCCAGGAATGTCCCTCTTCCCGACGTGCATGAGCTGGCAGCAGGCAAACTCGCTGCGTTGTTGGCACGCGGTCAGGCACGGGATTTGTTCGATTGTCACCAGATTTTAACAATGAAGGAGATCGACAGCGAACGCCTCCGTCTTGCTTTCGTCGTTTATGGCGGGATGAACCGCAAGGACTGGAGAACTGTTTCAATTGCAGATGTGGACTTTGATCCCAATGAATTGACAAGGCTGCTTATTCCCACGCTGAACAGGCGCTTTATGGGAAAACAGGGCTCACCTGGCCAATACGGAGAGCGGCTTGTAAGGGAATGCCAAGCAAAGCTGGAAGCGGTTCTGCCCTTTAATGATCCAGAGCGTAAATTTCTGGATTTGCTTCTGGAAAAGGGGGAGATCGATGCATCGGCCCTCACGCCTGACAAAGCGCTTCAAGAACGTATCCAAAGCCAACCGCTTCTCCAATGGAAGGCCCTAAACGTAAGACGCTACAAGGATCTTGCCTGAAAAGATCCTCCGAGCCCGTAACAAAGGATCCTTCGATGGGTAAGAACTGACAGTGGCTACTCATAAGCGCCAGGGTTGGGATGAAAGCACCGGGAAGGCAAGGTAAATGGACACCAAACAGGTAACAGAAGCCCTGCACGACATATTTGGCAGGGAAAAACACCGGATCGTGTTCTGGTATGACGGGGAGCAGGAATTTTCAGAAACACTGCCGGAGCTGGGCAACTTGTTGCCGGGGATATTTTGTGCCAGTCTGAAATATCCCCGGCTCAAATAATCCGGAAATTTATCCAACAGTTCAAAATAATCAGATAATAAAGGTCCGTTTAAAAAGAAAACCAACAGCAGTGACTCCGATAACTCTCCCAGCCAGGCACTGAGACCCTGTTCCTCGATCACTGTAAAGGTTTGTCCGTCGCAGCCGGGACTGCCTCCATTGATGCGGCACTGCCTGTAGGATTCCATCAGGACATCCAGGCGGCACACCTTGTCGTAGAGGCTGTAAAACCGGCGGTCCGGTTGCTGCTTTGATGCAACGTAAAGCTTCCTTTGAAATGTGCGAACCTTAGGTTGAGTGGTAGCCATTTTGGCAATCTCCGTCGCAATTTCTCCAAAAGCGCAAGACAAACTGAGCCCCTTCCCTCCTGTGAAGCTGTGTTGTCTTCACTCTCATAAGTACTATGGGCTCATCCGACCTCCTGCTCCCCGTGGACTCCCTTTCGGCTCGGCCTTATAGGAGCCACTGGGCGTCACCACCGCCCGGAAAGCAGGCTCTCCCACGTTCACTGTGCTTCCTTGGACACATGCCACTTCATATTACGCCGGAAGGATGTGGCGCCTCTTTTGCCAGTTGATCGGCGACACATGGCAGGATTCGGTAGATCAGATTACCTCTCCTCCTTCACTTGTTTGACGACGCTTGACTGGATTCGCTTCATGCTGCGGCCTGCGTCCCGCCTCGGCCCTCTCGGGCCTTTTTCACCGGGCTTCAGCTAGAGTCATCTCCGTGCTGCCGGTCAGGCTTCGGGGTGAACTGGCAATTGCCCCGGCAGATACCTTTCAATCTGCTGGATTTTATATAAATTCAAACACAGCGCCTCGTGGCGCTCCTGATCTTTAAAAGTGCATTTTTAAATCTTATATAAAAACAGACAGATATAAGGCACAAGAATATCTTTGGCACTACCCTCATGCCAAACCTGTAAAAGTGGCACATTAAATTTCGCGGATTGTCGGCGGCATCGCCATAGCGAGGCCTGGAACACCTTGCCGCATACGCCTTCCGCCCGGTTTAATATAGCCACATAGGAGCTGATACATGAGATGGACGGAGGCGTTGCGGGAGTTCTGGAAAATGCTGTTTTTTTGATACCTTTATAATTTGCCACTGTAGACTCTGGCAATAATCCGAATTCTGAGCCCCTGCGGAATGCCAGATTCAAGGTGCAGATTAGGCAGGAGGCCGCACTTGAGAATGCGATGGCAAGCTATATGTACCGTTGATCAGCGGTCTGTTTGAGTTTATTAAATTTATCGTGCCACGCACAAGCAGTGCAGCAGAAAACCTCTGTTTTGTCGCTCTTCTGCCCCTTCCAATAAATGTATTGGTAGGAAAAACCCCTGCCGGAAAGAGCGGGCCTTTCTTTTCTTTGAGGGCGGATGGTATTTTGTTATGCTAAACTATAATTTAAATGGGGGGATATATGGGAGATTTTCATAAGGTTGCAGAAAAATTGGCCATTGCCCTTGATGAACTAAAAAGGGAAGGAGGCATATCGCCTGCAGAAATTCCCGGATTGTTGGAGCAAGCAATGGGGAATGATAGGTCAAGTGTGAATTGTTACCCAGGATTTCCAGGTGATGAATGCCATGAGATAGCGTATTTTTTTTCTTTGACCTCAAAATCCTATAGAGGTAACACCCGTGGACATTTAAGCTTCTTCATGCATACATTTGTTCAATTTCATTTGCATATTTTTCATATATGATCCGGCGTTTGAGCTTCATGGTCGGGGTCAATTCCCCGGTTTCAACTGTCATTTCCGAAGGGAGAACGAAAAATTTTTTGATGGCCTGCACCTGGGGCAGGGTGGTATTAACCGCATCGATTCGATTCTGAAGAAATTCGTTGCACCGTTTGCATTGAGCAGCTTCCACCATGTCTTTCGCGCTGCTGCCAGCCGAACGGATCAGGTCCTTGAGTTGTTCCGGCTTAAGGCTTAACAAGGCCGACAAATATTTCCTCCGGTCACCGATAACGGCCGCCTGGCTGACTTCCGGTATCATTTTGAGCTTTCCTTCAATGACTTGCGGCGCGATGTTTTCACCGCCTGCGGTAATGATGAGTTCTTTTTTCCGGTCTGTGACTTTCAGAAAACCTTTTACACCCAATTCACCCACGTCACCGGTGTGCAGCCAGCCATTTTCGTCAATTGTTTCGTAGGTAGCCGCCTCATTTTTATAATAGCCTTTAAACACATGCCGTCCCCGAGTAAGGATCTCCCCGTCTTCGGCAATAGCCAATTCCGTGCCAGGCACTGCCAAACCCACGAATCCGATCCTATATTTTCCGGTTTGGGGGACAGAAAAAGTGCTTGGCCCCGTGCATTCACTCATGCCATAGACTTCTGTAATCTGAATTTCTAAGCTGCTAAAAAATTCAAGTGTTGCCAGTCCAATTGGTGCAGCCGCTGATATAAAGTATCGACAACGATCAAATCCCAATTTTTGTCTGACTTTGGAAAAGACGAGTTTTCCGGCCAGGCCATACATGAACGGGATGGGATTGCCGTCCTGGTGGGCGTAGGCGCCGGCAAGCCCTTTTTTACGGGCCCAGGCGGCAATTTTTTTCTTCAACCCCGAGTTTTGAGAACCGGCGGTGATCATCGCCTCCTCGATTTTTTCCCACACCCGGGGAACGCCGAGAAAAAGAGTCGGCCGGACTTCGACCAGATTGTCTTTCAATTGCTCGAAGCTTTCCGCAAACCAGACCGTAAAACCTTTCAGAATCGATGAATAGTAGCTGCCGATTTGCTCATAGATATGGCTCAACGGCAAGTAGCTGAGGGCATGTGCATCATGACCAACCTCGTATTCGGTGACAAGCTGGCGGGCAGTCCATATGATGTTGTCATGGCTCAGCATAACCGCCTTGGGTGGGCCGGTCGTACCGGATGTATAAATGAGCTCACAGCAGTCGTCCGGATTCTGCTCGTTGATGCGGGCGTTAAGCTCTTCTTCGGATATAGCTCCGGCAAATCGCGACAGCTCATTCCAGGGAATCACCTTTTCATTCAAAGCGTTGCCGTTCATCAAAACAATAGCCTTCAGATCCGGCAACTGCTCTTTTACCTGGAGAATTTTAGCCAACTGCTCCGCATTTTCAACGACAATGATGTTGGCTTCGCTGTGCTCAGCAATATATTTGCATTGCTCGGGACTGCTGGTGGCATAGATGCCGCTCGGCATTCCGCCGGCGAAGATTGCGGCAAGATTGCTGATGTACCATTGTGGACAGTTGAAGCTCAGGATGGACACAGACTTGCCTTTTTCAAGCCCCAATGCCATAAATGCCTGTGCGGTTGTCCGGACCTGCTCGTGGTAATCTTTCCAGGTAATAGCCTCCCACTGTCCATTTACCTTTGCCATCATTGCCGGTTTATCTTTAAAGCGATCGGCGGTTTCTTGGAATTCTTGCATTATAGTGGTTTTCATAATTGCCTCCATTTCTGAATGGTTTAGGCTTTTCTCCATAAAAAGTTTTTTCAAGTTGTTTAAATACCAATATTCAAAAGCTATCAGTCGGAAAATTTAAGTTAGAACTGGAACAAATTTAGTCGCTTGAGCGGCTGAGCGGATAAAGATAAAGCAGGTCAATAAAAAAGCCGGACTGCCCATTGCATGGCAGTCCGGCTATCTATAAACCGAATCAGAAAAATACCTTTACCGAAGAGACCCGTGACTTTCCGTCCCAATCTTACGATTGGTTTGGCTTTCTCATACTTTTTATATGCTCCCGGGAATCCTCCATGTCAAATATTTTTGGCAGATTTTTAAAAAATTTCCATCCCCCAAAATGAAAAATACGGCTGATATGTTTGAACGTGTCAACAAGAAAAGACCTCTCCCATCCTTATGACAAGGTTATAACTGTCGATTCTTATAATCCAGGCTTTGAAGAGGCGGGACGCTTCAACGACGTTTGATCACGCTGATATTCGCGGGTTGG
>JAGXKN010000011.1 GCA_018335195.1 Desulfobacterales bacterium
TGCTTTTTCTTTTCCCAACCCCCACTATACCAGAATGTTCTGGTATGAAGGAGGTGCCTTTTATATGATTATCAAGTCTGCCCTTGACTCTTTTGGCAAAAAAGAGTCAAGGGCAGACTTGACCCCTTATCTTTTTCCGGTATCAGGCCTTGTCTGCGAACAGGAACACCGGGCGGGCCATGGGGCCGTCCGAATACCGGTCGCCCGGAAAGATCCGGCAGCCGAGCGTAACCGGCCTGCCGATCAGATCCATGCTCGCCCGCTCCGGGGCCATATCGCATAGATTGCCCATGATCCAGGGGCCCTCCTCGAGTTCCACCATGACGATGATGTACGGGGCCTCGGTTTCCCGCCCCTCGGGTGCCACAAAGATCGTGGTGTATGTGGTGATCTTTCCGCTGCCGGAGAGCTGCGTGACTTCCAGGTCATAGGAACTGCAGTTCCGGCAGCTCATCTGCGGCGGGCACGTGATCGTCCCGCAGCTGCTGCACTTGAGTCCCAGGAGCTGTTTTTTCATCAGCGCCTTGTGATATTGCCGGAAGGGAAGTTTGTATTCCATGGCATGTACCTCGGATGATTTTACGGTTTTTTGAATATCGTGATTGCCCGCGCGGCTGCCAACAGCAGCAGTTTACCACCCGGCCTGCAGAACCAGGTTGGCGATAATGCCGTCTCCGCCCAGGGTGTCAACCAGCCCGGTTCTGGCGCCCGCCACCTGCCGGCCGGAATCCGCCAGATCGCCCCGGAGCTGGCGCACGATTTCGCAGGTTTGAGAGGCGCCGGTGGCACCGATGGGATGCCCCTTTGCCTTGAGTCCGCCGGATATGTTGATGGGGATTTTTCCGCCGATTTTCGTGTCCCCGTTTTCCCAAAGGCGGCCCCCTTCCCCGGCCTGCGCAAACCCGAGGTTTTCTGCGGCGATAATGGAGGCAATGCTGAAGCAGTCGTGCAGTTCGCAGATGTCAATGTCCTGCGGCGTGACCCCGGCCATCTCGTAGGCCTGCTTCACCGAAAGTTCCCTGGCCCGGATGCGGGGCAGGTAGGGTGCCTGTGCGCTCAGTCGGGGCGATGAGGCCTGGCCGAGCCCGGTGATATAAACCGGTTTGTCGGTCAGTTTTTTTGCGGCCTCTTCCGAGGCCAGAACCAGCACGGCCGCTCCGTCCGAAAACGGGCAGCAGTCCAGGAGCCGCAGGGGCGAGGCCACTGTGAAGCCCCCGGAAACCTGTTCCGGAGTGATCTCTTTGTGCCTGAACTGGGCATGCGGATTTTTGGTGCCGTAATAATGGGACTGCACCGAAACCAGTGACATCTGTTCCCGGAGTTTTTCCAGGGGCACATTGTAGGTGCTGGCGTACAAATGGGCCAGAAGGGCGAAAAAGCCCGGAAACGTCAGGCCGGGGGCGAATTCGTACTTGGCCTCCGCGCCCATGGCAAAAGTGCGCGTGGCAAGCGGGGTGCCCATGGCCGTGGCTTTTTCGGTGCCGCCGACAACCACGATGTCATAGAATCCCGACGCCACCCACATGAAGGCATCCCGTATCGCCACGGTCGCAGATGCGCAGGCACCTTCAAATCGGGTTGCGGGCACGTTGTGAAAACCGAGCTCGTTTGCGATGAAGGACTGGATCATTCCCTGGCCCTCGGCAAAATCGCCGAACACGTTTCCGCAGAACAGGGCCTGGACCTGCTGCGGGCCAAGATCGCATTCTGCCATGGCCTCGGTGGCCGCCTCGCAGAACAGTTCGATTTCGGTTTTTGGCAGCTCGGATCCGAATTCCGTGTGTCCGGTTCCGACGATGGCTACTTTTCGCATGGTGTCCTCTCCTGGTTGCAGATTTTAAGCGGCGCTTATTTCGCCTGCATCCGCATGGCCGAATCCAGCCGGATGGTTTCTCCGTTTAAAACCGGGTTGTCGAGAATGGAGCGGACCATCATTGCAAATTCGGTTGGCCGGCCGAAACGGGAGGGAAACGGCAGCTGCTCCTGCAGGGACTCTCGGGCTTTGTCCGGAAGGGCGGCAAACATCGGGGTGTCAAAAAGCCCCGGTGCGATGGTGACCACCCGGATGCCCGTGCCTGCAAACTCCCTGGCCATGGGCAGGGTCATTCCGACGATTCCGGCCTTGGAGGCCGCATATGCCGCCTGCCCCACCTGGCCTTCAAAGGCTGCCACGGATGCCGTGTTGATCACCACGCCCCGCTCACCTTCGGCGTTGGGGGTGTTTTCCATCATCCGGGCCGCGGCCAGCCGGGTCACGTTAAACGTGCCCACCAGGTTGACCTGGATGGTCTTGGTGAACTTGTCCAGGGGCATGGGGCCCTTTTTGCCAACCACCTTTGCCGGGATGCCGATGCCCGCGCAGTTGATCACGCCGTGAATCGCACCGAAAGCCTCCATGGTCTTGTTGACCCCGTTTTCCACGGAATCTTCATCCGCCACATCCGTTCGGCAGTAAATGGCGGCATTTCCCAGTTGTTCGGCCAGGGCCTGGCCCTGTTCGTCTGCGAGATCGAAGATGGCTGCGTTGCCGCCTTCCCGGAGCAGGTTTTCAACAACAGCCTTGCCCAGGCCCGATGCCCCGCCGGTTACAATAAACGTGTTTTCCTTGATTTCCATGATCCCTAAGTCTCCCTGCTTGTTTGGTTTGAAATTCCGTGCGAAATGATTTCACACAAGTCATCCGCACACCGATCCGCCGGAATTTCTCCGCCAAAGATTACCCCGGGCAGGCAGAGGTGCTCAATGCCGCCCAGTATTGCCTGGCGAATCTGGTGCGGTGCGATATCGTCCCGAATTTCACCGGTTCTGACCCCCTCCTCAATGAGTTCGAGAATCATCTTCCCGTAGTCCTGCACGATTCGGTAGCTTTCGCTTTCAAAATAGGCCGGGTAATTTCGGACTTCCAGTAGCAGGATTTTGGCAATTATCCGGTTTTCCGCGTAATAGTGAATGTGTCCCCGAATCAGGCCGTGCAGCTTGTCCAGCGCCCCCCTGATGTCTTCGACGTCTTTTTTTATCTGCAGCACCAGCGCCTTCAGGTCGTTGGCCAGCACTTGGTGAAGCAGGCCCCGCTTGTCCTTGAAGTAGCGATAGATGAGCGCTTCGTTGACTCCTGAGGTCCGGGCGATTTCAGCGGTGGTGATGGAGTTGAAGTCCTTGTGCTCCAGTAGCAGGCGCAGGGCGTTTTCGATTTTGACCTGCCCGGGCGGGACCTGTCGGGCCGTTTTTTCGAGTTTCATCTGGCATTCAGTCTGAAGGTGCATGGTTGAAGAAAAGTAAAACTTACTTACATAGCGCAAAGAGATTTTACCCAAACCATGCAGTTTGTCAAGAAATGAAGTTTCCCATCGAACTTGGAATCGGTATCGGAATCGGTGAAAACAAATTACGGCCGGGATTTTTTTAAAAAAACTTTACTGAAAAGTTTTGAGAATTCTTTTTATGCATAAAAACGGATGTTTTTTGCGCATCCGGGGCCGGATTTTGAAATGTCTTCATGCAGCCGGCTTCGCGCCCGGAAGATGCAGGTCGAGGCGAGCGTGAAATTCGAGAATGCTTTTGAGGAGTTGCGCGACAGAATCGATGCGGCGCAAAGCCGTTTCGAGTCCATGGCCCGGGGTGAAGAAACCCGGGAGGAAATCCGGAGCCGGGTCAATGCCATCTGGGAGGACCTGAAAAACTCCCTGGAAAAGTTGAACTCCCGGCTCAAATGACCGGGGCAGGCCGGGGGTTCCGGGGCGGGGAGACAGCAACTCAGGCCGGCTGTTTCGCCTTTTCTCGTTCCCGGGATTCCCCGGCTTTTACCCGCTGCAGGGAATGTTTTGCCGCGTCCAGCAGTTTTTCAGGTGTGTCCACATCAGCCCCGGGTGCGGAGGCGACCGCGAAGCTGATGGAAATATGCAGCATGTGGTCGTTGACCGGGAGAGGGTGCGTATCGAGGTGTTGCTGTACCCGCTGGAGCAAACGCTCTGCGTGGAAGCTTGCGGTCTGCGGAAACAGCAAGGCAAATTCGTCGCCCGCCAGCCGGCCCACGAGGTCTTCTTCCCGGACCACTTCGGAGATGATTCCACCAACATATCGCAGGGCCCGCTCCCCGGCCTCGTGACCGTAGTTGTCATTGATCTGTTTAAAAGATGCCAGCTCGGCAACTGCCAGGCTCAGGTTGCCTGCTTCCCGGCAAGACCGGTTGAATTCGCTTTGTACTGCTTCGTTGAAGGCGTGTCGGTTCAGCCACCCGGTCAATCCGTCCCGGCGTAAGAGATGGGTGAGTTCTTCATGGGCGCACACGTTGGACAGGCACAGGGAGATTTTCTGCATCATGTGGCTCAGCGAGGGCGTCGTTATTTCCATGCCAAAACGATGGTTTGAAACATCTCCGAAATTGATGCTACCCACGGTCTGCCCATCGATTTTTACCGGGCACACGGCCATGGACTTTACCGGATAGATGCCGTTTTCCGGGAAAAGGGGCGAAAATGTTTCAAGCGTATCGGATATCATCTTCGGGCTCTCCGGGTTTTCCACAAGACCGGAAAATTCGGTCTGCGGGATGAAAGCGGTTCTGGCCCGGACCGTGAGCGAGTTGTCGATTCTCCGCACAAGGCCGGCCAGGCGGCTTTCTTCGATTAACGTGAGCCAGACATATGGGATGTCGAATCCGGCGATGACATAGGAAAGCAAATGTTCGAAGAAGTCCTTCAGGTTGAGCGTTTCCAGGATCCTGGCATCCACCTGGCGGAATTTTTCGTCCATGACTTCTTTTTCCTTGAGCTTCTCCACAATGTGTTCAACGTATTTCATCGACTGGACCCCTTTTTGACCGCTGCATGTTTGGATGTTGTAATGTCTTGCGCATACAAGATGATTGCAAAAAAGGTGCCGTTTTGTCACGGATTGCGGGCCAGGGTGTAATAACTTGAAATAAAGGGATTTGTGGAGCAGTCTTGAAGTCTGTGCCGTGACCGGGGCAGGCTGATCTGTGTCTTTTCGTATACAGCATGTTTACAAAAAGATAACGTGCGTCTTTCCGGAAACTGCCTCTCACCTCCGGACGGGGGCGGGCCGTGACGGTTTTATTTCCGGACTTTAATTTTTTGTCGGCCCATCATGATTTGCTTTTGTTTTTCGCGGCCCTTTGGATGTTTTTCCACGAACAGGGGCTGATTGCCGGGAAACGTCTTTTCCGTGTAATACATGAGCGTGGCCACAGTGGAGGGTCCGGGGGTAAAGATCTGTACCTGTTCCGGGATAAAGCCGAGCTCGCGGCGGGCAAATTCGCTTGCCGCCTGCATGTCCGCGGTTGTGGACCCGGGATAGGCGGCGATAAAATAGCAGGTCAGGTAGCGCCGGAGGTGTAACTTGCGATTGGTACGGGCAAACAGGGAGAGAAATTTTCGTGTTTCCTCGATCCGGGGCTTGCCCATGAGCGCCAGGATATGGTCCCGGCTGTGTTCCGGGGCGATTTTCAATTGCCCGGAGATGTGGCGGGAAACAAGCGCTTCAAGGTAAGCCCGGCCGGATTTATTGTCTGCAAGGATTAAATCGTGCCGGATGCCGGATCCGATAAACACGTGCCGGATCCCGGGAATTTGACGCAGCTTGTCCAGCAGTTCCACCTGGGGGGCGTGATTGACCGGCAGCTCGGTACAGGTTTTTTCCCCCACGCAGCGTCGGTTCCGGCAGGCCCCTTTCTCCGCCTTGCGGCGGCATTCCATCGCGTACATGTTGGCGCTTGGCCCGCCCACGTCTGAAATGATGCCCGTGAATTTTTGGTGACGGGTCAGGCCCCGGGCCTCCCGGACAAGGGAGTCCTGGCTGCGGCTGATCACGGTTTTGCCCTGGTGCGCGGTAATGGCGCAGAAATGACATTCCCCGAAACACCCCCGATGCGTGATCAAAGAAAATCGGATGGTTTCCAAGGCCCGCAATTCGCCCTGGTCTGCATGCACGGGATGGGCCTCCCGCTTGAAGTCGAGTTCGTGCACCCGGTCCAGTTCGGGGCTGCTCAGGGGCGCCTGCGGCGGATTGCACACCAGGTATCGTGTGTCCTGCATCTGGCACAGGCCGCTTGCCTTTACCGGGTCCGTGTGCCTGTAAAAGGTTTCAAACATTTGCCGGAAAAGTTCCTTGTCCTTACTCACCCGGGCATGGGAGGGCAGTTCGACAAAGTTTTCAGGCTTTTGCCCGGAGATATAGCATATGCCGCGCACGTCAGTGATATCGGCTTTCTGCTGTATTTTCCGGGCCAGTTCCAGTACGGTCTTTTCCCCCATCCCGTAGACCAGAATGTCTGCCTTGGCGTCAAACAGGATGCTGCGGCGGACCTTGTCGGCCCAGAAATCATAGTGGGAAATGCGGCGCAGGCTCGCCTCCATGCCCCCGAGGACCACGGGCCGCGTATTTTTGTAATACCGGCGGATCAGGTTGGTATAGGCGATTGCGGCGCGGTCCGGCCGCAGGTTGTTGCGTCCCCCCGGGGTCAGGTCATCCTGTTGGCGCTTTTTCTTGTTGGCCGTGTAATTGGCCACCATGGAATCCATGCACCCGGCGGTCAAGCCCCAGAAAAGCTCGGGTTCTCCCAGGCGGCTAATTTCTTCGCTGCCGGACATATCCGGCTGGGCAATGATTCCGACCCGGTAGCCGGAATCCATCAGCACGTTGGCGATTACGGCAGCCCCGATATGCGGGGTGTCAATCCAGGCGTCACCGGTGACCAGTATGATATCAAGTCCCTGCCAGCCCATGTCCCGGACCTGTTTTTTTGTGGCGGGCGGAAACATCAGCAGTCCTTTAAGTGCGTTTGTTCTGCGACCAGGCATACAGCGCGATCGCCGCGGCCGTGGCCGCATTGAGCGATTCGATTTCCGGCCGGATGGGGATCGAAACGGTTTTTTGCCGCAGGTGCCCGGGCAGGCCAGGGCCTTCCATACCCGGCAGCAGGGCAAAGGTTTTTGGAAAGTCAAATTCCGCAATCGGCGTGCCTTCCGCGGAAAGGGCGACAATGGGGATATTGCCGGGCAATTCATAGATCGATGGGCCCTGCATCAAGCGTGCATGCATCACTGCGCCGCCGGAGGCGCGCACAGCCTTGGGGTGAAAGGGATGGGCCGATTCTGCCAGCAAAATGATTGTGTCTGCACCGAATGCCGCTGCAGATCGGATAACCGTGCCCACGTTTTCCGGGTCCTGGAACGGCAACAGTACGCTGCATCCTTCGGGCAGTCCGCCTTCCGGGTCCCAGCCGGAGAGGTCCGACGTTTTCACCAGCAGCAGGGGCGCGTCCGTGCCGATGACGTCCAGGTCATCAAAGAGCCCGGGCTCAAGCTGGTACCAATGCGCATGCGCAGGCAGGTCTTCAGGGGGCGGCCACTTGTCGGATTTCGAGATCCAGGCCAGGCATTGTTGCGCAAAAGCGGTCATGATTTCCCGGACCTGTCGGCTGCCGGAAATCATGGCGCGTCCCTGCTTTTTGGCCCCCCTGCTGGTGAGCAGTTTTTTCAGTTCCTTGAAGGTCTGGTTCTGCCGGCTTTCCACGGTGCGCACGGCGTGTTTTTCCATGGCGTTTTCCCTGTGCTGGTGAAGCGGTGGGTCCTTGCGTTCAAATATGACCAGGCGACGGTGATGGGGCGTATGCGGAATTCGGTAGGCAATGTCGCCGGCCGGCCGGAATCGGTCTTCTGCGGCCTGTGCGGCTTCGGCGGCTTCCGCATCGCAGCCCGGGCCCTTCATGAAAATCGCCCGGCCCCCGCTGCGAAGGCAGCCCCGGATGCGGGGCAGGGTTTTTCCCATGTGTTCCACGGCCCGGGAGATCACACCGGCAACCGGAATTTGGCAGGAAGGCGTGACCGCATGAGCGTATACCCGGATGCCGGAAAGTCCGAGTTCGTGGATCGCGTCTTTTAAGAATGCCACCCTGTTCTGCCGGCTTTCTGCAAGTATCATTTCGATTTCGGGCCGGGCGATTTTCAGCGGGATGCCCGGCATGCCGGCGCCGGTGCCTATATCCAGCAGGGGCGAGGGCAGGTCCGTGAGCTGGGCGGGCAGGATGGAATCCGCGTACAGCTTGAGCACCATGTTTTCGAACCTGTGAATCCGGGTGAGGTTTAATTCCGGATTGTACCGGCGCAGCAGGTTGTGGTACTGCCATAACAGTTCCACTTGCCGCCGGGTCAGTTCAATGCCGCAGCGGCGCAGCACCCGGTCCATGTCCGAGGGCGTATAATCCTTCTGTCCGGCAGATATTTGCGGGGGTTTCTTTTTCATTATGAGCGATTCAGAGACATTTTTCTTTATCCGGAGCTGGCCGGTTTTTTATGAAGACAACCATCTTCTGGTTGTGTATAAACCATCCGGCCTGCTGATACAAGGCGATCGTAGCAAAGATGTTTCTTTGCTGGACCTGGCTAGGCGCTGGATAAAGCGTCGTTACCAGAAACCGGGAAACGTTTTTCTGTCCCTGGTGCACCGGCTGGACCGGCCGGTGGCCGGCGTGACGGCCTTTGCCCGTACCTCCAAGGCCGCCTCCCGGCTCAGCGAGCAGTTTCGTACCAATACGGTGAAAAAGCAGTACGTGGCCGTGGTCGAAGGCGTGGTTCCGGATGCCGCCGGCGAGCTCGTAAATTCCATGGAGCGCCGCGGCCCCACAAGCCGCATTCTGCATGCACCAACGGCAAAAAGTCAAGAAGCAAGGCTTTCCTACAGGGTGCTGGATGCCGGAGAAAAGCGCAGTTTTCTGGAAATCGACCTGCACTCCGGCCGGCATCACCAGATCCGGGCCCAGCTTGCGCACATGGGTTTTCCGGTGCTCGGCGATCTGCGCTACGGCGGCAGCAAGCCTCTGCCCCAAAAGCAGTTGGCCCTGTTTGCCCGCAGCCTGTCTTTTATCCATCCCACCCGGAAATCCCGTATGGCCTTTTCCTGTCCGCTGCCCGCGGGCTGGCCCTGGCCGGATATCGCCAACACGCCCGATGCCCCGCCCTGGAACTGGCAGGACCTGCAGCCGGAGTTGGATTTATAGTTTTTCTTCCGTAGCGCCCGAATCGGTATCGGGAACGAAATCGAAAAAAAATCCGATCCCGACAAAGAATTGGCGGTTAATTGCTGTTGCTTTTCAATTCCGTTGTGCTCTGCAAAAAAATCGATTCTACCCGGGTTTTCGCAGGGTCGGGCCGGCGGGGAAGTTTGCGCATATGCCGTCCGCTTTCGCGCCCGATGCATCTGCGCAAATCACCCCGCCGTCCCGCCCTGTTCAACCCCTTGGGCAGCTTCCCCTATCTAATTTCGGGAATCTTTAAAAACCCCGGCGTAGGGGCGAACCTGTGTGTTCGCCCGAGTGCAGCGACATGCGGAAGCCCCGCCAAGCGACGCCCGCGGCCCGGCGTTGAAATCCGGGGTTTTCCCAGGAATTTTCAATCTCGTGAGGTTCTGCAAAAAAATATCAGGCTTCTCGGTTTTGGATAGCTGCCCCATCTAAATCCGGAAAGCTTCCCGCACGACTGCCGCTCACAGATTTCAAAGTTGTTTTCTGGATGTGACGAATTTTTCGGGGTCCAAATCGGTATCGAAGTCGAAAGAGGAGAAACCGATCCCGACAACGGCAACAAGACAACGAATTATCGGCCGGCTGCTGTCTGTTTCTGAATCACTGTTCCGGGAAACAAACACCTTGTTGGTTTGGGTTGACAATCGGACTGAACGGCAATACAAAATGGAAAACATAAATCAATCCATATTTTCCAGGAGGAGAAATGACAGATATTTATCAACAGCTCAGACAGCGGCTCGATGACCTGGGCACCGGGTTTCCGCCCACGCAGAACGGCATCGAGCTCAGTATCTTAAAGCGCCTGTTTTCAGAATCCGACGCCCGGATGTTTCTGATGATGACGCCCATGCTCGAGACCCCGGAAGCCGTGGCCGAGCGGCTCGAGCTGCCGGCCGAAGACACGGCCGCGCACTTAGAGGACATGGGCCTGCGCGGATTATTGTTTCGCCAGCGCAAGGGCGACATGGTGCGCTATGCAGCAGTTCCTTTCGTGGTGGGTATTTACGAGTTCCAACTCAACCGCGTGGACCGGGAACTGGCCGAGGAAGTGGAAACCTATTACAAGGAGGCCCTGGGCAAAACCTTCCAGGCATGGTCCACGCCGGTGATGCGCACCATTCCCATCAACCGGGAGATTGCGGCAGAATGGCCCATTGCCGCCTATGAAGACGCCCTGGAAATCATTGACAACCAGAAAACCATTGCGGTGGCTCCTTGCATCTGTCGGACCGTGGCGGGAAAAATGGACAGAGGGTGTGACAAACCCCTGGAAACCTGCTTTCTTTTCGGCTCCCATGGCGCCTATTACGTGGACAACGGCATGGGCCGCTATATCGATAAGGCCGAGGCAAAGGAGATCATCCGCAAAAACGACGAGGCCGGCCTGGTGATGCAGCCGTTTAATTCCCAGCACGTGGGCGGCATGTGCAGCTGCTGCGGCTGCTGCTGCGGCATGCTCAGATCCCTGAAAATGCAGGACAGCCCGGCAGAGGCGGTAAAGAGCAATTACTATGCATGGGCGGATGAGGAAACCTGTGTGGGCTGTGAAACCTGCCTGGATCGCTGCCAGATGGAAGCCATCGCGATTGTGGATGAAAAAGCCCGGGTCAATGATAACCGGTGCATCGGCTGCGGTCTGTGTGTGACCACCTGTCCGACAGGCGCCATGTCGCTGTTGAAAAAATCCGAGGACGCCCTTTACCAGCCCCCGGAATCCGGGATGGAAACCTATATGAACATTGCCCGGGAACGGGGAAAAATATAACCTATTTTTCCGGGATCACACGCCTGCGGCCGCCGAGGTCTATGCACAGCCGGCCGCGGGCGTCTTCGCCAAGCCATTTTGAGATCTTGATCATGGCGCGTTCGGCAAACTTGACCCGTTCATCTGCGAGCATCATGTAAGGGCGGTCCTGGTGGATGTAGAGCCGGTCCGGGTCCAGGGGAACCTGCCGTCCGGTGTTGAGCGTCAGACGGATGTCACCGCGTGCCGGATCATCGGCATGTACATCGAACACGAAAAGGGCAGTGTCTTCGTACGGAAAATAGATTTTCTCCCAGCGCCCGCCCTTGTCGTGCATGAGGAAATATCCGTGTTCATCGCGGTCAATGCTGCGGTGGAAATAATCAATGATTTTTTTCTTCTGAAACCGGCCGCCGGCATTTCGCCACAAGCCTTCCCGGTCCAGCCAGAAGACCGCTTCCTGCTTTGGAATGACCACTGTCTCGGGTTGTTCTGTCACGCTTTTTCCGCTTCCTGTTTTCGGGCGCCTGTTTGCACATAAAGGACAATTGTATTACATTATAACGTAAAAGGTCAAACCGGAAAAGAGGGTGATCCATGAAGCAGGCGGCTTCCAGAATTCATATCGGTACCTCGGGCTGGAATTACAAGCACTGGAAAGGCCCGTTTTATCCGGAAAATCTGAGCAGTAAAAACTGGTTTGCCTATTACGCCGAACGGTTCCACACCGTGGAGATCAACAATTCCTTCTACCGCCTGCCCGCGCGAAAGACCTTTGAGCAGTGGCGAAAAAACGCGCCGGACGGGTTTTTCTATTCCGTCAAGGCCAGCCGGTATATCACACACATCAAGAAATTAAAGGACCCTGAGGAGCCGGTGGTCAACTTCATGGAAAATGTCCGCGGGCTCGGGGAAAAATTGGGACCCGTGCTGTTTCAGCTGCCGCCGCGCTGGAAGTGCAACCCGGATCGCCTGGCCGCGTTTCTCGAAGCGGTTCCCGAAGACTACAGGTGCGCCGTGGAATTCCGGGATGAAACCTGGTGGGATCCCGGTGTATACGAGGTTTTGAGATCCTATAATACGGCGTTCTGTATTTATGATTTGGCCGGGCGCCAGAGTCCGTCGGAAATCACAGCGGATTTTGTCTATATCCGCCTGCACGGACCGGAGGAAGCCTACCAGGGGCTTTATCCCGATGAAACCCTGTCGGCGTGGGCCGATGCAATCCGGGGATGGGTCGCAGACGGCCTCTCTGTATATTGCTATTTTGACAATGACGAAAACGGCTATGCCGCCCGCAACGCGCTTCACCTGCAGCAGAAGCTGGAAGTCCTGTAAATATCCAGGCCTCCTGTGTCACCGGCGCGCTTCGTGCGAAAAAAAACCAGGGGCCGCGGCCGGATTACCGGCCCCGGCCCCTGGCAGAGGGGGGCATTTATCAGGGCGGATCTAGCAGCACCCCGAGGAGCAGTCGCAGCCGCCGGAGCTGCAGTCTGCCGACATCTGGGTCGGGGTGTCGCTGATATCCACCACCTGGATTTCGAAATTCAGCTTTTCTCCCGCCAGGGGATGATTTAAGTCAACGACAACCTTTTCTTCATCCGTTTCTGCAATTTTTGCGGGAATCTGCTGGCCGTCCGGAGTCTGCAGTCCGATCACATCACCGACCTGCGGATTCATCTCCGGGGGCACTTCCTGCCGGGAAAAGGTATGCAGCTGGTTTTCATCCCGAGAACCGTAAGCTTCATCCGGTTCAAGCGTAAATGATTTTTCCTCGTTTAATTCCATCCCCATAAGGGCATTCTCAAATCCCTGAATTACCTGGCCGCTGCCCACCTTGACCTCCATGGGCTGGCCGTCTTCACTTGAGTCAAATACCTCGCCGCTTTCCAGCGTGCCCTTGTAATTGACTGTGACGAACTTTCCGCTCTCGACTTTTTCCATAAAAAAACTCCTTTATTTAAATTTACATGCCTTTATATACTATGTATGAAAATGCTCACGTCAACCCCTTTTCCCGGCGGATATGCCGCAAATCCGATGCTGTTGCCCGGCATATGCAGGCTCGCGGTATTTAAAAAATACCGGCTTGCCGGCCTATCCGGGGCCCAGGGGGGAGGCGGGGCTCCACTGGCTGGTGTCGACCTTGCCGGTGACGGGCTTGCCAAATTTAAACACCGCGGAGATGTTATCCAGGGAGTCCAGGCATTTAATATCGTGCAGGGGGTTTTGGTTCAAAACCAGGCAGTCTGCATACTTGCCGGCTTCAATGGTTCCGATGTCATCGGCCATCCCGATGGCTTGCGCGGCGTTGTGCGTGGCGGCAATGATGGCATCCATTTCACTCATCAGGCCGATGCTGACATAGCGGACGAGTTCCGTGGCGTTTTTGCCGTGATAGTTATAGGGCGTGCCCGCATCCGTGCCCATGACGACGCATACCCCTGCCGCAATGGCCCGGTGCAGGTTTTCCCGGCGGATCCGGGCGATTTCGTCTGCCTTGTCTGACATGAATTTCGGGATCTCCAGGGACTGGCTTGCGTGATTTCGCATCCAGTAGTTGGAGCTCAGGGTGGAGATGAGATAAACCCCGTTGTCGGCCATCATCTTCAGGGCTTCTGCGTCTGCCAGGGTGCCGTGTTCAATTGTTCGGACACCGGCGCGCACGGCATTTTTTATGCCCCGGGCGCCGTGGGCGTGTGCGGCTGTGTGCTTGCCCGCCTTTTCCCCTTCGTTGACCACCGCGCGCATCTCGTCCGTGTCAAGTTGCGCAGCCCCGGGAATTCCGCCAGGATTCATGACAGCGCCGGTGGCCATGACCTTGAGTACATCCGCGCCTTCCTTGAGCTGCTCGCGGGCCGCCCTGCGGTTTTCTTCAACACCGTCGGCCTCCCGGTACAGGCCCCGGAAGTACTCGCTTCCTGCTGACAGCATGCATATGATACGGCCGCTGGCCAGGATTCGCGGGCCAGCGAGCAATCCTTCCGCCACGGCCTGTTTCACTGCAATATCGATGCAGTTGACGGATCCGGCATTGCGGACCGTTGTAATGCCAGCGCGAAGCGTGTTTGCCATTTCCCGGGCCGCCCGTATCGTGCGCAGCTTGTCCTCCACCAGGCTTTCGTGATAGGTGTCTGCCATTCCGTGCATGTCCAGGTGCACATGGGTGTCAACCAGTCCGGGAAGGACAAATTTTCCGGTCAGGTCATGGCGCACCGCTTCCGGGAGCACCTGGATTTCTCCTTTTTTGCCCACTTCGGCAATGCGCTGGCCGTCAAATGCTACCACTGCATCCGGGATGCAGTTGCCGAGCCCGTCTATGAGCGTCATGCCTTCAAGTATCGTATCCATAATGCTCCCTGCAAAAAGTGTTTTACCTGCGGCCGGCATTGACCGCCGGTGGCCGCCCGAGACGTTTTACTCCGGTTTTGCCGTTCGAGTGCTTGTTTCTGTGCCGTTTTCCATGCTATAAAATATCGCATGTCGTTGCCCCTCCGGCAGTTGCCGGATTGTTCAAAATTGTTAATATGATAAATATAATCCGGGAATTGTCAAGCATTTGGGCCGTTCGCCGGGGGCGAATTCGCATTTTGTACTTTTATAAAAAAATCCGGAAAATGTAAACAGCGGAGGCGCAGATGACGGATGCATTGCCGCAGCATGTCGTTCTTGATTTCGGTGGTTTCGTACTCCGGGCCGAACTTTTTGATACGGCAGTGGCGCGCCGTTTTGCCGGCCACCTGCCTTACCGGGTCAGCCTGACCCACTGGGACGGCGAGCTCTACGGACCGATCGGCCGAGACCTGGGCGAGGAAAACCCGGTGGCCGATATCTCCCCCGGAGGACTTGCCTACACAAACCAAGGCCACCTGGTGTGCATTTTTTTCGGGCAGAAACCGGCCTGGCCGGTGGAGCATATCGGGCAGATCCCAGGAGACCATTGGCGCGAGCTGCTTGAACACGAAGACAAGCACCGCCTGGAGATCCGGGCCGCCGATTGAGTGCCGGGGGCAGCCGAAAAACCACAAGGACAAAACCATGCCGTATTTTACGTGCGATCATGCAAGGATCTATTTCGAGGATATCGGGGCCGGCGAGCCGATCATCGCGGTTGCGGGCCTGATTGAAAACATCGCCTACTGGCGTCTGCCCGGGGTGGCAGACCGCCTGGCAGAGCAGTACCGGTTTGTTTCAATGGATATGCGGGGGCACGGGTACACGGTGGTGGACGAAGCTTCTCCCGGATTTGATGTAAAGACCGTGGGCAAAGACATCACTGCCATGGCCGATCACCTGGGAATCGACCGGTTTCACCTGCTTACGCACTCCACGGGCGGGTTTGCGGCCGTGCGCCATGCCATGGCCGACTCCGGCCGGTTTGCCTCCCTGATCCTCACCAATACCGGCTCGGCAACATCGCCCGTCCAGGGAGACCAGGAAACCATAGACAATTTTCACGAGGCATTTGCCCGGTCGTTTGAAAACTACGACTGGGACGCCATGTTTGCCAATCTCCGGCAGAATCCGGGCCCGTTTTTCAAGGGTATTGTGGAATCTCAAAACGCCGAAGCGAGAATGGCAATGGCCCTGGAAATGGCCAGGCGCAATGACCGGCACGTGGTTGCCGAATTTGTCCGGTCCTTCTACAAGGACCCGGACCCCCGGGTCGAGGATCTGCGGGGCATTGACTGCCCGGTTCTGATTATTACCGGAGAGAAGGATGACCTGTTTGTGGAATCCAGCCGCCTGATGGCCCGGGAAATTCCGGGTGCGAAGTTTTTGGAATACGAGGGCATCGGACACATGACAGCCCTCGAGGCCCCGCAGCGGCTGGCAGATGACGTGGCGGAATTTGTCCGCCGGCATAGCCCGGCTGGAAAATGAGCAGGGTTCCGTGCCGGGTCATTTGCCGAGCAGGCCTGCAAGCTCCTGCTCTGTAATATCATACCAGTTTTCATAGGCTTCTGCCACGGCAAAGGAAAACCCGCTGCGGATATTGGCGCAGTAAACCCGCATCGCTTTTTGCCCGGCCGCTCCTGCAGCCTGCTGATGGGCGGTGGGCACGGCCACGAAAATGTTTTTCGCGCCGGCATTTTTTACCGCGTCAATTGCGCAGAACATGGTAAACCCGGAGGCCAGGCCGTCATCTGTCAGTACCGCGGTTTTGTCCGACAGCCGCGGCATGGGCTGCTGCCCCCGCAGTTCGCGGGTCCGGCGGTTGACCTTTTCCTTTGTCTTTTCAATGCCTTCCTGTACTTGGGCCTCTGTCAGGTTCAGCCGCGCCAGCATCGCTTCGTTTAACCGCGTGGTGCCGTCAAAGGCCACCGCGCCGTAGCCGGCCTCGGTGTTCCAGGGCAGGGTGATCTTGCTGACCACCGCGATGTCAAAGGCAATGTTCAGCTCTCGGGACATGGCCAGGGCCACGGGAGCACCCCCGGCCGGAATCGCCAGCAGCAGCGAATTGTACGGATCGATATCCGCCCGGATCATGTCTGCCAGCACCGCCCCGGCATGATCGCGGTCCCGGAACACAAAGGACCGGTTTTCGAGCTCCGGCATGGTAACAATGTTGGATGCCATTGCCGCAGATCCCTCCTTTTCAGACAGATTTCCGTCCATTTTTAACATAATCCGGTTTTTGCCCCGTGCAATCGGGTGTTTGGATTTGAAAACTTCAGGGATATGGTAATAATTAATTTTTATAAGCGGATGCAGACATTGACAAGCGTATATCCGTGGGGGCGAATTTGTGTGTTCACCCCTGCGTGGGTATGTATAACCGGCCGGAAGCGGCCGGGCAGAAAATCCAGACTCAAGGGAGGTAAAAAATGAGGCAAATCCGGGAAATCTTTGTGGGTATGCTTTTGCTGGTACTGGGCGCAGTCAGCCTGTCTTATGCGCACTGCGAGATTCCCTGCGGCATCTATGACGATTCCGCGCGAATCGCAGAGATGCGCGAGCACATCAAAACCATCGAGCGCTCTATGAACCAGATCCATGCCATTGAAAAAGACCTGGAAAAAGGGGATGCGCACGATTACAACCAGCTTGTGCGGTGGATCACCAACAAGGACGATCACGCCGGTAAGCTGCAGCACATCGTTTCCCAGTATTTCATGACCCAGCGGATTTCAACCGATGATGAAAAATACGCCGAAAAAATCTCGGTCCTGCACCAGATCCTGGTTGGCGCCATGAAGTGCAAGCAGACCGTGGACACTGCACACGTGAAAAACCTTCGCGAACTGGTGGACCGGTTTGAAAAGCTTTACATGAAATGATTTTCTTCTGTCCGGCCGGCATACTGCCGGTACTGGTCCGGGGTCGGAATCCGCCCGAGAATGGCAGATACAGCGGCCACCTCGGCCGATCCCAGATACACGCGGCAGTGATCGCCCATGCGGTGGGGAAAATTTCGGGTGGAAGTGGAAACCACCGCCGAATGGTCTTTTACCCGGGCCTGGTTGCCCATGCACAGGGAGCATCCCGGCGTTTCCATGCGGGCCCCGGCCCGGCCGAAGGTGGCATACCAGCCGCCCTTCCGGAGCGCATTTGCCGCCATTCGTGTGGGCGGGGCGATCCAGAGCCGCAACGGCACATGCCCGGTGCCCTCGAGAATCCGGCCGATGTTGTTTAGCTGTGAGACATCGGTCATGCAGGAGCCGATAAACACCTCGTCCACACGGGTGCCGGCGATTTCGGAAAGCGGGCGCACGTCATCCGGGTCGTTGGGACAGGCCAATACCGGTTCGGTGATCCGGCTTAAGTCCACCTCGAGGTCTGCGGCATAGGCGGCATCCTTATCCGCCCGGAGCAGTTCCGGACTTTTCAGCCAGTTTTTCATTTCCGCAATCCGGCGCTCCAGGGTATGCGGATCGCCGTAGCCGGCTTCGATCATTTTGGAAAGCACGTCCATGCTTTCCCGCAAAAACGCGGCCACGGTTTCCGGGTTCAGGTCAATGGCGGCCGCTGCTGCCGAGCGCTCGGCTGCGGCATTGTTCAGCTCGTATGCAGCCGGGACCGGCAGATCCGGCAAACCTTCCATTTCCAGGATCCGGCCGGAAAACTGATGCCCAGGGGAAAGCGGGTATGGGAATCACCGCCGGTGCCCACGGTATCCGGAAGCAGCATGCGGTTTAGCCACGAGTGAATGATGCCGTCTCCCGGATACAGGGCCACTCCGCCATGCTGCCGGATGAAATCCTGCAGTGTGTCTTGCATTTCAATGTCCACGGATCGGGGATAGGCCGCGGTATGGCAGAAGGACTGCATTACCAGGTCTGCCGAAAATTTCAGGCATGCCAGCTCCTTTAATTCGTCCCGGGTCATGGGCCCGGTGGTGTCCTGGGAGCCCACGGTGGTCATTTTCGGCTCGCAGTATTGCCCGGGTCGCACCCCTGTCTTGCCGCAGGCGCGTCCCACCATCTTTTGCGCCAGGGTGTAGCCCGTGCCCGGTTCCGGGGGCTGCACGGGCCGGCGGAATACTTCTGAGGGCCCTATTTTCAGTCGTTTCCGGGCGTTGTCCGTTAGGGTCCGGCCGATAATCAGTGGAATGCGGCCGCCGGCCCGTACTTCGTCGGTGATCGTGGACGGTCTGAGGGTGAATTCCGCAACGGCCTTTCCGGTCTCCGAATTCTCGATAATTCCGTCATACGGGTAAATCACCAGGATATCCCCGTTTTCAACGCCGGATACGTCGCATTCAATCGGCAGGACGCCGGCGTCTTCCAGGGAAGTAAAGAAAATGGGCGCAATCTTGCCGCCGAGTACGAACCCGCCCCGCCGCTTGTTGGGCACATGGGGGATGTCTTTGCCGATATGCCACAAAAGCGAGTTTACCGCGGACTTGCGCGAAGATCCCGTGCCCACCACGTCGCCCACAAAGGCCAGGGGATACCCTTTTTCCTTGAGCCGCGAAATGGTTTCCAGGGGGGTGTCAATTCTGCTGGCAAGCATGGCCCGGGCATGCAGCGGGATATCCGGCCGGCTCCAGGCCTCGGATGCCGGGGAGAGATCATCTGTATTGATTTCGCCCGCAACCTTGAAGGCGGTGACTGTAATGGCTTCCGGCATCTCCGGGGTGCGGGTGAACCATTCCGCCTCGGCCCAGGCGCGGATGACGCGCCGGGCGCGGTCACTGGCGGCTGATTTTTCAAGCACCGGCTCGAATGCATCAAATATCAGGATGGTTTCAGAAAGGGCGTTTGCAGCCTGTTCACCCAGATCGGGGTCGTCGAGCAACTCCACGAGAGGATCGATGTTAAACCCCCCGCCCATGGTTCCCAGCAGGTATACGGCCCGTTCCGGCGTAATTATTGCAGAGGCGGTTTGCCGTTTTGCCAGGGCTGCCAGAAACGCGGCCTTGATTTTGGCGGCCGCGTCAACGCCCGCCGGCACCCGGTTGACCATGAGGTCATAGAGGAAATCCGGGTCATGGTCTCCCGGATTTACCAGCAATTCTGTTAGGGTCTCGACCTGGTCCGCGTTGAGCGGCTTCGGGGGAATGCCCTGAGCGCTTCTTTCTTCGACGAGCCCGAGATAATCCTGGATCATTGAATTGAAACCTCTTTTTTGTGCCGAAGGGGGCCCCGAAGGGGTCAAGTCTACTCTTGACTCTTTTTGGCCCTTTTCCTCTTTAAATCTGCATGCCTGCTTTGTACCCGGAGTGCACCGCCTCAAATGCCCGGCCGATGTCTTCGGCGTCCCCGGCCACGGTGTGGGCGATGCCCTTTTCTTTGAGCAGGGTTTCCAGTGCGTTGTTGGGCTTGGCTCCCACGCAGAGCACCACGCTGTCGGCTGCGATTTCTTCGGCCGGCCCCCCGTCGCCTTCGGCCTGCACCTTTATGCCGTTTTCCGTGATCTCCAGAACCCGGGTGGCGGGCATGGTCGTGATCCCGAAACGCGAGACATCCTGGAGCATGCTCCACTTGGTGGTTTTGCCGAAGTCTTTGCCGATTTTTTCCAGCATTTCAATGAGCGTGACCTGCTTGGTGCCCTTGGTGCAGAGTTCATAGAGCACCTCCGGGTTTTCGGCCCGGTTGACAAGCAGGAACTTCAGGGTTTCCCCGGAAAGTGTGCCTTTTTCAGCCAGAAACAGGGCGGTTTCAACACCCACGGCGCCGCCGCCCACGATCACCACGCGGTTTCCGGTATATGCTTTGCCGACCAGCACGTCCCAGGACTGGACCACGTGAGCCATTTCCACGCCCGGGATGGGCGGGCTCATGGGTTCGGCGCCGGTGGCCAGCACCACGTGATCCGGTTTTTCGCGCTCCAGTACCGAGCTGTCCACGACTTCGTTGAACCGCACATCAATGTTGCGGCATTTGACCTGCTCTTCCAGGTCCCGGGCAAGCTGGGCAAATTCCCCGCGTCCCGGGGGGGCTGCGGCCAGGTAAAGTTGTCCGCCGAGCCGGTCGCTCTTTTCGTAAAGCGTAACCCGGTGGCCCCGGTCTGCAGCCGCAATTGCCGCATTCATGCCCGCAGCGCCCCCGCCGATGACCATCACGGCTTTGGGCTGCTCTGCCCTGTCCGCGGCGGCTTCGAGTTCATGGCCTGCCATCGGGTTGCAGAGGCATTCCACGTGCTTGAGGTTAAACAGGTTGTCAAAACAGCCCTGGGCACATGCCACGCAGTGCACGATTTCGTTTTCCCGGCCCTGTCCTGCTTTTTCCGGCAGTGCGGGATCCGCGATCAGGCTCCGGCCCATGGCTGCCATGTCGCACATCCCGTCCGCGATTATTTCCCGGGCTGTGTCCGGGTCATTGATGCGGTGGCTGGCGATCACGGGCACGTCTACGGCTTCCTTGATACCCCGGGACAGGTAGGCAAACGCGCCTCTGGGCACTCCGGTGGTAATCTGGGGCACCCGCGCCTCGTGCCATCCCACGTTGACGCAGATGGCATCGACACCGGCGCGGTTTGCCAGTGCGCGGGCGTATTCGCGCAGCTCGTCGCGCCCCTGTCCGTCGGCCATGAAATCGTTTCCGTTCATCCGGACGATCAACGGGAAGTCCGGCCCAACCATGTTCCGAATGGCGCTCATGACCTCGATGCCGAAGCGAATGCGGTTGTCAAACGTGCCGCCGTATTCGTCCTCGCGCTTGTTTGTCAGGGGAGAGAGAAATTCGCTGATCAAATACCCGGTGCCGTGGAGCACCTCGACTGCGTCAAAACCGGCTTCCTGTACCCGGCGGGCCGCCTGGGCGAAGTTATCCACGATCTGCTTGATCTCCTCGGTTTCCAGGGCGCGCGGGGTTTCCTTGGTCATGCGCGAGGCCACCGCAGAAGGCGCCACCGGCTGCCGGCCGTCTAAGAAAAACGAGAAGTTGTACCTGCCCGCGTGATTCAACTGCACGCCGCTTTTGGCACCGTTTTCCCGGATCACGTCCGCCAGCTTTTTCAGGCCCGGCAAGAACTCATCCTTGTGGGCGCCGATGTTTAACACGTTTCCGGAAAGCTCGTCAACTGTGGCGTATCCCACCGTGATCATCCCGGCCCCTCCTCTGGCGCGCTCTCGGTAAAAGGCCAGAATCTGGTCAGTGATATGGAAATTATCCGCCATGCCCAGATGCATGGCCGGCAGATATATCCGGTTTTTGACCTGGGTCTTATTAATGACAATCGACTGGAACAGCGGGTCGTAATTCATGGTTCCCCCCTTTTTTATTTTTTTACAACTGTGATGGCTCCGTAAAAAGTCCAATATCTACGTTGCGCTGCATTCCTCGGGATTTGTGCGCCTTGATCTTGAACTTTTTACTTTGCCATCTCAAAATTGATTTTTTCCGAAACCGTCAATTTTGGATTTGAAAGAAAAAAGATCCCCTAACCGGTTTTTTCAGTCAAGAAAAAAGTTTCAGTATGCTCGCTTATTGATTGCATGTCCCGGCTGTGGTATGGGGTTTGTGAAACGGACCTGCAACACCGGGAGGAGCGAGTGGAAAAGGGATATATACAGGTTTATACGGGAGACGGCAAGGGCAAGACAACCGCGGCCCTTGGGCTTGCGCTTCGGGCGGCGGGCTCCGGGCTGCGCGTGTATATCGCCCAGTTCATGAAAAAGGGGGATTACAGCGAAATCAAGGCCCTGCAGTCTCTGGCGGATTTCATCGTCGTGGAGCAGTTCGGCACGGGCCGGTTTATACGGGGTGCGCCCGGGCCGGAAGATCACGAAGCTGCGCAAAGCGGTCTGGATGCCGTGCATGCTGCCATGGCATCCGGCGAGTATGATATCGTCATCCTGGAGGAGGCCAACGTGGCATTCGGAGCCGGTGTGCTCACGGAAACGGACCTGCTTGGGGTGATTGCGGCAAAGCCGGCCGGCACGGAACTGGTGTTCACCGGCCGGGGCGGGGCCCCCGGGGTGCTGGAAAAAGCCGACCTGATCACTGAAATGAAGCCGATCCGGCATTATTTCGTCGAGCAGGCAGTGGCCGCGCGGAAGGGCATTGAAGACTGAGATGGACAACAGGGAAAAACACCTGATCCTCGGGGGATGCAGAAGCGGCAAAAGCCGGCACGCCCTGGAGAAAGCCGATATCAGAGCCGCCGGCACCAATTTTTTTGTGGCCACCTGTGTGCCTGCAGACGAGGAAATGAAGGCCCGTGTGATGCGCCATCAGCAGGAGCGCGATTCCCGGTGGACCACCGTGGAAGCCCCCTTGGCGCTGCCTAGTGTGATACAGGACAAGGCCGCGGATGCGGACGTGATCTTAGTTGATTGTCTGACCCTGTGGGTCAGCAATCTCATGGAGCGTTATGAAAACGATGAATCGCTCATGGATCAGGTCAGGAGCCTTGGCAAAGCCCTGGACGTGGCCGCGTGCCCGGTGATAGTCGTTTCCAATGAGGTGGGCGGCGGCGTGGTTCCGGAAAATGTCATGGCCCGGCGTTTCCGGGATTTGGCCGGTTTTGCCAATCAGCATATTGCCCGGTGCGCGGACCGGGTCACCTGGATGGTGGCCGGAATTCCCGTGACCGTCCGGTAGGTTTTCGACCCGCCGGGGCGGCGCGGTACGGTCACTCACCGACATTTTGGATGCCGGGTTGTTCAGGTAGTTCGATTTCAAAGCACCGGGTGTTTCCGGCAACCGGGATTCCGCGATCATTTGAAAATGTGCGCTCGCAGAAGACAAGCCTGCCGGATGCCTCCACCAGGATGACCGAGGATGAACGGGTGCCGTAGTTCGGGCTGGACACGAATACGGGTGAAAGCCGCCGTTCACACTCCGGGCCCACGCCGGTATCCGGAAGATTGTGATCCGGGTAAACCGTGCGGTCAAAGAGCAGGTCGAGCACGGAATAGGGGGCAATGGCCCGGCTGCCTTGAATCAATGCGTGCAGCTTCCGCCGGATGGCTTCCACCTTGGGCCAGGGCGTGTTGAGCAGATGATTGCTGATGCCGTGGATGCCTGCCGGCAGCCGGATTTTCCCGCCGTTTTTATTGGAGTACCACCAGATCTCCCCGGTATTGCCAACCACCAGGTTGAAGCCGGTGTAGCTGGCCTTCTGCGCTTCCACCGCGGCCAGGTAATCCCCGGGCGACTGATCGGCCGCCAGGTAATCGCGTACCAGCTGACCCCGGGATTTGCCCCAGGGGGTCAATGCGGCCGGATCCCGGAAATTTGTCACAGCGCCGATTTTTCCGCTGCGGGTGACTCCGAGCCAGGTGCCCCGGCTTTCCAGGTCCCGCCCTGCCAGGATGTCGGGATGATCCTCCCAGTAAGCCAGAGGTGCGGTGGGGCGGCTGTAGAATTCATCCCGGTTGGCCGCGATGATCAGCGGGTACTCCGGGTGGGATGCAATGGCAATGGCGATTAGGCACATGGTTTACGGGTCCCGGCTTTGTGCTTGAGTTTGGGATATAAATTTGATATAATAAATAATTTATTAAAATAACAATGAATTGTCTGGATTCCAATCATTTTCGGGGCCGAGTGAATTGATGATAATTTCGATAACATAGCAAGGAGGATGCGGATATGCAAGAGGTGGTGATCGTCAGCGGGGCACGGACGCCTGTGGGAGCATTCGGCGGATCGCTCAAGGATGTGACGGCCGTGGACTTGGGAAGCCTTGTCATCAGGGAGGCCATGAAGCGGGCCGGACTGCGGCCGGGGCTCAGCGATGCGATGAAGGCCGGGAGCCCGGATCCCTTGAAAGACCAGGGAAAGATCGAGTTGGAGAAAGCAGCCGCGGATTGGCCGGAAAGTGCTGCGGAAGTGGCCGTGGATGAAGTGATCATGGGCAACGTGCTCCTCGGCGGCCAGGGCCAGAATCCGGCCCGGCAGGCCATGATCCGTGCCGGCATGCCCAAGGAGACTCCGGCTTATACGGTCAACAAGGTATGTGCGTCCGGCTTGAAATCCATCTCCCTGGGCGCAGCCTCGATCATGTGCGGCGAATCCGAGGTGGTGGTGGCAGGCGGCCAGGAAAGCATGAGCTGTGCGCCCATGGCCCTGCCCAAGGCCCGCTGGGGACACCGCATGGAGGTGACCGGCAAGGGCGAGCTGCTCGACCTGATGGTGTATGACGGTCTTTTTGAGATTTTCTACGGCTATCACATGGGCGTGACCGCGGAAAATATCGTGGAAAGATACGGGGTTTCGCGCCGGGAGCAGGATGAAATTTCCGTGCTGAGCCACAATCGGGCGCGGGCCGCCATTGAAGACGGCACCTTTGCCAGAGAAATCGTGCCCGTGACCGTGAAGACCCGCAAAGGCGACGTGGTGGTGGACACAGACGAGCGCCCCATGGAAACCGACATGGAAAAGATGGGTAAGCTCAAACCCGTATTCAAAAAAGACGGGACCGTGACCGCGGGCAATGCCTCGGGTGTTAACGACGGGGCCGCGGCCGTGTTGCTCATGAGCGCCCAAAAGGCAAAGGCCCTGGGCATGACCCCGATGGCGAAAATCAAGACGTTTTCCGCCGGGGGGGTGGATCCCGCCTACATGGGACTCGGACCGATACCGGCCATTCGCAGCGTGCTCGGAAAATCGGGCATGTCCATCCAGGGTCTGGACATCATTGAGTTAAACGAGGCTTTTGCCTCCCAGGCGCTGGCCTGCATGAAGGAACTCGGCATTGACACCCAGAAGCCCAACCAATACGGCAGCGGCATTTCCTTAGGCCATCCCATCGGATGCACCGGCGCGCGCCAGATGGTCACGGCGGTGCACATGATGCAGGACAAGGGAGCCAAAGCCGGCATGGTTTCCATGTGCATCGGCGGTGGCATGGGCATGGCCATGATCATTGAGGCTTAAGGACAGCAACCAGTTGATGACATTTTTTTCTACAGGAGTTTGCCAATGATTCCCATCGAGTCGATCAGCAGAAAAATCGGAACATTGATTATTTTCGGAATCCCGGTTATTGTCGGCGCCGGCATTATCTATCATTTTGCCCAGAGCTTTCCGGCCATGTACGCCTTCGAGGTGGTCCTGGTGCTGGCGGCACTCGGGTTTATTGCCAGGTAATTTTTCAGTTTTCCGGCAGGCTTAGAACATCCGTCGGGGCGGAAATATGACCGCAGCGCAGGGCTGCTGCCGGAGAAGTGTTGGCATGCCCGGGCAGGCCGGTTTGTATCATCATTAAACGAAGTTGCTTCGTGACCTGCGGGGCAAGGTTAAGCAGGAGTGGAAATGGACGAAATCCAGCAGCGGATTAACGAAATCAGCATCGACAGCGAGATGCGCCAGTCTTATCTCGATTACGCCATGAGTGTGATCATCGGCAGGGCCCTGCCGGATGTGCGCGACGGATTAAAACCCGTCCATCGCCGCATTCTGTTCGCCATGCGCGAGCTGCGAAACGACTGGAACCGGCCGTATAAGAAATCGGCCCGCATCGTCGGCGATGTGATCGGTAAATATCATCCCCACGGGGATGCCGCGGTGTATGACGCCACCGTGCGCATGGCCCAGAAATTCACCCTCCGCTATCCGTTCGTGGACGGGCAGGGCAATTTCGGTTCTGTGGACGGCGATCCGCCGGCGGCCATGCGGTATACCGAAGTCCGGATGACCCGCCTGGCTCACCAGATGCTCGAAGACATCGACAAGGACACGGTGGACTGGCAGTTAAACTATGATGAGACATTAAACGAGCCCACCGTGCTGCCGGCAAAAGTTCCATCCCTGCTGTTAAACGGTTCTTCGGGAATTGCGGTCGGCATGGCTACAAATATTCCGCCGCACAATCTTTCCGAGCTTGCTGAGGCCATCAAGGCCCTGATTGACAACAGCGAAATGACCGTGGAGGAGCTGATCGAATATCTGCCGGGACCGGATTTTCCAACCGGGGGGATCATCTACGGCACAGACGGGATTCGGCAGGCCTATCAGACCGGCCGGGGCAAGCTCAAGATCCGCGCCAGAATCGACATCGAGGTTGAGAAAAAGACCAAGAATGAAATCATCATTATCAAGGAACTGCCCTACCAGGTCAACAAGGCCGCGCTGATCGAGAAAATCGCCACCCTGGTCAAGGATCGGCAGATCGAGGGGATCCGGTATATCCGCGACGAATCCGACAAGGAGGGCATCCGGGTGGCCATTGCCTTGAAAAAGGACCAGATGGCCGAGGCGATCCTCAACCTGCTCTACAAGCATACGCCCCTGGAGAGCAATTTCGGGATCATTCTCCTGGCCGTGGTCAACCGCCGGCCGGAGCTGATGAATCTCAAGCAGATCCTTGAGCATTTCGTGGTCCACCGCAAGGAAATCATCGTGCGGCGCACCCGCCATGATTTGAAAAAGGCTGAGGCTCGCGCCCACATCCTGGAAGGGCTGATCGTGGCCCTGGATAACCTCGACGAGGTGGTGGCCTTAATCCGCGGGGCAACCTCCCCGGCTGAGGCAAAAAGCCAGCTGATGGCGCGTTTCGGTCTTTCCGATGCCCAGGCCCAGGCCATTTTAGACATGCGGCTCCAGCGGCTCACCGGCCTGGAACGCGACAAGATCAAGCAGGAGCACGTGGAAGTGCTCCAGGCAATCGCCCGGTACAAGGAAATCCTGTCAAGCGAGCAGATCGTGCTGCAGATTATCAAGGACGAGCTCAGCGAGATCCAGGAAACCTTCGGAGACGCCCGGCGCACCAAGATCGTGTCCGAAACCCGAGAAATCACCATGGAGGACATGATCGTCCAGGAGGACATGGTGGTCACCATCAGCAACGCCGGCTACATCAAGCGCAACCCCATCACCCTCTACCGGCAGCAGCACCGGGGCGGCAAGGGCAAGACCGGCATGGGCACCAAGGACGAGGATTTCGTGTCCCATCTGTTCGTGGCCTCCACGCATCATACGTTCATGTTTTTCACCAACCGGGGCCGGGTTTACTGGTGCAAGGTATATGACATCCCCCAGGGCGGCCGCACCAGCCGGGGCAAGGCCATTGTCAACCTGCTCAACTTCTCCCCGGACGAACACCTGACAACCGTTGTGGCGGTCCCGGAGTTTACGCCCGGCAATTACGTGCTCATGGCCACACGCCAGGGCGTGGTCAAGAAAACCGATATCATGGCCTTTTCCCGGCCGCGGGCGGGCGGAATCATCGCCATCAACATGAAGCAGGGCGATGAACTGATAGCCGCCCGGCTCACCGACGGCACACGGCAGGTTTTCCTGTGCTCGCTTTTCGGCAAGTCCATCCGGTTTCACGAATCCGACATCCGCCCCTCGGGGCGCATTTCCCAAGGTGTCCGGGGCATGACCCTGACCGAAGGTGACCAGCTCGTGGGAATGGAAGTGCTTACCTACGGGCAGACCCTGCTGACAGCCACGGAAAACGGATACGGCAAGCGAACATCCATAGACGAGTACCCGGTCCGGCGCCGGGGCGGCAAGGGCGTGATTACCATCAAGACCAACAAGCGAAACGGCAGGGTCATGACCATCCTGGTGGTCAGCGACGCCGATGATGTCATGTTGGTCACGGATGCCGGCAAGATCATCCGGATGGCCATTGCAGACATTTCAGTGATCAGCCGCAACACCCAGGGCGTCAAGCTCATTGACATGGAAGCAGGCGAACGCCTGGTCAGCGCCGCACGGTTGGCCGAAGAAGAAGAGCCCGAGCCCGAATCTGCAGAAGACGGTCAATAGGAAAGTATGACAGCGATGTGGAATGTGGAAAACGCGAAAATCGGTGTGATTGGTGCGGGAAGCTGGGGGACGGCCATTGCCGGCATGCTGGGGGCCAAGGGGTATGCGGTGGATTTGTGGGCATACGAGGCAGAGGTCTGCCGCAGTATTTCCCAAAAGCTTGAAAATACGATGTTTTTGCCCGGAATCCGGCTTTCGGAAAATATCCGGGTATCAGATGATATGCACAGCGTGGCAGCGGATAAAGACCTGGTGGTGCTGGTGGTGCCCTCGCACGTGATGCGCGAGGCGGCAAGCCGGGCGGCTTCGAGCCTGGATGCGGAAACCATAATCGTCTCTGCTGCCAAGGGAATCGAAAACGAGACCCACCTGACCATGACCGGCGTGCTCTCAGAGGTGATGGCGGGTTATAAAAACCAGCTGGCCGTGATTTCCGGTCCGAGCTTTGCCGGGGAAGTGGCCCGGGAAGTGCCGACGGTGGTGGCCTCAGCTGCTGACGATCCGGAGGTGGCGGCTTACGTGCAGCAGGTTTTTGCCACCCCCTTTTTCCGGGTATATACCAATCCCGATGTGGTGGGCGTGCAGCTGGGTGGTGCGGTCAAAAACGTGATCGCCATTGCTTCGGGCATCGTGGACGGGCTCGGTCTGGGTTTGAACAGCCGGGCGGCCCTTATCACCCGGGGGTTGACCGAAATCCGGCGTCTGGGCATCAAGCTCGGCGCCAATCCCCACACTTTTGCCGGATTAAGCGGTGTAGGCGATCTTGTCCTGACGTGTACCGGTGCGCTGAGCCGGAATCATACGGTGGGTCAGATGATCGGGGAGGGAAAATCCCTGGATGAAATTCTTTCCCATATGAAGATGGTTGCCGAAGGCGTGCGCACGGCCAAGTCAGTTTACAACCTGTCAAAAAAGGTCGGCGTGGAAATGCCGATTGCCGATTCGGTATACGCCGTACTCTACGAGGATTTAAATTCGGCTGATGCCGCGTACCAGCTGATGACGCGCAGCCTGAAATCGGAACTCGAAGACGTGGAGTAGGGAAATCCGAAATTCGAATATCGAAATCCGAAGCAATTTCGAATACTCGAATTCTCAAATTCCCGAAATAAAGGCATTGCCCGGGTTGTGTATGTTGGGGAAACCTGTTTTGGCAGATTGAATCGGGCGCTTTTGGATTTGTTTGTCCATAGACGGCTCCCGCGAATTTTGAATATTTAAGATCCCGTTGAGAGCATTCATGAAGAAAACCCCATCCCATGATAGTGAAGGGCACAGGCGGCGGCTGCGGGAAAAATTTTTGGAATCGGGATTAAGCGGGTTTCATGACTATGAGGTAGTGGAGCTGCTGCTAACTCTGGCAACTCCGCGCAAGGACTGCAAATCTGCTGCAAAAGCGGCGATGAAGCGCTTTCAAACGCTTGCCGGCGTGCTGGAGGCACCTGTTGGTGAGCTTTGTGAGGTTGCGGGGATCGGACCCAAAAACGTTTTCGGTATTAAACTTGTCCCCGCGGTCGCGGAGCGTTATCTTGAAAAAAAGACCGTGTGCTCGGATCCGGTCAACAATGCGGAAGTCCTTTTTGACTACCTGTACCACAGCATGGCCGGCAAAAGCCGGGAAATTTTCAAGGTGCTGTTTCTCGACGCCAAGAATCGGGTGATGGCAACCGAGGTCCTGTTTGAAGGCACCCTGACCGCAGGTGCGGTTTATCCCCGGGAAGTGGTGAAAAAGGCGCTGGAATACCGGGCTGCTTCGGTGATTTTCGCACACAACCATCCTTCCGGGGACCCGGAGCCCTCGTCCGCGGACCTGTCCATTACCCGGCGGCTGGTTTTTGCATGCATGAGCACGGGCATTACGGTACACGAACATCTGGTCATCGGGGACCGGCGCTATTACAGTTTTGCGGATTCCGGTCATATCAAGCACATGTGCCGACAATATGAGCAGGAACTGGTCAAGTACACGGGTGGAAATGAGTGATTCAGAAAACCGGCCGGAATGCTTTGGAGTGCTCGAACTCGTGTTTCCGCCGGGCGAAGACGGGCTGCGCCATACCCCGGAAGTCTGCCTGGCCTGTGATCACAAGGTCGCATGCCTGAGACAAGCAGTTTCCGGCGGCGGCGGACTGAAAGTCGAAGATGAAAAGGTGGATCGGGCCTACCAAGCCCGAAGGATTTCTTTTCTTGAAAGATGGGCCCGGAAAAAATCCATTCACCGGAAAAAGCGGAAAAAGAGAACAGATAACAGGCAGCCTTGAGAAAACCGCTGAGGAGGGATGCCCATGAGATCCATCAAGGAGTTGAACCTGGAAGGCAAACGGGTGCTTGTGCGGGTGGACTTCAATGTCCCCCTGGACGAGCATCAGAATATTACCGATGATACCCGGATCCGGGAAGTGCTGCCCACCTTGCGCTATATACTGGATCACAAGGGAAGGCTCGTCATCATGTCCCACATGGGACGGCCCAAGGGCAAGCGCGTGGAGGAACTGAGCCTGGCCCCGGTGGCCAAGCGCCTGGGCCGGCTGCTGGAGCAGGAAGTCGATTTGGCGGCCGGCTGCGTGGGCCCGGAAGTCGAAGACCGGGTTGGCAAGCTGGGCGAGGCTGAAATGATCTTGCTGGAGAACCTGCGGTTTTATCCAGAAGAGGAAAAAAATGATCCGCAATTCGCCAAAAAGCTCGCCAATCTGGCAGATGTGTATATTAATGATGCGTTTGCCGTCTCCCATCGCGCCCATGCCTCGGTCGAGGGCGTGGCTCGCAATTGCGCCGAAGCCGCAGCCGGTTTTCTGCTGATAAAGGAGCTCAAGTATTTCAAGGAGGCCCTGGAGAATCCCAGGCGGCCCCTTGTGGCCATTATCGGCGGAGCAAAGGTTTCTTCCAAGTTCGGTGCCTTGGAAAACCTTCTCTCCCGGGTGGATAAGCTCATTATCGGCGGCGCCATGGCCAATTCCTTTTTAAAGAGCATGGGTTTTGACCTGGGCCGCTCCAAAGTCGAAGACGAATTGGTGGAAGCCGCAGGAGAGCTCCGGCAGCGGGCCATACGGGAAGGCATCAAGTTCTATTTGCCCGTGGACGTGGTAGTGGCCCGGGAGGTGGATCCAAAGGCCGAGACCAAGATCGTGCCGGTGCAGGAAATCCCGGCGGATTGGATGGCCCTGGATATCGGGCCGGCCACGTCCCGGTTGTTTGCAGAAGCCATATATAATGCCAAGACCATCGTATGGAACGGCCCCATGGGAATGTTTGAAATCGATGCCTTCAGCCGGGGCACCGTATCCATGGTCTACAGCGTGGCCGACTCTTATGCACTTTCCATTGTCGGCGGCGGGGATACGGACGTGGCGATCCACAGCACCGGCCAGACCGACAGGATTTCCTACATATCCACCGGCGGCGGGGCGTTTCTCCAGTTGCTGGAGGGAAAACCCCTGTCCGGGGTGGAAGCATTGGGAGGAACGGAAATCGTGGAATGAAGGGCAGATCCCTTTCTTTTCTGCGGGATTACTGGATTCTTCTGCTGATCACGGCCGCGGGCATCGGTGCCGCTATATGGTTCATGACCCCCCTTCTGCGGTTCTATGACCTGCTGATGGACCGCCAAAGCGTGATCGATTACCTGGATGCCTGGGGGGCGGCCGCCCCGATCGCCTTTGTGGGCCTGCAGGTGCTGCAGGTGTTTGTCGCCCCCCTGCCCGGCGAAATCAGCGGCCTTATCGGCGGCTATCTCTTTGATGTTATACTGGGGTTTTTCTATTCGAGTATCGGCCTGACCCTGGGCTCAATGGTCAATTTCGGGCTCGGGCGCATCCTGGGCATGCGCGTGGTGCGCAGGCTGATTCCGGAACATCACCTGCGGGCCATGGATCGATTCTTAAAGCGCCAGGGATTGTTCCTTGTACTGGTGCTGTTCGTGCTGCCGGGATTTCCCAAGGACTACCTGAGCCTTTTTCTTGGTGTCAGCGCGATGCCCTTCCGGGTGTTTTTGCCGATTGTCGCAGTGGGGCGAATGCCCGGCACCCTGATGCTGAGCATGCAGGGGGCGTTTTTTTTCGAAAAGAAATACGTTTTGATGGGCCTGGTGCTGCTGGTCAGCATGATCCTGTTGGCCGTGGCCTATCGTTTCAGAAAGCGCTTTTATGAATGGGCCGAGCGCCAGGATAACGGATAATTACTTGACAATTCTGGAAAAATAGGTTAATCTGATTTACAGATTCGGCTCCCCGGCTGTTAACCCCTGTTGGAAAGGAGATCAGATTTTTGTACTGGCGCCCGCGGGAAGAACTCAGCCTCGAAAATCGACTGCGAAGATCCTACTATGAACTGCTTCGCGATGAACTCGATCAGTTCATCCTTTCCTATTCCCTGAAGGAATCCTATGAAAATTTTAAAAACAGCAAGCTTCCCTATCCCTTCGTAGAGCGAAAGGAACTCAAGCCCCGCGCCCGGATTCCAAAGGAGGAGTTCAGCCTGCATAATACGTTTCTGGTGATTTTCGTGGAAGACACCATCCCCGAGCAGTACAAGAAATATATCCGGTTTTTTGACGTCAACAAAACCACCAAGACCAATTTGCTGCGCTCCAAGACGCTTTCGCTGGGGCCGGATTTTGACAGGAGCCAGAAGTTTCTGGATTCCGTGCATTTTTATAATTTTCTAAAGGACCTTCTTCCGGTGGACTACGCCCTGCTGGTCCAGCGCGATACCAGCCAGGCCAAATCCAAGCACCGGTATTACATCTCCCATTTTCACGTGCGCGTTGACTGGCCCATTTCCGAGGCTGCAGAAGACCTGGGTCGTTATCTGCGGTATATTTCCAAGGATGTGTACGAAAAAGGGGAAAAATACGCCGAAGACGTGCAGAAGAAGTTTTTCGAATACTACGGCCTGCCGGACATGATCGGCGGCCGCAGAACCGCGGCCAGCGTGGCGGCCCAGTACCTGCGCCGGCTGCCGTTTATATCCACAGTCTACGTTTCCAGCAGCGAGTCGCGCTCGTTGATCCGTTACTCTGAACACGGGGTCCACAAGATGGTCCTCATGCGCCTGAGTGCCAGTGAGATGGAGCAGGTGGCCGAGCGAAACAAGATGCACCTCCGTGAGTTCAAGCGTTTTTACATGATCGACCAGGACGGCAAAAACGGCGTGTTTTTATTCCGGGTCGGATATGCGCATACCGCCCCGGCACTGCCCCCGGAAGACGGAAAGCTCCGGGAACTCAAACCGGAACTCTTCTGGCTGACGGTCAGATCCCAGCACATCCTGCCCCTGCCGGGGGTATGGGAGCATCCGCCGCTTCGCGTCAACCTCATCTATGCATAACGCCGGATTTTCAGTTCCGCCGGCACCTGCTGCAAAGAAAAAAACAATATGGAAACGATTTTTTCGCGTGTTTCGCGGTTTCGTGGAGGCAAGCCGGACAGGGGGCAGTCAGGAAATCTGCTTGAGCAGGGCGGTTTCGTCGCAGTCCGGGAACTTGACGCAATGGATGCAGTCCGCCCAGATCTTGATGGGCAGCTCGGCCTTGTCAATGACGATAAAACCGAATTTTTTGAAAAAATCCGGGCGGTAGGTCAGGGTGAAAAGTTTTTTGATCTTGTACTCCCGTGCCTCGCCAAATGCGGTTTCCACCAGCCGGGTGCCGATTTTTTTGTCGATATGCGATTCGACCACGGCAAGCGAGCGGATTTCGGCCAGGTCTTCCCAGCAGAACTGCAGTGCGCAGCAGCCAAGAATCCGCCCGGTCTCGGGGTCCTCCCAGACGGAAAAATCACGCACATGATCATACAAACGACTCAGGGGACGGGCAAGCAGCTCACCCTTGCTGCCGTAATGCTTTAATATGGCGTGAATGGTTTTTATGTCTTCGATGGTGGCCTTGCGTATCATAGGGCCTTGTTTAACGGTTGCATCTGTTTGAATCAAGCTTTTTGTTGGTTACTGCGATTTTCTGATCCGCACGGTAACCCCTTTGTCCCCGGAGACCCGTTTTCCCGTGCCCGGATCCATGCGCACCTGCTCAAGCCCGTCCGGGAAATCAAAGTATTGCAAGGGCTGCTCGTCAAGTGCTTTTTTCATAAATGCCTCCCATATGGGCAGGGCGGCCCGGGCCCCGGTTTCGCCGGGGCCCAGCCGGGCATAATCGTCCCGGCCCACCCAGACACCGGTGACAATGGCCGGGGAAAATCCCACAAAAAGCGCGTCCTTGTACTTATCCGTGGTGCCGGTTTTTCCTGCGACAGCCCGGCCGATTTCCCGGGCCCGCCGCCCGGTGCCTTCGTTGATAACCCCTTTTAGCATATCGGTCATGACCGCCGCCCCGGTCCGGGACATCACCATGCGCCTTTGCGGTTCCGCCTCCCGGATCATCCTGCCGTCAGGTCCGACCACCCGGACTGCGCCATGGGGCCCGGTAAAGCGGCCCCGGTTCGGAAATACCGCGTATGCGGCGGTCAATTCCAGCAGGGTCACTTCATGAGTGCCCAGGGCCATGGACAGGTCGGGCGACAGCGGGGATGTGATCCCCATGTCCCGTGCAAAGTCGATGACGGCCGCAGGACCGAGTTTTCGTAGCATGCGAACGGCAGGGATGTTCTTGGAATGGGTCAGGGCCTTGCGCAGGGTGATTTCACCGGCGTAATCTCGGGAGAAGTTCTGCGGCGTCCAATCGCCGTCCGGGTTCGCTCCGGAAAAGCTTACGGGCGAGTCCTGCAGCATCGAATCCTGCCCGAAACCGTGCTCCAGTGCGCAGGCGTATACAATCGGCTTGAACGCGGATCCGGGCTGCCGGCGGGCTATGGTGGCCCGGTTAAACTGGTTTTCATGGTAATTTCGGCCGCCCACCATTGCCCGGATGCCGCCGGTTTGAACATCAAGTGCCACCAAGGCACCCTGGGGCGGGCTTCCGGTAAGGCCGTTTTTTTTCATTCTGCCGGCCAACTCGGATAAGCCTTTGTCCATGGCCTGTTCGGCCGCCTGCTGCAGTTTCCAGGAAAGGCTTGTAAAAATCGTAACGCCTCCTTTATAGAGCAGGTCCGAGCCAATAGCGGCTTCGACCCGCCGCTTGACGAAATCAACAAAATAAGGCGCCCGGGTTTTGCCGCGGTTGCCCTTTTCCGGCCGCGTGTAGGATTTGTCCCTGGCCCTGGCATAGGCTTCCGGGGTTATTGCACCGGTTTGGCGCATTTGCCGAAGCACACGATTGCGGCGCTCCACGGCCAGTTCCGGGTCAATCAGCGGGGAATAGGCTGAAGGGGCCTTGGGCAGCCCGGCAATCATGGCGCATTCAGCCAGTCTCAGTTCAGATACCGATTTGTTGAAATATGTCTGCGCAGCGGCTTCCGCGCCGTAGGCGCCGCTGCCGAAATAGACCTGGTTTAAATACAGTTCCAGTATTTCGTCCTTGGTGTAGCGCCGTTCCATCTGCAGCGCCAGGATTGCTTCCTTGAGCTTGCGTTCCAGGGATTTTTCCGGGCTCAGAAACAGGGTCTTGGCCAGTTGCTGGGTGATGGTGCTGGCTCCCTGCTCAAAGGACATGGCCATGATGTCATGAACCATGGCGCGCAGAATACCCTTTAAATCCAGCCCGCTGTGCTCGTAGAACTGACGGTCTTCGGTGGCCAGCAGGGCGTCTTCCAGCCGGTCGGGAATCTGCTCAAGGGTCACCGGGATTCTTTTCTGCACAAAGACCTCGGATAAGAGCACCTCGTCTGCGGAATATATGCGGGACACCGAGGAGGGGGAGAAGTTTTCCAGGCGTCGGATTTCCGGCAGATCCCGCATGGCGGTAAACACCACCGCCGCCACCGCTCCGCAGGCCAGTGCGGATAGAATCAGGAGGCTTGATTTGATCCAGAACGATTTTTTCATCATTTCGGCAAAATTTGCTTTCGGTCTTTTTCCCTTGACAGAGCGGCGCGGGCTGATTTATCTTCCCTGCACATAAAGGCGCGTAGCTCAGTTGGCAGAGCGCTACCCCGACACGGTAGAAGTCAGCAGTTCGAGTCTGCTCGCGCCTACCAGAAAATGCAAGGGTTTACGGAGAAAGTCAACCGTAAACCCTTTTTTTATGGCATCTGGTTTTTCGCAGCATCGGGCTGTCGGGGATATTAACCCGGAATCGGTCAAAAATCCGTACCACATTACATTGTCCGGGGAGAAGCGGCAAATATGCACAGAAGGCTGGAAACCGGGTCTTCCGGATTTTTCCGGTGTTGTAGTTGACAGCCGGGTGCGATTTTTCATATGTGGGGTATATCAGCGGAAAAAGCACCCGCAGGGAGCGGTATTGAAGTAACGATCAAGCCGCCGGCCGGGGCCTGAGGTGAAAAACGGGAAATCACAGCCGGAAAAGGGGACAATATGAAAAAAGCTGCGCTGTTGTTGGGGATCGTCTGCGTATTCGTATTTATGGGGTGCGGACAGGAAGAGGCCCCGCAGTCCGCCGAGGAGAAAACCGGGGAATCTGTTTCCGCGCAGAAGCCGGCAACCGGGGGAACAGCCGAGGGGGTAAAAACAGAGGCTGAGCAGACTGCCCAAAGCGCTGAAGAAAAAGCCGAAAAAGCGGTTGAAGAAGTCAGGGAACAGGCCGGTCAAGCCGTGGACACCGTAAAGGAGGAGGCTGCCGCAACCGCGGAAAGCGTTAAGGGAAACATTGATGAAACAGGGCAAACCGCGGCAGAGAAAACCGGTGAAACCAAAGCCGCCGGCGCCGTGGGCGTGATAAAAATGAAAAATGAAGCGGCTTTTTCGCAACACAACATGGGAATTGTCATGTTTGACCACAAGGCCCACGTGGATGAATATGATCTTGGCTGCGGAAAGTGTCACCACGATGAAAAAAATCAGCCTTTAAACGATCTGGACTACGACGACCCGGTCAGGGGGTGCATGGCATGCCACGACAAAAAGGGCCGGCCGAGCCGCGAGGGCTCCATGTCGGATCAGCAGTGGAAGCAGGCGCAGCTTGCGTATTATTATGGGGCAATTCACGAAAATTGCATGGGCTGCCACAAGGAAACCAGCGGGCCGGTAGGCTGCATGGCGTGCCATCCCAAGCCTGAATAAATAAATGATAAAAAAAGGGGGCGCAAGCCCCCATTTTTTCTGCAGGCATCTGAAGTGCGGATAGTTACGGCTCAGGACTTTTTCTTGGAACTCAGTTCCGGGAAATCCTGGTAAAAATATTCGTATTCGCCTTTTTGCCCGTCTTTTTCCTTTTTTTCAGTTTCCTGCTCCCGCAGTTCAATGCGCCGGATCTTGCCGGAGATGGTCTTGGGCACCTCGCTGACAAATTCGATGATGCGCGGAATCTTGAACTTGGCCAGGATGCTGATGGTGTGCTGAAACAGTTCCAGGGCCAGGTCCCTTGAAGGCGCATGGCCGGGCGAGAGGATCACGTAGGCCTTGACCAGCTGGTAGCGCTGGGGATCCGGGCTGCCCACCACGGCCGCTTCTGCCACGGCCGGGTGCTCCACCAGTGCGCTTTCCACCTCAAACGGGCCGACCCGGAAATCCGATGATTTGATCACGTCATCGGCCCGGCCCACAAACCACCAGTAACCGTCTTCGTCAAACGCGGCCCGGTCTCCGGTATAGTAAAAATTGTTGACAAAGACCTGGTTCATTTTTTCCGGGTTGCCGATGTATTCGGTGAAAAGTCCGATGGCCCGCCACCTGTCGAGCCGGACCACGATATGGCCGGTTTCCCCCGGTGAGGTGATTTCGTTTCCCGCGTCATCTGCCAGGGTGACATCATACATAAACGACGGGGTGCCAAAGGACCCGAAGCGCATCCGGCCCTCCATCCACGGCGGGTTGCCGATCATGGCCGTGGACTCGGTCTGGCCGTAAAAATCCCGGATTTCCATGCCGGCGTATTTTTTCCACTGCTGGATGGCTTCCGGGTTCAGGGGCTCTCCCGCGCTGACCGACGAGCGCAGGGCGCTGAAGTCGAACCGGGAAAGATCAAGGCCTACAAACGCGCGCCATGCGGTCGGCGGCCCGCAAAACGTGTTGACCCGGTATTTGCAGACATAGTCCAGGTAGGTGTTGGGGTCCAGGGCTTTGAAGTTGAATCCGGCCACTGTGGCGCCCACGTTCAGGGGCGCAAAAAAGCTGCTCCATGCCCACTTGGCCCATCCCGGCGCGCTTAGGTTGTGATGGATGTCCCCGGGCCGGATGCCGATCATGATTGCGGTGGAAAGGTGTCCCACGGGATAGGAAGTGGCGCTGTGGCCCACACGCTTGGGCAGGCCCGTGGTACCGGAGGTAAAAAAGCAAAACAGCACGTCGTCCTTTTTGATTTGTGCCCCCTCGGCTTCTTCCGGCTCTGAAAAAAGCGCCGACCAGCTTGTCCAGCCCGCTTTTTCCCCGAGCACGATTTTGACTTTCGGAGCGGCACCTGTTTTTTTGAGTGCCTCGTCAATGGTATCCGCCACGCTCTGGTCTGCGACCACGCTGTCGGGGAGATAGGTTTCAAACCGGAACTGCAGTTCGCGCACGGTCATGGAGGTGGCCGTGGGCACGCTGATCAGGCCGCCCTTAAGGCAGGCCAGGCTGGCAAACCAGGTTTCGGGCACGATGGGGATCATCATGTACATGTTCCGGCCCTGATCCACTCCGTTTCTGCGCAGGAAGTTCAGGCACCGGTTGCCTTCGGCCGCCAGTTCGCTGTAGGAAAACCGGCGTTCCTGCCCGGTTTCCATGTCCGCCCAGATCAGGGCGGGATGATCGGGACCCTGCTTGACGTGAAGGCCCTCCAGGATTTCTTCGGCCCAGTTGAAATGCGCCGGCATTTCCATGTGGTTGAGCTTTTCAAAAAAGGTCCGGGCCGCCATCCGCCGGCTTTCCGGGTCTTCCATGGTGTTGAGCTCCATGGCTTCCTTGTAAAACTGTTGCATGCCCATTGATGCCCTCCTTTTGCATTGCTTGCGGCAAAAACTTGTTTGCTCCGGTGCTATATGCTAACGCAATTTCCACTCCGGGCTGCGTTTGTTTAAAAAGGCGTTCACGCCCTCGTGGGCGTCTTCGGTGCTGCAGAGCAAAGCGAAATGGTTGTTGACCATTTCATAAGCCTTTTCATATTCAAGGTCCTGCATTTTGTAGAAGGATTTTTTGCCGAGATTCACAGCCAGGGGGCTTTTTGCGGTGATTTTTCCCGCCAGGGCCAGGGTTTCGGACTCAAGGCTTTCCCCGGGCACGACATTGTTAATCAGACCGATCCGCCATGCCTCTTCCGCATCAATCATTTCACCTGTGAGCAGCAGTTCCAGGGCTTTTTTGCGGCCGATATTCCGGGACAGGGCCACGGCCGGTCCCATGCAGAAAAGCCCCACGTTGACAGCTGTTGCCCCGAATCGCGCGCCCTGGGCGGCCACTGCCAGGTCGGCCGAGGCCACGATGGCAATGCCGTTGGCCACGGCAAGATCCTGTACGCTGGCAATCACCGGTGTGCCCATTTTAGAGATGCGCACGCTCATTTCCTCCATGTGGCTGACCCATAAATAGTAGTCCAGCCCGTTTTTTCCGGCCAGTTCGTTGACGTCAATGCCGGCGCAGAAAGCCTTGCCTTTGCCGCGGACCACGATTGCCCGAACGGCCGTGTCCTCTTCAAAATCGGCCAGTGCCTGGTTAAATTCCCCGGCCAGTGTTGAATTAAAGGTATTTAACTGGTCCGGGCGGTTAAAGTTGATAAACCCCACATAATCCCGGAGTTCGGTTTCAATGGTTTCATATGCCATAATGAAATCCTCCATGCCTGTTTCATTATTCCATTTTTTTATTTCTTCGGTTTCTTCTTGTCTCCCAGCACCTCATTGGCGATGACCATTTTCTGGATTTCCGAGGTGCCCTCGTAAATGGTCAGCACCCGGGCGTCCCGGTATAATCGCTCCACCGGGAATTCCTTGGTGTAGCCGTAGCCGCCGTGGACCTGTAGGGCCTGCCCCGTAACCCGGTTGGCCATTTCCGAGGCATACAGCTTGGCCATGGAAATCTCCTTGCTGCATCTTTCCCCCTGGTCTTTTTTGTCCGCGGCATTGAGCACGAGCTGGCGGGCGGCCTCCACGTCAGTGGCCATGTCTGCAATCATCCAACGTAGCCCCTGGTTCTGGGCAATGGGGCGGCCGAACTGAACCCGCTGCCGGGCATAATCTACGGCCTGGTCCAGGGCGGCTTGGCCAAGTCCCAGGGAAAGCGCAGCAATCCCGATTCGGCCGTCATCCAGTCCGGACATGGCCACGATAAATCCTTCTCCCTCGTTTCCCAGAAGGTGATCGACCGGCACCCGGCAGTTGGTAAAAAGCAGGTCCGTGGTATCAGAGGCGCACTGTCCCATCTTGTCCTCCAGCCGGCCGGTGGCAAATCCTTCCATGTCCCGGGTGACCAGAAAAGCCGAAATCCCCTTGTGTCCGGCTTCCGGATCGGTTCTGGCAAGCACGATGAACAGTTTTGATGTGGCCCCCCCGGTGATCCAGCGCTTGGTGCCGTTTAAGATGTAGCTGTCTCCGTCTTTTTCCGCCGTGGTCTGCATGGAGGCGGGATCCGAGCCGGCTTCGGGCTCGGACAGGGCAAAGGAACAGATGATGTCGCCTGCAGTCATGGGCTTGAGGTATTTTTGTTTTTGATCTTCAGTGCCGAACCGAAGCAGGCTGCCGCAGCATATGGAATTGTGCACCGACATGATCACTGCGGTGGCGGCACAGGCATAGGCCACCTCGGTCATGGCCAGCACGTAGGAAACCGTGCCCAGTTCTTCCCCGCCGTATTGTTCGGGCACGAGCATGCCCAGCAGGCCCAGTTCCCCCATTTTTTTGAGGCTTTCGGCCGGGTACTCGTGGTTTTTGTCGCGTTCGGCGGCCAGAGCGGCCAGATCCCGACGTGCAAATTCCCTGGCGGTTTTCTGGATCATCTGCTGTTCCCGGGTCAGTTGCATTTTGACGCAATCCTCTCTTGTGGTGATGGTTCTGGTTGGCTTGTTTGCTTCTTGTTATCGTTAACTGGAAGTTTGGGCAAGTACGAATTTCGTTTTTCGGAACGTATTCAGCGATACATGAAATAATAACACAGTTTTTTTCAAAAAACGAGAACAGATCCTGTTGTTCCTATTTTGATAGGTAAATGGTGTTTACCGGTGACAAAAGCCGGGAGCACTTCTGCCGGCTTTTGGGGCGCGTTTGCCCCCGGCGTCAATCCCTGGTTAACTGCACGGACATGCCGTTTTCCGATATTTCGCGGATGTTGATGCCGAAACGGTCAAAGGACTGAACCAGGAGATTGTTCGCCAGTTCCCGAGCGGTTCCATTGAAGTCCACGGCGAGTGTTGCCGAGTTTCCGGTCATCTCGGAGGTTTGTATGCCGGAGACCCCGGATTGTTCCCTCAGCGCGCTGCGCAGGTCTTCGAGATAAAGCAGAACCGAGTCGCCCTGAACGCGGATCATGAACTGGTCGTCGGCTTGTTCGGTATTGCGCCACAGGGGGGCGACCCTGTCGACCAGGTGCTTGCCCGCCTGATAGGCCGCGTCCGCCAGGGCAGCCTTGCCTTCCTTGTCCGGATTCTCGCCCACGGTCAGGGCCCGTTTTTGCACGGTGGTCAGCGGCTTTCCAGTGCCGGCATCAATAACGCGCAGTTTCACATCCGCCTTGAATGTGCGGATGTTTTCTCCCATACGGTTGGAGGTGGCCTCGGCGACGGCCGTGCCCACGATGACGATGTCGGCATTTAAGCGGTTGGCCAGCAGGGAAGCTTCATGATCCGAGGGCCTGGCGCCCGGATCAATGCCGGAAAACAGGTCTCCGGGTGACCCCCCGCTGGAATCAGGCTGCACAAGCGTAAAGTCTTCCCGGGTAAAGACCTGCTTGATCGGAGATACGGAAGCCGGCTGGGAAAAATCGGCATACCCCTGGCGCCACCAGTAGTCAAAGCCCAGATCGTCGATGTTTTTTTCCGCAACCATCAGCAACACGGCGGGCATCTGATCCGATTCAGTCCGAATACCTGCCCGGCTGAAGGCCTGTTGAATTTTCTGCTTTGACACCGTTGCCTGGACCAGGACCTGGTAGTGCTTTTCCCCCCGGAATTCCTTTAAAATGCGGTAGTCTTGGACAAAGGCGTCCTGCCGGGAAGAAAGCATCTCGGCAACCGTGCCGAAGTTTTCCGTCAGATCCCGGTTGGAAATCAGCTGCGCGGCCGCGGTCTGGACCGCCGAGAGCAGTCCCCGGGAAACCGCGGCGTTTTTGGCACTGGCCACGTCGCCGTGTATCCGGCTGTCGCCGAAGGCGATAATGGACTGCGGTTCTGCGGCTGCTGGACCGCCGTGGATTGAACCGGCAAGAAAGACCCCGAGCATCAACAGCCCGGCAAAAGCGGTTTTTTTCATAATTGGGGGAAACAAACTTTTCATGATCGCCTGTTCCTTGCTTTTTGATGCATTCAAAGACCCGGGCACGGGTCACGATGTCCGGTTTAAGGCATAATCCGCCATTGTCAAAAGGATCTCGCGTTCGGTGGACGGGGCAAATATGTCCAGTTGTTTTTTTGCCTGCGCCAGGTGACCGGCGGCTTTTTTTTCAGCATAATCGAGTCCGCCGTATTTTTCAAGCAGGCTGAGCAGGAATTTAAAATCGCTCCGGGCAAATGTTTCGTTGGCAATGATCTCTTCTATGAGCCGCCGGTCGGCGCCTTCGGCCCGGCCCAGGGTGTAAATCAGCGGCAGGGTGAGTTTGCCCTCTTTTAAGTCCGTTCCCACGGTTTTTCCAAGTTCGGCCGTGTCCGCCGTATAATCCAGGAGGTCATCGGCAATCTGGAAGACCAGTCCGAGATGCCGGCCATAAGCGGTAAGCGCGTTTTCCATCGCCTCAGCGGCCCCGGCGAGCAGGGCGCCGGTGCGGCAGGCCCCCTGGATGAGGATCCCGGTTTTGCGGCGGATAATGTCCATGTACTCGTCTTCCGTGATATGAACGTCGCCTTTTTTCATAAGCTGAAAAATCTCGCCCTCTGACATCTCCTCTGTCATTTGCGAGACCACCTGGATAATTTTCGGGTTTTGGGTCTCGGCCACGGTGTGCAGTGCCCGGGCCAGGAGAAAATCGCCCACCAGCACCGTCACCGGCGCGCCGTAAATGGAATGGGCCACCGCCTTGCCCCGGCGCATGGAGGCCCCGTCGATCACGTCGTCGTGCAGCAGGGTGGCGGTGTGGAGAAATTCAAATGTGGAGGCGAACTTGGGAACAAAATCGCTTTCATGGCCGCAGATACGTGCACAAAGTACTACCAGCAGCGGCCGCAGGCGTTTGCCCCCGGAGAATATCAGGTGGCCGGCGGTTTTGCGGACCAGTTCCAGGTGGGGGTCGAGGTTTTGCAACAGGGCGGATTCAATGGCCGCCAGGTCGGGATCCACCCATTGGAGCAGTTTCTGTTTCAACCCGGTCATACCGGAACTCCTGTCAAATCGTATTCATCTGCCCGGGTTATGTGAAGATCCATATACATGCCGGTTCCCGCGGTTTTGGTTTCAATGAACGTTACGCCGTCGACTTCCGGGGCCTGGTATCGGCTGCGGCCGTAAAAGCGGCCGTCGTCGCTTTGTCCTTCGACCAGTACCTGCATGCGGCTGCCGATTTTTTCCTGGTTCCTGGCAAGGGAGATATCTGCTTGGTGCTGCATTATCAGGTCGTGCCGGTCCTGGGCCGCTTGTACAGGCACGTGCCCGTCCAGGCGGTGTGAAGGCAAGTCCTCGGCATCCGAGTAAATAAATGCGCCCAGGTGGTCGAATTCCACTTGCTCCACGAATTTCAGAAGCGCCTCAAAATCCGCCAGGGTTTCCCCGGGAAAGCCGAGTAAAACCGTGGTGCGCAGCGCCGCATCCGGAAGGATTCCGCGGATGCGGTCAAAACGTGCCAGCAGCGTTTGCCGGTCATGGTTTCTGCCCATGCGTTTTAAAATCCGGCCGCTGGCATGCTGGATCGGGATGTCCAGGTACGAACAAATATTGTCATGCGCGGCAATCGTCTCCAGAAGCCGGTCATCGATTTTGTCCGGATGGCCGTACAAAAAGCGGATCCATGTCTCCGGTGCGGCTTCGGCCGTTTTTTCCAGCAGGTCGGCAAAGGACGCGCCCGCGCCGAAATCCGCGCCCCAGGAAGTGGTGTCCTGGCCCACCAGCACGATTTCGGCAAAACCCTTATTTGCCAGCAGCGTCGCCTCCCTTGCCACGTCTGCGGCCTCGCGGCTCCGCAGGGGGCCCCGGAGCTTCGGGATTACGCAGTAAGTGCAGTGCCTGCCGCATCCCTCCATGATCTTGATGTATCCGGTGGGCCAAGTATCATAAATTCTCGGCGTATGCCAGCACGGAAGTGCCAGCCGCGCAGGTTCCGGTAAAAGACAGGTTCCGGCTGTCCAGGGACTTTCAACAGCCTCGGCAATGCGGTCGTATGCGCCGGTGCCCAGAAACACATCAACCTCGGGCAGGGATCGGGCCGTGTCCCGGCCGTATCTCTGCGGCAGGCATCCGGCCACGATCAGGCTTCGGCATACGCCTTGCTTTTTCCAGGCAGCTAGTGTGAGGATCTCTTCAATGGCCTCATCTGCCGCGGATTCGATAAACGCACACGTGTTGACGATAATGACCTCGGCCTCGGCAGGGGTTTCGGCAAGGGTATGGCCGCCCTCGGAAAGCCTGCCGAGCATAAGCTCGCTGTCTACTTGGTTTCGCACGCACCCGAGACTGGAAAGGTAAATATGCATGGGTCCGCTGATTCGGTTACTCGCCTGTAAAGACCGGTTTGCGTTTTTCCGAAAAAGCGGCAATGGCTTCCATCAGGTCCTTTGACGGGATGATGTTGGCGCTGACCGAGCCCACGTATTTCAGGCCTTCGTCCACGGTTTTGCCCACCCCGTAATTGAGCACGTCTTTGGATGCCTGCACTGCCAGGGGCGGATTTTCGGCAATTTGTCCGGCCAGGGCCTGCGCGCCTGCCATCAGGGCCTCATAATCGGTAAATATATCGTTGACCAGCAGCATCCGGCCGGCTTTTTGCGCATCAAACTCCTTTGCCGTGTATGCCAGTTCCCGGGCATAACCCTGGCCCACGATCTGCGGAATACGCTGGAGCACGCCCACATCCGCCACAAATCCCACTGCCGCTTCCTTGAGGCAGAAAACCGCGTCTTGTGAACATATCCGGAAATCACAGGCTGTTGCCATGTCAAGGCCCGCGCCGATGCAGTGGCCGTGAATAGCTGCGATCACGGGTTTTCTGCACCACTCGATGCAGGAGATGGCGTTCTGCATGGCATATATTTTCTTTAAAAGGTCCCACTTGATCCCGCCGGTCTGTCCGCTTTCCATGAGCTCGGGCAGTTCGCCGGCCATGCCCATCAGGTCGATGCCGGCCGAAAAACAGGGGCCGCGGCCGGAGATCACCACCGCCCGGATTTCCTTGTCCCGGTCCAGGTCTTCGAAAATCGGGATGCTTTCCTTCCAGGCCGGCGGGTTCATGGCGTTTTTCTTATCCGGCCGGTTGAGATAGACCCAGGCCACCGGCGGCTGTTTTACCACTTCATAGAATTGATACGCACTCATCAAAACTCCTGTTGGTTTGGGTGTTGAGAATTTATTTCCGCGGCCTGGTCATCGTTGTTGACCGGTCGGCCGGATATCGCCTGGTCATAAATCCGAAGCACGAAATCCGAAATTCGAAGGAGCAATGAATCTTTCAATTCGCAAATTTCGCCAAAGAGAGAATACTTGTGATTCTTTTTCAGTTTACGGGTTTCGGAAATTCGACATTCGGATTTCGATATTCGGATTTCGAATTTTTAATCTATAATGTGATCTGATCCATAATGCAACAGCGGAAATCGTGTTTATACCGGCCGGTTCAGCGGCTGTCCTTTTCCCTGCCGTGTTTTTCAACACTTTTTTTCATGCAGGTTGTACAGTTGGCGGCTGCTTTTGTGCCCTGCCGGTGACAGGCGAATCCGTCGAGCCATTGCGCATCGGTTCTGGGGCAGTCGTCAATGTATTCGATAAATGCCACAAGCCGATCCACAACAGTCCGGTCCATGGCGTGTTCCATGCGGCAGGCGTTATGTTCTGCCGTTTCATGGCCGATCTGGAGTACGTGCACCAGGAAATTTTTGATTACCCGGTGTCTGCGGTCGATCTCCCCGGCAACAGCCGCCCCTTTTTTTGTCAGCGTAATAAAGCTGTAGGGCTCGTAGTTGATCAGCCCTTTTTCCGCCAGGCTTTTTAACGCCCCCGTCACCGATCCGCGCAGCACGCCCCGGTGCTCTGCAATGTCTTTGACACGGGCCACCTTGTTGATTTTTTCCAGCTCAAGAATGGTCTCCAGGTAATCCTCCAGGTTTTCGGATAAATCGATTCCTGTCATTGCCTCTCCTTTGATTTCAGTGCAGGGCTGACGATATCCGATTTTTTTTGTTCTGGCAAACAAAAGACGCCTTGCTAAAAGAATATATTGGTTTTATATTTTGTTTGGGCTGCCAAACAAAATATAAAAAAGATTGGTTGTTTAATTTTCCGAATGGCCTTCTGCCAGGGCGGCAGGCGGATGGGAGTTTAAACCCGGAGGCGGTATCATGGTACAGGAAATCATTGTATGGGTGCTCATTGTCGCGGCCCTTGGCTGGAGCATTCAAAACATCTGCAGGAAATTTAAAATTCAGAGCGCATGCGGTTGTGGGTGCAGCCGGTGTGAAAGAACCAGTTTGTGCTGCGGCCCGTTGGCCGGAACCGATGAGGTCCGGGGCAGTGGCGACAAGCAGAAGGCGCCAGATTTCCCGGCAGATTGTCAGATCTCATCGCGCTCAAGTACCGGCAGCAATTCGGTCCTAAAAAAGTGAAACAGGCTATCCCGGTACTGCCGGATATGGGAGATGATTTCGCCGCCGGTGGTGTGCGCTGCGGTGTCGCTGACGAATTTGAACAGGCAGCACCGGACTTGAAACTTCCGGGCCGCCTGGACGATGGCGGCTCCCTCCATATCGACCAGCTCGGCCATGGCTGATATCTCCATACGCTTTTCCGCCTCGAGGGCCGCCTGGTCCAGAGTCGCCAGCCGGGCGCTTGCAAATCCGGGCATTACATCGGGTTGTTGACGGAAAGGCTTGCCGGTTTGATAGTGCCGTCGGTCGGGTTCCACGGTTTCCCGGATCTGGTATATGGCCCCGAGACGATCGCCGGCCCGGGTTGCGCCTGCCGCGCCCAGGTTGACAAGGCATGCGGGAAAAAACTGCATGCAAAGGCAGGCAGCGGCCATGGCGGCGTTGGCCTTTCCGATGCCGGAGATGATCAGCACCCGCTTGCTGTCATGATATACTGGAAATGGGGCCTCGGCTGCGCTGCTCCATGAAAGCCCGGTTAAAAATGGCTTTGCTTCCAGGCGGGTGGCCATAACCATTCCGATCGGCTGGTTCTGGTGCTGCATGAGATAAATCCTTCGAGACAGGTTAAAGCCCGGCTGCTTTCATGAAATTTTTTCCCAGGATCTTTTCCTGATCCGCAGTCGATATCGGAAACTGCTTGATTTCAGAGAGAATCGCTCCGTGGTTGTATTTGCCGTCCTCAGCCGGGTATCCGAACGGCCCGTCCGTGCCGTACATGCATTTTTCCGGTCCAAGAGCATGGAGCGCGCGAAGACGCAGGGGCTTGTTCAAATACGGGCTGGACAGGTCCACGTAGAGGTTGTCCCGGTCCTTGATGTAGTCCCAGATCCGCTGATAATGGGGCAGCCCGGCATGGGCGTATATGATCTTGAGATTCGGGTGGCGCTCGGGCAGGTACCGGAAATCGCCGTTATCCTTTTTTCCGCCCAGGTGGATCAGCAGGGGCAGGTTTTTCTCCGCACACCAGGCAGCCGCGTCATCCAGGTACCTGACGGCGTAGCGGTGCCAGAAGGGATGGCATTTAACCCCGATCCAGCCGTCTGCGGTCATTTCCGATTCCAGGCGAAAGACGCTGTCTTCAACCGAGGGGTTAATGAAAAACCAGCCCCAGAACCGGTCCGGATGGGCGGCCATGGCTTTTTCCACCAGGCTGTTGTCCGGCGCGGAATAAATGTCGTACTTGTCGCCCAGAACTGAGAACCTGCCGTTTTTGGTGACCGTGCTTTCATACATCATCAGCCCGATCCGGTAGCCCCGGCCGGTCAGCATTTTCCTGGCCAGGGAGGCCAGTTTTGCAGCCGCGCCCGCAACGTGAAAAGGGTCCACCATGGGCGCAATCAGGACGATCCGGTCAATGCCGTGCTGGTCCATCTGGGAAAGCAGGCGGTCCATCGGCTCCATGCGTTCATCGATGTGGTAGTGCATGTCAATAATCATGGCCCCTCCTTTACGCGATGTTGTATTTGTCAAGTTTGTTGTACAGCGTGCGCCGGGTGATGCCCAGCAGGCGCGCGGCTTCGCTTTTGTTGCCCCCGGCGCGCGCAAGGGCGCCGGTGATGGCTGATTTTTCCATTTCGTCAAGAGAGCCGGAACCGTCCGGTTCCCCTGGGGCTGCAGATGGGCCGGGCGCGGCTTTTGTCGCGTTCTGCGAAATGTTTAAGGGCAGGTCCTTTTCGGTGACGTGTTCGCCGGGCGACAGGATTACCGCCCGTTCCACCACGTTTTCCAGTTCCCGGACATTGCCGGGCCACTGGTATTTGAGCAGATCGTCCATGGCCCTGGGGGTAAAGCCCTTGATCTGCTTGCGGTTGCGCGCTGCATATCGGTTTATGAAATGCTGGGCAAGAGCCGGGATGTCGTCTGTGCGTTGGGCAAGCGGCGGAACATGCAGGTTTACCACGTTTAAGCGGTAAAACAAGTCCTCCCGGAATTTGCCCTCGGCCACCATTTGGCCCAGGTCCTTGTTGGTGGCCGTGATGATCCGGACGTCCACGGCAATCGGGGTATCGCCGCCCACGCGCTGGATTTCACCTTCCTGGAGCACGCGCAGCAGCTTGGCCTGCATGGCCATGGACATCTCCCCCACCTCGTCGAGAAACAGGGTGCCGCGGTCGGCCTGGACAAACCGTCCTTCCCGGCGCCTGTCTGCGCCGGTGAAGGCCCCTTTTTCGTGGCCGAACAGTTCGGACTCCAGCAGGGACTCGGTTAGCGCGGCGCAGTTGACAGCAACAAGCGGCCCGGTGCTGCGGCTGCTGTTGGCATGAACAGCCCGGGCGATAAGTTCCTTGCCCGTGCCGCTTGCCCCGGTGATCAGCACCGTGGCCTCTGAAGGCGAAATTGTGGCCACCATGTCAAGCAGGCCCTTCATCCGGTCACTGGCGGCAACAATCTCCCGGCTGTCTGCAAGGTTTTTCAGGCGGGCCTTGAGGTCCCGGTTTTCGTGTTTTAGCCGGGTATGCTCAAGTGCCCGTTCAATGGTCAGCCGGAGCTCGTCAAAGTCCAGCGGCTTGGTCAGATAATCATATGCCCCGGCTTTCATCGCCTCCACTGCGGATTCCACCGAGGAATAGGCGGTCATGATGATAATCGGAATGGCGGGGTTATAGCCCTTGATCTGTTTGAGGGCCTCGATGCCGCCCATCTCGGTCATGCGCACATCCATGAGAATCAGATCAAAAGGGGCGGCCTTTACCTGGCGGACCGCAGAATGGCCGTCATCGGCCTCGCTGATGCTGTGGTCCCAGCTTTTCAATACGGTCCGGAGCGTGGCGCGATGCCCTGCATCGTCATCTACTACCAGGATCCCGGCCTGGTTTTCTATGTTCATTGCTTATGCCTCTTTTGTCTGCCGGTCCCGGGAAGCGGGCAGTACGACAGTGAAGACCGTGCCTTTTCCCGGTGTACTTTTAACGGTGATCCGGCCCTCGTGGCTTTCCACGATTTTGTGCACAATTGCCAGGCCCAGTCCGGTGCCGGTGGATTTGGTGGTGAAATAGGGATCAAAAATCTGGCTGAGGTTTTCTTTGTCAATCCCTGGGCCGGTGTCTGATACTCGGATGACAATTTCGCCTTCCGCCGAACGGCTGCTTTCCACGGCGAGTTCGCCGCCGCTTTCCATGGCCTGAATCGCGTTTAGGTAGAGATTGAGCAGGCACTGGATAAAGCGGTCCGGATCAATGTCTGCCAGGGGCAGATTTTCACCGCTGGATATTTTTAAGGGGACGTCCTGATTTTCTGCGTCCTGCCGGATTAGGCGGATGGAGTGGACCAGTATGGTGTTGATGTCCGCCGGACGGGCATCAATACTGGAAGGTCGGGCGAATTCCAGCAGTTCGCTGATCACCCGGTTTAACCGGTCGGTTTCCTGCACCATCACCTCTGCTGCAGCTTTGGCCTCTGGATCATCAGCGGATTTGTTTTTGAAATAGGTGGCCATGCCTTTGACCGAGCTCAGCGGGTTGCGGATTTCATGGGCAATGCCTGCGGCTAAGTCGCCGATGGCGGCCAGCCTTTCCTTGCGCTGCATGGCTTCCTGCAGCGCCTTGATTTCGGTGAGGTCCCGGAAAATGACCAGGCTGCCGACAAACACGCCGTCCTCATTGACAATCCGTGCAGAGCTCACGCTCATGGGCACCGGCTCGGCCTGCCCGAACCGGCACGCCAGTTCCTGTTCGATCACGCGCGGCCCCGGGGTGTCCGGAGAGATCAGGTTGATCAGGTTCTCCGGCAACACCTCCCCGGCCGGCCTGCCGCGGACCTGCTGTGCGTCCAAGCCCGTGATGGATTGGGCCGCCGGGTTTGCCAGGAGGATGTTGCCCTTGTGGTCTGTTACCATTAATCCGACCGGCAGGCTGGCCACCACTTCATCGGCTATGGCGCTGGTATCCTGCAGCCGCCGCCGGGTGGCCCGGTAGTGCTGGGCCACAAACATGGTCATAAATCCGGCAAAGCCCAGTACAAGCAATACGGAAGAAATCAATGCGGTGTTTCTGAAGTCCTGCCTGCGGGCCTGGATAAACGGGGTCCGGTCAAACCCGATAAAAATGATCTGCCGGTTTTTTTCAAAGTTGTCCGGCGCGCACCAGGGGCCCGTTTGCCCGGATCTGTCCCCCCGGGGTTCGGTTTGCCGCATATGCCCCATGTGCCCCATTTGCCGCATATGCCCGCTTCTGCCCGTAAACGGGTCGAAAAATCGGTACACCTCAAAAGCCGGCAGATCGTTTTCTGCCGTGGTCAGTCGCCAGTTTGCCGATTGCCCGGCCGCCGGGGTTCCGGTTTCAGATGCAGCGGGAAATTGTTCGCCAATGCGGTTCGGATCACTGTGGGCCAGGATTTGCCCGTTGTCGTCTGTTACCGCGATATAAAGGACGTCTGCCTGGTCGGCCAGTTCCTGGAGCAGATACTGGACCTGGTTTTCCCCCCAGCCCATGGCCCGCATGCCGGTACGGGTGCCGGCCTCGAATGATTTGATCAGTGCAGATCCCTTTTCAAGCAGGATCTCTGACATGTAGTGCTTTTCCCGGTTATAGTTGCTCACCGCCAGGGTTACCGCCACAACAAGCAAAATGGCTGCGGCACTGATAATCATCCAGGGAGAAATGTATAGACTGAGATGCTTTTTCTTTATCATATGATTTTATCGGCAATTTTGATGCCGGAATCTGCAGACAGGCGAAACAGCAAATATTCCGGTGAGTTTACAGTGTCTTTAATTTCACCCCGCCTTTATTTCCCGCAGATGTGAGCATATTTTTTACAGACTTGTATAAAATATACACATAATATGGCCGGAAATCTACCGTAAAGTTTTTTAAAGGAGTGAGGGATGAATATTTTTTGTTCAAAATCAATAGGTTGTGTGGTTATTGAGGATTTGGCACATCTGTTGCTTTATATATTGTCAAAACAAATCATGTGTAAAACCAAGCAACCCAGAGGAGGAAAGGAAAATGATGAAAAGAGCAATCACGATACTTACGGTTCTCGCAGTGGTGGGGCTGATCGCAGGCGTGGCATTTGCCGGACCCTGGGGCGGCTCCCGGGGTGGTTATCATAACGGTTATGGACCCGGAGGGCACGGTGGTCCCTGTTATTACGGGGGCAATGCCGGCCCGGAACATCAGGCCTTTCTGGAGGAAACAGCCGAGCTTCGCAGCGAACTTGCAGGCAAGCGGGGCGAGTACCATGCGCTGATGAGCCGGGAAAATCCGGATCCCGAGCGGGCGGCAGCGCTGCAGCAGGAAATGAGCCGGATTCGCGAACAGATTCAGGCAAAGGCGCGGAACTATGAGTATAACGGTCCTTCCGCATCCCGGGGCTATGGCGGCGGCTGGGGCCACCACAGGGGCGGCGGCCGTTGTTGGTAGCCCGGTAAAAAAACCGGCGGGAAGTTTCAGAATTTCCCGCCGGTTTTTTTGTGCCTCCCCCTTGACCCCCGTGCAAACAAAGGGCACAAAGACGGAATGAATGATCTGATTTCTCGTCTCAATGACCCGGTGCGTATCGGCGACCATGCGGTTTATCCGCGCCTGCTAATGGCGCCCATGGCCGGCCTGACGAGTGTGGCCTTCCGGGAGTTGGCTGCGGAATACGGCGGCTACGGCCTGATGTTTACCGAGATGTGCAGCGCAAAGGCCCTACCGTCGGAAAATCCCCGGGTTTCCGCCGTGTTCCAATGGCGCGCCCCGGAGCTGCCGCATCTGGTCTGCCAGATTTTCGGTTCGGATCCGGCCCAGATGGCCCGGGCGGCCGGGCGGATCGAATCCGAGGGATTCTTCGGGGTCGATATCAACATGGGATGCTCGGTGGCTGCCATATGCAAGCAGGGGGCAGGGGCGGGTCTGCTCAAAGAACCCGGCCGGGCTGCAGAAGTGGTGGCTGCCGTGCGAAAGACGGTTTCCATTCCGGTAACCGTGAAATTCCGCACCGGCTGGCAAGACGCGCCGGAGCCGGCCGTGGATCTGGCGCGCCGGCTGGCAGCGGCGGGGGCAGATGCCCTGACATTTCATCCCCGGGTGGCCCCGGACCGCCGATCCCGGCCGCCGAAATGGGACTATATCCGGGCTGTCAAGCAGGCCGTGGATATCCCGGTATTCGGCAATGGTGAGGTGTTTTCGGAAAACGACTGCCTGCGCATGCTGGCAGATACGGGATGCGACGGTGTGGCCATCGGCCGGATGGCCCTGGCCCGGCCCTGGATTTTTGCCCAGTGGACCCAAGGCTTTGTGCCGTCTGCGGAGATTTACCCGCACTGCGCCCACCGGATGCTGGATCTGCTGGAAAAATATTATGAACCGGTAAATGCGCTTCGCCGCTACAAAAAGTGGCTCGTGTATTTTGCAGCCAACTTTACCTACGGCCACCGGTTTGCCACCCTGGTCACAGGGGCCGCAGATATCCCGGCCGCACACCGTGAAGTGGATGCCTTTTTCCAATCAGATCCGGCAAGAAGCCGCACTCCCAACATGAACCTTTTTCGTTGATTTCCGGAAAACACGTCCGGCCCTTTTTGCAGCAATCCTCTGTTAATTTTTCAAGTCGCGGCAATAGGCATATATGAAGTTCCTTTTCTGATTTTTTCGCAGTTTGATCGAAATCGGCATCGGGGTCGATTTCGGTACCGATTTCGTTTCCGATCCCGATAAGACTGAACCAGCATAACAACAACCTGATAATTATTCACCGGAAATTGCTGCCCCTTTCGGGGCGATCTTTACAATTACAAAGAGATGTGAGATAATAAATTGTTATTTATATTTTATGAATATTAATTTGCACAAGTTGTGCCTTCGGGGTGGAGGATGCTCTGGGATCCGCATATGACAAATATCCGGGAGGATTTTGAAAAGCGGGAAGATTCTTTTATCTCTCCTTACGGGAGCCGTGCCTCGCAGTCCAGGGGGCGCTGTCAAACCGAGCGGCCGTGTCCGGTGCGAACCGTATTTCAGCAGGACCGGGATCGGATCGTTTTTTCCAGCGCGTTTCGCCGTCTCAAGCACAAGACCCAGGTCTTTTTATCCCCCCTGGGGGATCACTACCGCACCCGCCTGACCCACACCCTGGAGGTGGCCGAGGTGGCCCGGACCATTGCCCGGGCCATGCGCCTAAACGAGGACCTGGCCGAAGCCGTGGCTCTGGGTCATGATCTGGGGCATACCCCTTTCGGGCACAGCGGCGAGACCGCGTTAAAGGAAATATTTTCGCCGGATTTCAATCACAGCGATCAAAGTCTCCGGGTGGTGGACGTGCTGGAGCGCCACGGCCAGGGGCTGAATCTCACCTTTGAGGTCAGAGACGGCATCCTGAAGCATTCCAAGGGATTTGGTGATATTATTCCCGCAGATCCCGGGAAGATGGCGTGCACTGTCGAGGGCAGAATCGTGCGCTTTGCCGACATCATCGCTTATCTGAACCATGACCTGGATGATGCGGTCAGAAGCGGTGTGATCTCGGATTCGGCGGTTCCCGGAATCTGCGTCAATGTATTGGGCCGCACCCACGCCGAGCGGGCCACCAGCATGATCCGGGATCTGATTTTTTCCAGCCGGGTGACGGAAGGCAACCTGGAGCTGGCGTTTTCAGGCCGGGTCTTTGAGGCCATGAGCGAACTGCGCCGGTTTCTCTACGGAAACGTGTACCGCTCCACCCGGGTGCATGCAGAGTTTATCAAGGCCAAGAAGATGATCTCCGAGATCTATATGTATTTTTTAAACAATCCGGATCAGCTCCGGGAAAAAACAAAGAGCATGGAGATGCGTGCGGCGTATTTCAATGAGGCGCCCGCGGAGCGAATCATCTGCGATTATATTGCCAGCATGACCGACCGCTACGTGCTAAACCTCTATCATCAGCTTTTTGTTCCAACGCCCCTGGTGTAGGATGACGGTATCCACAGTTTCGGTAGACAGCCTGGCCATAGAGCCGTCTTTAAAATACCTGATTACGGAACTCGAAGAGCTGTACGGGCAAATGGATCGTTTGTATGCGCAGAAATCAGCGCATTACGGGTTTGAATGCACCGGGTGCAGGGAAAACTGCTGCTTGACACGGTTCTATCACCATACTTTTCTGGAGTATATCTATCTGCGCAAAGGATTTGCCGGCCTGCCTGCATCAAAGCAGGCCGCAGCCCGGCAGCGGGCCGAAGCATACCTGGATGTTCTGGCGAAATCAGAATCCGGGCAAAATGGGCCGCCCTTTCGCAGAATGTGCCCGCTGAACGAATCCGGGTGGTGCCTGCTGTATGCCTGGCGGCCCATGATATGCCGGCTCCACGGGATTCCCCACGAGTTTGCCCCGCCGGGCAGATCAAATCGGGTCTACGGGGAAGGGTGTGCGGAATTTATTGCCGCTTGCGGGCACTTGCCGTATTCTCCCTTTGACCGGACCCCGTTTTATGTCCGGATGTCCGAACTCGAGGGCAGACTCAGAAAATCCCTTGCCGTTTCCGGCAAGTCAAAAAAGACAAACGCCCACATGCTTGTACAAGACGAGGTGCCTGTAGATGCGGTATATTGATGAAAAGGACGCCGGGCAGATTCCGGGGCGTCTGCTCTCAGAAAACGAGCAGTTCGCCTTTGCCTGCCATCCCGGAATTTCGTGTTTTAACCAATGCTGCCGGAACCTGAACCTGTACCTGTATCCCTATGACGTCATCCGGCTGAAAAACTGCCTGGGCATTTCCTCCGGGACGTTTATTGATACCTACACCCACGTGGTGCTGCGGGAAGGCAGTTTTTTCCCGCACGTGCTTCTGGCCATGGCCGAAAACGGGGAAAAGACCTGTCCCTTTCTCACCGATGAAGGCTGCCGGGTATACCCGGACCGCCCCCAGACCTGCCGGGCTTTTCCGGTGGAGCAGGCTGTGTATTTTGAAGCCGGCAAACCCCGGCTGCTGCATTATTTCCGGCCGCCGGAGTTCTGCCGGGGGCAGGCGGAAGCATGCTATTGGACGGTGAAATCCTGGGAGGCGGATCAGAACGCGGGTTTTTACAACCAGATGACCGTGGAATGGGCCGAAGTCCTGGGCCTTTTCTCGCAGGACCCTTGGGGGGAGGAGGGTCCTTACGGGCAGAAGGCGAAAATGGCCTTCATGGCCGTCTACAACGTGGATGATTTCCGGCAGTTCGTTCTGGAAAGCAGCTTTCTTTCGCGTTTCAAGGTGAAACCGGATCTGCGTCTGAAAATCAAAAACGACGACGTGGCACTGTTGCGCCTGGGCCTGGCCTGGATCAAGCTGATGGTCTTCGGCATCCGCACCACACAGTTGTCTCCGAAAAAATAACCCGGCTTCTGCGTCCGGCTATACGATGTTGGAATACCGGATCACGCAATCGGCTTCCTCCGGATCAGGCAGCTCCATGCGGCGGGCAAAATCGTCGAGCACCGCTTCGGCAACCGGGTCGGGCCGATCCCTGTTGCGCTGCCGGCAGACCTCGAGCGGGACTTCAAAATACACGATTTTGACTTGGTAGCCGGCCTCCCGGGCCATTTCCACCAGCGGCCGGCGGTGTTTTTTCAGGATATTGGTGTTGTGGACCACCACGTTTTCACCGTTTTTCAGGGCTTCGCGGATTTCCATGTTGTGCAGGGCAATCAGCAAACCCGTCCCGCCGGGCCCGTCCTGGATGCTGCGATCGCCCCAAAGTTTTTCCCGCCAGTCATCCAGGCACACCGCCCGATCAAACCCGGCCTGCCTGGCCCACCATGTTTTACCGCTGCCCGGCAGGCCCACGGTGATGGTCAGGATTTTTTCTTCAGCTCCCGCCATTTGTCCAATCTTTGCTTGATCAGCTTTTCATGCCCCCGGTCTGTGGGATGGTAAAACAGGGTGTCCTGCAGTTGTTCCGGCAGGTGGTCCTGGGGAGCAAAAGCGTCCTTGTAGTCATGGGCGTACTTGTAGCCCCTGGCATACCCGAGGTTTTTCATCAACTGCGTCGGTGCGTTACGGATATGATGGGGAACCGGCAGGGAGCCGGTTTTCTCCACCGCGTCCCGTACCCGGCCCCAGGCGGCATATACGCTGTTGCTCTTGGGCGCCGTGGCCAGGTAAACGGCTGCCTGTGCCAGGCAGAGATCGCCTTCCGGGGATCCCAGAAACCGGTATGCCTCCATGGCGTCCATGCTGACGGACAGCGCCTGGGGGTCGGCGTTGCCGATATCCTCGGAGGCAAACCGTACCATGCGGCGGGCAATATAAAAAGGATCCTCCCCGGCGCCCACCATGCGCGCCAGCCAGTACAGGGCTGCGTCCGGGTCGCTTCCGCGCAGGCTCTTGTGTAGTGCGGAAATCAGGTTATAATGTCCCTCGCCGATTTTATCATAGTCAAATGCCTGGCGCTGGAGCGCGCCTTCCACCTGCTCCAGGCCGATCCGGGGCGGTCGGTTGTTTGTGTCCGTGTGGGCAATGTCTGCGGCCACGATTTCAAGGGCGTTTAAGGCCGAACGCGCATCTCCGTCGGAGATGGCGGCAATATGGTCTGCGGCCGCCTCGTCAATGGCCAGTTCCATGTCCCCCAGCCCCCGCTCGCTGTCTGCAAGTGCCCGTTTGATCAGGGTTTTCATTTCCGCCTCGGAAAGCCGATCCAGGGTGATGACCCGGCAGCGCGAGAGCAGGGCGGATATGACCTCAAACGAGGGGTTTTCCGTGGTGGCGCCGATCAGGGTGATCAGCCCACTTTCCACGTGATGCAGAAACGCGTCCTGCTGGGACTTGTTAAAGCGGTGGATTTCATCCACAAAAAGGATCGTGCGCCGGCCGTGGAACTTCTGCTGGTTTTTGGCCGTGTCAATCACGGCCCGGATGTCCTTGACCCCGGTGAGCACGGCGGAGAACTGGACAAAGTGGCAGCGGGTGCGCGCGGCAATGATCCGGGCCAGGGTGGTTTTGCCGCTGCCCGGCGGGCCCCACAGGATCACGGAAAAGATCCGGTCGTTTTCAATAGCGTTTCGGATCAGCGAACCCGTGCCCACGGCGTGCTGCTGGCCGATAAACTCGTCAAGGTCCCGCGGCCGCATGCGGTCTGCCAGCGGGCGGGTGGCCGCGCTTGCCTTTTCTGCCTGGTAGTCAAACAGGTCCAATCGGTATCCTCTGTCAGAAAAATATGGAATAAATCCGAAGCCCGAAATCCGATCCAAATCCAACTATGGAATGTTTAAAACCACCGTTTATTTAAAGGTGCGTTTGTTTTGAACATCCGAATTTTGATTTTTCGATATTGTTTATCCCCATGGGATGTTTCGCGCGGATTTCGAGTTTCGTACTTCGGATTTTTCGTCTTTTATTTTGCCCTAGCCGGCCGCTTCTTTTTGGGTGCTTTTCGCTGTCGGGTTTCACCGCGTTTGCGCAGCAGTAGCCGGACGGGCACCAGGTCGAGCCCGGCGGCATCCCGGATCTGGTTGACCAGGTAGCGCTGGTAGGAGAAATGAACCCCTTCCGGGTAATTGACAAAACAGACAAAGGTGGGCGGTTTGATGCCGGTCTGGGCTGCATAGTAAAATTTGAGTCGCCGGCCGTGGTGCATGGCCGGCTCTGTGCGCGTGGTGGCCGATTCGATGATGCGGTTCAACGGGCCTGTGGCGATGCGGCGGGTATACTGCTGGTAAACCGCGTCTGCAAATTCGAAGATTTTGGGCACCCGCCTGCCGGTCAGCGCAGATATGGTCAAAATCGGGGCAAAGTTTAAATATCCGGCGCGATAACGGATCTCGTCCTTGATCTGCTTGAAGATCCTGTCGTTTTTTTCCACCAGGTCCCATTTGTTGAGCAGAAAGATACACGCCCGCCCCTTTTCATAGGCGTACCCGGCAATCCGGACGTCCTGCTCGGTAATCCCGGTTTCGGCATCCAGCATGATCAGGGCGATATCGCAGCGATCCAGGCTGTCCAGGGCCTTGCCGATCGCATATTTTTCGATCCGCTCCCTGACCCTTGATTTGCGGCGTACCCCGGCGGTATCAATCAGCATATAAGGTTTGCCGCCGACCTCGCAGAGCGTGTCAATGGCGTCTCTCGTGGTACCGGGCGTGTCGCTGACAATGATGCGCTCCTGGCCCAGGATGCGATTGATCAGCGAGGACTTGCCCACGTTGGGACGCCCGATCACGGCCATTCTTACAGGCTCGCTCGGGGCGGCGGATTCGATTTTCGGCAACACGGCGATCAGGTCGTCGAGCAGGGTATTGATTCCGTGGCCGTGGGTGGTGGATACCGCATACAGGGTATCCATGCCCAGGGCGTAGAAATCGTAGAGGTTGTCTTCCCGGCCGGGATGGTCGATTTTGTTGATGGCGCAAAACACCGGGATGTCAAATTCGCGCACCAGGTCCGCCAGATCGCGGTCATATGCGGAGATGCCGTGGGCGCCGTCAAAAAGCAGAATCACGGCATCTGCGCCGGCGATTGCCTCCCGGAGCTGGTAGTGGGTCTTTGCGGCAAACGCGTCCGTGTCCCGGGCATAGAATCCGCCGGTATCCACGAGGTCAAATTCCACCCCGCCCCAGGCCGCCGCGGCATAGAGGCGATCCCGGGTGACGCCCGGCAAGTCGTCCACCAGTGCGCTCCTGGAGCGTGTCAGACGGTTAAACAGGGTGGATTTGCCGGCGTTGGGCGGTCCTGCGATTGCGACAACTGGTTTCATGAAAGTTTATATCTTATAGATGATGCGTTTTTCCGTGATAATGATATCCATGTATTTGTCATGGGCTTCCATGGGGATCTGGAAAAACATTTGTTCCTCAAAGGCAAGCGCCACCTTGCGCGCGGTGTTGGGAAGCATGGGGATCAGCCGGTCATATCGGCCGGATCCGCTGCCCAGCCGGCCGCCTTTTTCGTCAAATGCCGTGCCCGGAACAATGGCGAGGTCCACGCTGTCAAAGGAAGCCGGCTTGCACCGCCGGGGGTCGGGCCGCCCGAGTGTTTCCGGTCCGGTCTGCAAGTCTTCATCGAGATTGTTGATCCGGTATAACTGCGGATCCTTTCCGGCTGCCTTGTCAAACAGGGGCAGAACGATATTCTTGCCCGATTGCATACAGGTCAGCATGATGTTTTCAGTGCTGACCTCGGGTCCCCGGCTGACATGGAAAAAAATGGTTTGGGCTTCCTTGAAATTGGCAAATTCAAACAGTTGTTCTTCAATCCGGGCTCTTTTTTCCGACAGCTCCGGTTTCGCCACGGCATTGATTCGGTTTTTCGCTTCCTGCCGCAGTTTCAGCTTTTTATCCTTGATATCTTCCATGGAATTTCTCCCGGTATGAGAACAGCTACTTTCTTATAGCCTAAGACAGGGCAATTTGCAATAATCATTGACGAAACAAGGCGTGCATGATATCGATGATAAGTTTTTTTATGAACAACCCCCTTATTTTCTTAAATTATTTAATATAGGTATTTTATGCTGGAAATCAAGTACGTGCGGCAAAATCTGTCCGAACTGCGCGATGCCCTGGAAAAGCGCGGGGATGCAGCCGACTTGTCCACATTTGAGCAGGCCGACCAGCAGCGCCGCAAGATTTTAAATGAAATGGAACAGCTCCGGCATCGCCGGAACGTGGTTTCCGATGAAATTGCGGGCATGAAAAAACGGGGGGAGAATGCCGACGAGCGGGTTGCCGAAATGCGGGAGGTGGGGGCCCGGATCAAGGAGCTGGAACAGGCGTTGGCCGATTATGAAACGCAGATCAACGAGATTCTCATCCGGCTCCCCAACGTGCCGGCCCCAAGCGTGCCCGAGGGACAGGACGAATCCGACAATGCGCTGGTACGGGAAATCGGCGTGCGGCCGGAATTTGATTTTGCGCCACAGCCCCACTGGACCGTGGGGGAAAAGCTGGGCATCCTGGATTTCGAGCGCGCCGCCAAAATCGCCGGAGCGCGGTTTCCGCTGTATCTGGGCGCCGGGGCCAGGCTTGAGCGGGCCCTGATCAATTTCATGCTGGATCTGCATATCAACGATCACGGATACAGCGAAGTGCTGCCCCCTTTTATTGTCAACCGCCACAGCATGAACTGTACCGGCCAGCTGCCCAAGTTTGAAGAGGACCTGTTTAAGCTCGAACAATGGGAGTATTTCCTGATTCCCACCGCCGAAGTGCCGGTCACCAATATTCACCAGGATGAAGTTATCGATGAAAGCGATCTGCCGAAATATTACGTGGCCTACACGCCGTGTTTCCGTGCCGAGGCCGGCTCCTACGGAAAAGATACCCGGGGCTTGATTCGTCAGCACCAATTTAATAAAGTGGAACTTGTTAAATTCGCGGTCCCGGAAAACTCCTATGACGAACTCGAGCGACTGCTGGCCGATGCAGAGACGGTGCTGCAGAAGCTGGGACTTGCATATCGCGTGGTGCTGCTGTGCACCGGGGACATGGGATTTGCCGCGGCCAAGACTTACGACATCGAGGTGTGGATGCCGGCCCAGCAAAAATATCGGGAAATTTCCTCTTGCAGCAATTTTGAATCCTTTCAGGCACGCCGTGCCGGGATCCGGTTCAAGCGCAAGTCCCGGAAAAAAACCGAGCTGGTGCATACGTTAAACGGCTCGGGGCTGGCAGTCGGCAGGACTGTGGCCGCATTACTGGAAAATTGTCAACAGGCCGACGGCAGCGTCGCCATTCCCGAAGCGCTGCGGCCGTATATGGGCGGCAAGGAAACCATTACACTGTGAGACTGCAGGATTTCCCAGATGATATCCGGCCCTACCTGATCCCGGAGCCCGCAGGAGAGCTGATTTACCGGTGCCTGCATTGCAGCGCACAGTTCGGCATCCTGCATCTGCTCTACACCTGCCCGGAATGCGGTCACGTGCTGCTGCTGTATGACGCGGAATTTGACCGTTTAAAACAGATTTCCGGACAGACCTGGCGCCGCATTTTCGACTATCGGCGCATGTTAAACCGGCCGGCTTTGAACGGGATCTATCGGTATCACGAATTTATCGGGCCGATTCTGCCGCTCGATGACGTGGTATGGCTGGGCGAGGGCCATACCCCGGTGGTGGAAGCCAATGCGCGGATGCAGGGAAAAGCCGGTGCCAGGTTTTTCTTTAAAAACGACGGCCAGAATCCCAGCGCATCATTCAAAGACCGGGGGATGGCCAGCGCGTTGAGCTATATCCGGTACCTGATTCGGGAGGGGCATGTTTCCGATGTGCTTGCAGTCTGCGCATCTACCGGGGATACTTCTGCGGCTGCCGCGCTGTATGCCTCTTTTCTGCAACCGGATGTTAAGTCAGCCGTTCTTTTGCCGCATAAGCGCGTAACCCCGCAGCAGTTGTCCCAGCCGCTTGGCAGCGGTGCCATGGTTTTCGAAATACCGGGTGTTTTTGACGACTGCATGAAAATCGTGGAGCATCTGTCTGAAAATTACAACGTGGCGCTGCTGAACTCCAAGAACGCTTGGCGCATCCTGGGCCAGGAGTCGTATTCATACGAGATCGCCCAGGAATTCGAATATGAAATGACCGACAAGGTGGTTTTGGCCCCGATCGGCAATGCCGGCAATATCACCGCCATCATCAGCGGGTTTCTCAAGTTCCACGAAATCGGGCTGATTGATGAGCTGCCCAAGATTATCGGCGTTCAGTCCGAGCATGCCAACCCGGTTTACAAGTACTACCTGGAACCGGAGCCGGAAAAGCGCCGGTTCGAGGCGGTACAGGTAAAGCCCAGCGTGGCCCAGGCGGCCATGATCGGCAATCCGGTGTCCATGCCTCGGGTGATCCGGCTGGTCTCGGAATACAACCAGCGGGCGGGGCAGCAGAAAATATTCGTGGTGGAGGTCTCAGAGCAGGATATCATGGACTGGCAGCTGCGGGCCAATCGGAATGGACATGTGGTCTGCACCCATGGCGGCGAGTGCCTGGCCGGCATGGTGGCCGCACGGGATTGCGGGAAAATCGCCGCGCATGAAACCGTGGTGCTGGACTCCACCGCCCATGCTTTGAAATTTTCGGATTTCCAGCAAATGTATTTTGAAAATCGTTTCCCCGCTGAGTATGGGATTACACCCCGGTCCGAATTAATCAATGCTCCGGAACTGGTTCAACCCAGGGGTCTGGAGAAGGTCCCGCAGCCGGGCAAACCCCTGTCCGGCCACCCCCTGGATACTTTTGTTCAGCGTGTTGCCGAGGAGATCGCCCATAGACTTGAACTGAAAAGGGTGTGACCGGAATGCAATCGCATGGTTTGCGTGTTTTGGGCGGACTGCTATGGGTGTGTGCCCTGGCGGCTGTGCTGCTAATGATTCCGGAGCCTACCCATGCAGTTTTTTACCAGAAACATTACGCGGTCAAGCAGTACCAGGGAAAGGACGTGCTCTGCGATCCCTACGTGGTTCAGGAAGATGATTACGTGACCCGGCTTTTAAAGCAGCGGGGCGATATTTCGCACAGGGATTTCCCGCGTTTTTTGAGAATTTTCAAGCACATCAATCCGGATGTAACGGACGTGGACCTGATCTATCCCAAGGAGCGGATCCTGATCCCGCTGCGGGTTCTGGCCCCCGGCACCCTGGCCGGCCAGGAAAGCGGAGAAGTGACCATCCCGGTAGTTACCATCACCGATTTGCCCGAAGCCCTGAAGCGCTATTCCGAAAAATACCGGGTCCGTTACGGGGACTGGGTATCCCGGCTGATTTCCGAGCGCTTCGGCGATTACGGCACCCAGGCTTACAAGCGCGGGATCAAGCTGTTTCAGAGATTGAATCCGGAAATTACGGATCTGGATGAAATCCAAGCGGGCATGCAGGTCCGGCTTCCGGATCCGGATGTTCGCAACCAGGGCTGGTATGAAGCGCTTTTCCGGGAATCCGAGCCCGAGGAGCGGGAGATGCACAAATCGGAAGCCGTGCCTGTGCAAATCGGATCCGGCCCGGAAGCGGCACGGGCAGAGGCCGGGGAAGCCGAAAGCTCGGAACCTTCACCTTCTGTTGCGCCGCCGGTGCAATGGTTTGAGGACTTGTCCGTATTTGCCAAGGCAGCCGAAATCCTGGGCGCCGAACTCCTGGACAGCGGGCAGTATTATTTCCCCCGGCCGGTCCGGGGCGACTTCCGGCTTGATCTTTCCCGCACACCGGTGCTGGCCTTTGAAAACGGCCTGCGCTTTTTGTTTACCAAGCGCAGGTGGCTCAGTCCTTCAGAGCAGATGGTCATTCAGCAGCACTGGAAAAATCTGGAAGTTATGTTTGTCCAGGGCGAACCGGAGCTTTCCGCCCTGCTGGAGGACTTGATTTCTGCATTGAACCCGGAGGGGTATAAAAAACGCATGTCGTTTAAAGACCGGGGGGTTTCGATTGTGCTGCGCGGACAGTTTATATATAATTCGCCGGGCAGCGGGCTGAAAGTCTGCCTCAACATTTTGTCCAAACCGGAGATGCGAACCCCCCAGCCGATTTGTGATTATCTGTCCAGGCATCACATCCGGATCCGGGAATGGGTGGAAAAAGAGAACATGTCCGGCTGGCTGTTAGATGAGGCCGGCAATCAGGATGCCCCGGAAAAGTTGCCGGAAGTGGATCCTCAGGAGCCGGCGCGGCTGGTCCGGGTGATTACGAAAAGGCTGGGATACCGGTATTATGAAAACGTGGAGGTTTCTTTTCCTTATGCCGGCTTTCAGGTTAAGGCGACCACCAACCTGCTGTCGATGGGGGATAAGGCCGAAATGCTGGTGGATTACGGCAGCCTGAAGGGAGATGCCGTAAAGGCCATCGAGGATACCGGCTTTAAAATATTGAAGATAGAAGGGCGCCGGGAAGTGAAGCTGCTGCTCCGGGACCTGGCCGAGGCACTGCCGATTACTTATGACAGGGATCCGATGTTCTGGGCGGCGGACCGTCCCCGGATATATAATACATCCATCGAGATCCCGGGCTACCTTGTTTCTGCCAGTCAGCAGGATGGCGGGCCCCGGCTGCTTTTGACCCCAACGAAACCGGCAGGCGCCCTATTGCAATACCTTCAGGGTGAGGGTGTCAGCGTGATGCGCATTCGACAATAAAAAGAGGTGCAAGATGAAACACAGGATCCTGTTCAAAATAATTGCCGGCGCGATGATGCTGGGGGTGTGCTGGGGCTGCGGTGCCGGAAAGGGGCCTAGCCAGGAAATTCAAAGGGCCGAAGCCGCCAGAAACCTCGGGGAAGCCTATATGGCGGACGGAAACTACACCAAGGCGCTGCGCGAGCTGCTCAAGGCCGAGCAAATGCATCCGGAAGACCCCTACCTGCACAATGATCTGGGACTGACCTACATGGGAAAGGATCGGCCGGAAAAGGCGGCTGCGCACTTTAAAAAGGCCCTTGACCTCAAGCCCGATTACTCGCCTGCCAGAAACAACCTGGGATCGGCCTATGTCGCCCTGGAGCAGTGGGACAAGGCGATCTCGTGTTTCAAGGAGGTCAACGAGGATCTTTTGTACATGACCCCCCAGTATCCGTTGAGCAACTTGGGATACGTGTATTACAAAAAGGGTGCGTATCACAAGGCAGAGCAGTATTATCTGGAAGCCCTGAATCTGAAACACGATTTTTCCCGCGCGCTGCACGGGTTGGGTCAGGTCTACATTGCTACCGGAGATTATGACAAGGCGATCAAAAGACTGAAAAAGGCGACTGAAAAGGCCCCCCAAGCCGCCGAGATCCACATGGACCTGGCCCGGGCTTACACCAAGACCCATCATTACAACAAGGCGGTGCAGATTTACAAGAAAGCCGCCGACATTGCCGGGGACTCGCCCCTGGGCGAAAAGGCCGAAGCCCAGGCCGAGGCTGTGCTGGAAATGTGGTAAATTCCCCCGCCGGCCTGCGGGGATAAATGTCAGGACAGGATTTTGATGACCTTGTCCAGGTTCCGGGCTGCATTCAATGCCCCCGGGTTGATGGGGCTTTGGCCACCTGCTTCGGCGGGGCCGGCCATCTCGGTTCTGCCGAATACCCGCAGGGCGATCTCGTCGATCATGCGGATCCGGAACCGGGCCTGTTCCGCGGAAATGCACGGGATGTTCACCCCCTGCATGATCAGGGCTTCTACCGGCTGGCTGCGCAGGCGTTGTTCGCTGGTATCGGCCCGGCGGATCATTTCTTCACAATGGTGTTTGTACGCCATCATGGCCGTGTAGATATCCGTTTTTTGCGGAAGGTGGTCCAGAAGGGACAGGGCCAGGTCCAGCCGCTCCATGTCCGATTCAGATACCGCCGGTACTTTTTCCAGATATGCGCATAAAAACGAGACAACGTCCCCGGTAAAACCGAACCGGGTGTTTCTCAGCCGGACCCGGACGATCACGGCCTGCTCCGGATCCCGGATACGGGAACGGATCGCATCAGCCACCCGGCGCGGAATCTGCCGGGTCAGGTTCAGCCGGCGTACATACTGGCGCACGATGTTTTCAGGTAACTGGATGCCCCCGGTTTTCCCGCCTTCCGGAAAGACAAGGCGCGGCCGGAGCCGTTTTTCAGCAAGCCGGTCTTCGACGGCCCGGTTTTCGCTTTCCTCCAGCGCCCCGGCTTCCAGCTCGGGTTCCAGGTAGCGCTGGTGGGATTGTTCCGGGTAGAATATCAGCTCAAAAAGGCTCTGGCTGTCACAGGTGTCACTGTCGGCCATCTGCCGGGTGAGTTCCGCCGGATCCGAGGCGCCGGCCGCGGATTCGATATAATGCACCACCTCCCGGTCCAGCCGGATCTCGGCGGCCAGCAGCCCCTCGATTCTTTCAGCAATTTGCCGGACTCTTGGTTTCATACCCCGTATTATAAACCGAAAACGGTCTTCAGGCAATGGCCGGTAGTATCAATACCGCAATGGCAAAAGGACGAAGCTCCGGATCCTTGCCCCCAATCCAGGTGCGTGCAGGCGAACCCCGGCCGGCGGGCAGGCAGTGTCTTATATTTCGATGATTTTTCCGGCGCCGCCGGCAATGGCGGTTTCGGGAAAGCGGGACCGGATTTCGTTTTTGTGCCGGGTGCAGTGGGTGGCGCAGACCAGATCCAGCGAGGAAATGGCGGGAAAATCGGAAAATCCGTGAAGTCCGCCGATCAGAGCCGAAGTCGGGCCGATTTCGGATGCGGCGGAAAGAATGGTTGCCACGCCCGGATGCGAGCAGCCCGCAATCACCGCCACCTTGCCGTCCTGCCGGATGCACATCGCCTGTTCAATATTTTTCAGCGTGCCGGTGGAGTAGATTTGGTCGTGGATTTCCGCCGGGCGGCTCAGGGAAACCGTTTCCCGGGCGGGCACCACCTTTGAGATGGTATCCGGAACGTAAACCCGGACCGGTTTTTGTTCCAGGATTTTCAGCAGACCGCCGGTATGATCCCAGTGATCGTGGGAGATGAAAATCTCATCAATGGATTCCGGGGAAATGCCGAGAAGGCTCATGTTTTCCATCAGAATTTGCCCCTTGGCGCCGGTGTCAAACAAAATCCTCCGGCCTGCGGCTTCGATGAGGGCCGCAAAGCCCCAGTCCGACGCCAGTCGGGTGTCCAGTGCATCATTGTCGTATAAAATCGTAATTTTCAAGGCAGAGCCCCCGGTTTTCGGATTCAGCCGCCGAAGCACAGGTCGGCGGCTAAATCCGGATGGAAACGGACTTATTCTGTTTCTTCGCCCTGAAGTTCAGAGATTCGCTTATTGATGTTGTCGAGCTCAGTTTTCAGGTATTGTGCCTCTGTTTGCAGGGCATTGAGCTCATCTTGCGGTGAGGGCGCCTGCGGTGCCGGATAATATCCATATCCGGGATGGGGCGCAGCCCAGGGAGCCCCGAAGCCGCCTCCAAAGCCTCGGCCAAAACCTCGGCCCCGGCCGCCTCGGAACCCAAAACCACGTCCGCGGCCCAATCCTCTGCCGCGCCCGAATACCGGGTTGGCAAACCCAGGCCCCCCGAATCCTGCGCAAAATCCGGCTGCGCGACCGGTCATGGGACCGGCGCCGATAGGACCGGTTCGATCTCCTGCTGGCATAGCAATTCCTCCTTTTATTCGTTTGCGGTTTTGTTTTTATCGCCGCCTTCCTGCCCTGCCCGGGGGCGGGTCCCGCTTTTGAAAGGGGGCCCGCCTTTGCGCGTGAGGCAGGGCGAGAGGGGAAGGGCGTTTTTTTCAATGTATGATAAATATATTACAGACTGCGGCCGCGTCCGAACCTCCGGATGCGGAGCCGCCTTCTGATGTTATTAAAACCGTTTGTCAATCGCCGCCCCGGGCCCGGGCCTTGTGCGCGCCTTATTCGCCGGGCATCGGGCTGACCGGCATTCGGGGTGCGATTGAGGTCCGGGCCGCATCCGCCCATGCCTCTTCCGGTCATGGGGCCCTGGCCTTGCGGGCCGGTACCGTCTCCTCTTGGCATATTGTTCACCTCCTTAATCGGGATTAATTCTTTCCATTTTTTTCTTGCATCGTGCGTGCCAATTCTGAATCCGGGCGGGATTCGTATAAATTTTAGTATAAAGCAAAGGGGTTATACAAAAATCGGTTTTGGTCCCCGGGGGGTTTCCGGTGAAATTTGGTAGCAGTCATGCAGTTTCCGCATTTATACTGTTGCAGCAGCGCAACCAAAAGCGGCCCTTCATGCGCCAGGGAAATTGTTGATGTCCCGTACATAGTTTTCAAAATCATATTCCGCCAGAAACCGCGAGATCATTTCACCCACCTTGGCTGCCGTGTCAATGCGGTATTTGCCTGATTCATCTGTTCCGGCGATCTGCTTTGCGTTTTCCACGATTGCCGTTAGTGCCGATGCCGGGATTTCCACATTTACGTGTACTTCGAGCAGGTCCTTGGGATCTGCCATATTTCTTTCTCCTCTGTGTTGGTGCTGTGGATTCGGCAGCAAGGTTTTATGCAGAATTCGTTTCGAGCATATGCTTATAATAATATAAAACAGCTTCATGGTTTTTCAAGTGCGGGGGTATATCCGGCAGCCGCAGTGCCGGATGTTTCGGCCGGGCGGGGTAGACGGGGAATTTTTGTGAAATCGCATCAAGCAGGCGGGGTTTTTCAGCGACGGGGTGCTTGGTTTTTTGCGGCGCGCCCGGCAAAGCCAACGGGCTATACAAAAATCAGCAGGAAAGCTTTGATTTTTCCAGATACATATGGTCATCTGCCTTTTTGAAAAGAGCCCGGGTATCCACGGGCAGCTCGGTGGAGATGGCGTATCCGATGGATATGGATAAATTCAGTTCCGGACGCCGGGTGCGAAAGTCTGCGATCATCTCCCGGAGCCGGTGGATGCAGTTGGTGATTATTTCCGGGCTGCTGCGGGGGACAAGCACCGCAAATTCATCCCCGCCGATACGGGCGATGATGTCGCCTGTGCGAAAAGCATTTTTCAGGATATCGGCTGCTTCGACGATCAGGTTATCTCCCTGCTGATGCCCCATTGTATCGTTGACCCGTTTTAAAAAGTCGATATCGCAGATAATGATCCCCAGCGGAAGATGCCTTTCCGTGGCCAGGCGCTGCATCTCTTCTTCAAAAAATGCACGATTGTAGGCGCCGGTAAGGGTATCATGAAAACTCAGGTACCTGAGTTTCTGCTCCACCTGTCTCCATTCGGACAGATCCCGAATGATGCTCAGGCTTCCGATTTTTTCCCCGGCATCATTGCACAGCAGGCTCATGGAGACCGCGCATGGCACGGATGCGCCATCTTTTCGGGTAAAACCGATTTCATAGTCCTGAACGGATCCTTTATCTCGAAGGATGCCCAGCATTTTTTCCATCGCCCCGGAGTCTGCGTAAAGGTGAAAAGCTTTTTTCCCCTTGAGTTCGGCAAAATCGTAGCCAAACAGCCGGGCGGCCTGATGATTCCACCGGGTAAACCGCCCGTGATGGTCCACAATGGCAATGGCCTCCGGTGAATTTTCAAAAATATTGTCCAGGAAATTCCTTTCCTGTTTATATTTTTCCTCCCTTTCCTGCAACTCTTTTTCTGCGTGTTTTTGCCGGGTAATGTCCTGCAGCATCACCACCAGGGTATAATGCCGGCTTTCCTCCCGGACGGGGATAATGGTTATCGAGACCAGTTTGTCGTTGAGTCCCAGGGTTTCGTTGCGCAAAACTTTTTGGCCGTCCTGCGTGGCCTCGGAAATCCTTTGGGCGATCAGGGATTGGTCCTTGTCCCGGAAAAACCGGATAAAAGCGGCAGACAGCAAGTCTTCCTCGGCAACCCCGATAATTGAGACCGCGGCCGGATTGGCGTATACGATCTGGCCGTCATCGAGCAGTTCCAGCAGACCCTCGGACATGTGGTGCAGGGTGGTTTCATAGTGCCGCTTGGAGCTCAGCAGTTCCTTAGTGATCTGCCGGGCGGATAAATCCTCCCTGCCGATGACGGCGCCTTTCAGGCGATTTTCCTGGCCTGCTTCCACCATGGCCATGATGTCGGCAACATGGCCTGAAAGTCTGTTAAAAGGGCCTTTGGCAAGAATTAGGTCCGCGCCCAGATCATTTAAGAGCATGTCGTCTTCTTCGGCTGCAATGGCCGAAAGGACCACAAGCAGGCAATGATCCAGATGCCGCCGCCTTCGAATGATCTGGCATACCTTGTTCCCGCTGATATTGGGCATGATCAGGTCGATAAAGATCACATCCGGGATGTACTCGGACAGTATTTCCAGGGCGGACACGCCGTCCTCGGCGGTAAAGACGCTGTGGCCTTTTTCCATGAGCACGCTGGACATGAATTTGCGGATTACCGGGTGGTTGTCCACCACGAGGACTTGTTTCATTTTCCTTTCTTGCTCGCTTTGTCGTCCACTATGAATAAGGCGTCCGTATGAGTGGGAACTTTCCATCCAAGGCCTATAATAAAATGCCCCTGAAAAGTCAATAGTGCGGGCGTGGATTTTGCGGCTGATGAAAAAAGGGACCCGGACAGGAGTTTCAGAGATGGGCCCTGTCAAGGCCCTAAATTCTCAGATTGACGGGCATTTTCGGAGTTTGCCCCCGTAAGACCTCTCTTGATTCATCATAACCATATCCAGAAAATCACATTTTTTACTTGACATGTAAGACCCTACAGTATATTATTAAAGTATGACACACTTCCACATTAAAAAGAAAAAGGGAAGACCCTACCTCTACGTACGGGAAATCGCCAGGGTCAACGGCAAGCCCAAGGTTATCTCCCAAACCTACGTGGGCTCCCCTGAACGGGTCGCAGCGCTTGCTGCCGGACAGGAGGAACAAGTCCAACACCTCAAAGTCGAAGAATTCGGCGCCCTCTGGCTGGCCCGGCAGCTCGACCGGGACATCGACATCGCCGGGCTTATCGATGGGATTGTTCCCCGGGGCGACCGGGAGACCGGCCCCAGTCTCGGCGAATACTTCCTGTACTGCATCTGGAACCGGATGGTGGAGGCCGTGAGCAAAAACCAACTGGCCCGGTGGTATCAAAAAACCGCCATCCA
>JAGXKN010000087.1 GCA_018335195.1 Desulfobacterales bacterium
TATCCGCATCATCGTGGAACTGGCCGTCATCGCCTCGCTGGTGATCCTCACGGATGAATTTTTAAAAGCTTACTTCTACGATATCAGCAAGCTGCTGTCGGTTTTCGTGGGACTGATCATCACCAACTGCATCATCCTGGGCCGGGCCGAAGGATTTGCCCTGTCCAACCCGCCGCACCTGGCCCTGATCGACGGCCTGGGCAACGGCGTTGGATACGGCTCGGTGCTGCTCAGCGTGGCCTTTATCCGGGAGCTTTTCGGCTCCGGCAGCATTTTCGGATTCTCCGTGATACCGGAATCCGCGTATGCGGCCGGTTACGAAGACATGGGCATTATGATGCTGGCACCGGCCGCTTTTATCATCATCGGGCTGATGGCCTGGCTGCAGAAATACCTGGCCAATTCAAGGAAATCATAACAAATGGTCGAACTGGTCAGCATATTTTTAAATTCCGTGTTTGCCGGCAACATCCTGCTGGCCTATTTTCTGGGGATGTGCTCGTTTGTGGCGGTGTCCAAAAACATCGACACCGCCATCGGGCTGGGCTTTGCCGTGGTTTTCGTGCTCACCGTCACGACCCCGGTCAACTGGCTGATATTTCACGGCCTGCTCGCGCCCGGGGCGCTTGCATGGGCCGGACTGCCGGAAGTGGATCTCAGTTTTTTGAAGCTGATCGTGTTTATCTCCGTAATCGCGGCCATGGTGCAGGCCATTGAGATGATCATCGACCGGTTTTCCGCGGCCCTGTATGCGGGCCTGGGCATTTTTCTGCCGCTGATTGCGGTCAACTGCGCCATCCTGGGCGGCTCGCTGTTCATGGTGGAACGCGAGATGTCGTTTATCGAGTCCGTGGTCTACGGTTTCGGCTCGGGCGTGGGCTGGCTGCTGGCGATCACGGCCATGGCAGCCGCCCGCATCAAGCTCAGGTACGCGGACCTGCCCAGCGGCCTGGAGGGATTTGCCATCACCATGATCGTCACGGGGCTCATGGCCATGGCGTTCATGCTCTTTTCCGGCATCACGATGTAATCCGGGGGGATTCTTGATTTACCTGGTGAGTATCGGCACATTTTCAAGCGTCATCCTGCTGCTGGTCGCTTTGTTGCTTTTTGTGGAGACCAGGGTGGCTCAAAAAGGCGACAGCCGGATCGTGATCAACGGGGATACCGATAATTCCATGACCGTAAGAACTGGCACGAGCCTGCTTTCGGTGCTGAACCAGAATGAAATATATCTGCCCTCAGCCTGCGGGGGCAGCGGATCCTGCGGCCAGTGCCGATGCAAGGTGATCAATGGCGGCGGCGATATCCTGCCCACCGAGCTGCCGCACCTGTCGCGCGCGGACAAACAGCAGAACATTCGCCTGGCCTGTCAGCTCAAGATCCGGGAGGACATGCAAATCGAGATCCCGCCGGAAATATTTGCCATTGAGAAATACGAGGCCACCGTGGTTTCCAACCAGAGCATCGGCACCTTTATCAAGGAACTGGCTGTAAAACTTGATATGAACCGGGAGATATCCTTTGAAGCCGGGCAGTACATGCAGATCGACATTCCCCCGTACCGGGCTTTGTTTTCCGAATTCAACATCCCGGAGCCGTTTAAACAGACCTGGGACCGGTTTGAACTGTGGAGCTTGGAAGCGTTCAACGACGAACCGGTATACCGGGCCTATTCACTGGCAAACCCGCCTGCGGAAAACAGCCCGCTGATGTTCACGGTCCGGATTGCCACTCCGCCCCCCGCCCAGCCGGGTGCACCTCCGGGGGTGGGCTCGTCTTATCTTTTCAGCCTGAAATCCGGCGACCGGCTGAGCCTGAGCGGTCCGTTCGGGGATTTCCGGGTCGCACAAACCCCGCGCGAAATGTGCTTTATCGGCGGCGGCGCGGGCATGGCACCCATGCGCAGCCAGATCCGGGACCAGTTGCTTTACCAAAAAACCACCCGGCCCATGAGCTTCTGGTACGGGGCCAGAAACCGGCAGGAAATGCTCTATGATGAGGAGTTCCGGGAACTGGCCGAACAGTTTGACAATTTCTCATACCAGGCAGCCCTGTCCGAGCCCCTTCCCGAGGACAACTGGGAGGGCATGACCGGATTTATCCACCAGAGCCTGGAACAATATTTTCTCCAGCCCCATCCCGACCCTTCGGAAGTGGAATACTACCTCTGTGGCCCGCCCATGATGCTAAGAGCCTGCCTGCAAACCCTGGACAGCTTTGGTGTTGATCCGGAAATGATCGCCTATGATGAATTTTCATAACCGTTTCGAAACTACATCCGGGCGATCACGCGGGTGGGAAGAATTTTCAGCAGCCTTCCCATCAATGCCCACGGCCAGCAGGGCACAAAGGCGGACTTGGCTTTTTTTTCAATCAAATCCGCAATAATCTGCGAACCTTTTTCCACGCTGATCAAAAACGGCCGGTTGGGCAGCATGTTGTTTAACGGGGTGTCAATGTAGCCCGGGTATAAAACCGTGACATGAATATTTTTCCGCAGGGCTTCGGCTCTGAGCGCCTCCAGGTATACTGCGATGCCCGCCTTGGATGCGCAATAGGAAGAACTTTTGGGCATACCGCGCAATGCGGCCACCGAGGAGACCCCCACCACGTGACCGCCGCCCTTGTCAAGAAAGTATGCGGCTGCGGCATCAATGGTTGCCATGGCGCCGAGCAGGTTGACCGCCACGCTCTGCCGGGCCCTGGCAAACTCGCCGCGGCCGACCCGTTCGCCCAGGGCGATGCCGGCATTGGCAAATGCAATGTCAATTCCCCCGCTTTCATCTGCAAGTTCGCCGAAAACTTCAAAAACCCGGTCGTAGGCGGTAACATCCAGGGCCCGGGTGGCAACCGGCACGGCAATATCCCGGGTCCGGATCTCCTCCTGCAATTCTTCCAGCGCATCCACCCGCCTGGCAGCCAGGGCCAGACCGTAGCCCCGCCCAGCCATCTCAAGGGCGACCGCGCGGCCGATACCCGAAGAGGCGCCCGTGATAAAAATGGTCTCCGGCATCAATGCCTCCAGCTCACAATTGTTTTCACGGCCCGTAAACGGACAAAAATATTGACACACAGGTCCTGAATGTCCTAATTAACATAACAATACTGATTTTTTGAATTTTTTTTGATTTTTTCCGGTTTTCACCCAAGATGCTGACGGATTTCCGCCCTTGGCACTAACGCGTGGCCGAAGATTAATTGCCACCCCAGATACAGGAACCACCGGAACATCCAGAAAAGAGCCACATATTGACAAACGAGAAGGAAGTTTCATCCACGGAAAAGCTGCTCCAGGTGATCCGCCAAAGCGGAAACGAGGGGGGTGGTTCCAGGCAGGAAAATTTGGCTCCCGCAGGTTTCAGGCGACAGGTCAAAAAAACCTTGCTGTCAGCCGGATCCCAAAATTTTCTGGGGATGGAAATATTCCGCGACCGGGTCAACCTGGTTTGCACGAACAGGGCAAAAAACACCTGGCAAATCGTTGATGCGGCGTCCGTACCGCTGCCGGAAGGAATCAGCCCGGAACACCCGGATTTTCCGTTATTTTTAAAGGCCCGCCTGCAGAACATGATCCGGACCCGGAAAACCGATATCTGGATCTGTCTGCCGCCTTCGAAGGGAGAAATATGGACGGTGCACGTGCCCAAGATCAGCAAGGGCCTTACCAATGCCGTGTACTGGTCGGCCCGGAAGGAAAGATCCTTTGATGAGAACGAATACTTCTTTGACTTCCGGATCAAAGACGAGATCGCGGACCAGGGGGTCCAGAAGCTCGTTGCCGAAGTCTGCATTGCCTCTGCCCGGGAGATCCGGCTGTATAAAAAAATTTTCTCCGAAATCGGCTATGATCTGGCAGGCATCACGCTTCCCGCATTTTCCCTGGAAAACCTGTTTATCCACAACTGGATCGATCCCGGA
>JAGXKN010000088.1 GCA_018335195.1 Desulfobacterales bacterium
TAAGGACGCCGACTGCCAATGGCAAACAATGAAAACCATACAAAGGGGGTGACCCGCCTGGAGGTGGACGGCCGGCAGATTGTGCTGCTGGGCACCGCCCACGTGTCAAAGGAAAGCGCGGAAATGGCCGAGTCGCTGATTGCCGAGGAAAAGCCGGATACGGTCTGCGTGGAACTTTGCGCCTCGCGCTACCAGTCGATCCGCAATAGCGAGCAGTGGCGGCAGATGGATATCGTCAAGGTGGTCAAGGAGAAAAAGGCCTTCCTGCTGCTGGCCAACATGCTGCTGACTGCCTTTCAAAAACGCATCGGGGAAAAACTGGGCGTGCGGCCCGGCGAGGAGATGATCCGGGCCCTGGATGCGGCGGACAACGCCGGGGCGGACATTTGCCTGGCCGACCGCGACATCACGGTGACCCTGTCGCGCACCTGGCGAAGCACCGGGTGGTGGAACAAGATCAAGCTGTTTTTCCAGCTCCTGCTTTCCATGGGCGGCATTGACGATATTGACGAACAGGCCGTGGAGGACATGAAAAAGGAGGATATCCTTGAAAGCCTGCTCTCGGAACTGGGAAAATCCCACCCCTCCATCAGGAAAATCCTGATTGACGAGCGGGACCAATACCTGGCCCACAAGATCCGCAACGCGCCCGGGGACAAGATCGTGGTCGTGGTGGGCGCCGGCCACGTGCCCGGCATCCGCCGCTATATTTACGAGGAAATTGATCCGGCCGGGCTCGAGACCGTGCCGCCCGGCGGCAAAAGCCTGAAAATCCTCAAATGGGCTTTGCCCGCGCTGATTGTCCTGATTTTTATTGCCGGGTTTTTCCTTGGCGGGGCAGAGGCCGGAAAATCCATGCTGCTGTGGTGGGTGCTGGCAAACGGCATATTCGGGGCACTCGGGGCCATTGCGGCCTTCGGCCATCCGGTCACGGTTGTTTCCGCCCTTGCGGCCTCGCCCCTGACCTCGCTGAATCCCATGATCGCGGCCGGATGGGTGGCCGGGCTGGTGGAGGCCTATTTCCGCAAGCCCAAGGTGGCCGACCTGGAGGACCTTTCCACGGATATCCTTTCGGTCCGGGGCTTCTGGCGAAACCATGTTACCCGGATTCTGCTGGTGGTGGTGTTTGCCAACCTGGGCAGCACGGTGGGCACGTTTGTGGCCCTGCCGCTGATGGTAAGGGTGTTAGGCGCCTAGCGGCTCAAATTCGATATCCGAAACCCGAAATTCGAAACAAATTCGAATGTTTTAATTACCAAAACATAAAAAAACAAAAAAACCGTTCATTCCTGAACGATTTTTACTACCTTACGCTGATAGATTTTCCCCCCGGCAAGTCTGTGTGTCATGTTCACCACCTGCAGCCGGTTTTCGGCAAACAGCTGGATGCATTCCGGGTAGAGCTGCCATTCTTCTGCCAGGCCCCGTTTTTTCATGTCGGCCAGGGTGTCGGTTTCATGGATGGCAAAGCAGCGCTGGCCGATAATCGGGCCGGTGTCCTCGCCGTAGTCGATAAAATGCACCGTGCACCCCCCGACCTTGCACCCGTAGCGGAAGGTATCGCCGTAGCCGTCTGTGCCGGCAAAGGCCGGCAAAAGCGCGGGGTGAATGTTCATGATCCGGGGAAGCACGGAATCGGTGTTGACCCGGTCGATGAAATAGGGCGACAGGTTGCGCATGAACCCGGCCAGCACCAGCAGGTCAAAGGGGTAGGATGCCATGTTTTCCAGCATGGCGGCTTCGGCAATGGCCCGGGTGCAAAGAAACCGGTCGCGCTTTTCCGGATCCGCGTCCGCGCCGAAAAACGACTGCCTGGCCCGGATGTCGGCAAGGTCAAAATCCGCGGGCAGCTTTTGGTCATCCGGGGCTTGCCGCCAGTCTGCGATAATGCCGCTGTAGTTGACCGCAAACGTGGGGATGCCGCGGCCGGCGGCTTTTTGCAGGCCTGTGGCTTCCGGTTTGTCCGTGCCGGTAAATACCACCTGTCCGCTGATCCGGCCGTTGTCGCAGGCGTCCATTATGGCCTCGAGGTTGGTGCCCGATCCGCTGATCAGGGCGCCGATGCGTATGGGAGATGTCATGGCACGCGGCCTTTCCGCTGGAGAGTTAGTTTTCTTCTTTTTCCGGCTCCGGCTTGTTTTGCCCGGATTTTTCCTTCTGTTTCGGGCGCAGTTCGTCTCCGGATACGGCAAATTGCTTTCGAAAGCTTCCGCTGGCGTGATAAACCTTTGGGTCGTCGGGCAGTTTGACAAATGTATGCTTGTAAGACGGCGCGGTTTTTCCCACGTCAAAGGCGCGGATCTGAGTTTCCCCGGCCCATGCGGTCACGTGAATCCGCCTTTGTTTTCCGAGGCTGTAGTTCGGATAATTTCCCCCTTCAGAGACCACGGCCGTGAGTTCGAGGTTGGCGATGGTCTCGATCATGGGGCGGACTTTATTTTTGTCCGCGCGCTGGTCCTGATCTGCAAGATACCACTGGTCCTTGTTTTTTTCCAGCACCACAACGCCGTCCGGCTGCGCTATTTGAATCCGGGTGATTTCCGTGTCCGGTTATTTTTCCAGCTCCGGCAGCCGGTAATTGACCCGGCCGGTTTCGTGCAGCGCCAGGTATGCCACCAGGGCCGCGATAACCAGGGCAAGTACAATGTATTCCTTTTTGGCCTTCATGGGTCTTGTCCTCTTTTGGATTATTCGGCAAACATTTTCCGGATGTGTCTGCGCCTTGTGCTTCGCCGCCACCAAACAAGCAGGCCGCAAAGCGCCACGAGCACCGGGAGCCCCGCGATATTGCCCGTCCGCACCAGGCTGCGGACCGCAGGCGCGGTTTCTTCCAGCGGGTTGAACTGCTGGGTCTTGCTGCGCAAAACCGCAATTTCGCTCCGGCCGTTTAAGCCGTCAATGACATTCATCACAAAAGCGGCATTCGGGCTTTCCCCCTTGGAATCAATGACATTGTCTGTGAGCATGCCCGAAGATCCCACAAGCAGCACCTTGGCGGGATTCCCCCTGGCCATGAACCGGTTTTCGGCCCGGATGGCCGATGCCTTGGTCTCGGCTGCCGATTCGCCGCCGGCATCTTCTGCCGGGGCTTTTTCAGCAGATGCATCCCGGGCTCCGGGTTCGTTGGATTTTTGCGCTTTCCCCCGGGCCTTATCGCTGCTTTTTTTAGCCGGGATTTCTTTTCCCACAAAGTAGCTGGGAAACCGCCCTTCCACCAGGTGGGCAAGGCCATGGCTGCCGAATTTCTCCTCTGCCTGCGGCGGCTGGATCATCATGGGGTTCAGCCGGATGTTTTCCTTGACAAGCCAGGACTGCGCTGATGAAGAAAACAGGGGGCGCGCAGACAGATCGTTTTTCTCCGCGATATTTTCCTTTATCTGAACCGGCGAGTTTTCAAGGGTGACCACGCCCTTGATGTTTTTCATGAATGCCGGCGCGTGGTTGATGTTTTTGTTCTTGATGATCGGGGCGTAGTAAACCGGCTGCCTGCCGCCGCCCAATCGCCGGGGCATCTTCTGCTCGTAGCAGTTTTTGTCCATGACGTAGGCCGGCTTGACACGGATGCCGTAATGGGCCAGCAGTTTTTCCAGCCCGGTGTCCATGGGGACATAAGTTGCCGGCGAACGCATTGCCTGGGCTTTTTTCGGGCTTTTTGCCTGCTTCAGGCCCGGGGTGAAAATCGCCAGGTTCGTGCCCCGCATCAGGGCCTGGTCGATTTTGTAGAGTTCGTAATCGGTAAACGATTTCGTGGGTTCTGCGATAACCAGGCAGTTGAGCCCTTCCGGGATCGGCTCGTCTGAGAGGTTGACCTGCTTGATGGTGTATGTCTGCGAAACCAGCTGGTGGAAATTTCCGATTGACTGGCGTTGCTGCTTGTTCATTCGGGAACGGCGCCGCGAAAAAAGCTCCA
>JAGXKN010000012.1 GCA_018335195.1 Desulfobacterales bacterium
CTGATCTGCGGCGACGTGGGCTACGGCAAAACCGAGGTGGCCCTGCGGGCCGCGTTCAAGGCCGTCAACGACGGCAAGCAGGTGGCCGTGCTGGTGCCCACCACGCTTCTGGCAGAACAGCATTTCCGCACTTTTACCGAGCGCTTCGAGCGTTACCCGGTGGTAATTGAAAGCCTGAGCCGCTTTCGCAGCCGTAAAAAACAGAAGCAGATCGTATCGGAAATGCAAAACGGCCGGGTGGACATTGTGATCGGCACCCACCGGCTGCTTCAAAAGGATATTGCCTTTAAGGAACTCGGCCTGATCATTATCGACGAGGAGCAGCGTTTCGGGGTGCGGCACAAGGAAAAATTAAAGAGCATGCGAACCATGGTGGACGTGCTTTCAATGACCGCCACGCCGATTCCGCGCACGCTTCACCTGTCCATGCTCGGGGTGCGCGATATCAGCGTGATTACCACGCCCCCGGAACTGCGCCAGCCGATTATTTCCTATATCAGCGAGTTTGACCCGGCAGTGCTCGCAGAGTCGGTCCGCAATGAAATTTCCCGGGGCGGTCAGATTTTCTTCGTGCACAACAACATCAACACCATCTGGAACATCTCCCGGCGATTAAAGGAAATGGTGCCGGAGGTCCGGCTCGGCGTGGCCCACGGCCGGCTTGCAGAAGATGAACTCGAAGAGGTCATGTACCAGTTTATCAACCGGGAAATCGACTTGCTGGTATCCACCACGATCGTGGAGTCCGGCCTGGATATTCCCAATGCCAATACCATGATCATAAACCGGGCCGACCGCATGGGCCTGGCCCAGCTTTACCAGCTGCGGGGACGGGTGGGGCGCGCAGATACCCAGGCTTATGCATACCTGATCGTTCCCAAGGAAGCCGCCCTGCCCAAGGATGCCCAGAAACGCCTCAAGGTGGTCATGGAGCACAGCGATCTGGGCGCCGGGTTCCAGATCGCGTTAAACGACCTCAAGATCCGGGGCGGCGGGGCGGCTCTCGGGGTTTCCCAGTCCGGCCACATCGCTGCGGTGGGCTATGACATGTTTTTAAAACTCATGGAGGAAGCTGTCAGCCGCCTGAAAGGCGAACCCGTCGTCGAGCAGCTGGAGCCGGAAATCAATATCCCGGTTTCGGTATACATTCCGGAAGCCTATATCCCGGATATTGACCAGCGCCTTTCTGCCTACCGGAGACTGGCAAGGATGCGGGAATTAAAGGAAGTGGCCGATTTCCGGGCGGAGCTGGCAGACCGCTACGGGGATCTGCCAGACGAGGCGGTCAACCTGTTGCTCAAGATCATGTTACGGATTCTGGCTGCCAAGGCCGGTGTCAAGCGCCTGGATTTGATCACCGAGATGATGTCTCTGGCGTTTTCGGAAATGCACCAGAAAAACCCGCACGGGATTCTGGATTTAATCGAATCCGATCCGGAGCGCTTTCGATTCACCCCGGAGCAGACGCTTCAGGTGCGCATGACCAAAACCAGTATCAATGCCTTGATGAATCAGGCGAAAAAGATCTTGATGGATGTTGCAACATATGTTAATAATTAAAAATTTTATTATAGATGCGTCTGTCAAGGATCACCGCTCACCATGAAGGTTTTGATTTTTAAATTTTTTTCATCGTGGGCTTCGTGGTGACAAATATTGTTCGCGATTGTGGGAATAAATTCCGGAAAGCTGGAGATATATGGCAAAAATGAAGATTGGTGCGTTTTTGAAAAGCCGGATCGTTTGGATGATATGCATTGCCTGTTTGGTGAGTCTCTGCGTCCCGATGGCCGCAGGTGCCGCAGAGGTGGTCGACCGCGTGGTTGCGGTGGTAAATGACGATATAATCCGGTTGCGGGAGTTGAATCAGGCGCTTGAGCCGCTTGAAAAACGGATCCGCTCCGAGGGCCTGTCGGCAGAAGAAACGCAAAAACAGCTCTATGAAGCCAGAGAGCGCGTACTAGACGAGTTGATCAAGGAGACCCTGGCAGACCAGCAGATTGCGGATACCGGTATCCAGGTGGATGAAAGCGATGTGGATGCCGCAATTGAGCGGATCAAGTCCAGGAACTATTACACCGACGAGGACCTGCGCCAGGCCCTGCAGGTGCAGGGAATGAGCATGGAGCAGTACCGCGGCGAGATCAAGAGCCAGATGCTTCGCAGTCGGCTGGTCAACCGGAAGATCAAGTCCAAAATCGTGATTACCGAGGAGGACATCCGTCGTTATTACGAAGCCCATCCTGAAAAATACGGCGGTACAGTGGAATACAGGCTGCGCAATATTCTGATGCAGTATCCGGAATTTGGTGGCCCGGAGGCAAAAGCCGAGGTCAAAGAAGAAATGAAGTCCGTGCTCGATGAGTTAGAGCAGGGTGCTTCGTTTGAAAAAATGGCCCGCAAGTATTCAGAAGCCGGAAATGCTTCTGATGGCGGGGAACTGGGAAAATTCGCCCTTGATGACCTGTCCAGGGATCTCAAACCCGTGATCCGGAATCTGGAAGCCGGAGCGTTTTCAGATATCGTGGAGACAGAGCAGGGCTTTCAGATCTTTTACCTGCAGGACATTGTCAAGACTGATCCGGCGCCGCTGGAAAAGGTTTCGGATAAAATCGAGAACACGCTCTATGAGCAGCGGGTGAATGAGAAATATGATGCCTGGATTCAATCACTCCGGGAAGATGCCCATATCCGCATCATCCGGTAGGAAAAGCCGATTTCCGGATGCGGGGGGCGCCAAGCATACAGTGCGGGTGAAATGAGTTGGCAAAGCGATCATTTCAAGATCATTCCGGCATTTTGTCATTCGGCCGCTACCTGAAGGCCGTGCGCGAACACCAGGACATTTCCCTGGAATCGGTTGCTGCAGAAATCCGGATTTCGCCCCGGCAACTGACGTGGATCGAAGCCGAGGATCATGCCCGGATGCCGGCCGAAGTCTATACCCGTGGAATCCTGCGGGCTTACGCCGTGGCCATCGGCGTGGCCCCCGAGGATATTGTCGAGCGTTACCGGATCCATCGGGCAGTCCATGAACAGTCCGCCCGGCAGGAATCCGAAATCCTGACTTCCGGGCAGAAAACAGTTTCCCGGATGCTCCTGGCGCTCGGGGCGCTGGCCGTGATCATGGCTTTGACCTTGTTTGTCTACGATCCCGGGGAACATGGATCTGCAGATTCCCGGGCCTCGCAGGAGACCCGGGAAAAAGTGAGCGCCCAAGCCGGGGGAAAGGTGCGGGCAGATGGACCGCCCCTGTTGCCGACCAATTCGGCGCAGGCTGCAGGTGCCGGCGAGGTTTTTCCGGAAGATGATCAGGGCGCCCGGCAGCGGCTTTCCATTGATGCGGTTTCCGACGTAACGGTCAATATACGGGTCGATGAAGCGCCGTACACCAAATATCGGCTCGATCCCAGCGATCATATGGAACTGGCGGCACAGTCGCGCTTTCACATATTCATCAGTGATTCGGCCGGGATCCGGCTTCACTTCAACGGCCAGCCCGTTGAAATCGCTTCTGAGCCGGGGCATTCGGCGGAGCTCATGCTACCGCAACAGTCCGGGGAAAACTAATGACAAACCAACGGCACTACATACTCATCGAGACCGTCAAGCGCCTGCTGCGCCGCGGATCCCATGCCCGGCTGAAAAAGATCATCGGCCGGATCCATGCAGCGGATCTGTCCACCGTGTTTCCGTCCCTGTCTGTTTCCCACCAACGCCGGCTTTTCCGGCTTATCGAGGATCGCCAGGAACAGGGCGTGATCCTCACGGAGCTCGACAATGATATCGTACTGTCGATTATTGAAGACCTGGATCTTCAGGAAATCGTCGAGATCCTTGAAAGCATGCCCTCTGACGATGCCGCTGCCTTTATCAAGCTGCTTCCCCAGGAGCAGGCAGACGAGGTGCTTGAGCGAATCCGGAAAAAAGGCGGTGAGGATGTCGAAAGCCTGCTGAAATACCCGGATGATTCCGCCGGCGGGATCATGATTCCGGATTTCATCGCCCTGCCGGAAAACATGACCGCCGGGGAAGTGATCTCCACGCTGCAGTCCCAGGAATACAAAGACATTGAAATGCCATTTTACATCTACGTGGTCGATGAAATGGAGCGGCTGGTGGGGGTCTGCTCCCTTCGGCAGCTGGTGCTGGTCCGGCCGGACACGCCCCTGAAGGAATTCATGTCCACGGACGTGATTTCCGTGACCACGGATATGGACCAGGAAGAGGTGGCCAAGATCGTTGCCCGGTACAATTTTCTGGCCGTACCGGTGGTGGATGCCGAACACCGCATGGTCGGTCTGGTTACCGTGGATGATGTCATTGATATTTTCCGCGAAGAGGCCACAGAGGACATCCTGAAGATGGCGGGTGTGGGCGAGGAATTCGTTGAGACCAAGTCGGTTTTCCGCAGTACCCGCATCCGGCTGCCGTGGCTGTTTGCCAGCTGCGTGGGCGGTGTGATTGCCATTTTCGTCATCGGGCATTTTGAGGCAAGCTTGCAGGAGATTTCGTATCTTGCGGCATTTATTCCGGTTATCATGGGAATGGGCGGCAACGTGGGGATCCAGTCCTCCACGATTGTCGTGCGGGGGCTTGCCACAGGCCGGATACTCATCGGTGACCTGTGGCGGGTGATTGCCAAGGAACTGGCCGTGGGCGTGATCCTGGGGGTGGTTTACGGATTGTTGCTGGCCGGCCTGGCCCAGTATCAGTACAGTGTTTCCGGATTCAGCCTGGCGGTTTCCATGGGGGTTTTGTCGTCCATGTCGGTTGCCGCGCTCATCGGCTCGCTTTTGCCCATGCTCTTTGCTCGGGTCAACGTGGATCCCGCGGTTGCCACGGGTCCGTTTGTCACCTCGGCCATTGATATCGTCAGTGTTTTCTTTTATTTCCAGCTTGCCACGTTTCTCCTTGGAATATAGCAAATGTCCGGGTTTTCCACGCCGGCGATCCTGCTACGCCGGATTGAGCACGGCGACTATGACCTGATCGTCACGTTTTTGACCCGGGACAGGGGCAAGGTCTCCGTGATGGCCAAGAACGCCAAGAAGAGCCGGAAACGTTTTACCGGTCTGCTGGAACCGTTTACCGCCCTGAATGTGGTGTGCCGCAGCACTCGGGGCGGGTCCATGCCCATACTCCAGGAAGCTTCCATGCAGGAACCGTTTGCCAATATCCGTGCCGGTGCGGTCAAGACCCTGTATGCCGCCTACTGGTCGGAATTGCTGCACGGGTGGATGGAGGAGGGCAAGCCCCAGCAACGGGTCTACCGCCTGCTGTATTATGCACTGGGCGCACTGGATCAGGATCTGAGCGGACCGGCCGAGATGAGCATTATTTTTCAGATGCGTTTTTTAACGATTGCAGGTCTTGCCCCGGAGCTGGAGGCATGCGGTATATGTCGCACGAAACTCGATGAAATACCGGCGCATTCGGTGATTTTTGATCTTGAAAAGGGCGGCATTGTATGCAATGGATGTGCGGCAGATACGGACCGCACCCGCCTGCGGATTTCAAAAGGCACGATAAAGCAGTTGTCCTGGATCCGGGAAAATGACATCCGGGCCGTCGGGCGGCTACGGTTTACCGGGAGTGCTGTCAAAGAGGGACTGGCGGCGATGGAGGCGTTTCTGCCTTATTACCTGGGAAGAAGACCGCGCAGCCTGCGGGTCATTGCCCAGATGCGCGGATGGTGATGTAATTTCAGGAAAAACCCGAAGACATGACAAACCGGATTCGTCAGATTCTGGAGGAAAGACCGGTTGCGGCCTCGGCCCCCTGCCGGATTGATCTTGGCGGTACGCTGGATATCAGCAGCCTCTTTTATCCGCTGGCCTATCTGGGGCCGTGTACGTTTAATGCGGCCATCGACATGCGCACCCGTGTGCGGCTTGCCCCGGGCCGGGCGGGGCGGGTCCGGGTGGCCTCGGCGGGATTTGAGCCCGCGGAATACCGGATGGACGAGATGCCATTTGATCACCGGCTGGGCCTGATATTTGCCATTGCGGCTTATTTCCGGATTGACGGCATTGCCATTGAAATTGAGTCTGCTTCTCCGCCCAGAAGCGCCCTTGGCGGCTCATCGGCAGCCGCCGTGGCTCTGGTTGTTGCTTTTTACGGACTGATGAAGGACGCCGGGCATGCAACCCCCCGGGAGGCCGCGATCGCTGCTTTGGCCCATGCCATAGAGGAGAGTATCGCCGGGGTGCCCTGCGGCATGCAGGACCAGCTGGCTGCGATCCACGGCGGTGTGAATGCCTGGCACTGGAAAGCGGTTGCCGGCCGGCCGGGATACCGCAGGCAGCAATTAATCAGTGCGGGGAAAACCGCAGGGATCGAAGAGCACATCCTGGTGGCCTATTGCGGGGTGCCCCATGAATCAAAGGATATCAACGGCACCTGGATCCGGCGCTTCCTGGCGGGCCGCGACCGGCGGAAATGGTTGGAAATCGTCGATATTGCCCAACAGTTTGTTCAGGCTTTTGCCAGGGGCGATTTTATTGAGGCCGCCCGCTGTATGAACCATGAAACAGGGATCCGGCGGGAACTCACCCCGGAGGTTGTTGATGAGATCGGCGCGGAACTGGTGGCGGCAGCGGCCGCGAAAAATTGCGGGGCCCGGTTCACGGGTGCCGGCGGGGGCGGATGCCTTTGGGCCATCGGCCCTGCAGGCGCAATCTCCGAGCTCCGGTCCGACTGGACCGATATTGTCAGCCGACGGCCGGATGGGAAGATACTGGACGTGGGGGTGGATATGGTTGGAGTTAGCAGAGAGTGTTAAGTTTTGATGGCACCGTAAAAAGTCCAATATCTGCGTTACGCGCAATTTCTCAGAATTTCACGTACGGCTAAGTACGCTGCATTCTTCGAAATTGCGCAAGCCTTGATCTTGAACTTTTTTCGGCGCCATCTGAAATTAGACTTTTTACGAGAGCATCAAGTTTTAAGTGATTAAGTGTTTAAGTAAAATCAGAATTTTATCTTTTTGTTGCTTGGCGGGCATAACATTTCTAAGACTTTCAAGGAAATCCTTTTTTTGCGCTCTGTCGAAATTGCAATTTGTTGCCCTGACGTCGGTGCGGAAAAGCGGGTTTCCGAGCGGAAATTGAGGCTCCAGGAGGCTCCTGGAGAGAGGAAACGCCTTTTTCGCGCCGCCGATCAGCCAAGGTGCTCACGGGTTTCCTGTCTGCAAAAATACCGCCCTGGCGGAATAAACAGCTTTTTACGAAGCCATCAATATTAATTGTACACGCAATCGGGATAAAAGCAAATGTATGTTCAGGACGTGATTTTGGCACTGCAGCGCTTCTGGGCGCGCAAGGGATGCGTGCTGGTTCAGCCCTATGACATGGAGGTGGGCGCGGGCACATTTCATCCCTCCACCCTGCTTCGCACTCTGGGCCCGGAGCCATGGCGGGTGGCCTATGCCCAGCCTTCGCGCCGGCCCACTGACGGCCGGTACGGAGACAACCCCTACCGGCTGCAGCACTACTACCAGTTCCAGGTCATTCTCAAGCCGTCTCCCAAGAATATCCAGGACCAGTTTATCCAGAGCTTGAAAGCCCTGGGCGTGGATCCACTGGATCATGACATCCGTTTTGTGGAAGATGACTGGGAATCGCCGACGCTTGGCGCTTCGGGTCTCGGCTGGGAGGTGTGGCTCGACGGCATGGAAATCACCCAGTTTACCTATTTCCAGATGGCCGGCAGCATCGAGGTGCACCCCGTGTCCGTGGAACTGACCTACGGGGTGGAACGCATCTGCATGTTCCTCCAGGGAGTGGAAAATGTCTTTCACCTGCAGTGGAACCGCGAACTTACTTACGGGGATCTGCATCACCAGCTGGAAGTCGAGCAGTCCACGTACAATTTTGAATCCGCGGACATTGACATGCTCTTTGACTGCTTCGGCAAGTTCGAGGCCGAATCCAGGCGCACGGCCGGGCAGGAAATGGTGCTTCCGGCCTACGAGTATTGCCTGAAATGCTCCCATGTGTTTAACCTGCTCGAGGCCCGGGGCGCGATCAGTGTGACCGAGCGGACCAGTTACATTGCCCGGATCCGAAACCTGGCCCGCAAATGCGCCGAAGTGTATATCCGGCAGCGCGAAAATCTTGGATACCCGATGCTGAAAACCGGCACGGAAACAAACAGGGATCAAAATGAACCGACTGCTCATTGAAATCGGAACAGAGGAAATTCCGTCCGGCTATATCGTGCCCGCGCTTGAGGCCTTCCGGTCCCGGCTGACACAGCGGCTGGCGGACTTGCGGATCGAATGCGGGCCGGCCCAGGTTTACGGCACGCCCAGGCGCCTGGCGGTGGTTGTGGAGGATGTGGCAGAGCGCCAGAGCCCGGTCACCCACCAATTGATGGGGCCGCCGGAGCGGATGGCATTTGACGATAACGGCCGGCCCACCAAGGCGGCCCGAAAATTTGCCGAAAAGGCCGGGGTTTCCGTAAACCGGCTGAAATTAAAGGAAACCGAAAAAGGCCGGTATGTCTGCATCCGGAAAACCGACCGGGGACGGGCTGCCGCGGGCGTGCTGCGGGAGGTGATCCCTGAGCTCATAGGGGCCATTCCGTTTCCCAAAATCATGAGATGGGGCGATCTGCGCACCGCCTTTGCCCGTCCGGTTCATTCCATTGTCGCCCTGCTCGGGGACCGGGCGCTTTCTTTTGTCTTCGGGGATACCAGAAGCGGCCGCCACACTTTCGGTCACAGGTTCATGCGGCCGGGCAAAATCCGTCTGACCGATTCGGAGGGCTACCTGGATGCCCTGGCAGAAGCTTACGTGCTGGCTGACATGGAGCAGCGCCGGGCCGTGATGCAGGATCGCATGAAGCGGGCGGTCGGGCAGGCGGGCGGACATATCCTGGAAGATGCCGGGCTGGTGGAGACCAACACCAACCTGGTGGAATACCCGGAGGTGGTGCTGGGCCGTTTTGGGGAAAAATTCCTGGAACTGCCCAGGGAGGTCCTTGTTACCGCTATGCGGGAACATCAGCGCTATTTTGCGGTCGTGGACGGCCAGAATGAGATCATGCCGTATTTTATCGCCGTGAACAATACCCGGGCCCGGGATATGCGCGTGGTGGCCGCAGGCCATGAGCGGGTACTCAAGGCGCGTCTGGAAGATGCCCGGTTTTTTTACCATACAGACCTGAACGTTTCCCCGGATCAGCGCATTGAATCCCTGAAGTCCGTGGTGTTCCAGGCAGAGCTAGGTTCGGTTTATGACAAGGCCCTGCGCATCCGGAAGCAGGGGGCCATCCTGTGCCGCGATCTGGGTATCGGCAAGGATGTCCCGGCCCGGGTGGATCGGGCGGCAATGCTGTGCAAAACGGATCTGGTCAGTCATGTGGTAATTGAATTTCCCAAGCTCCAGGGCACCATGGGTCGGATTTACGCCCAGACGGCAAATGAGCCCGAGGCGGTGGCCAATGCCATTGAACAACACTACCGGCCGGCTTATTCCGGCGGACCGCTGCCGGCCACAATCACGGGTGCAATCCTTTCGATCGCGGACAAGATCGATACCATTTGCGGTTGTTATTACGTGGGCCTGGTACCCACCGGGGCGTCGGATCCCTATGCCCTGCGCCGGCAGGCAATAGGAATTATTCAGACCGCTCTTGACCGGGAGCTGGAGTTTTCGCTGGCCGGGATCATCCACGCCGGCATGGAAATGTTCGGCCTGTCCGGCCGGGACCTGGATGACAAGGCTGAGGCGGTTTTCGCGTTTATGCAGAGCCGGATGGCCTACTTGATCGAGGATTCGGGGATCCCCCGGGACCTGGCCGCCGCGGCCATATCCGTTTCGGCAGACAATATTTGCGATGTCTGGCGGCGGGCCGGCGCCCTGCAACGCATGAAATCCGCCCTGGATTTTGACTCTCTGGCAGTGGGGTTCAAACGCGTGGTCAATATCATCCGCAAGGCGGACCCGGCAGACACGGCCGATTCAAAGGTGAATCCGGACTTGTTTGGGGATCCGGCCGAAACCGCGCTGCATGAAGCGGCCCTGCGGGCCCGGGAAGGCGTATTGCGCCATTTGAAACAGAAGGAAATTGATGCGGCCTTTACAGAGATCGGCGGATTGAAACCGCAGGTGGACGCATTTTTTGATACCGTGCTGGTCATGGCCGAGGATCCGGCGCTCCGGAAAAACCGGCTGGCCCTGTTAAAACAGATCTCGGATCTGTTTGACCGGTTGGCGGATTTTTCCAGGATTTCCACGTAAATCGGCCCTGAACAATAAGATGTATTCAGGGAAATCCGAAATTCGAAACTCGAAAATCGCGCGAAGCATCCCGCGGGGATAAGCAAATTCGAAATTCAAACAGCCCAATGACCGAAACAAAGCGGGTGAAGGTTCTTCGTTTCTGTCGATGTTCCGGATTTCGAATTTATGATTGAATTATATCAATCTCGGGATGCTACCTGAATGAAGGTTGCAATTTTTTTGTCGGCAGTTACAGGAGGCCCTTATGGCAGGCTATGATCCGGAAAAGGACAAACTTATCAAGCAATGGAAAAACGAGGAAACCGGTTTGATCGTTTCCATTAATCAATACGCAGAGGGCGAGCCCAAGGTGCAGATCGGCCCCCGGATTTTAAAGAAAAAAGACGGCACCGACCGTGCGCCAGCCAAGGCGGGCCGCCTGTCCATGGAAGATCTGCTCTGGCTCCACGAAATCATCGACGAGGTCAAAGACGAGCTGGCAGAACACGTAAACCCCATGGAATAAACAGGCCATGAACGCCACCCCGGATGACAGCCCCCGAAAGCGGGCCGAATATCTCAGGCAGCAGCTCGACTATCACAATTACCGGTATTTCGTGCTCGATGATCCGGAGGTATCGGATGCGGAATACGACCGGATGATGCAGGAGCTCATTGAGCTGGAAAACCGGTTTCCGGAATTGGCCGCATCCGATTCGCCCACCACCCGCGTGGGGTCGGCCCCGCTTGCGAAATTTGAAACCATTTCCCATTCCGTTCCCATGCTGAGCCTGGACAAGGGCTTTGACGAATCCGATATCATGGCATTTGACCAGCGGGTCAGGCGGGGGCTGAAAACCGAGGCGGATGTCCTGTATACGGTTGAGCCCAAAATGGACGGGGTCGCCGTGGAACTGGTCTACCGGGAGGGCCGGCTGGAAACGGCATCCACACGGGGTGACGGGTATACCGGTGAGCTGATTACGCCCAATATCCGGACCATCCCGTCTGTTCCACTGCGCCTGCGCCGGGACAGCGACATCTCCGTGCCCTCACTGCTGGAGGTCCGGGGCGAGGTTTTCATGGAAACCGCGGACTTCAAGCAGCTAAATCAATGGCGTATGGAAAACGATCTTCCGCTGTTTGCCAACCCGAGAAACGCCTCGGCCGGTTCCCTTCGTCAGTTGGACTCGAAAATCACCGCAAAGCGGCCGCTGCGAATATTCGTATACGGCATCGGCCTGGTGGAAGGGCTGCAATTTTCATATCACGCCGAGACCCTGGAATTCCTTGCAAAACTGGGTTTTCCGATCAACCCCCGGGTGCGCTACCGGATTTCGGCCGATGACGCGGTTGCCTACTATCGGGATCTGGACGCCGAGCGCATGGAACTGCCTTATGAGATCGACGGGATCGTCATGAAGGTCGATTGGTATGCATACCATGAGCGGCTCGGCACCACGTCGCGAAGTCCGCGCTGGGCGGTGGCCATCAAGTTTGCGGCCCTGCAGGAAAGAACCCGGGTCAAAGACATCGTGGTTCAGGTGGGGCGCACCGGTGCGCTGACCCCTGTGGCACTGCTCGAGCCGGTCAATATCGGCGGGGTGACCGTGAGCCGGGCCTCGCTTCACAACGAGGACGAAGTGGTCAAAAAGGACGTGCGCATCGGGGATGAGGTCCTGGTGCAGCGGGCCGGGGACGTGATCCCGGAAATCGTCAAGGTAATGGATTCCCTGCGCGACGGCTCGGAAAAGCCATTTGAAATGCCCTCTGCTTGCCCGGTATGCGGAGCGGATGCGGTCCGGATAGAGGACGAGGCCATCACCCGGTGTATCAACAAGAACTGCCCGGCCCAGCTCAAGGGAAATATCCGCCATTTTGCCTCAAAGGGCGGATTTGATATCGACGGTCTGGGCACAAAGCTCATTGACCAGTTGGTGGACAAGAAGCTTGTCTCCTCCCTTGCAGATATTTTCCGGCTTGACGTGGCCACCCTTCAGGGCCTGGAACGCATGGGACAGAAGTCCGCGCAGAATCTTGTCAATGCTATCGCCGATAGTCGCTGCATCGGTTTTTCCAGGTTCCTTTATGCGCTGGGTATACGCCACGTTGGGGAATACGTGGCCAAGCTGCTGGGTGCCCGGTATGCCGATGTGGATGAGCTGGCCCAAGCCGGCAGGGAGGAACTCGAACGGATTGAAGGCCTGGGACCGGTGGTGGCCGAGAGCATTGCGGAGTTTTTTTCCCGTAGGGAGAACCTGGAATCCATAAGGGCGCTGCAGGATCTGGGCGTGCAGATCGTATCGGAAAAAACCGAATTCCGCAGCCAGCCCCTGGCCGGAAAGACGTTTGTGCTCACCGGCACGCTGGCGGGGGTGACCCGGAACCGGGCCCGGGAAAAAATCGAGTCTGCCGGCGGCAAGGTGAGCGGATCGGTCAGCAGCAAGACCGATTACGTGGTTGCCGGCCAGTCGCCCGGATCCAAGCTGGACAAAGCCCGCAGGGTCGGGGTGCGGGTGCTTGACGAGGACGAATTGCGCCGGGTGCTCGCCGAGGCGGGCGTTTCCTTTTGAGTCGCTTGATATCTCCCCCTGCATGCATTATAATTGAAACGGAAAACCACGAATTGCACGAAGATCACGAAGTAAATGATTGTATAAAATTTATTCTCCGTGCGCTTCGTGCTCTTTGTGGGTGGTTTGGATTTTTTTTTCCGGATAATAACGCATTCAGAAAGGAGTGATTGCATATGGCGGAAAAAAGGGCTGTGCGTGCAAATATCAGCGGACGGGTCCAGGGGGTGAATTTTCGGATGGAAACCACCCGCGCGGCCGAGCGCTGCGGTGTCGGCGGCTGGGTAAGAAACCAGGCCGACGGTACGGTTGAGGCGTACTTCGAGGGCGATGCCGAAAATGTGGATGCGGTTCTCGATTGGTGCCGGAAGGGACCGCCTGCAGCCTCGGTAACGGATGTGAAAGTGCAGGAGGAAACCTATACCGGTAAGTATCCGGATTTCAATGTCCGGTTTTAAGCGCCCGGACGTTGAACGCAACCGGATTTGAATCAAAAAAAGGGGCGGTTGGCAAATGAACCGCCCCTTTTACAACTGGCAATCGTTCAAAAACGCGAAGCGCTTAGATGGATTCGCGTAATTGCTTGCCGGGCTTGAACTTGACGACGTTGCGTGCCTTGATCTTGATCGGAGCACCGGTCTGCGGATTTCTGCCGGTCCGCGCTTTACGGCGAACCTTCTGGAAAGTGCCAAAACCCACCAGCGTGACTTTGCCGTCCTTTTTCTTCAAGGACTTGACCACGCCGTCCATAAAGGAATTGAGCGCTGCGGTGGCCGCAACCTTGGAAATACCGGCTTCCTTTGCCATTTTTTCGACCAATTCGGCTTTTGTCATGACTTTTCCCTCCCTTTGGTTTTAAGGTTCATTAAAAAGCCCTGATTTTATGATAACTTAAAGTAGGTTTTCCGGCTTGTCAATACATAAAATGCGATTTTCCCAAATTTTTTTAAAAATTGTGTCCGTTAACCGTGATCTGGAGTGCGTTTGAAAGTGCTTTGAAGCTCAAGATCATGTATCATCATCGTGTGAACTCACTATAAAATGCATACGTTCATGGTGTGGGCAACAAGGGTGATCCGAACGGAAAACTGCCCGGGGCAGGGATCAGAAAAGCGCGTCAACAAAGCGTTTCGGGTCAAATGGCTGAAGATCTTCGATGGCCTCCCCAACCCCTATGTATTGGAGCGGGAGCTTCATGGTATTGCAGATGCCCACGACAATGCCGCCCTTGGCGGTGCCGTCGAGTTTGGTCAAAATCAGGCCGGTCACCCCGATGCCCTCGTGAAATAATTTCGCCTGAGACAGGGCGTTCTGGCCGGTGGTGGCATCGAGTACGAGCAGGATCTCGTGCGGGGCGCCGGGCATTTTTTTATCAATGCTGCGCTTGATTTTTTTGAGTTGTTCCATGAGGTTGACCTTGGTGTGCAGCCGGCCGGCCGTGTCAATGATAACCCGGTCAATGCCGCGGGGCTCGGCAGCTTCCACCGCGTCATAGGCCACTGCAGCCGGATCTGCGTTCTCCCGGTGCTTAACGATCTGCGCCCCGGCCCGTTCCCCCCAGATGGACAACTGCTCAACCGCTGCGGCCCGGAATGTGTCGGCTGCGCCCAAAAGTACGCTGCAGCCTTCGGCCCGGTACTTGAAAGCCAGCTTGCCGATGGTGGTGGTTTTGCCTACGCCGTTGACGCCGACCACCATCACCACGTGGGGATTGTCCATTCGCTGCTCGGGCGCGCCGGTTTCAAAAACTTTCAGGATTTCTTCCTTTAAAAACGCCCGCAGCTCGTCGATGCTGGAAATGCGGGAAGCATTTTCCTCGATTTTTCCGATCAGCGCGGTGGTGGTCTCAATGCCCACGTCCGCAGTGATGAGCGCCTCCTCGATGTCCTCGATTGTTTCCTTGTCAATGCCGCCCTTTTCGGTAAAAACCCGTTCCAGTTGATGGGTCAGGGATTTCCGCGTTTTTTCCAGCCCGCTTTTCAGCCGGTCCATCAGGGAGACCGGTTCGGCGGCAGGCGCCGGCGGGACTATTGCTTTTTCGGGCGCGGATCCCCCATCTTCTTCTTTTTCTTCCTCGACTTCGGCCGCTACTCCGGTTTCGGGCTCGGGGACAGGCTCTGCCCCGGTCGTCGCGATTTCAGGCTCAAGCCCGGCTTCGGCTGAGTCTGCCTTTGCGGCCGCTGTCTCAAGCACTGTTTCATCTCTTGCCTCAATATCTTCCGGATGGCCCGTATCAGCTAGGCGGGCCCTTCTGTGCCGGATCCGCCGTGTCAGCAGGATCAGAAGGAGGATGACGAGCAATGCCCCTGCAAATTCATCGATCCAGTCAGAGGCGGGCAGGGTCTGGCGGAGCTCGAGATACAACTCAAATAAGCGCTGAAGCATGGTCTGTTCCTTTACCGGGATCCGCATCCGCATTCTGGGCATTGATTTTCATGGCTTCTTCAATATTGACCGATATGAGCCGGGAGACGCCGCTTCCGGCCATGGTGATCCCGAAGAGCATGTCCGAGAACTCCATGGTTTTCTTGTTGTGGGTGATCATGATGATCTGGGTGTTTTCCCCGATAATTTTCAGCAGCTCGTTGAAGCGTTCCACGTTGATGTCATCGAGCGGAGCGTCAATTTCATCGAGCAGGCAGAAGGCGGCCGGGTTTAAAAGAAAAATGGCAAATATAAACGCAATGGCAGACAGGGCCTTTTCCCCGCCGGAAAGCAGGCTGAGCCGGCTGACCTTCTTGCCGGGCGGATGGATCATGAGTTCCACCCCGGTTTCCAGCGGCTTGTCCGGCTGGGTGAGTTCCAGCCAGGCCGCCCCCCCGTTGAACAGTTTCGGGAACAGCTCGGCAAATTTTTCGTTGATGGCATCAAATGTTTCAACAAACAGCTTGCGGGTAATCCGGTTGATGCGGTGGATCACGTTTTCCAGGTCCCCCAGAGCCTCTTCCAGGTCATCGCGGTGGCCGGCAAGAAAATCGTACCGGTTCTTCTGGGTTTCATGGGCCTCGATGGCCCCGAGATTGACCTCGCCCATGTGATCGATTTTCTGTTTCAGGGCGGCGCGCTCGCTTTCCTCCTTTTCAATGGAAAAATCCGCTGCGAAGACCTGGTCGCGGCAGGCGGCCCGGACCTGGTCGAATGAATCCGCGTATTTTTCCAGAAAACGGTTGACCAGGTTCTCCTGGTTGATGCGCAGTCCGGAGAGATCGAGCTCGATCTGGTGGATTTTTTCCCGGGTCTGTTCAAGTTCGCTCTGGGTGCTGGAAATGCTTTTATCCGTTTCCTGCTGCCGACTGGCCAGGGCCTGGTGATCGGATTGCTCGGACTTGAGTTTTTCGCGCAGGGACTGCAGCTCCCCTTTTTCCGCCTCAAGCCCTTTTTTCATCTCATCCATCCGGTGCCGGGCCTGATCGGCCTGTTTTTGTTTCCGGTCCATGTCCTTTTGGATCTGTTCAACCTTGCCTGCGCCTTCATCCCTATATTCCTTGAGCCGGTCCACGGTTTGCCGGGCATTGTCGAGTTCTGCGGAGCGCTTTGTAAACTGGAGCTTCAGATCCATCTGCCGGTTTTCAAATGCCTTGATCTTTTCGTTTAATGTCTCGATCTGCTGATTGCGCGCCTCAATATCGGCTTCCAGGGATTCGATTTCTTCCGATATACCGGACAGCGCATTGTCATGTTCGGCGATTTCGTCGCTGATATCCTCTTTTTCCCCCTGCAGCCTTTCCTGCTCCAGGGTTACGACTTCCAGGTGCCGCCGGGCCTGCTTGAGCTTTTCATCGGTCTTGTACAGGGTTTTTTCCGCCTCGAGAAGCTCGGCATCGTTTTTGTGTTTTTTCTCCGTGTGCGCGGCAAGTTCATTTTCATAATCCCGGACCGCGGATTCGAGTGCCTCCTGTTGCTGCCGGGCGGTTCTGAGGTTTTCATCAACCTCATTCAGGCTGTGTTGGACTTGGCGGATCTCCTGTTTTTTTTCCAGGATTCCCGCCAGCCGGTCTGCGCTGCCGCCGGTGGTGATGCCCGAGCAATCTGTCATGTCACCGTTTTGCGTGACCACGCGCGAAAAGGTATTTTCCGAATCCAGCGCGGACCTTGCGGTTTGCAGGTCTTCTGCCACGCCCACGTCTCCGATGAGCGCGTCAATAACTACCTCGAATCCTTCCCGGACCCGGATGTGGTTTCGGATGGGTGAGATCCGGCCGTTTCCCCCCGAATCCGCACGGGGGCGGGCTGACATGTTGATCGGAACAAATCCGCTTCTGCCGGCACTGTTCTTTTTCAGGTAATCGACCGCACCCATGCCGGCCGTACAGTCGCTGACAACGATATACTGCAGGGTTTCGCCAAGGGCGGCTTCGGCGGCCTGCTCGTATCCGGGCTCCGGCTCGATGAGATCGGCAATGATCTCCATGCAGCCGGGACCGCCCGCCGCACCTGCCAGTTCCGGCTCCTTGCGCGCCTTCATCACGGCCCGGACGCCGTCCTTGTACCATTCAAAATTGGACTGCATCCGGTTTAACACGCTTAACTTGGATTTATACTTGGCGCGTTCATTGGAAAGCTCGTTTACATGCTTGATTTGTGCGTTTAATTCCTGTCTTTCGGATTTTACGGCCTCCCGGCAGCGCTGGATTTCCTCTGCCAGCCAGTCATTGGTCTGCCGGAGTTTTTCCTGTTTGTCCTGCTGCGAGTGGCGGGTTTCCGTGAGTTCGGCGATATTGTTCTCGGTTTCCGCCTTGTCGGATTCCACCTGTTTGAGCCGTCGTTTGACGTGATCCTTGTTGGCTGCGGCATTCTGGTAGATGTTCTGGTATTTGGCCCGCTGGGCGGACAGTTCCATCTGGCGTTTTTTCTGTTGCTCAAGGGCTTCCTTGAGTTCTGCGAGCTGCTGCTGATCTTCCTCTGAAGCCGACTTCTGTTCCGCGAGCTGCGATTCGATATCATCGATCCCGGACTGCAGTTCCCGGGTTTTTTCCGTGCCCTCTTCAATCTCGGAGGCGATTTTTTTGTTTTTGGCCTCAACTTCTTCCAGTGACTGCTTGAGACCGGTGATTTCTTCCTCCAAGCGGCTTTGTTCATCAGCCAGGTGCTTGAGCTCGTTTTCGGCCTTGTCCGTGTTGCGCTGCTTTTCGGATTTCTGCGCCTGCAGCTTTGAGATTTCCGCTTCCTTTGCCCGCCGGCGCGAATCGATGTCGCTTAACGCGGCGTTGAGTTCCTCCAGAGCCTCGGCGCTGAAGGTGTCTTTTTCCCTGAGCCGTTCCAGGAGTTTTTCGTTTTCTTCAATCCGCCGGGCATAGTCCTCGTAATAGTAAACGGCAATGCGGATCTCCGCCTGTTTCAGCCGCTGCCTGCGGTCCTTGTAGCGCCGGGCTTTTTCAGCCTGCTCGGAAAGGGTTTCGAGCTGGCTCTCGATTTCCTCGAGCACGTCGTTGATGCGCGTGAGGTTTTCGCGCGTGGCATTGACCTTGGATATGGCTTCCTGCCGGCGGGTTTTGTATCTGACCACCCCGGCGGCTTCCTCGATAAAGCTCCGGCGCTCCTCTGCGGTGGCATCGGTGATCGCGCCGATGTTGCCCTGCTGGATAATGGCGCATGAGCGTGTGCCCATGCCGTAGCGCAGGAAGATGTCGTGAATGTCCTTGAGCCGGCACGGCTGCTTGTTTATCAGGTAGGCGCTTTCCCCGGACCTGTAAAGTCTGCGTGTGATCATGATTTCGGAATAGGCGCTGACCGGGGAGGGCGCGTGCTCGGAAATGTCTGCCAGGGTCAGAGAGACCTCGGCCATGTTCACCGGCGCCTTTTTGTCGGTTCCGGAAAAAATTACATCGCCCATGGCTTTGCCGCGCAACTGCCGGACGCTCTGTTCTCCCATGACCCATTTGATGGCGTCAATCACGTTGCTTTTTCCGCAGCCGTTGGGCCCCACGACCGCAGAGACGCCGGGCGGGAAGTGGATTGTGCATTTGTCGGCAAAGGACTTGAATCCGTAGATTTCGAGTTTCTTCAATTGCATGGAAAACGCCTTGATTGCCGGTAAAGCAGCGGCGGGTCGATGACCGGGATGTGGCCGGTCAATCCGGATGTCCGGGTTTATTCTCTGGCATCGGGTATCGGAATTTGCTACATTTCAAAACTTATTTATCCTGAATTGGATTATCTAACCTGAAATCCGGCTTGCGTGCAATAGAAAAATCCGGCTGGACCCGGCCAAAAGCAGTGAAAACATGATTCAAATTGTTCGCAGATACTGGTTTTTAATCGGCCTGTTTGCAGTTTTTGCCCTGACCATTCTGGATCCCACAGACGGACTGGCCGAGATGGGGCAATGGCTCAAGTCCCGGCAAGGCCCGGATGCGGTGATATTCCTGGTTTTTCTGTTTTCCGGGATGCTCTTGAACCCGCGCCTGATTCGCTCCGGCCTGTCAGATATATCCGGTACGCTGCTTTCCCTGGCACTGATATTTCTGGCTGCCCCCGCAATCGCCGCGCTCGCCGGTCTGGTCCCGCTGCAAACCGGCTTGGCCGTCGGTTTGTTCCTGGTGGCGGTTATGCCCACCACCATGAGTTCTGGGGTGGTGATGAGCGGGGCTGCGGGCGGCAATCCCGCCCATGCCCTTTTCATCACGATCCTGGCCAACATCCTGTGTATGTTCACCATCCCGCTGACTCTCCCCCTTCTGCTCAATTTAACCGGCGTTTCCACAGAGATCGTGTTTAACCGCCTGTCGGTGATGATCAAAATTGCCCTGTACGTGCTCGTTCCCCTGTGTATCGGCCTTTTGATCAAGTACCGGGGCGGTGCCCATGTCGAATCCGCCGGGCCGAAGCTGCAGGTGATCAATCAGTGTCTGATCCTGGTCATTGTCTGGATGGGGGTGGCCCAGGCCCGGGACGTGCTGGCAGGGGACTGGTTTGCGATGGTTTCGATTGCGGGGTTAACGGTGCTGTTTCACCTGGCACTGCTGGGATTTGCGTTTTTTGCAGTCTACCTGTTTTCCATTCCTCGCGGGCGCATGGAAGCCGTGGTCTTCATGGGCAGCCAGAAGACCCTGCCGCTGTCGATTATCCTGCAGGTCACCCTTTTTCCCCAGTACGGACATGCCCTGATGGTGTGCGTGCTGCATCATCTTGTCTCACTGCTGATAGACGGCTTCCTAGTGGGGCGCCTGAGCCGTTTCGGCAGGGGGGAAAATTAATTTTTGCAGAAGAATGCAGGCATTGACAATCGTATATCGGTAGGGGCGAACCTGCGTGTTCGCCCGGGGAGAGGGCGAACACGCAGGTTCACCCCTACGGTGCCGTGCTGCCGGGCAATATATCCGGCATATGGAGGCGGAGGCGCAGATTAGTCCAGCAGGTAGCCCCGGGCCAGGGTATGATAGTCATCCACCTGCTTTTGAATCCAGTCTTCATCGTGTCCGAGTTCTGCGGCCATCAGTTCGGCCACTTTGGGCGCGGCCTCCATGCTGGCGCGGGCATCGAGAAGCAGTGCCCGGGTGCGCCTGGCAAGAAAATCCTCCGGGGTGCGCGCCATTTCATGCCGCACCGCCCATACCGCTTCCGCGGCAATATTGCGCAGCCGGGGATGAATCGGTTCATCTAATTCGGGTTTGTCGTTAAGCAGGTCCCGTATGCCGGCGGCATCTGCGCCGTATACGGCCAGGTCCCCGAATTTGTCGGCATGGTTGTGATATCCGTGGATATGCAGGTCATAGGTCACGCAGGGGCGGTCATCCAGGTAGGCCACGGTGGCGGCCTGGTCAATGGTGTCTTCTGCCATTTTCCGGTACGTGGTCCATTTGCCGCCGGTGATGGTGACCAGTCCGGACCGGGAGATGTAAATGGTGTGATCCCGGGAAATCGATGAGGTGTCGCCGCTTTCGTCCTGGCTGACCAGCGGGCGCAGGCCGGCGAAAATACTGCGCACGTCCGAGGCGACCGGATCCTTTTCCAGGTATTTGGCCGCATGGGAAAGCAGGAACTCGATTTCGTAATCCAGGGCCCGGGGTTCGAGCAGGGCGTCTTCCACCATGGTATCAGTGGTGCCGACAATCACCTTGTCATGCCAGGGCGTGGCAAACAGTACCCTGCCGTCTGCAGTATGCGGAACCATGATGGCGGTGTCCCCGGGAAGAAAGGATTCGTCGAGCACGATATGCACGCCCTGGCTGGGCAGGATCATCTGGTTGGCCTTTGGATCGTCCATGTGCAGGACCTGGTCGGTGAACACGCCGGTGGCGTTGATTACGCCCCTGGACCGGATTTCGTATTCCTCGCCGGTTTCCATGTCCTTTGCCTGCACCCCGGCGGTCATTTCGTTTTCCTTGATCATGCCGACGACCTTCATGTAGTTGATCACCGTGCCGGACTGTTCCACCACGGTTTGTGCCATGTTCACCGCCAGGCGGGAATCGTCGAATTGGCCGTCGTAATAGATGATCCCGCCGCGAAGGCCTTCGGTTTCCACGGTGGGCAGGTACTGCCGGGTTTTTTCCCTGGAAAGAAACTTGGAATGGCCGAACCCGTGTTTTCCGGCCAGCATGTCGTAGAGTTTCAGGCCGATGCCGTAAAACGGGCCTTCCCACCAGTCGTAGCTGGGGACCACAAACGGCAGGTTGTGTACCAGGTGGGGCGCGTTTCTCCGCAGCCGCCCGCGTTCCTTTAGGGCCTCGAGCACCAGGGAGACGTTTCCTTGCTGGAGGTATCTGACCCCGCCGTGAATGAGCTTGGTGCTCCGGCTGGAAGTGCCCTTGGCAAAATCGTCCTGTTCCAGCAGCAGGACCTGGTATCCCCTGGAGGCGGCTTCAATGGCGCATCCCAGCCCTGTGGCGCCCCCGCCGACAATGATGAAGTCCCAGGGATCCCGGGTATGCCTGATCCGCGAGATCATTTCGTTTCGGTTCATTTGATTCCTCCTGGCAAGGCATTGGTTTTAAAATCTGTAGAGATTTTAAAGCCCGTAAACCATATTGGCAAACAGAAACTTGGGCGCGTCCCTTGTCCTTGCCCCGATCGGTATCGGGATCGAAATCGAAATCGAAGGAAAAATACCGATTCCGATTCCGACCACAACGACGAATCATTGGTTCGTTACCAGTGCTGTTCAAATCCGTTGGGCCCTGCAAAAAAAGAATCGGGCTTCAAGGTTTTTCGCAGGGTCGGGCCGGCGGGCAAGTTTGCGCCTCTGCCGTCCGCTGGCGCGCCCGATGCATCTGCGCAAACCACCCCGCCGTTCCGCCGATCACCCTCCCGGTTCGCTTCCCCGGGGAATTCCCGGTGTTTTTCGAAACACTCCGGGTTTTGTTTGTAACGGGTTTTCCAGCCCCGGTGCGATCGATTATTCTTTGACAAGCCCGGGCATCCGTCGGATAATAAAAAATATCGGGTAAGAACTGTGCGGCGGCTTTTTTGAGCTTTCGTGGCGTTAAGAGTTATCATCATACGCATTGAGGACAGGGTGCAGACATGATCAGGTTCCTGAAAATCTCCGGGGTTATTGTGGCCGGACTGGTGGTGCTGGCGGTGATTCTGCTGGTTGTGGCCAAGCTGTTTGTTACCCCGGAGCGGATCCGCAGGACCGTGTTGCCGCTGGCGGAAAAATCCCTGGATCGCAAGATCGAAATCGGCGATATCCGGATCCGTTTGTTTTCCGGGGTTTCCATTGAAAATCTGCAGGTGCGGATGCGCGAAGGAGACCAGCGCTTTGTTTCCGCAGACTCCCTGGTGCTTCGGTATCAATTGTTGCCGCTGCTGAAAAAACAGGTGGTCATTGACGCGGTGCGGCTGAAAAATCCGACCATCCACGTGATCCGTAATGCAGACGGAAGCTTTAATTTCAGCGACCTGCTGAAGAACAAGGGAGAAAGCATGACCGCGGCAGGCAAGCCGGCCCTGGCGCAGGCCGGCAATGGGCCGGCAGTAAATTTGCTGGTCAGCACGGTGCAAATCAGTGACGGGCGACTGCGTTTTACAGACCGGGCACTCGGCGCGGAGCCGTTTGAATATCAGGCAACCGGGCTGGCGGGTTCCGCAAAAGACATCTCCCTGGAAAAGGCATTTCCGTTTAATTTGAGCGCCCGGCTAAACGAGGGGGATTTTTCCGCATCCGGCACATTCGATCCCGCAGGCGGGAAAATCCAGGCCAACACCGAGCTGAAGGAATTTAATGCCGTGGACTTTGCCCCGTATTTCAAAGATCGGTTCCCCGGCCGGCTTTCCTCGGCAGATTTTGACATGGATGCATCAATTACCGGGGATGCGCGGAAAATGGATATTGCAGGCGGCATCCGGGCCAGTCGGATTGACATGGAGCTCGAGGCGTTGCCGGACGCACCGGTGCGCAATGCGCAGTGCCGCCTGGATTATGACCTGTCTGTAAAACTTGCAGAAGAAGAGGTCCAAATCCGCCGGGCGGACATGGACATCAACGGCATCGCGGTTTCCGCCTCAGGCGGGGTAATGCAATACGCCTCCGTGCCGCGTCTCGATATCGCGCTGACACTGCCGGAAACCGGATTGCAGGAGATTGTCTCCGCTGTTCCGGAAAACCTGGTCTCCGGGGTTGCGCGCATGGATCCGGCCGGCACCGTGGCGGCGGACGTGCGGATTGCCGGACCTGCGGATCAGCCCAAAGCCCTGCTCAAAACCGGCAAAGTCCGGCTGGATCGGGTGCAGGCTGTTGTCGGTGAGCTTCGGCCCATTGCCAGCGGAACCGTGAATCTCTCTGCTGAAAAGATTTTCGCAAACGGCCTGCAGGTAAAACTCGGCGAGGATACCGTATCCGTGGATATGGAGGTGACGGAATTTTTTTCCGCACCCGTGCATATTACCCATCGCGCTCATGCCGGGCATCTGGACCTGGATGCACTGATTGCCGCAGCAGGGCAGGGCAAGAGGGCCGCACAGGACAAGGGGGCGGATAAGGCCGGCGGCCGGAAAAAAACGCCTGCCGCGAATAAGGTCGGGCCGTTTGACCTGCCCCTGCGGGTGGACGGCCGGATCGAGGCGGACCGGGCCCGCTACAGGGACCTGCCGATAACGGACCTGCTGATTCACTACACGCTTGCAGACAACCTGCTGACCGTTGACCGGATGTCCGCAAAACTCGCCCAAGGCCAGGCAAAGGGCGACGCCCGCGTGGACCTGGCCGAAAAAGGCCTGGACTATGACGTCAACCTCGATCTTGCCGGTATTCAGTCCGGGCCGGTGGCCTCGGCTTTTTACCGGAAGGCCGCGGGCATGTTTTCGGGCACCGCGGATATCCAGGCCCGGATCCGGGGCAGGGGGGTCAGAATGGCAGATATCCGGAAAAACCTGAACGGGCGGACAGATTTCCGGATTTCCGACGGCAGAATCGACAGTCCGGCCCTGGCCGGCGGTCTTGCAGACAAGCTGGGTATCCGGACCCTGAACACCCTTGATTTTGATGTATTCAAGGGAAATTTCCGCATTGAATCCGGAAAAATCCGGGTAAACGGGGATTATGACAGCAGTGACCTGAAAATGAAGCCCTCCGGCACCATCGGCCTGGACGGTTCTCTGGGGCTGGATTTGAACCTCAGGCTGGCCCCGGATCTGTCCTCCCGGCTGCCACAGGACAGCCCGGTTGCCCGTCTGCTGGCGGACAAGCAGGGTTGGACGCAGGTTCCGGTTCGCGTGTCCGGCGATTTGTCCGGGCCCCGGTTTTCCCTTGACCGCTCCCGGCTCCGGGATCAGGTCAAGGAGAAGGTGCTTGAAAATGCCTTTCAAAAGTTATTCGACTGAGAATGACGCGGATTCACCGGAATCCCTCGGATTGATGAGCACCTTCAGGCTGCCCTTTGCCGCGGCATGGGCGAACGCCTCGGTAAACCGGGAAAGCGGGTAGATCTTTTCGGCAAGCGGCAGGACATCGATCCGGTTGTTTGCCAGAAACCGCAGGGCCATGTCAATGTCCCCGCACCGGGAACCGAGCAGGTGAATTTCATTGACCGCGACTGCTGAGAGATCGATTTCGGAAGGATTGCGGCTGGTGGTTTTGACGATAACGGTGCCCTCGGGTCGCACCTGTTCCAGGGCTTCCCGAATGCCCGTCGGGCTGCCCATGGCCTCCACGACCATATCGAATTGTCCCGATCGGCGGAATGCGGATTGCCGGATGCCGTCTTCTGCTGCCTGCAGGGTATGAATTCCCTGATTTCCCGCTATGGCCAGTTTTTCAGGGTGCCGGCCGGCAATCGTCACGCTGCTGCTGAAGTGTTTTAGGCCCAGCGCGCACAGCAGGCCCAGCTTTCCGTCCCCGAGCACCAGGATGCGCATGTTGTTGGTGATATGCACCTGCTGGGTAATTTCCAGGGCTGCGGCAAGGGGTTCTGCAAAAACGGCCTGCAGCGTGTCCACGGTCTCCGGCACTACGTGCAGGTTTTGCACGGGCACCGCGATATACTCGGCAAACGCCCCGTTTCTTCCCCGGATGCCCAGGACCGTGCGGGCTTCGCAGTGCCGGGGATCGCCGCAGCGGCACCAGGCGCACTTCCCGCAGCCGCAGTTGATTTCCGCCACCACGCGCTTTCCGACCAGGTCCGTATCGGCCGGTGCTTCCCGGACCACCCCGACGAACTCATGGCCGGCAATTCCGGAGAATTCGGCGTATCCCTGATATATCTCCGTGTCCGTGGCGCAGATGCCCGCCATTAAAACCTTTACAAGCGCTTCGTCTTCCCCGGGCTCCGGGACCGGCGCCTCTGTAAGGGTAATTTCCCGGTTTTCAAACCACGCGGCTTTCATGCGTTCTCTCTTTTTCTCCTTGCCGTCGAAATCTGGATCGGTATCGAAGTCGAAAAAAATCCGATCACGACCCCGGCAACCAGGCCTTGGTTTGTTTTTGGTGCTTCTGCTATATCCGCTGGCCCTGCAAAAAAAGGCTTTAAGTTTTTCCCCGCCGGTCCGCCGGCCAGCCATCCTCGGGGATGCACGCGGAAAGCATTTGAATTCCGGGTTTTTCCAGGCAGCCGCAATGCGCTTCTTGATCTGGCTTCCACCGGCAATCGTTGTTCTTTTTATACAGCCAATGACAAACATCGTCAAATCTGATATGATTATACACTTAATAAATCGAAAACAAAAAGGCAGGCATCCGTCATGAAAATCCGGAAAGTCATTCAAAAAGGGCAATCCGAACCCGAAGTGGCCATATACCGGCAGGACCGGTGGGTACCGATCTCGCCGGCCATTGCGGGCAGCGGCCTGGCAGAGCGGATCGGCGATCCGGCCTTCACCGATGTGGTTTCACTGCTGGGGCTTCCCCCGGAAAATCGCCGGGAACTCGAAAGCCGGGTGGATGATTACCTGGCATCCGGGGCGGACCGGGCGGCTGAATATGAAGAAACGCCTGTAATGCCTTTTTTCCCGTTCTCTTACCGGGATTTCATGCTGTTTGAACAGCATGTCACCGGCGCCGCCCGGGGGTTTGCCAGGCAGTTCATGCCCGGGGCCTACCGCCTGGCACGGGTTTACGAAAAGCTTTCCAAAAAGACCTTCCCCAAATTCCGGCCGCACCCCCTGTGGTATCAGAAGCCGATTTACTACATGGGCAACCATTTGAACTTTGTCACCGAAGGGCATCCGGTGATGTTCCCGTCATACAGCCGGGCCCTGGACTATGAGCTGGAAATCGGTGCCGTGGTCGCACATCCGGTCAAAAATGCCGCTCCGGAACAAGCACTGGAGGCCATCGGCGGATTCGTGGTGTTTAATGATTTCAGCGCCAGGGACGTGCAGCTGCCCGAGATGCGCAGCGGATTCGGCCCGGTCAAGGCAAAGCATTTTGCCAATGCCATTTCGCAGACGGTTGTCAGCGCCGACGAGATCCTGCCGCACCTGGATACCTTAAAGGGCCGGGTGATGATAAACGGACAACTCGTTGTGGAGACCTCGGCTGCGGGCATGTATCACTCCCTTGGCCAGGCCGTGGCCTATGCTTCCCTGGAAGAGCAGCTCCATGCAGGCGAACTCATCGGCAGCGGCACCCTGCCGGGCGGGTGCGCCATGGAAAACGGAAGATGGGTGAAACCCGGAGATACCATAACCCTGAAGCTTGACCACATTGGCACGCTGACCAATCCGATCACGGCCGAAACAAGCCGGCCGGAAAGAAAGGAAAACATATGACCACCATTATCGATCTGTCCAAGTCCATTCGGTACAATCCGGGAGACCCCGGATTCATGCGGATCAAGATCAAGCATAAGCTGCACCGGAAAGGCGGATGGCTGGTGCGCCTGCTGGGGCTTCCCTTTCGGATGTTTCCCAAAGGGTTCCGGGGGTGGGCTGATGATACCATCAAGCACATGGGTGTGCATTCCACCACCCATATTGACGCGCCCTGGCATTACGGACCAGAGACCGGGGGGCAGCCGGCCCGAACCATAGACCAGGTGCCCCTGGAATGGTGCTACGGTGACGGGGTCATGATCAACATGTCCCATAAGCCGGATTTCGAGCCCATCATGGCTGCGGATTTGGAACAGGCCGTGGCCAAAACCGGTTCCAAGATCCGGCGCGGCACCATTGTTCTGATCCGCACGGACCGCGACAAGCTCATGGGAACCCCGGATTACTTCAAACGCGGCACCGGCATGAGCGCAGAGGCCACCCGATGGCTAATAGAGCGTGGGGTCCGGGTCATGGGCATTGATCAATGGGGATGGGATCTGCCCCTGCCATGGCAGATTTCCGAAGCCAAGCGGCAGCGAAACCCGGAAGTCTTCTGGGAGGCCCACAGAGTGGGTACCCGGGAGGAATACCTGCACATGGAGCAGCTCACCAACCTGAAATCCCTGCCGCCGCACGGCTTCAAGGTGGCGGTTTTTCCCCTGAAGATCACCGGCGGCTCGGCCGCCCCGGTGCGGGCAGTGGCGATCATGGAAGACGAGAGCGCATCCTAGTCGTCTTTTACCTATACAAAATCCTGTTTTTAAAAATCTGAAACGCTCAATTTCGGTTTTATACCTTTGAATGATCAGAAATCCAGGCCCCGCTTTGCGCATCCGGCTTCATGTCCTGGAACACGTTGGGAAATTCCTTTTTGCAGATCTCTGCGATCTGTGCGCCGACCAGCCGGATTTCCTCTTCTGCGTGCTCGGAGGTACGCATGGCAATGATGTGGCGCCAGGCCCGCAGGTTGCCCGTGACCATGATGGTGGTGCCGATGCCGATGGGCGCCAGGCGACGGAACATGGAAGTCAGCATTTTTTTCCGGGAGAATTCGCCGATTTCTCCGATCCCGAAAATCTCGGAAAGCTCCTTCTGGGCGTTTTCCAGAAAATCAATAACTTCCCGGAACTTCTGCTCGGCCTGTGGATTTTCCCGGGCGGAATCCGGAATCCACACCGGCAGGTCATCTAAGCGCACGTACCTGAGGCTTTCCTGGCTGTAGGCCATGCCCGCCCTGTGCCGGACCAGCTCGTGGGTAAAGACCCGGGAAACGTTGCGGCAGATAAAGGTCGCGTTGACGTGTTCCAGCACCGAGCCGTGCCCGCTTTTTAACACGTTGGCAATATAGCGCGCATTGCCCCGCCGCACGTTGGTGACATTCGGGTTGGAGGCTTCTGGCTTTTCCGGATCATACGGCTGCCAGCTCCGGTAGCACATGCGGCCCGCGGCCTCCACCAGGTTTTCCCCGTCTGATACGCTTGGGTCGATCTGCCAGTCCGGGCCGCCGATATCCTGCAGGTACGCGTTCAGGCCTTCGGGCACCAGCATGGTCTTGGCCACCAGGTAGACCCGGGGACTCTCGATTTCTCGCATAATTGCCTCCTGTGTTTATTGATCCGGTTTTTTGATCGGTTTCATGGTGAACCAGGTTTTAATCACGGCATGAACCAGGGTGGCCAGCGGTATGGCCAGAAACAGCCCCCAGATTCCCCACAGGCCGCCGAACACGAGTATGGCCACGATAATGGCTACCGGATGCAGATTGACCACGCCGGATAAAAGCAGGGGGACCAGGATGTTGCCGTCTATGAGCTGGATTATGCCGTAGGCGATGACCGTGTAGGTGAAATCCGGGCTGATGCCCCATTGAAAAAAAGCCAGCAGCACCACCGGGATGGTCATCACCGTGGCCCCGATGTAGGGCACCAGCACGGACAGCCCGATAAACAGGGAAACCAGCATGGCAAAGTTCAGACCCAGAAACGCGAATGTCACGTAGCTGGCCAGCCAGACAATGAGAATTTCCCAGATTTTGCCGCGTACAAAATTGGCGACCTGGTCGTTGACCTCGTTCCAGACCTCCTCGGTCAGATCCAGGTTTGTGGGCAGAAAGTTCTTGAACCAGGAAAGGATGCGGTCTTTGTCCTTGAGAAAAAACAGCACCAGAAGGGGCACGAGCACCAGGTAGATCAGCAGGGTAATCAGGTTGCGCACCGAGGCCACGGAAAATACCACCACGTTCTGGCCCAGGTTGGTGAGCTCGGTTTTCAGAAATCCGATCACCTGCCGGATTTGATCTTCGGATACCAGTTCGGGATAGCGCTGGGGCAGTTCCATGAGCTGCTCCTGACCGTTTGCGATCAGGGCGGGCAGTTCCTGAACGAGCTGGGCGATCTGGCGCGACAGCAGCGGAAGCAGGCCCACGACCAGGGTGAGCAGACAGATCATGAAAGCGGTAAAGGTGACGGTCACACTGATCCATCTGGGGATATGAAGGCCTTCGAGACGCGACACGACGCCCTCGAGCAGATAGGCAATGATCAGTCCCGCGAAAACCGGCTGCAGCATTTCGCCCAAAAGGACAATGCCCAGGAATCCGCCCAGAAGAATGGCCCAGAGGATCACCACCTGGGGATCGGAAAACCGCTCGTGAAACCAGTCCCGGATCATCCGGATCATGTCGCGGGCCTCATCAGATATGCGCCTGGAGCCAGGTTTCCAGGTCGCCGATCACCCATTCCCGCTGCTCCTGCTCTTCATTGTAAATTTCATGGTACAGGCCGGGGTATTCATGCAGGGTTTTGTCGGCAGCGGCGACCTGCTTGAAAAAATCGCGGCAGCGCTGCGGATCCACGAGCCGGTCTTCTTCTGCGATCTGCATGAGAAGCGGAACGGAAACGGCATCCGCGTTTCGGCGCGTGCGGGCCATGGCATCCATCATCTCGGTGAAAAGCCGGGCGGAGATCCGCCGGTGGACCAGGGGGTCCCGGATATAGGCGTCCACCACGGCGCTGTCATGGCTCAGATACTCGGGTGCCAGTTCATTGTCAAATGTCAGGGAGGGCCAAGTGGCCGAGATGAACCGGGCTATTGCGGTTTTTGCACGCGGCGGAGCAAATCCCGGGGCCAGGGCAGGACACGAAACGATCACCCCGCTTGCCTGATCCGAAAACTGCCGGATGTAATCGAGCACGATCAGGCCGCCCATGCTGTGTCCCAAAAGCAACAGGGGGGTGTTTGGCGCCAGTGCATTGCGGCATTTTTCCACGAACAGGTGCAGATCTTGTGTGTAATCGGCGAACTGTCGGATACACCCGCGCTTGCCCCCGCTCTGTCCATGGCCCCTGTGATCATGGGCGAAAACAAAAAGGCCTTTCTGCGCCAGTCGTTCAGCCAGGGCCGTGTACCGTCCGGAATGCTCGCACAGGCCGTGGGCGATGACAAGACCGGCACGGTGCGGGGATGGGCCCGGAAACTGCCTGAAAAACAACTGTGTGCCGTCCCCGGCGCTCAGTGTCCCGGTGGATGGGGATGCAGCGTTTTGCATTGGCAAGCTCCCATATGGTTTTGTCTGTTTTTGCGGAAGATGCGGCGTTTACGCGGTTGCTGTCAGATGCCAAGCTTGGACAGAAAAATGCAGATTTCGTTGACCGTGTCAACGAGCCTGGGATGGGAGGTTCGAAACTCCCGTACCGATTCGTAAAGGCCCTCCAGCGAGGTTTCCAGCAGATTCGGATTGAGCTCCTCGCGGGTGGCCTCATGCGCCGTTGCCTTGGTGAACTTCTTGATACTTTCGGCCTTTTCCAGGTCGGTTTCGGCCAGGGTGTTGATTTCCTCGTTTAAGCGGCTGAGCAGGTCGTAGTATTCCTGCTTCTTATCCTCCGGGATGTTCTTGGAGGTCTTGATTTTATCCTCGAGTTTTGACAGGGTGTTTTTCAGCATGGGGCATCCTTGTTTGCGGTTCAGAGTTTTCCAAACTCTACCGCAATCTGGGTCTCAAGACAAGATCGTTTTTACGGGATGCAGAACACGGGGCTGAGACGACAAGGGCGGGCTTTGACAAATCCGTGTGAAAATTGCGACATCGAGGAAAAGGTGTATGTCTGCTGCGGCCGGCACCCGGAAACCGGCCGCCGGCAAGGACTTCAAATCGGTTCAAACCGGGTTGTCATGGCCTGCCCGTTTCTGGATGCCGACGGATGGTGCATGATTTACGCCCGGCGCCCCCAGGCCTGCCGCGATTTTTTCTGCGAGCGATTCAACAGTTCAAATTTATCTTTACCCTTTAGCCTTGAGCCTTAGCCCTCGTATTTCCCCACAATGGCAATGCTGCAGATGTTCTGGAACGGAAATCCGCCCAGGTTGTGGGTCATTCCCAGGCGGGGATTTTCGAGCTGGCGCTCGCCGGCCCGGCCGTGGATCTGCAGATACATTTCATAAAGCATCCGCAGGCCGGAAGCGCCGATCGGGTGGCCGAAGCACTTCAGGCCGCCGTCGATCTGGCAGGGAATATGCCCGCCCCGGTCATAGAATCCGTCCATGATGTCGCTGACCGCCTTGCCGCGTTCCGAGATGTGCAGGTCTTCGTAGGTTACCAGCTCGGTGATGGAAAAACAGTCGTGCAGCTCCATCATGCTGATTTCCTCCCTGGGGTTTTCGATCCGGGCTTCCTTGTAGGCCTGGGTGCTGCACTTGGACGTGGTGATGAAATGATCGCCGTCCCAGTCGTTAAACCCCATCTCCTCGCCGCTGCTCAAGGCAAGCTGCAGCGCCTTGACCGAGACAAAATCCTTTTTCCCCATTTTCCGGGCAATTTCCGGGGTGGTGACAATCGCGCACGCCGAGCCGTCGCTGACGCCGCAGCAGTCAAACAGGCCCAGGGGATGGGCGACAATGGGCGCGGCCATGACCTGATCATCCGTGACCTTTTTTCTCAGGTGCGCCTTGGGGTTCATGGCGCCGTTCTCATGACTTTTGGCAGACACGTGGGCCATGGCCCGCTTGAGGTCCTCATCCTTGATGCGGTACTTGGCGGCATAGGCGCTGGCCAGTTGGGCAAAGGAGCCCGGCGCGGTCAGATTGGGCCACCACTGCCATGCCAGAGATCCGGTGTTTGAGCCGCCGGCCGGCAGCCCGCCGTAACCGGTGTCCTTGAGCTTTTCAACGCCAAGGGCCAGGCACACGTCGTAGGCGCCCGAAGCCACTGCATAGCATGCCCCGCGGAAGGCCTCGGTACCGGTGGCGCAGTAGTTTTCCACCCGGGTTACCGGAATCATGGGCAGCCGGAGCGTGGTGGCAAGCGGCATGGCGGTTTTGCCCACGTTGATTTCATCCATGCATGTGCCGAACCAGGCGGCCTCGATGTCATTGGCCTCCACACCCGCGTCGCTGAGCCCTTCCTCAAAGGCTTCGAGCATGAGTTCCTCTGCGCCGACGTCCCATCGCTCGCCGAACCGGGTGCACCCCATGCCGATGATTGCCACCTTGTCCCTGATGCCTGTTGCCATATCGTATCCTCCTTATATTGATAAATCCGAAATCCGAATATCGAAATTCGAGACAATGACAGAAATATTAATGTTTAAATACCGAAACATTGGCCGATCAACAGCTTTGTTTTGATCATTCGGTCATTTGGAAATTCGAATTTGCTTCGAATTTCGTGCTTCGAATTTCGAGTTTATTCCTTACCCTCGTCCGGCGATACCAGTGCAAAAAGCGCCGCATTGGCATCCTCGAGGGACCTGGCATCGTCCATGCGGTTGATTTTTTCAAAATTTTCACTTACCTCTTCTGGCGAGGGCGGGTTTTGCCCGTCTCCGAGCCGGGCCCCCGGACCGGTGAGCACGGCGGCGCGGTTGAAATATCCCATGCCGGCATTAAATATCTGGCCGGTTTCCTCGCATTGCTGGCTGGCCAGGTAGACCACCATGGGCGTGACTAGTTCCGGTTTCATCCGTTCCAGGATATCCGGCGGCATGATGTCTTCTGTCAACCTGGAGGCGGCCAGGGGCGCCACCGTGTTCACGTGGATGTTGTATTTCTTTCCTTCAAGCTTCAGGGTGTTCATCATCCCTACCTGGGCCATCTTTGCCGCCGAATAGTTGGTCTGGCCGAAGTTGCCGTAAAGGCCCGCGGCCGAGGCGGTCATGATCACCCGGCCGTATCCCTGCTCCCGCATGACCCTGAATGCCGGGCGGGTGACGTTGTAGGCGCCGTTTAAGTGCACGGCCAGCACTGCGTTCCAGTTTTCCGGTTCCATTTTTGTAAAACTCTTATCGCGCAGGATGCCGGCATTGTTGATGACGATGTCCACGCGCCCGTAGTTGTCCAGGGCGCACTGGATGATGCTTTCTCCGCCTTCGGTTGTGGCCACGTTGTCATAATTGGCAACCGCCTCTCCGCCGGCTGCCAGTATTTCATCCACCACTTTCTGGGCCGGGGTAGCTGATCCCTCGCCGGAACCGTCCCTTGCACTGCCCAGGTCGTTTACCACCACTTTTGCGCCGCGGGAGGCCAATTCCAGGGCGTAGGATTTTCCCAGGCCGCCGCCGGCACCGGTAATAACCGCCACCTGGCCGTCAAAGCGAATTTTCGCCATTTCCTCGGCCGCCCCGGGGATGGGCCGGGCTTTCCAGAAATAGTTGACAAACCCGCGCTCCTTGTCCTGGGTGCGCTTGCGGAAGACCATCTGCATGGGCAGTCCCACCTTCACACCGGACAGGTTGCAGTCGGTAAAATCGGCCATGAACCGGCCGCCGTGGTCAAACTGGATCATGCCGTAAATATGCGGCGGGTCATAGGAGACCGCCAGCATGTCGCCGGTAAAGGTCTTGACCCGGGCCGGCTTGTCTGCAAACTCGTAGTCCACCTGGGTGTGGCGGGCCGTGCATTCCGGGTTGACGCAAACATCGGTCTTGGGAAACTGCGGCGTGCCGCACTGGTTGCATTTTCCGCCCACAAGGCCCAGGATCATCTTTCTGCGCCGCCATAGCGTGGTTACGGCCGTCTGGGTGGGGGCTTCGGCCCGGATGCCCATTTCCGGATCAATCAGGTCCCTGAACACCAGCCACTTGGGATAGTTTTCCACGGCTTCCCGGTTTTCCAGGGTTGTCTTGACCCGCGGGGCGTTTTTAAATGCGCCGATGGCCTCGGTAACCGTAAAGCACAGGGCGTCGCTGCCCTGGCCGAATCCGGCCACCACGATTTTTTCGCCCGGCTGGGCCGCATCCAGTGCGGCGGCCAGCATGAGCAGGGGATGGGCGCAACCCGTATCCCCGCAAACCTCGTGCATGTTGTCGATTACGGATTCCGGATCTGCCCCGAGCTTCTTTGCGATTTTCTTGTGCTCCGCCTTGAAAAAGCAGGGATAGACCAGCTTGTCAACCTGGTCGATGGTGAGTTCCAGCTTTTGCAGCAGTCCGTTGACAGCTTCCGGGATGATCTGGGCGTACCCTTCGTCTCTGACCCAGCGTTCCTCCCATGTGTAGTCAAAGCGGTTTTGCGCGCCCCGGTAGTGATCCACGAAATCATAGGACAGGCTGTAGGCGCCGTTGAACTCGGCGATGACGTTTTGGCTGCCCACGGCAAAGGATGCCGCCCCGTCGCCGTACCACATCTCGTAAAAACCGCCGGGCTTGGTCTGGCGGCAGTCCCCGGCCGTGACCAGCAGGTTGCCGCCTCCGCCGGCCGCGGCCTCCAGGGCCGAGAGCAGGGCGCCGGTGCCGGCTTTCTGGGACGCGGTAAAATCCGCGGACCGGATATTCTCCCTTAAGTTTAAAGCCGTCGAAACGATGCCGGCATTCTGCCGGTCGGCAAAGGGAAAGGAGGTGGATGCCAGGTACAGCCCGCCGATTTCCTGTTTTTCGGGGTTTTCCAGGCAGTTCCGGGAAGCCTCCACGGACATGGTGATGGCGTCCTCGTCCCAGTTGCACATGGAGCGTTCGCCCTGGGCCACCATGACAATGGCCGGGGCAAACCAGCCCATGGCCTGATAGATTGCCGACCGCGAAAGCCGCAGCCGGGGAACATATGCGCCGTATGAAGTAATGCCGATCATATTTGCACTCCTTTTATTCAAGGGTGGTTGAGTCATTAAATGCAAGGCGGTTACAGGCGAAACAGTTTCTCAATCAGCTGGGACTTCATCACGTCGCCGCCGATTTTGAGCTTGCCCGAGGTATATGCCTGCATGGCCGGCAGTTCGCCGTTGATCATGGCCAGAAAGTCCCGGTCTTCCATTTTCAGGGTGCAGGTGGGTTTTTCGTGGGTGCCCGGCTCCACCGTGCACGTGCCGTCGGCGACGATGCAGTACCAGTCGCCGCCGCTCTCCCCGGAGATGTGATATTGGAACACCACGTCCACGCCCTTGGCCGCATCCGCGTTAAAAGCCCGGGGCATGGCGGCAAATACGGCCGCCGGATCGGTGTATCCGCCCGCGTCCTGTTCTTCGCCGCCTGCCTGGGGCTGGGCGGCAAACGCGTTCATCACGTCCATGACCTGTTCGTTTAATTCATTGTATTCCTTGCCGTTTTTAAGGGACTTGATTTTATCCAGATTGGCCGCGACCTGCTCGGCCCCAGGAAGGGCGTCTGCCTGGCCAAGTACTGCGCCCGGGCCGGTAACTACGGCCGCGCGGTTAAAGCATCCCATGCCGGCATTGTAGATCCGGCCGGATACCGGGCACCGCTCGGAGCAGAGATAAAGCACCAGCGGGGAAACGAATTCGGGCTTGACCTTGTCGAGCAGTTCAGCGGGCAGCACGTCCTCGGTAAGCCGGGAGGCGGCCAGCGGCGCCACGGTATTGACGCGGATGTTGTATTTTTTGCCTTCGAGCTTCAGGGTGTTCATGAATCCCACCAGGCCCATCTTTGCCGCGGAGTAGTTCGCCTGGCCGAAATTGCCGTAGAGCCCGGCCGCGGAAGTGGTCATGATGATGCGGCCGTATCCTTTCTCCCGCATGACCCGGAAAGCCGGCCGGGTGACGTTGTAGGCACCGTTAAGATGGACGTCAATTACGGCCTGCCAGGTTTCCGGCTCCATCTTGGCAAAGCTTTTGTCGCGCAAAATACCGGCATTGTTAATCAGGATGTCCACCGTGCCGTAATTGTCCAGGGCGGTCTGGACAATGTTTTCACCGCCTTCCGGTGTGGCCACGTTGTCATAATTGGCCACTGCCTCGCCGCCGCCGGCCTTGATTTCGTCTACCACTTTCTGTGCCGGGGTGGCCGAACCTTCGCCCGAGCCGTCCCGGGCGCCGCCCAGGTCGTTGACCACCACTTTGGCCCCCCGGGCGGCCAGATCCAGGGCATATGCCTTGCCCAGTCCGCCGCCGGCACCGGTAACAATGGCCACCTGGCCGTCAAAGCGGATTTCGTCCTTGGGAATCTCTCCGTATTCGAATATGCCGTTGGTAATCACGGGCTCGCCGGTTTTCGCATTTACGGTCTGCCAGGCTGCTCTGCCGGCTTCGAGTTCCCAGATTTGGGTCTTGATTGGATCACCCGGGTAAAGCGCCTTTGAAAAACGACAGTCAAACCGGTGCATGCGTTCGGGTTCTCCCGGGATCAGCTTGCCGATCAGGGCGCGGCAGGCAAAGCCGTGGGTGCACAGGCCGTGCATGATCGGATGGTCAAAGCCGGCCATTTTGGCGAATTCCGGGTCCACGTGAAGCTGGAACACGTCTCCGGAAAGACGGTATAAAAGCGGCTGGTCCGGAGATGGCTGGTCTTCGACTTCGTAGTCGGGTTCCCTGTCCGGAATGGGACTTTCGGTCTTCGGTGCGGGTTCGCCGCCGAATCCGCCGTCAAGGCGGGAGAAAAGTTTGAGCACGCTGGTAAACAGGCGCTTGCCGTTTTCGTGATATGTCTGGCTTTTGCCCACGATGAGCGCGCCCTTGTCCGCGCCTATGTCGTAAATGTTGGTGATTTCGCCTTCGGTGATGAGCTTGCCCTCGGTGGGAATCGGGTTGTGAAATATCAGCTGCTGTTCTCCGTGCAGGATTCCCGCCAGGTTGACGTTTGCCTTGATTCCGAAGTGGGAGAGAAATTCGAAGATCGCGGCAATGCCGAAGCTGGGGATAACCTTGAGGTCCTTTTCATACACGTAGTTGAGCTCGTCAAAACCGGCGCCCACGCCCAGGGCGTATAATACCACGTCCTTCCATGAATACGCCGTGGTAACAGGTCCGATTTTCTCACCGACGGCATCCAGGTTCAGCGCCATGTGCCTGCCTCCTTATTTTGATGGGATTTGGGGATATATGCAGAAATTCAACCTGTGCTGGATAAAGCCTAAATTGAGCGTTTCAGATTTTTAAACTTTTTGTTTTCATATTATTTTAAAGGATTTAAATCAATTTTACCTTTAAAAACCTGAAACCCTCCGGGATTTTCAATTTAGGTAAAGGTTTAGCATGCATTGGAAACCGGGGGTCGAAAAATTAAAGCAATTTATTCCAGCAAATGATGGGGAGATCATAAAATGTTTTTTTCCGCCTTGTCAAAGCTTTTTTGCCTTTTCAATGCAGCGTTGCAGGAAGTTTTTGATATTTGCGCCGGTCGTATTATGTTTTAAAAAAACACCCCGTGCCTTGTGCAAATTCCTTTAACCAAGGAGGGCCGTTATGCCCGTTGGACTGCTTGCCGTTTTTGCCTTTGCCCCGATTCTCGTGGCGCTTGTACTCATGGTGGGACTGCGCTGGCCTGCAACGCGGGCCATGCCGCTGGCCTGGCTGGCTGCTGCAGCAGCCGCGGTGTTTGTCTGGAAAATGGACCTGATTGCCGTGGCAGCCTCAACGCTCCAGGGATTTGCCAGTGCGGTGACCGTTCTGCTCATTGTATTCGGCGCGTTGATGATTCTCTATACCCTGTCGGAAAGCGGCGGTATGGAGACGATCAATCACGGGTTCCACGGAATTTCAACAGACCGCCGGGTTCAGGTCATTATCATCGCATTTCTCTTCGAGGCGTTCCTGGAAGGTGCGGCCGGATTCGGCACGCCTGCGGCAATCGCCGCCCCGCTGCTTTTGAGCCTGGGATTTCCGGCCCTGGCAGCCGTACTGGTCGCCCTGATTTTAAATACCGTTCCGGTGACCTTCGGGGCCGTAGGTACGCCCGTGTGGTTCGGGCTGAAGAACCTGGAAGGCAAAATCGAAGCCGCGGTGGCTGAACACGGCGCCAGCCTGCCTTTTTCCGATATGGACGGGTTTAACATGCTCGTGGGCCAGTGGGCTGCGGTATTTCATACCGTGATGGCCTTTGTGCTGCCCATTTTCGTGGTCTGCCTCATGACCCGGCTTTTCGGGCAGAACCGTTCCTTTAAAGAAGGCCTTGCCGTGTGGAAATTTTCCCTGTTTGCATCTGCGGCTTTTGTGATTCCTTTTCTGGCTTCGGCCTTTTTTATCGGCGAGGAATTTCCTGCGCTTATCGGCGGACTGGTGGGACTGCCGGTGGTGCTTTATGCAGCTAAAAGAAAATGGCTGCTTCCCGCACAGAGCTGGGATTTCGGGCCGCAGTCGACCTGGGAGGCAGAGTGGACCGGGGAAATCGCCACTGCGCAGAAAATCGAGTTTACCCCGCAAATGAGCCAGTTCCGGGCATGGCTGCCCTATGTTCTTATCGGCCTGATTCTCGTGCTGACCCGGGTGCAGTTTCTGCCCCTGGTGCAGTGGGTCAAGGCCTGGAGCATCGGGGTGTCGGATATTCTCGGCCAGGCGGGTATCGGTTACAGCCTCCAGCCCTTCTACAACCCGGGCATTATTCCTTTTATCCTGGTGGCCGTGCTGACCGTGGCGCTGCACCGCATGCCGCCGCAAAAAGTAAAAAAGTCATGGAGCGAGGCTTTCCGCCGGATGAAAAATCCGACCATTGCATTGATTTTTGCCGTGGCCCTGGTACAGATATTTAAGAATTCGAGCATGAATCCTGCGGGCTATGCTTCCATGCCCCTTTCCATGGCCGAGGCCGTAGCTGCGGTGGCCGGAGGGACATGGCCGCTGTTTGCCCCGTTTATCGGTGCACTGGGCTCGTTTATCACCGGCAGCAACACGGTCTCGGATCTGCTGTTTGCCGAATTCCAGTACAACATTGCCGCCGCCCTTGATCTGCCCCGGCAGATTATCGTCGCCCTGCAGGCGGTGGGCGGGGCTATGGGCAACATGGTCTGCATCCACAACATTGTGGCAGCCTCTGCCACAGTGGGCCTGGTGGGCATGGAAGGCGTGATTTTGAAACGCAATGTCGTGCCCCTGCTGCTTTACGGGATCGTGGTCGGGGGCATGGGGCTGATTTTTGCCTATCTGCTGTTTCCGGGGGCATTTTGAGCAAAGAAACCAAGATCCGGGAAATGATGGGGAGAAGATGAATAAAAAACTGGTGTGCGAATTTGAAAACTTGGTGGGGCGGGAAAATGTCATGGCAGAGCAGGCCGACCGCCAGGCGTATTCATATGATTCGGCCGTGCTGGAACCGGTGGTGCCGGCCCTGGTGGTCCGGCCGGAAACATCGGCTCAGCTCGGCAAAACCGTGCGGCTGTGCAATGAAAACGGACTGCCCCTGACCGTGCGGGGTGCGGGCACGAACTTAAGCGGCGGCACCATTCCGGCTGCACCCAATGCCGTGGTGGTGACCACCAACGGGCTTTCCGGTATTATCGAAATCAATTCAGAGGACATGTATGCCGTTGTAGAACCCGGGGTGATCACTGCCCAATTTGCAGCCGCAGTAGCGGCAAAGGGGCTTTTTTATCCCCCGGATCCGGGCAGCCAGACCGTGTCCACGCTCGGCGGCAACGTGGCGGAAAACGCCGGCGGACTGCGCGGTCTCAAGTACGGGGTTACCAAGGACTATGTCATGGGCATCGAGTTTTTCGATGTCAACGGCGAGCTTGTCAAGTCCGGATCGAAAACCGTCAAGTGCGCCACGGGATTTAATCTTTCCGATTTAATGGTGGGATCCGAAGGGCTGCTCGGGGTTTTCAGCCGGATCATATTCAAGCTGATTCCGCCGCCCAAGGATTCCCGGGCCATGATGGCCGTGTTCGACTCGGTGGAAAAGGCCTCGGAAACCGTTTCCGCCATTATTGCCGAGCAGATCGTGCCCTGTACCCTGGAGTTTCTTGACAACTTTACCATCCGCACGGTCGAGGATTTTCGGCATGCCGGATTGCCGACAGACGCCGGGGCCCTGCTGCTCATCGAGGTTGACGGGCACCCGGCAGGGGTCGAAGATGACGCGGAAAAGATCCGAAAAATCTGCGAGCAGAAAGGGGCCGGGAAAATCCAGCGCGCGGGATCGGCAGCAGAAAAGGACCTGATCTGGCAGGCCCGGCGCGATGCGTTGCCCGCCCTGGCGCGATTAAAGCCCACCACGGTGCTCGAGGACGCCACGGTGCCCAGAAGCCGGATTCCGGAGATGGTCAAAAAAATCCGGGACATCGGGGAAAAATACCACATTGACATCGGCACATTCGGCCACGCCGGGGACGGCAATCTGCATCCCACTATTTTGACCGACAAGCGCGATAAAGACGAATTTGCGCGCGTGGAGCAGGCAATTGACGAAATTTTCGAGGCGGCCCTGGCCATGGGCGGCACCCTTTCCGGCGAGCACGGCATCGGGCTGGCCAAGCGAAAGTACCTGGAAGGCGAGACCAGCCGGGGCACGATCCGGTATTCCAGGCGGCTGAAGGAAACGTTTGATCCGGTCAATATTCTGAATCCCGGCAAAGTGATCGGAGACTAGTGCATGGCGGATATCGAAGAACTGGTGCGGCTGTTAAAGGAGCTGGAAGAAGAACTGGTCCACTGCACCCGCTGTGGCATGTGCCAGGCCGTATGCCCCCTGTATGGCGCAACCGGACGGGAAACCGACGTGGCGCGGGGTAAAATCGTACTCGTGGAAAACCTGAGCAAAGAGATCCTGGATGACCCGGAAGCGGTCAAACAGCGTCTGGACCGCTGTCTGTTGTGCGGATCGTGCGAGGCGGCATGCCCGGGGGGTGTGCCGATCATGGATATTTTTTTGAAGGCTCGTGCCATTATCACCGGGTACCTGGGCCTGTCCCCGGTGAAAAAAGCCATTTTCCGGGGATTGCTTTCCAACCCGGACCGCTTTGACAAACTGCTGAAATGGATGGCCCGGCTGCAGGGTCCGTTTTCCAGGCAGGTCAGTGAAACCCTGGGCTCCTCATGTGCGCGGTTCATGTCCCCGGTTATCGGGGACCGCCACTTCATGCCGATCGCCTCTGAGGCCTGGCATAAAAAGGGGCATCGGCAATTTTTGCGGCCCAGGGACCCGGGCCTGCGGGTGGTTTTTTACCCGGGATGCCTGGTGGACCGGATCTTCCCCCGGGTGGCAGAAGCGGTCATGAAGGTTCTCGATTTCCACGAAGTGGACGTTTTTGCCGCAGACCGGGTGCCGTGCTGCGGCATTCCGGCGCTTTCCGCGGGCGACCGCCAGAGCTTTGAAAAACTGGTCCGACAGAACATGGATATCCTGGATTCCCTGGATTTTGATTACCTGGTCACCCCCTGTGCCACCTGTACCGCCACCATCCGAAAGTTCTGGCCCGCCATGATCGAGGCCGGGGCCGGCGGGCTGACCGGCGAAATCCAGGAGAAGGTATTGGCCGCATCCGAGAAAACCCGGGATATCAACGAACTGCTCGTTGATGTGCTTGGCGTGCAGGCCCCGGCAGCGCCGGCATCCGGCGCAAAAAGCCTCACTTACCACGACCCGTGCCATTTGAAAAAGTCCCTGGGGATTTCCCGGCAGCCGCGAACCGTGCTGGCGGCCGCAGGGGATGTAAATTTTGCGGAAATGCGCGAGCCGGACCGATGCTGTGGTATGGGCGGCAGCTTTAACCTGCAGCACTACGGGTTGTCAGATAAAATCGGGCAGAAAAAACTGGCCGCAATTCTTGAAACCGGTGCGGATACCGTGGCCACCGGATGCCCCGCCTGCATGCTCCAGCTTACCGATCTGCTGTCCCGCGGCGGTCATGCCCTGGCGGTGAAACATCCGGTGGAAGTGTATGCCGAAGCCCTGCAGCAGCGTCCCGGCCTCCAAAAGCCGGTGGATGCGCAAAAACCTGGAAATACGGATTATGACAAAGCAACAGAAACTTATCGATGAATTCGCGGAAAAGGCCCGGGCCGTATCAACCAAAGTGCGCGTTGTGGACGCCATGGCCGAAGCACTGGAATATGCCGTCACCCTGTGCCGGGACAAGGAGGCCTGCCAGGTGCTGGCCTCCGGGTGCGAGCATCCCCTGTCCGAGCCGGCAGAGGATCTCTGCGGTTTAAAGCAGTGGCAGAAATTGATCGCCGCCCCGGCAATGGATCAAAAAGTTTTGGATGCATTGATTCCGATGTGCCGCGAAGCCGGCATCGGTCTGATTCAAAAGGGGCTGGGCGGATATGCCGGGGGCATTGACGTGGGACTGACCGGGGCGGATTTGGGAATATCGAATACCGGCAGCATCGTATTGAATTGTCCGGACGAGGACTTGCGCCTGGCCACCATGATCAGCGAAGTCCATATCGCCGTGCTCCGGGCCGAAGATATTTACGCGGATTCCCATGATATCGAAGCCGCGCTTTTGGCGCTTTTTACCGACGCCCCAGACTATACCGCATTTATTACAGGCCCCAGTCGAACTGCGGATATCGAGCGCGTGCTTTCGCTGGGGGTGCACGGCCCGCTTGAAATGCACGTGCTGATCCTGGGGCAATCCGAAAAAGGATAGATCCGTATGCAGACCGCCGGAAACATGAAGGACTACCGGAAGCAGCTCGTGGCCCAGTTGAAAAACGGGTTCCAGCGAAAGGCGCTGGACAATTTTGCCGTGGCCTACAGGCAGGGGCGGGAGAAGAATTTTGCCGGCATGGATCGGCAGGCCCTGGTGCAGGGTATCCGGGCGGCCAAGGATGACGCCGCATCCCGGATGGACGAGCTCTATGCGCAGTTCTGCCGGCGTGCCGAAGCCGCAGGCGTGCATGTGCATTTTGCCGCCTCGGATCACCAGGCAAACGAAATTATATCCCGGATTGCCGAAGAAAACGACTGCCACCGGATCGTGAAGTCCAAATCCATGACCGCAGAGGAGACCCTTCTCAACGATTTCCTGGAAAACCGCGGATACGAGGTTATTGAAACCGATCTGGGCGAGTGGATTATCCAGCTTCGCGGCGAAGGCCCTTCCCACATGGTCATGCCGGCCATCCATCTTTCCAGAAACGAGGTAAGCCGGCTTTTTACCGAGGTGACCGGAAAACAGCAGGACACAGACATTGAAAAGCTTGTCAAGGTGGCCCGCCGCGAGCTGCGGCAGCGTTTTATCCGGGCGGACATGGGGATTTCGGGTGCCAACTTCGCCATTGCTGAAACCGGGACCCTGGGCATCGTGTCAAACGAGGGCAATGTCCGACTGGTCACCACCCTGCCGCGGGTGCATGTGGCCCTGGTGGGCATTGACAAGCTAGTTCCGGGCATCCGCGAGGCCCTGCAGACATTAAAGGGTCTGCCCCGAAACGCCACGGGCCAGGCCATTACCTCTTATCTGACCTGGATTACCGGCGCCAACCCGTCGGCGGCCTCGCATTCCGGCCGAAAGATTATGCACGTGGTGTTTCTGGACAATGGCAGGCGCGCATTGGCTCGGGACCCGGTATTTTCCGAGGCGCTGCGGTGTGTGCGCTGCGGTGCGTGCGCCAACGTGTGCCCCGTTTACCGACTGGTGGGCGGGCATGCATACGGTCATATTTATATCGGCGCCATCGGCCTGGTGCTGACCTATTTTTTCCACGGCAGAAACCGGGACCGGCAACTGGTGCAGAACTGCCTGAACTGCCAGGCCTGCAAGGACGTTTGCATCGCGGGAATCGATCTGCCCCGACTGATCAAGGAAGTCCACGTGCTGAGCCAAGGCAGCGAAGACAAGCCGGTGTTAAATTCCATGGCCGCTTTTGTGCTCAAGCGGCGCCGGCTGTTTCACGGCCTGCTGCGTTCGGGCAGGTACATGCAGAAACCCGTGACCCGGGGAACTCCGTATATGCGGCATCTTCCGCAGGTGCTGTTCAGGGATCAAGATTTTAAGGCCCTGCCGGCGATTTCGGCAAAGCCCTTCCGGGATCGGTGGGATGCGGCCCGGCATTCGCCGCCGCATCCGGAGTACCGGGTGGCCCTGTTTTCCGGATGCCTGCAGGATTTCGTCTATCCGGAACAGCTGGAGGCCGGGATGGGCCTGCTGGCGGGCCGGCCCGTGGAGGTGACGTTCCAGTCCCGGCAAGGATGCTGCGGGCTGCCGCTGTATATGCTGGGCAAGCGCGAGGCCGCGGCAGATCTGGCCGCTTGGAATATCAGCCATATTGATCCTGCGGAATACGATTTTATCCTGACATTCTGCGCTTCCTGCGGCTCGCACATGCGGGAGAATTACCCGTTTCTGCTGGAAGGCGCCTCCGGCAGGCGCGTGAAGGCGGACCAGTTTGCCGCCAAGGTTATTGATTTCAGCTCCTTTATGCAGATGGTGATGCCGGATTCAGAGCCTGTCCCGGCCGCAACAGAAAAGCTCAAGGCGGCCTATCACGCGCCCTGTCATTTATGCCGGGGCCTTGGGGTGAGCCGGGCGCCGCGGGCACTGCTGACAAAGTTCGGATATGAATATCTGCCCCATGGAGAAGAAGAAACCTGCTGCGGTCTGGGGGGTACGTATTCTTTCAAGTTCCCGGAAATCTCTGCAGAGATCCTTGACAAAAAGCTGGATGCGGTCAGCGGAACCGGGGCGGACCTTCTGGTCACGGATTGTCCGGGATGCGTGATGCAGCTGCGCGGCGGGGCGGTCAGGCAGGGCCGGGCTTTTGCAGTGCGGCATATGGCTGAAGCTCTTGCGGGCAGGCAGACATAGGGGTTTTCGGGCCGATGCGTTTATTGGGCGCGATGCCCGGCGGCGGCTTCATCTTCGGTTGCCACCCGGTTGCGCCCTTTATCCTTGGCCGCATACAGGGCTTGGTCGGCGCGCAGCAGGGTGTTGTCAATATGCTCATCCCGCCGGTATTCTGCAACGCCGATCGAGACGGTGATGCGCAGGTCCTTTGCGATGCCCGGGAAGGTGAGGGATTCAACCTGCTGCCGCACTTTTTTGGCCTTTGTTGCCGCCCCTTCAAGGGGCGTCTGCGGCAGCACAATCAAAAATTCCTCTCCCCCGTAACGGCCGAAAGTGTCAATGATTCTGCTGCTTTCAGACAGCGATGCGGCAATCCGGCAGAGAATTTTGTCCCCGGCCAGATGGCCGTAAGTGTCATTGATTCTCTTAAAGTTGTCGATATCCATCAGGAGGACGCTGAAGGCCATGTTGCCACGGCTGTAGCGGTTTATTTCCTCTGTCAGGACGTCAAAAAGATGCCGGCGGTTGTTTACACCCGTGAGCGAATCGATGTTGAGCAGTTCCTCGATTCTTTCAACGGCCTCGTGCAGTTCTGTGTTGCGTTTGCGCAGTTTTGTCCGCAGACTGCTGATAAATCCGCCGAGCATGGCTGTTGTGATCATGACCATGACAAAAGCAATTGCCTGGATCAGTTCCATGGAAAACTCCAGGGTATACGGCTTGCGCCACCACAGGAGCAGTACAAGGATCCCGTAGAGGCCGAGAATCCACAGGCAGACCATGAGAAAACGGCGGATATTGAGTTCAAGAATGCCGTACAATGCAGCCACAACCAAAAACATCATAAATACGGCCCGGGCGTGGCCGGATTCCAGAAAATACATGACCCAGAGCATGGGTATTGCCGATGCCGACAGATGTATAACCGTCATGCTCGGGTCCCGTAGTTTCAGGTTGAGATTGTTGTGGATCACAAAGAGGATGGACAGGTTTATGATCAGCACGAGTACGGCAAAATGATATACCGCACGGATCGGGGCAAGGCCGTAATGCCAGCAGAGCAGGGCGACTGTAAGCGGGACCAGGTAGGTCGCCAGCGCCATGGTGTGGCGCTTTTTGCGCAGGGCCTGCTTTCTTTGAAGCTTGTTGTCGGAAATTTGCGTTTCCACGCGCATTGTCCCTATTGTCTGTTTGGTTACAATGCGAAGGATGAAAAACAAGAAGAATTAGCAGGGATTATATTTCATATAATATTTAGATGTCAACGCAGAATCCAAAACCTTTATCGCAGTAACGTCCGGAGGGGATGATATGCTCACTTCAGATCAGACGGCGCTTTTGATGATCGATGTCCAAGGAAAGCTGGCCCGAACCGTTTCCGATTCGGGGCGGGTACTGACCAACCTGGAAAAATTAGCCCGGGGCGCCCGGCTTTTTGGCTTGCCGGTGATTGTGACCGAACAGAACCCGAGGGGGCTGGGACCCACCATCCCGGAAATACAAAAGCTTCTGGGCGATTTTGCGCCGATTGAGAAAACCGCGTTCAATGCATGCGGCGATCCCTCCTTTGCCGGCAGAATCCGGGAAACCGGCCGGAAGCAAATTCTGGTTTGCGGCATTGAGGCGCATGTCTGCGTTTATCAGACAGTGGCAGGACTGGTGGATCTGGGATACGAAGTGCAGGTTGCGGCGGATGCCGTATCCTCCCGTACTCCAGAGAATCGGCAGACGGCTCTGGATCGGATACGGGACATGGGTGCCGGTATCAGCACAACAGAAATGGCGCTTTTTGAGCTGATGCAGGCGGCCGAAGGCGACGTCTTCAGCGAATTTATCCGGATCGTGAAATAGCGAACGGACAATTCTGGCGTATCATCGCAGCGCTTGTCCGAGGCAAAAAAGGGTTGACACGAAAAGGCGAAACCATTGTCAGGTATAATATATACTGATAAGTCAGTCTACAAACTTGCCTGAAAATTTCTGCCGGGTCCGGGCAACGGTCACCATAATTGCCTTTATCAAATGAGGCCTGCCGCATTGAAAAATCAAGTGAAAATGCCATGGGAAAAGGAGTACAAGGTTTTCGGCATTCCGGAATCGTTTGCCCCGTATCCGGATCGTCCGGTTTGGGAAACCCTGACCCGGGCTGCAAAAAGGTACAAAAGAAACGGCCTGATCCAGATGGGCTACAAGCTGCGCTACCCGGAGGTCAAGAACCGGGTGGACCGTCTGGCAGCCGCGCTGGCAGCCCTGGGACTGAAAAAAGGCGATCGGGTGGCAACGCTTCTGCCGACGTCCATCCAGTTTGTAATCTGTGATTACGCCATCAGCCGGGCCGGGCTGGTGCATATCCCGTCAAGCTCCCTGGAGCCGCTGCACACCCTGGAACACAAGTTTACCGAAGGCGGTCCCAGGGGGCTGATTGCCCAGGACATGGCCGAGGTGGCCCGGGATGTCGTGGAAAACACGGATATCGAGCACCTGATATGGACCCGCCTTTCCGATTACTCGGACTCGCCTTCTACGGCGTCTCCGGCGGGAAACGGGGAATTCTGGTTGCCGGAGCTGATCCGGCAATATTCGCCCGAACCTCCGGAACTCACATATGACGTGGAAAATGACCTGGAAACCCTGCTGTTTACAGGCGGCACCACCGGCCTGCCAAAGGGGTGCATGCTCACCCACCGCAACATCTACGCCAATGCCATTCAGAATTTCGGGGTTTTCGGTGCTGCGGGAAGGCTCATACAAGGGGCGGTGTCCGTGGTGCTGGCGCTTCCGTTCTTTCACTCCTACGGGCATATCGTAATGCACGCCATGACGATTGTCGGGGCCAACCAGATCCTGATACCGGATGCCCGGGACACTGATTCCATGGCCGCCATGATCGAGGCCCACAACCCGGTGCTGCAGTTCGGCGTTCCCACCCAGTTTATGAAGATGAGCCAGTCCGGCCTGAAGAAAAAACGGGGAATACTGGGCATGTCGGGCTCTGCCCCGCTTCCGGAAAGCACCCAGCAGGAATTTGAAAAATCCGCAGGCGGCGGCATCATGGAGGGATACGGACTTTCGGAGATGTCTCCGGTCACCCATGTGAACACCTCGTTTCTGCTGCGCATTTTCGGCGGCCGGATTCCGGTTCGCATCAATAACATGTTCCTTGGAATTCCTGGCGTGACCCCGACATTGAACTTCTTCCTGCGGCTTGCGGGAAGCCGCTTCGTGGGATGGGTGCTGGGAAACGCCATTTCCCTGCTGGTGTGGCTCACAAAGAAGAGTCCTTCCAAGGGAAAGACCGAAAAGCGCGGCACCGCAGGAATCCCGTATCCGGACACGGAGATCAGGCTGGTGGATGTCAATACGGACCAGGCGCTGACCACCGAAGAAATGCTGGCCGGCCATCCGGGCGAGCTGTGCATGAAAGGCCCCCAGCGCATGCTCGGCTACTGGCCCGAGCCCGGATCCGGACTGGATCATGAGGGATATGTGCGCACCAGCGACGTGGTCAAAATCGACGAGCGGGGATACTTCTACATTGTTGACCGCACCAAGGACATGATCATTGTCAGCGGCTACAAGGTCTACTCCCGCGAAGTCGAGGATATTCTTTACGGGCATCCCAAGGTTGCCATGGCTGCCACACTAGGCGTACCCGATCCGCAGCGGGAGGGCAGCGAGCGCGTGGTGGTCTACCTGCAGCCCTTCGAGCAGTATCAGGACGAGCTTACCGAAAAAGAAGTCGTGGATTACCTCAAAGAACGGGTGGCCAAGTATGCCGTGCCCCGGGTGGTCCGCATTGTCAATGAAATCCCGCTCACCGAGGTGCAGAAGGTGGACAAGAAACGGCTGCGTGAACTGGCAAAAACGGATTTCAGCGAAAACCGGTCTTCTGCGGCCGCCGGTTCCTGAGTTCAGTGCATAAAAAGTAAAGATGCAGCGGGTGTCTTATCTGAGACCCGAAGCACACCGCGGAATCGTGCTGATTACCGGTCAGCCGTTTTTCAGACTCTGGCGGATATAATCGGCAAACACGGTAACCGCCTCGTTGGCCGGAGAAGCTGATACGTGCAGGGAGATCTCCACCCCGGGTAGGGGCGGCAGCCCCTCTGCAGTCCTTATGATCCGCATGTTCGGAGAAATGGTATTTTTAGTTACCACAGTAATGGCCATTGCCGATGCAACAACCGCGCGAATGCCCGCAAGGCCACGGCTGGAGCACACCAGGCGCCACCTTCGTCCGGCGGCCTGCAGGGCCTGGATCGCAGATTCTCGAAATACGCACAGGCCGTCTGGAAACAGCGCCAGGGGCAGGGGATCTTCATCATGAAGCCGGCACCCGTCTGCCTCTGCCCACACCAATTGTTCCCGTCTGATGACCTCGCCGCCCGGGGATTGGGGCTGCCGGGTGGTCACCGCCATGTCCACCTCCCCGTCGCTTAAAAGCCGCAGCAGATCCACGCTTAACTCGCAACACACCTCCAGGGAGATCCGCGGGTAAAGCGAGCCGAACCCGGATAACACCATCGGCAGCAAGTAGGCCGCATAATCGTCCGGGATGCCCAGGCGGACCCGGCCCTTGACTTCCGGGTCCCCGATTTCGGCCATGACCGTGTCGTTTATTTTCAGGATCTGCCTGGCATAGTCCAGCATGATCCGCCCGCTGTCTGTAAGTCCCACCCCGCCCTTATTCCGGGTCAGCAACAGTTTGCCAAGGTTCTGCTCAAGGCGCCGGACCTGCATGCTTACGGCAGACTGGGTGCGGTTGAGCCGGGATGCGGCCCGGGTGAAGCTTCTTGATTCCGCCACCGCCACAAAAGCCCTGAGCAGATGAATTTCCAGGTCCGGGTTGTATATCATGGGATCAGTCGCCTTGCATTTTTTATCAGGCCGGTAGCCCGGGTCTTCCAGTTATGTTCCGCGTTTAGTGTAGGCCGGGATGCCTTTCTGATGCAAGCCTAAAGCGCGGGCGCCGGTTTCTGTGATTCATCAATTTCCGTGATAGGTCCATCACAACAATTCGTTAGCCAGCGGGATTTCGGTGCATTACATCGTCCACAGGAAAAATTTTTAAGGAATAAGGAGGCGATATATGCACAAGCAGCAGGGCAATGCGGGGATCCCGGCAAATGATGCGCGGATGCTTCTGGTCATCCATTTCTGGGGCCTGACGTTTCTTTTTACCAAGCTGGGACTGGAAAGCCTGGATCCGCTTTCTTTTGCTCATCTGCGCGTTGCCAGTGCGGTCCTGGCGCTTGTTCTCATGGCTGCGGTCAATGCCCGGCAGCACGGACCGGTGCAACTCGATTTCAATGATCATTTGCTTGCAGCAGGACTCGGGCTCCTGGGCATGGCCTGCTTTCCGTTCTGCTTTAGCCTGGCCATGAACCATACCTCTGCGGCAAATGCCGGCCTGATATTCGGCACCACGCCGGTGGCCGTGGCTTTTATCAGCAGCCTGCTCGGACTGGAGCGTCTGGAGGCAAGGCAATGGCAGGGACTTGTTCTTTCCTTTGCCGGCATTGCCGTAATCCTGGTGCCCCGGGAAATCGATTTCTCCCTGGAAACGATTCGCGGCGACTTGCTGATGGTCGGGGCCATGCTGAACTGGGCCCTGTATACCGTAATCAATCGGTTTGTCCGAAGCGATCGATCCGGGCTGCAGTTTACGGCTTACGGCTCTTTGTGGGGGATTGCCGGGCTGACGCTGCTGAGCTTAAACGACTTGGCCGTCCTGCCGGTGGCCCGGATCAGTTTCGTGTCCTGGATGGGCGGGTTGTGCGCCGGCATTCTGGGCACGGCCATATCCTATGTGATCTGGAACAACACGGTGCAAACCATCGGTCCGGCCCGGACGGCCGTGTACCTGAACCTGGTGCCGCTGATCGCCGCAATCAGCGGATTTATCATTTTGCATGAATCTTTGGGATGGCCGCATTTGCTGGCTGCCGGCATGATCATCCCGGGGGTTTTCATGACGCGCCGTAGTGCCCCGGGCACGGGCCGGCCGGAAGGGGTGGATGAGTAAATCAGGTATGCGAGAGGTCCCGGCCATTGCCCGGATCCGGCAGCCCGTCAATAATGGTTTTTGCCCGGGCAGCCGCCCGGTCCATGGGATCCGGGGAGCGGAGCAGATCGGTATCCGGCAGGGGGCGGGACCGGAGAAAGTCATGGATCTCGCGGGAAACCCGCGCCAGGTGCCGGGTCTTTTTTTCCGGGGTGATGGCTTTTTCCCCTTGGAGTTTTCTGCCGCCTTCCATGAACCCTTCCGGGAAGTACCAGTCCTTAAACCAAGTCGCCCCGTGCTGAAACAGGATGTAGCCCAGTCGGGTGGCCGCCGCCGGGGCGTCGCGTTCAAGGGCCTTTGCGGTTTCCGGATCGCCTTCATAGGCCACAAAAATCCGGCCGCCGGCCGGGACAGCCCCCAGCAGCATTTGGATCAGGCGGCATTCCAACTCAGAGTCAAAAAATGCAAAGGATTGATCGCCCATCACAAGTGGGTTTTGAATGTTGTATAATTCCGCCCACGGCAGAAATGTGTCCCCGTGTCCCGGGAAAAGCGTGGCATGCATCAGCCGGCAGTCATCCCGGCCGGCCTGAAAATGCAGCGTCATGTTGCGCTCCGCCTCGAACCGCCCCTTGCGGATGCCATGGGCATACAGCGTTCCCCCCGCTAATTCGACACCTGCTGAAATCCGGTCAAGGAGGCCGGACAGGGTCGCGACGGTTTGGTTTGGGCTGTTGGGGGCTTTTGTCGACATTTCGTCAATCCTTCCATGATTGGCTCTCTGTATCCATAATAATTCCCGGAAACGGGCCAATCAAAGAATCATTTCCGATTCCGGGCGGGTACCCGGGCATTGCGCAATTCCGGGAAATCCAGTGGCGTCTGCCCGGTTGATGCCTGTGCGGCGATATTTTACGATAAATTGCCGGGGCGGATGATTACCAAGAGGGGCCGCATTATTCAAGCAGAATCCGGGCGCCCTTGTAATGCGCTTTCCAGTATTTACTATCCAGGTCATCGATTCTCACGGCGCCCCCTGGAGACGGGGAATGGATGAATCGGTTTTGACCGATGTATATGCCCACGTGACTCGGGGACAAAATGGTGCCCAGCCATTTCCATTTTTTGAAAAATACCAGGTCCCCTTTTTTCAGGTTTGACCGGGAGACCTCGTATCCCGAACGGAATTGCTGCGTGGAAGTCCTTGGAACCGCAAAACCCGCCTGCCTGTAGACGAATTGAACAAAGCCCGAGCAGTCGAAACCGCCCGGGGACTCTTCTTTCCATTGATACGGGGTGTTTCTATGCTGCAGCGCGATATTGACGATATCCTTTCTTACCACAGGGCTGACATGGATTCCGGGTTGGGGTCGAAAAGCGGTGCATCCGCCGGAAAAAAGCAGACAAATCATCAAAAGTGCGGCCAAAATACCGATCCGGACGGATTCGGAAAAAGGGGTCGTCACTGTCCCTTGCCTGCTGCGGGTTCCTGCGGATACAGACCGCCGGTCCGGGTTTTTTTTAAACACCGTATAGACCCGTATTCCGCTCTTGGTCTTGAAGTGCGCCATTGTTCAATTGGTCCTGGGCGGCCGGTTCAAGGGTCAACAGGGCTCCTCCCGGCCGGTTTTTATCAGCGTGATCAGATTGTTTAGAATCCGTGCGGTCAAGCCCCAGATAATATCGTTTCCGTATCTGTACAGATCGCTTTCGAACGCCAGGCCTTTCCAGTTGTAAGTGCCGTAGGCGTGCGTATCCGGGTCGAGCAGACGGGAAAACGGAATGATGATCAGGCGTTCCACCTCCCTGGGGTCGGGCCGGAATTCATACGGGTAGGGGATACTGCCGATAAAAGGGGTAATTTGGTAGCTCGATGACACGGTCTGCTGGGTGCTCAATGCGCCCCACACCTCAACGTGTTCCGGTTTTACGCCGATTTCCTCCCGGGTCTCTCTTAACGCGGTCTCCAAGTCGTCGCTGTCCGCTTCCTCTTTTCCGCCCCCGGGAAATGAAATCTGGTCGCCATGAACCCCCGGATAATCAGGTCGCTTCATAAAAACCAAAGACAGCCCCTCCGGGACCGGGTAAAACGGAATCAGCACCGATGCCGGTTTCCGTCCGGGCGCCGGCTGGTGCCGCGGCTGATGCTTTGCCAGTACATCTCTGATTTCCGTCTTGCGATATTCCGTTTTCAATCTCTTGTCCCCTCCGGTTTCGTGAACTGTCGCACAGAGCATAAAACACAACCGGACCACAATCAAGACTTCTCAATTGGCACCTGCTGCCCGGTATAGGCCATTTACGGGCAACAGCCCCGAATCATGTTTGATCCCGCTGCCAGGGATATACGGCGAAAACGAAAATCTTCTGCCGGAACAACCCGGCTCATCCGGTTTATCCGGGCTGGGGGCATAATCGCGGCCGGAAATGAAAAAGAGGCGACAACTTCCTTGACATGGATTCGGCCGGCGGCATACATTAACTAGACGTGGAATCCAAGCAGCCGGAGTCCGGGGCGAACTGGGAGCTGTCATGGGCGCCAAGGGCCTCAAGGCGGTACTAGTCAACACCGAGGGCAAATCACCGGATGCCGTGGCAGATCCCGAAGCTTTCCAGAAAGCGGCCAAAACCCTGGCCCGGGCCATACAGAAAAATTCCTTCACCGGCCAGACGCTGCCGGAGCTGGGCACGGCCGGGTTGGTTTCGGCAATGAACTCCCTGGGGGCGTTTCCCAGCTTCAATGCCACCCAGGGCGTGTTTACGGGATGGGAAAAAATCAGCGGCGAAACCATGGCCGAGGTGATCCGGAAGCGGGGCGGCAAGAACAAGCACCGGGGCTGTTCCCAGTGCATTATCCAGTGTTCCAATGAATACGTGGACGACAAGGGCGATTACATGAACGCCTCGCTGGAATACGAAACCATCTGGTCCATGGGCGGCATGACCGGGATTGATGATCTGGACACCATCGCCCGGCTTGATTTTCTCTGCGACGACATCGGCCTGGATACCATGAACACCGGCATCGCCATGGCTGTTGCCATGGATGCCGGCTACAAGTCCTTTGGCGACGCCCGGGCCGCTATTGACATGCTCGAGGAAATCGCAGCCGGCACCGAGATGGGCGTGATTCTGGGCAACGGTCCGGCGGCGGTGGGAAGGCACTTCAGCCATCACCGCATTCCCGCAGTCAAGGGCCAGGGGATTGCGGCCTATGATCCCCGGGGCATGCAGGGAAACGGGGTTACCTATGCCACCTCCACCATGGGGGCGGACCACACAGCCGGCAACCTCATCGGCCAATACCTGGGCAAACAGCTTGATCCCCTGTCAGCCGAAGGCCAGGTCGAGGCCTCCCGTTCGGCCCAGATTGCCATGGCGGCTCTGGATTGCACGGGTCTGTGCATGCTGGCTGCCAGTGCGCTGAACTCGCCGGATGCGGCCGAGGCCATGGTCAGCCTGCTCAGCGCAAAAACCGGCACATCCCTGGGCAAAGATGTCATGACCGAGATGGGCAAACGGATGCTGAAAACCGAGCGGGAGTTTAACAGGCGAGCGGGCATCACCCGCGAGGACGACCGTTTGCCCCGTTTTTTCCGGGAAGAGCCGCTGCCGCCGCACAACAGGGTGTTTCTGGAGGAAGACGAAGACCTGGATCATGTTTATAATTTTTAGGCGAGGGATAAAATGTTTGTCAGTGCTCTTATTGAATCCGGATGATCACTGTCACCGTTTACTTCTATGGAACGCTGCCGCGGCGGTTTGCAGGCTACGATCCGCAGCAGGGATACACAGTGGCGCTTCGGCAGGGAGCCGATATTTCAAACCTGCTCGGGCATTTAGGGCTTGCCCGTGAGAAGGTCGCACCTGTCATAAACGGCATAACCGCGGATCATTGCCGAAAGCTGGCAGACGGAGACCGGGTGCGCCTGTTTCAGCCGGTCCAGGGGGGATAGCCCGGGCATAGACCAATACATCGCAGGCAGGTTCCAATGGATCGCAACAACCATTATGTGATTCGGTATGAATTTTCTTTCCACAGCGGAAATCAACAGGAATTCGAAGTGGTGCTCGATAAGGCCACCTTGTCGCTGGTGAATTTCAGCTGCAAGTCCAAACCCGACTGGACGAAACTCCTGCATAAACAATGCAGCTGCTGTTCTTTAAGTGAAGATCGACATCCCTACTGCCCCATTGCCGTGAATATCGCAGAGCTTGTGGATAACTTTAAGGGGCGGCTTTCCACTGAAAAATGCCGGGTCAAGTGCGTAACCCCGGAACGCACTTACAGCAAGGACACCCGGGTTCAGGAGGGCCTTTATTCGATCCTGGGCATTGTGATGGCCACCAGCGACTGCCCGGTCATGAACTTTTATAAACCCATGGCCCGGTTTCACCTGCCGTTTTCCACCGCCGAGGAGACGCTTTTCCGCTCCGCGTCCGTCTATCTCCTGCAACAGTACTTTGAACACAAGCGCGGCGGTCAGCCGGATCTTGAAATGGCGCACTTGAGCAGCCGGCTGCAGATGGTGCAGGATGTCAACACCGGTATTATCGCCCGGATCCGGAGTGTTAGCGTAAAGGATGCGGATGCCAATGCGGTTATCATCCTCGATTCCTTTTCCAAACTTTTGGAGATGGCAATTGAGGACAGGCTTTCCTCCCTGGAATACCTGTTCCCGTAGGGGTCAAGAGCAGACTTGACCCCCGGCTCATTTAAAAATTTACTGAAACGCCAACGCCTCCGAAGAGGTCTGCGTCCTGATCCGGCAGCACATCCTTGTCAAAGTTATCAGCCCAGGCCAGAAAAGCGCTCATCTCTACCGCCCCGGTGACTGGATAGGAACAATCAACGGAAAGCAGGTATTCATGAAAACCACCGTCTTTTCCGGCGCTGGCATCCTCGCCGGCAAAGTCCGCTTATGCCCCGCGCCCAAGGCGAATCCTGTTGTCAAAATTATAGTCATAGCCGAGAGACGCATTGATATAATAATCTTCTACTTCATCAAAATCATAATATCCGGTAATACCGGCGGAAAAACCGGCCATCAATTCCATGGACATTCCCAGAAATCCTTCCCGGGTTCCGTCTGCCCCGGCGGGAAACAGGTATTCGATGTATCCAAGACGCACATCAACCGGATCCAGGGAAAATCCATATGACAAGGTCAAATCAAGCTCGGAAAACTCCCCGCTATCGAGCGTATTATCATAATCGTCTATATCCATGTTGCCCCAGATATTTATGCCGAAACCGTCCGATGCCACGTCTATGTAGGGCTGGGCCACCATTCCGTCATTGAAGGTAATTCACCGCCACACGTAGGCAGAATCAAAATCAACGCCCCCGGTGACATCTGCGGTATAAGCAGTTTTTGAAATCCCGCCCGAGGCTGTCAACACCAGCATCAATCCTGTTAAAATCAACAGCACGCTTTTTTTCATTTCCTGTTCCTCCTGATAATGTTGTGTAAGAAAATTCGAAGAGTCCGATGTCTTTTTCCAGAGCCAGAAGCGTGTCATTAACGATGAAATTGCCGAATTAAATTTATTGCTTTTATCCTCGGACCGTTATAAAGATTTTCGTTAAAGGGATGATAAAAGACAATATAAATTTTTTACATTTTTGCACCGCCGCAACACACAGCTTTGTTATCCGCAAACCAAAAAAATTCGACCGCCATCCTTTTTCGCACAAATATGGATCCCTGTTTTACGAGCAGCATAGGCTTGCCTGCAGCCGACTCTTCTTCCGCTCATTTTTCAAATTCAGCCGGCAACGAATAGACCGCTTTGTTAAATGCATATAATTTCAAAGCGGAAAAATGTAACTTACAAAAATGTAAATAAAATTTACATTTTTGTTTTCTGTGTCCACGGTCTGAAAAATTCCCAAAATAATAACCTTTTTATTTTATAGGAAGAATCAGGTTGTGTAAAAAATGGCATGCAAGTTGCTTTTCAAGACCAGACGAGGGAAAGGATTGTGAAGGTACCGACAACAAAAAATCAGTCTAATGTCAAAACTTGATGTAAAAGGAGCCGGAAAATGATTAAAAAATTGCTGGGCGTACTGTTTGCATTTTTATTATTACCTGCTGCGGCCTTTGCCGGCCAGGGCCTGGATACCGGGAATACGGCCTGGATCATCGTGGCCACCGCCCTGGTAATGATGATGACCCCTGCCGGGCTTGCGCTGTTTTACGGCGGCATGTCCAGGTACAAGAACCTGCTCAACACCCTGGCCATGACTTTCGTGGCCTACTGCCTGGCCAGCGTGATCTGGGTGATGTGGGGCTATACCCTGGCCTTCGGGCCGGATGCCGGCGGCCTTATAGGCGGCCTGGATCATCTGTTTTTAGCCGGCATCGGACCGCAAAGCCTGTCTGGTTCCATTCCCACCTTGGTGTTCGTGGTTTTCCAGATGACCTTTGCCGCCATTACCGTGGCCCTGGTTCTCGGGGCGATCGTGGACCGGATGAAGTTTTCCGCATGGATTATCTTCACTGTGCTATGGCTGACCGTGGTTTACAGCCCTGTGGCCCATTGGGTGTGGGGCGGCGGCTGGATGCATGCCATGGGCGCCCTGGATTTCGCCGGGGGCAACGTGGTGCATATCAACGCGGGCGTGGCCGGTCTGGTGCTTTCCCTGATGGTAGGCAAGCGGCTCGGCTATGGCAAGGAGGCGATGTTTCCCTCCAGTGTTACCCTGACCGCGCTGGGGGCGGCCCTGCTGTGGTTCGGCTGGTTCGGGTTCAATGCCGGCAGTCAGTTGGCGGCAGACGGCGTGGCCGCTTCGGCCTTCCTGGTTACCAACACTTCGGCAGCGGTGGGGGCATTGGCGTGGATGTTTGCCGAATGGTACTTTGAGCAGCGGCCCACGGTGCTGGGCATTGCCTCGGGTATCGTGGCGGGCCTGGTTGCCATTACACCGGCCGCCGGTTTTGTGAACATGCCCGCGGCGCTGATAATCGGTGCGGTGGCCGGGGTGCTGGGATTTTACAGCGTGGCCAAGCTCAAGCAGAAGATCGGCTACGACGACTCTCTGGATGCCTTTGGGGTACACGGCGTATGCGGCATCTGGGGCGCACTTGCAACCGGGATATTCGCCAATCCGGCAATTACCGAAGGCGCTGCCGGTCTGATTTACGGAAATCCAAAACAGGTGGTTATTCAGCTGATTTCCATTGTTGCTACCGTAGCCTTTACGGCCGCGGCCACCTTCGTGGTGGTGTTGATCACACGGCTGGTTGCAGGCGGCCTGCGCGTGGGGTCAGACAATGAAATCACGGGCCTGGACAGCTCGATCCATGGAGAAAGGGCATTTGAGATAACAACAGGGTGACAGGTTCCCATGGAACGCGGAATGATATGAACATGGATCGGCAAATTAACTTTTTGTGACAGCGTGCACTTAACAGGAGGAAAAAGCATGAAGAAAATAGAAGCCATCATCAAGCCGTTTAAACTCGATGACGTGCGCCAGGCTTTAAATGATATCGGCATCCAGGGCATGACCATCACCGAGGTCAAGGGATACGGGCGGCAGAAAGGGCACAAGGAGATCTACCGCGGGGCGGAATACCTGGTGGATTTCATGCCCAAGATCAAGCTGGAAATCGTGATTTCGGCCGAGCGCACCGACGAGGTCATCGATGCGGTGCGTGCTGCTGCCAACAGCGGCAAGATCGGAGACGGCAAGATTTTCGTAATTCCCCTGGAACGGGTCATCCGGGTGCGCACCGGAGAGGCCGACAACGAGGCGATATAGTATGCCTGTATGCGGGGAGGTTAAAATTTCCGTTTGCTGGAATTTCTAAACGCTTTTGGTAATAACGGATTACTTGAAAAAAAGGGGGCTTCCGGGTGAAGCCCCCTTTTTTTCGGTTTAAATTGACTTCCGGAGAGATTCATGGCAACCTGCCGCTTTTTTCAACAAACCCGCCCCACAAGCGGGAGTCAAAAAGCCACGCCGCGCACCGTGCCTGAAGCGGAGCTCGGCGAACAGAAAAGGGATAAAGCCATGCAAAATGATTTCTCCGGTATTCCTCTTAACGAGGAATTCCAGGCTTTTATGGAAAACGAAAAATCCATGGGGCGCATGATTCTGCAGCGGGCAGAACAGCGCGGCGCAAAAACGGCCATGCGCTGGTTCAGAAACGGCAACTGGCAGAGCTGGGATTGGGGTCAGTTCCGGCAGCAGGCCCGGGCAGTGGGCAAGTCGCTGATCCACATCGGCATCGGCGAAGGGGACATGGTCGGGATTTTCAGCCACAATCGGCCGCAATGGCATATCGTGGATATCGGCATCTGCAGCACCCGGGCGGCGGCGGTGCCGATCTATGCCACCAATTCCGCCCACGAGGCCGGATACATCGTCGATGATGCCGATTTAAAGGCCGTATTTGTCGGCAACCAGGAGCAGTACGACCGGGTGATGCAGTTTTTCAACCAGTCCGGCCTCAAAAAGGTGATCGCGCTTGATCCGGCGATACAAATAAGCGGAGATCACAGTACATACCTGGATGATTTTATTGAAACTGGTGGACAGCTTGCTCTGGACGACAAACTGGATGCCGCCCTGGAATCCGCCAGACCGGATGACATCTTTACCTTGATCTACACCTCCGGCACAACCGGCGCGCCCAAGGGCGCCATTCATACCAACGAGTCCTTCATGGCCGGAATCTTTGCCACAAGCTGCCGGTTCCAGGATGTAACCCCGGACATGGTCTCGCTCTGCTTTCTTCCCTTGAGCCATGTTTTTGAAAGGATGTGGTCCTACGGCGCGTTTACCTTCAACATGGAGAATCATTACTGCGAGGACCCCAGGGCGGTGGCCGAGGTGCTTCCCGTGTCCCGGCCCCATTTCATGTGCAGTGTTCCGCGCATATGGGAAAAATTCTATGCCGCCATTTATGAAAAAATGGAAAACGCCTCGCCTGTAAAGAAAACGCTTTTTAACCGTGCGCTCAAGACCGCCCGGGAAAGCTACCAGGCAACAGCCGAAGGCCGCAGGCCCGGTTTTTTCTTAAAAAGCCGGCGGGCCCTGGCCGAGGCGCTCGTATTAAAGAAGCTGCGCACCATGCTCACAGGCGGCAGGGCGCGGACCTTTCACGTCGGCGGCGCGGTCTGCCCGCACGAACTCAAGGTTTTTTTCAACAGCATCGGCATTCCCCTGTGCGAGGGATTCGGGTTGACGGAGTTTTTCCCCGTGGCCGTGGGCCGGCCGGAACTGGCAAAGGATGCATACTGCGGGCCGGTGCTGCCCATGGTGGAGGTTCGGTCCTCTGGGGAAGGGGAGCTGCTTTTGCGCGGCAGAAACGTGATGAAAGGCTACTATAACCGGCCGGAGGCCACTGCCGAGTGCTTTACTTCCGGGAACTGGTATCGAACCGGCGATGTGGCCGAAATCCGCCAGGAGGGCAACTACACCTACATCCGCATCACCGACCGGATCAAGGACATCATCATCACCGCAGGCGGCAAAAACATTCTGCCCCAGCAGATCGAGGGCCTGTTCGGCGGAGACCGGTTCGTGGAGCAGATTGCCGTGATCGGGGAAAAGCGCAAATATCTCTCCGCCCTGATCGTCCCGGCCTTTGAGGTGCTGGCCGACTACGCAAAAGCCAATGACATTCCCTTTAACTCCAGGCAGGAATTGGTCGAGCGCCCGGAGATCCGGGAGCTTTATGCCAGGCGCATCGAGGAATGCACCCGGGATCTGGGCCAGGTGGAGAAAATCAAGAATTTCACCCTGCTGACAAAGGAGTTTACCCAGGAGGACGGGGAAATCACCCCGACCTTCAAGGTCAAGCGAAAAGTGATCGACGAAAAGTACAAGGATTTGATTGACCGGATGTATTAAGTAAGGAGTCGAGCCGGGGGGGTCAGTCTGCTGTTGACTCTTTCGGCTCTCTCTGTACCCCCCCAATGCCGATTAAACGGATAGTTCTACCTGTATTGCTTGCACAAAAGAGCCAATGACAGAAGTGACCACTCTCCCTTACTTCCAATAGAGGAATATCAGAATAAAGGTGCAGGTTACAGCGGGCCGAAAACTACTGTATCCCATGGCAAGGATGGTGCACATAACATCCAAAATCAGCGGCACGAGCGCAGCCCGCAGGGCTGCTGCGGTTGGGTCCGCTGGTTTGCTTTGATAGTCATTTTATTGCACCAGTGCCTTGAGATCGGATATGACATCTTCCGGTTTCTTCCATTCCAAAGCACCCAGTATCGACAAACAATTATTCTTGCCAACTTCAATTGTAATATTGAGATCAGTTTCTAATACATTGAGCATATTGCTGACAGGTTCTCTTGGGGAACCTTCATCCCAATGCATAGCGTGATTGCGCCCCTCCCAAACCACCTCGACAATATTTTGTGTGCCAATCTTTCTTGCCGCAGGGAGATTCGGTTTTCCTGTGTGGCGTATGGAGAGTGCTTGTTTGCCGATTTGTAACACGGCACCGGCCAGACCGGACATAGATTCAACTGTCGAGCCTATATTGAAAAGCGCTTTTTCCAATTTTATAGCATCGTTTTCTTGGGCCGCTGTCTTTTGCTTTTCTAACTCTTCCATACGTATCATGTACTGTGCGTAGTGGTGATTGGCATTTGGGAGACCATTGATCACGGTACATAAACAGATCAGACAAAATCTGTTTTGAACTCTCAATTTCCTCAACTGTAATCTGCGCCTGTTCGACCACTTTGTTAGGTGATGATGATCAGAAGTGATAGAGCATAGCCAGTTCCACCTCTGCCGCGAAGTCTTCGCGGGCAATAGGACTGTCTCGCACATCGCTGCTATAGTACTCGAATTCCAGGCCTGAAACGATTTGAATATGCTCGCTTAGATACCGTCGATCGACAAGGCGCAGGCCGGTAGAGCGGTAGCCACCATCGAGATCGGTCTCTGCAAGTCCGGATGATGTAGCTTCTGATGGGCTAACTCCAAACTCTCTATTCAGGTTGTCACTGTCACCAAATCTGGCATAGAGAATAGCTTCTGTTCCACCGCCATCCTGCCGGGAACCGAACCGGTGCCCGGCCAAGAGGAAGCCCAGTGCACCGAAATCGCTATCCCCCACAGATATCCGAGTCCCGATATAGTTTCGCCATTCGCCATCAAGGGCATACCTGATCTCTCCACTGCCTATAAACTCGTCATCCCTCTCATCAAGACCGTCCAGCCTGCCGTCATCAGAATCACCTTCTTCGCGTTCACCATCTAAACCCAAATCGACTTGGATGTACCATTGATCCTTCTGGCGAGTGGTCCATGACAGTTCCAGCCCTTCCCAAGAAAAGAGGTGGTTTCCCGTTCTCCACTGGATGGCCCCGGCTGGATCCAGTTCAAATTCATACTCGTCTGAACCCGCGTAGGCCGTTTCGTATTCAACCCCCAAGCCAAGCGCAATGCCCCAGCCAGAGCCTCGGGTGAAGTCCGGGGTAAACGGCAGGGGAAACAGGGGTGCCTCTTCCTGAGCCTGCGCCGACGTGAGTCCGATGGCAATGATGGCAATCATTGCCACTATGAGAGAAAAAGCCAGTTTGCGACCCATCATTACTTCCTCCTTTTCAATGGAACTTCTAAAGCGTACCGCACCCCCCGGCATCTTGCGCGGTACGCGTGCCTCGGTGATACCTTACAAAATGGCGCACTTCTTGTTTCTCTTTATTGTAAGCACCTAACAATGTATATGCAATTCTGTATAAAACCGTAAACACAGCAGTTTTCTGTCTGTATAAACCAAAGATTGCAAGATATCGAAAAATCAAAGTATTATTTTCATTTTGCGAGTTCTATACGCTGGTTTATACAGTCTGTATATACCGAAATTTTAATAAGGCAGGACTTCGGCTATTCCCCGTCAGTAATGCGAATCCAGGGCCAGAGAGGACTATTTAGAACCAAGGTACAAATTTCAGAAAGTTCAGAAATATTGTATTCCAAGGCAAGAAGAGTTCAACGACGATCTGTCCAGGGGCAAACCCCAGTTTATTTTCAGCTAACAGTCATCCTGGCCACATATTTTACCCAACGGTAGCCGTAGTGGTCCTCGGCTACCAACCTTAACGGAAAACCATGTTTCTGTGGCAATTCCCGGCCATTTACACCATAGGCCACAAAAACTCGGCCAGTATCGATTTCCTCTATTGGGAACTGTTCGCTTTTGCTTAATTTCCCGGGCGGCCCTGAGAAGCTCACCCGGGAGGCCTTTGCCCGGCACTCTGCTCTTTTAAGCAGGTGGTGCATGTCAACCCCTTGCCATCTGCCATGAAGTGCAAAATATCCGGGACAAATCAACAAGACTTCACGCTCAACGGAAGGCAGGGACATGACATCACGATATGTCAACTCCAATGGATTGTCCACTTCACCTTCCACACGTAGGCGCCAGTTGCCGGGATCGATTTCGAAATCACTGAGTCCCATTGTATCGAATTCTGCAAGTGGAGTTATTTCCAGATTACGCGTATCGAGATTGGCCGGGTCTTTGTTAAGCAACGATTCCATGCGCGTATTTTTTGGCAAAACGATTTTTTTTGCCCCGGCATAACCCTTTTGCACCAGGGTATATAAAGGGCTGAAAAAAAATGCAACTCCAGTCAGCCCTTTAAATGCAATTTTGAAAAAGCCTCTTCGAGTTTTCATTGAGTACCCCCGTCCTTGAATATTCCATTGCTGTATAGTTTGTAGAACTCATTAAAGCGATTCCGGTTTTTTGTGTTATAAAAAATATATTGGTTTTTTAGGGTCTCAATGTCAAAAATCGGATTTGGCAAATCCGAGGAATGGCAGATTCACGGTGCAACTTTGTGGATGTCCGAGAATCCCGATATCGCTGGCAAGCATGTTGTATTTTTGAATCCAACATATCAAATTGACGGGATTCTGCTGGAAGAGGGACCATTTCATCAACTTGTTAAGTTTAAAGGAGCATTATTTGCCCTTGAACACCGGCGCACGCTTTTCGATCCTTGCCGTGATGGCTTCCATGAAATCCGCGCTTTGCAGGCTCCGGCCAAGTGCTATGTTCTCCTCGTCCAGGGCCCGTTGGACCTTTGGCTCAAGCTGGCGGTGAAGAATTTGTTTGGTCAGCCGCACTGCCATGCCGGGGCCGTTTGGGGGGATGAGCCTTAAGGCTTGCTCCCGGGCATATGCAAGCAGTTCCTCGTGCGGCAGCACCTTGTTTACCAAGCCCATTTCAAATGCATACTGCGCGGAGATGTCCTCTCCAAAATAAAATAGCTCCTTGGTCCGCTGCAGTCCGATCAGCCGCGGCAGCAGAAAGCTGCTGGCCAGCTCCGGAGTGATGCCCAGTCGCACAAAGGGAAACCGGATCCAGGCGTGCTTGGAGATGTATATTAGATCGCAGCACCCAAGGGCCAGTGTGATCCCTCCGCCTATGGCCAGCCCGTTAATTGCGGCAATCACCGGCTTATCCACATACCAGAATTTCTCCACCACTCGTTTCTGCGCGATGTCCGCGAAATCGATCTGGTCCATGACCTCCGGCTCAAGCCCTTCATAGGCGTCTGGGCTGAAATACCCGCCGCTTGAAAAGGCCTCTTTTGACGGCTCCGGATTTTCCGGGTCCCGGGCTCCGGTAATGATCATGGCATGGGCGTTTTCGTCCTTGGTAAAAGCGTCCGCCGCCCACCAGAACTCCAGGAAAGTATACAGACTCTGCGCGTTTTTCCGTTTGGGCATGTTCATGGTCACGGTAACGATCCCAGTAGCTTTTTCTTTTTCATAGACCAGCTCTTTAAATTTGGATGGTTTCATACGCCTTCTCCCTGGTGGTGTGAATTTTGGGGTATTTTTGCAGGCTTGCGGATTCGGATTTGAACAGCAGAATTGTCGCCGGCTCGACAATTTCTATATCGCTTTCAGGGTCCGGAAAGCAATACGGTTTTCACTGTCGGTGCCCGGGCAGCGGATTTTCAAAAAAAGCGGGACATGACAAAGAGAATGGAATAGCGGGTTGGCCAATCAAAAGCAGGAGGATATAATATGAAGAAATGGGTGCCTCAGCCAGATCGGCTATCAAATAAGTAGAATAAAGTGACCGTTTGCTGTTTTTCAGTTGTGCTGCGTTGATTCATAAAGTCTGCAGTTCGGCTATGCCAGGACCGCAATTCGGCATTATTGCGGCGGCTAAGGAATATCAGAAGCAAGGTGGAGATTTGGCAGGAGGCCGCACTTGAGAATGTGGCAAGTTATGGTGCACTCAACGGCCTGCTCCCCTGCCGATGTGGAGCGGCAAAGGATCACCGATCAGAGTGAAGCTAAGCGCCCTCCTTCTTCTGTCGATTATTGCTGCCAGGATGTCGCTACGCTACCATGAAAAGAAAAGGCAAGTTAAGCACGGGTGCCGAAAGGAAAAAATCCGGAACCGACGAGCATATCCCAAGCATGATGGGACCTGATCTGACACCCCCGGAAATGCGCCACAAATAGGCGCGCGGCATAAACCGGAGAAGTACCGTTCAAAAAGATAAAAAACACGGCTCAGTGTTTTAATTTCCGAATAAGCCGCATCAATTTGCCCATCATTTCATTGCTGTCAAAACCCATCTTTTACCTGCATACGATATCAAGTTGGGAAAAGCATTTTACACACTTCGAATCTTGTTATACGTTGACATGCTAAAAGTAAATTCTTTTTACTGGGAGGTTGGGGTCCGTCTGGCACTGGGCTGATTCAAGGATCCTCTGGCATCTCAGCATTTCGGGCATCGCAATACAATATGCAGGGGCTGTGCACGGATATGGAAGGATACGTCTACCCAATCATAGCCTTTCTGGCTGCTTTGAACCTGGTTACCATCTGCGGAATCCTCTGGATCAGGCTTCGAAACAATCGGATCGACAGTAGGATGGCCAGGCTGGAGCAGCGATTCGATTCCCTAATCAGCGAAGCCCGCCACAGAGATGTCGACCCAAACACTGCCCGGGAGATCCTTCCTCCCAAAGACTATCCCTATTTCCAGCGCTACCTGCGGAAGAGAATTTCAGGCGCGCACAGTACAATCCCGCATGCCGAGCGGAAGATCGCCAGCCTGTCCGGATTCAGCGAGCATCTGCGCAACAAGGCGCTGAAAAGCGTGGGTTGGGAAAAGGCCCTGGCCCTGCGCTCCTTGTCCTATCTCCGGGACAGGGATTACATTCCCGTCTTCCGCCAGATCCTCCGGACGGAAAGTCACTTGCCCTCCCTCCTGGCGGCCAGTCATGGGCTGGCGCTGTGCGGGGATACCGAATCACTCCCCTTGATCACGCGCAAGGTCTTCGACAAAAAAAGCCCCAACAGGGATCGGCTACTGGCGGTCCTGTACGGCTTCGGCACGGATGCGGCCCCCGAAATCCAAAGCTTCCTGGATCAGGAGTTCCTGCCCGAGGACATGGCCACGGTTCTAGTCGATCTGTTGGCCCTGTACAGACATCGCCCTGCCGGGCCCACACTGGAGAGGATCGCCAGGACCACCGCCAGCCCGGAGCTCAGGCTCCATGCAGTGGAGGCTCTGGGGTTTGTCGGCCACTACCGTGCGACGGACACGCTTCACTTCCTTCTGAAAGACGAGGACTTCAGGGTCAGGCTGAAGGCGGTACGGGCCCTGGCCATGCTGGACGTGGAAGGGAACCGGGAAATTCTCCGGGCCAGGCTTGAGGACGAAAACGAATGGGTCAGGCTGAACGCAGCAGAGGCCATGCTGGACAGGCTGAGCTCAGGGGAAGGCATTCTTAGGGAACTCTGCCGCTCCGACAGCGGGTCGGCTGGCCGGGTCGCCAGGCTGGTCCTTCTGGATAGCGAGTTCAATAGAAAAAGGTGGAGATACAAGGATGAAGAGCCTGCTCATTGACGGAGTGTACCTGTTCAACTGGTTCGTGCTCGTCTATTTCTTCGCGCTCAACCTCTGCTACCTGCTCTTTCTGGTCATCTCCCGCCAGGCCATGCGGGAGTACAATCTGGAGCACAAACTGGCCGAGGGAAGCAGGCTGCCCAGGTACTTTCAGAAGCCCTTCACCATTTTGGTCCCAGCGTACAACGAAGAGAACACAATCGTGGACTCCGTGCATTCCCTGGTCCAACTGGACTATCCAGAATACGAGGTCGTGGTGATCAATGACGGCTCCAGCGACCAGACCTTCGAGCTGCTTAGCCGAGCCTACGAGCTGGTGAAAGTGGATGTAACCCTGTCCAGACATTTTTCGAGCGAGCCGGTCCGGGGCATATACTATTCACGGAGTTATCCGCGTCTAACCGTGGTGGACAAGGAGAACGGGGGCAAGTCGGATGCTTACAACGCAGGGACCAATGCGGCAAGATACCCCTATGTCTGCTGTGTGGACGCCGATTCCCTGCTGTCCGGAGACAGCATGTTCAAGCTGATGCGGCAATTCGTAATTTCCCCGTTCATCGTGGGCATCGGGGGGATTATCAGGCTGAGCAACGGCTGCACGATCCGGGACGGACAGGTAACCCGGATCAGGATGCCCGGAAAGATGGTGGAGAAGATCCAGGTGGTGGAGTACCTGCGGGCCTTTCTCTTCGGACGCCTGGGGTGGTCCAGGCTGAACATCCTGATGATCATATCCGGGGCCTTCGGGGTCTACCGGCAGGACATTCTCAGGGACCTGGGGGGCTGGAGCACCAGCTCCGTTGTCGAGGACATGGAGCTTGTACTCAGGATGCAGAAAATGATTTACCGGAAGCGCCCACAGGACCGGCTGGCCTTCGCCCCGGACCCCATCTGCTGGACCCAGGCTCCGGATTCCCTGAAGGGGCTTTCCACGCAGAGAGAGCGCTGGCAGCGCGGGCTCATGGATACCCTCCTCAGGAACTTGGGCGTCCTTTTCAATATCCGCTACCGGCGCCTGGGCCTGCTCGGGTATCCCTATTTTTTCTTCTTCGAGTTTCTGGGCCCCCTGATCGAGGTTTTCGGTTACGTTATCGTCTTTGCCTCCTATTTCCTGGGCATTCTCGATATTAGCTTCCTCCTGCTCTTCCTTGCCGTGGCCCTCCTCTGGGGCATGTTTGTCTCCCTGTGCGCCGTGGCCCTGGAGGAGTCCACCTACCACAGGTACGAGTCCGCTAAAGATCTGCTCTGGATGATCGCAGCAGCGGTCCTGGAGAACTTCGGATACAGGCAGCTCCATTCGCTGTGGCGCTTGAAGGGAATGATCAAGTACGTCCTGGGCAAGCGCTCCGGCTGGGGCACAATCAAGAGGACCTCTTTCCAGGTCTCCGGGAGGCAGTAGCCATGACAAACAGACGGATCCTCCTCCTTTTCATCCTTCTTCCCTGCCTGCTTGCAGTATCCACCGGCCCGCTTGCGGCGGATCAGGGGTACGAGGAGACCATGGAGCGGGCCAGAGAGCTTCGCATCAACGGGCACTTCCAGGAGTCGAAGAAGATCTATGATACCGTCCTCGAGAGGAATCCCGAAGATGTCGACGCCCTGGTTGGAAGGGGCTACTGCCTGCTGGCCCTCGGCTCCAGTGCAAGGGCTCTCGAGGATTTCAGCAAGGCCGTAGATCTGGCCCCGGACTACGTGGACGCCTACGTGGGACAGGCGAAGGTGCGCAAACGCCGCGGGAAGTGGCGGGAAGCAGAAGAGGACCTGCGGGAGTGCCGCGAGGCCTTGGAGGGTGATGAAGAGAAGCTGAGATATCTTGCGAAATCCGCCTGGAGGGAGGGCTTTTTCCGCCTGGCCAGACGCCTGGATCGGGAATATCCTCCCGAACCCTCGCGGGAGCTCATTGAGAGGCAGAACACGATGTACCTCACCTACGCCTACGACTGGGTCGAGGACCGGGATAACTGGAGGATGGAGAGGACGACCTTCGTGCGGCGGGCGAGGCCGGATCTATCGTGGTGGGTATCGCTGGCCCGCTACCACCGATACGGGCAACAGGACAACGAAGTGGGCGCGGGCGCAGCCTATCGCTTTTCCCACCGCGTCGGTGTGTCCTATGACGGCTTTCTCTCCAATGGAAATGATTTTCTCGCCGATCAGAGGCATCAGCCCAAGCTGAGATATGCGCTCCTTCCCTCCACAAGTGTCGGGATCGGAGCGGACCTGCTGGAATACGAGGGCAGCTGGGCCACACTGGCCCGGCTGGAGCTCGAGCAAGGCATGGGCAACTGGTACGGCAAGTACACCCTCCTCGCCGGCAGGGATAGCAATAATCGGTACGTGGACACATCTGTCTTCGAGATCGGCTATCGCAGGGAAAAGAGCTACAGGTTTCGGCTTGGCTTTTCTTCCGGAGAGGAGTCGGTTGAGGAAGGTGGCGCGGCTCATTTCTCGGAGGACGAGATCCGCTCCGTGTACCTCGGAGGCAGGTATCTTTTCGCTCCGGCCTGGGGAGTGACAGGGTCCATCTCCAGGGAGTGGCGCTCGAGCGAGCTTTTCCGCACCTCCGCCTCCCTGTCCGTGTTTCTGCGTTTTTGATGCTGCGGACCGCCCCGCGGCGCACCAGCCGCTCCGATGCCCCTCGTGCTCGAGGGCCGCTACTTGCGGACAGAATGGCTATTCCAGCTCTATACCCCCGAGAAGAACTGTTTCATTCCTGTTCCTTCCGGCGTTCTTGGCGCGATATAGCGCATCGTCCACCCTCTCCACGAGGGGGAAAAGGGTGTCCCCTTCCGCTGCCGGAGCGAACCCCAGGCTCACTGTCACCGCCCCGATTCCGGGGAAAGGGGACTCTGCTATCGTGTTCCTGAGGCGCTCGGCCAGATCGCCTCCGCCCTCTGTGTCCGTCTTGGGCAGTAGGAGCACGAACTCTTCTCCGCCCCAGCGTCCGGCAAAATCGGATTGCCGGCAGATTCGATCCATGATGCCGGCGATGCCCCTGAGCACCTCGTCCCCGGCCTGATGCCCATGGGTGTCGTTGACCGCCTTGAAGTGATCCACATCGAGCATGATCAAAATGACGGGCTCTTCGTTGCGCAGCCCCAGCAGATGGGCTCCCTCGTGCTCGGACTGCCGTCTGTTGTTGAGCCCTGTCAGATGATCGGCCCGGGCGCTTCGGGCATCCGTGATGTCCCGGATCACGGCGTAGAACCCCCGGGGCGTTCAGTCACTGCCTTTGTCTGGGTAGTAGTCACCCTGCAAGGTATGCACGGAATGCCCGTCTGATTGGAGTCCACAGAAGAAGGAAATCGAGGACGCACATGCGGATATGCGCTCCAAGTACGAAGAAACCCTTAACTATATAGGGGAAGCATCACCGATGTCCGTTCCCGGCTAACGGTTTGGCCACAAATTCGATGCCTATTCCCACGCCCGCTTTCATCCTTTGAGCGTGGGATTTCGATTCTATCGCCAGCAAGGAATTTTGCCCAGGCAGGCGCTCTTCAGCTTTTCACACTCCATCCAAGTCTTTGAGATCCTGCAAAAAGACCGATGATGCCAAAATAATGATATCATTTCGCGGCGAGCACTACGGCTGATATGTTTGAACGTGTCAACAAGAAAATACTCCTCCCATCCTTATGACAAGGCTATAGCTGTGGGTCCTTATAATCCAGGCTGAAGAGGCGGGACGCTTCAACGACGTTTGATCACGCTGATATTCGCGGGTTGGCTACCGCATGACTTGCTTTCGTCGCGGAGCTGCTTCTCTCTATGCTCGGGAGTTTTTAAATTCCCATAGCCGCGCCGAGGATTCTCCTTTACGTGGTCGCGCCTCTTCAAAGAGCCTGGAAGCCGATGTATATTAAGCAGCGATTTGCTGGACTTCTCTGTCAATGGCCCAGATAAATGCGCTCAATTCCCTGGCGATGGCTGTAATCACGACTTGTTTGGATTTGCCTCTGGCCAGTA
>JAGXKN010000002.1 GCA_018335195.1 Desulfobacterales bacterium
GAGAGAGCGCAGATGACCCCGATGACTCCGGCGCCGATAATGCCGATACACATGGCGGCTGGAAAATTTCCTAAATAATTCATGGCGGTGAGGGTAAAATAGGCCCCGAGCATGTAAAAGGCGCCGTGGGCAAAATTGAGCACTTTTGTGACCCCGAAGGTAAAGGTCAGGCCCACAGAGACGATCCAGTAGAGCATGGCGCTGGATAGCCCCATAATCAGTTGAAAAATAATCGAGTCCAGGCTCATGTGGATTCCTCGCGTATGATTGCATCTTTTGTCAAAAAACAAGGTCCCGCCCGGAAAGCCCGCTTTCCGGGCGGGCGTGCCTTATACTTTGACAAACGGGGGATATCCGTCAAACGGCGGCGTTTCGGTGAAGGGCGGACGCGGGTAATACATCTCCGCTGGCGCGCCGGTAAGGTTTGTTAATACAGGTATTGGATAGTCCGGATCTCTTTTGATTTGACCGAAGGGCACGTCGTAAATGGCCTGATGATCCTCTTTTCTCAGATAAAGCGGTCCCATGGGGGTATACAGGGCCATGTTTTCCAGGAGATTGATATGGGTATCCACGTCGAGTGTGCCGGACATTTCAATGAGCCGCTTGATCAAATACACGGCAGAATAGGATGTGGCGCCGCTGTAGGCCGGGAAATGATTCCATTTTTTGTAATGGGCCTTGACAAAGTGTTCGTTTAGCGGCGTGGGGGGATACTGCCAGACATACCGCCCGGAAATCCAGCAGCCTTCCGGGTATTCGTTTGTAAGCGTTTCCATGGCATCAATTGAGGAGCCCATGGGATTGATCCATGCGTATCCGTCCTTGTATTTGACAGATTCAAACAATCCCATCTGGAGCGCCTGCCGGACGAAAGTAAACAGATCAATACCCCATTCAACCGTGTGAATCCCCTCGGGCTTCTTATTCATGATCGAGGAGATATGCGGTTTGAAATCCGTGGTCCCGATGCTGGCCCAGGCTTTGCCGACAAACTCCACGTCCGGCCGCAGCTTTTTGAGCGTATTTTGAAAAAGCTCCCAGGATGCGTATCCGTATTCATAATCCGGGTGAATGCCGGCCCATCTTTTTACGGGCAGCTTTGAGGCAAGAAGGCCCGCCATGACGCCGTCCTGATAAACCGGAGCCGACAGCCGGAACACATGCTTGTTGCCTTTTTCATAAACGGTCTTTTCTGTGAGGTTGTGGGTGGCGGCATGGGTGACAAATAAAAGCTTGTTTAACTCCGGCATGACATCTGCGAGTCCGAGAACCACGCCGCTGGAATCAACCCCGATGACAAAGTCACATCCATCTGAGACCAGCCGCCGGGCCTGCTTGATGGCTTCGGAGGGATTGGCCGCGGAATCCTTGTAAATCATTTTTACTTTTCCGCCGGCAATGCCCTCGCTGTCGTTGATCTCCTCTTCGGCCAGTTTGGATCCCCTTTTCTGCAGTTCCCCGTAGGTGCCGAAGGAACCGGAGAAAATGGCGATGTGCCCGATCTTGATTTCATCTTTGACCTTTTTGGGCTTATTTGTCTGGCCGAATGCGGGATTTACCATAGGGCCGGCAACAAGTGCGCCTGCACCCAGCAGCCCCGCCTTTTTTAAGAAATCTCTTCTTTTTTCTGAAAAACTCATGGCACACCTCCCTGCGTTGGTTGGATTTGGATTGCGCATTTCATCGGCCGCTGCCTTTTTAAAGGTGTTGGGATGCTTTTCCCGTATGGCCGCGGCGAATTTGAAAACGGCTCAATCCGGAAATAGTTGTGTTCCGGGTTCGGCTGTTATCTGAAAACGGCAATCACCTCCTTTTTTCAGGCGGACGGATTTCCGGCTTCATCCCATCCGCGCGCCTTGTAATATTCCCTGACAAGTATGTCCATCTGTTGCTCGGTGATCACCTGGTTTGTTTCCGGCAGCACCGCCTTGTGGAAATGTTTCGGAAGCTTGTCATCCTCCGGGGTCAAACCTTCCCGGATATTAAAGCGGCGGGCATTGTCGGTAACAGACGCGGCCAGTGCGCGCATTTCGGCTTTGCCCATCTTGAGCCCGGTTGCGGCTTGGATCATTCTGGCCAGTTCCTCCCACTGGTACAGGTCCCGGTAAAACCGGCAGAGGATCAGGCAGTCAAACACCGTGAGCCGGTCTTCCCATTCGGCAAACATCTCCGCCTTGCCCTCGATCTGATCCCGAGCGATCATCCCTGATAGTTCGGGTTTGTAGAACGTGGCCCGCAAATGGCAAGCCCCCCGGTCGCTCGTTCCGTAAGCAAGGCCCATTCCCTTGAGTACGCGCGGATCATAACCCGCAGGCTCCAGCCCCTTGACGTGAACCGCTATGTCCTCCAGGTCCCATTTTTTTGCCGCGCTGCGGATCCCGTCTGCCAGATCCGCCCCGGTCCCGGTCCGGTAGGCGATGGCTTCCAAAAGTCCGGCCATCTTGTCCACCTCTCCATAGTCAATATCCAGATCAATTTTTTGCCGCCTGGCCGCCTCTATCGTAAATGCTACCAGGTTGCCCGCACTGATGGTGTCGAGGCCGAGGCGGTCACAAATATCGTTGAGATAGGCGATTTCCTCGATTTCAGAAACTTCGCACAGCCCGCCAAAGGCGTAAATGGTTTCATATTCCGGTCCTTCCAGCCGGAGTCCCTTGTGCCGGCCCGCCTTAACAGTTGAAAGCCTTCCGCAGGCCATAAAGCACTGCAGGCATGCATGGGGCTTGACCTCGCATTTTTCGTGCAGTGCCGGGGCATTGATCTTCTCTCTGTTGTCGGACCTGCCTTTTTGCCAGTACCGGGTGGGAAACCCGCCGGCATCGTTGAGAACGTCCACCAGCATGGGCGTCCCCTTGGTCTTGTAGGCATGCACCCCGGCGTCTTCCTTGGACCTTGCGCTCATTTCCTTTGACAGTTCCTTTGCCAGCTGCGGATCGGCCAACTCCCGGGTTGTGCTGCCCCAAAAAGCAATGGCCTTGATATTTTTCGAGCCCATTACAGCGCCTACGCCGGTGCGGCCGGCAGACCGCCAGTAGTCGTTTTCAATGACCGCAAAGGCAACCCGGTTTTCGCCTGCCGGCCCAATGGTGATCACGCCGGCGTTTTTTGCATCCGGCCGGTTGTCCTGAATCCAGGATCGGACCTGATCCTCGGTTTCAAATGTGTCTTTTCCTTTCAGCTCCTGTGCATCATGGAAAACGATTTCCTTATCGGAAATTTCGATCCATACGGGTGTGGGGCTGGCCCCGCGGATGACCACCCCGTCAAATCCGGTTTGGGCCATACGCACGGCAACGGTTCCGCCGGAATAGGATTCGGAAAAATACCCGGTTTGCGGGGATTTTGTAAAAACTCCGTATCTGCAGGACCCCCAGGTCGCGGTTCCGGCAACCGGGCCGATTGTGAATATGAGGTGGTTTTCCGGGCTCAGCGGATCCACTTTTGCCGGGTTGCGTTCCATAAGCAGATGCGTGCCCAACCCCTTGCCGCCCAGCGTGTTTTTCAGGGTCTCGTCGGTTAGCCCCTCTGCCTGGTGTTCGTGCTTGGTGGCATCAAGACGAAGGATCGTGTTATAAAAGCCGTGCATGAACTTCACTCCTCTTGTCAGGCATTATCGGTTTTATTACATGAAAGCCGGATAAATACAGGTTGCTTTTTTCCGTCGCGGATCATATCACGGATTCATAGATCTGCTTGGCATCCTCCAGCTCGATTTTCCGCGGGTTGTTTGCCAGCAGCCGGGTAACCTTCATCACGCCTTCGGCCAGGGCCGGCACATCCTTTTTCCGGACTCCGAATTCGCTGAGATGCCCCGGGATGTTCAGGTCCGCGGTTAATGCTTCCAGTGCGGCGATGGTTTTGTAAGCCGCCTCTCTTGTGCTCAAATGCGATATGTTTTCCCCGAAAAGGGCAGCCACTCTTGCGAATTTGTTCATATTGCCCAGCAGGTTGAACTTCATGACCGGCAGCAGCATGATGCTGTTTGCCATCCCGTGCGGGATATGGAATTCCGCGCCAATGGGGTAGGCAAAGGCATGCACGGCAGTGACACCCGCATTGGCAAATGCCATGCCTGCCAAGAGGCTGCCTTCCAGCATATTGCTTCTGGCTTCAATATTTTCGCCATCTGCGTATGCTTTGCGAATGTTTTCGTAAACCAGACTTAGCGACCGCTCCGCCAGCGGGTCTGTAAACGGGTTGGCATTTCTGGAGGTATATGCTTCAATTGCGTGGATAAGGGCGTCCATTCCGGTGGATGCCGTCACATGAGCGGGCAGCCCCAGCGTGAGTTCCGGGTCCAGAAGGCTTGCATCCGGGAAAAGATGCGGGCTTACAATGCCTTTCTTCAGTTTTTCCGTTTCGTCTGACAGGATGGCAATCGGGGTGACTTCACTTCCCGTGCCGGCGGTTGTCGGGATCAGAATGGTTTTCAATCCCTCCAAGGGGATTAAATCAATGCCGAAAAAATCCCGAATGGACTTGTCGTTGGTTGCATGCACGGCGGTCACTTTTGCGATGTCAATCGGGGAGCCCCCGCCGATGCCGATGATGGCTTCGGATTGGTGCTTTTTGATCTGCTCTGAGGCGTTTTCAACGATTTCGTAGCGGGGGTCAGGCTCCACTTCCTGAAAAAGCTGAATTTCAAAGCCTTCAGGTTCGAGGATGGCCTGGATTTTTGATATGATACCGGATTCGACAATCCCGGGATCGGTAATGATCATGAGCTTTTTGACATTAAACCGCTTGATCTCTTCGGGTAAGCGGCTTATGGATCCGTTTCCGAAAATAATGCGCCGTGTGGTTTGAAAGACATTAACGCCTTTCATAGCTGCCTCCCGTGATGTGGATTCAAATAATTTACGAGATATTCACTTTATGCGAAACTTTCACGATCCCCCGGCCTACTTGCCCACCAGGGTCAACAACTGCTTATCCTGGAGAATCTGCTGGGGGGTGCCTTCAAAATAAATTTCCCCTCTTTCGATAATATAGGCGCGGTCTGCGAGCCGGGATGCGTTGTAGATGTTTGATTCCGCCAGCAAAACTGAAGCGCCCAGGTCTTTCCGGATGGTTTTGATGGCTTCGGAAAAGGATTTTACCACCCGCGGTGAGAGGCCCTCCATGGATTCATCCAATAGCAGCAGAGAGGGGTTTAAGGCCAGTGCCCGGGAAATGGCGACCATCTTTTTTTCCCCGCCGCTTAGATTGTTGGCCAGGCGGTTATACAGATTTTTAAGCGCCGGAAAAATGTGGAAAGCCTTTTCCATGTCAAATGATTCTGCACGTTCCGTGTCTTTTGAAATCCAGAAGCCCAGCTTGATGTTTTCGGCCACAGTCAGCTCGGGAAACAATCGGGAGTCTTCAGGGGAATACCCGATGCCCATCAGAACCCGGGCGCGCGAACTGGCCGTGGTTATATCCTTGTCTTTGAATGTGATTTTGCCGTTTTGAGGGGAGTACAGGCCGATAATGTTTTTCAGGGTGGAGGTTTTGCCCGCGCCGTTGCGGCCCAGTAGGCTGACGATTTCCCCCCTTTCGACATTCAGCGAGCAGGCGCGTAAAATTTGCGAGGAAGCGATTCTGCAGTCCAGATCCTCAATTTTCAGCAGCATTGTTAAGCCTCAATTCCGAAAAGGATTTCCTTGACATCCGCCTGATCCATTACTTCCCTGGGATTACCGGAAGCAAGGATCCTGCCTTCACTGATCACCAGCACCCGGTCCGTGTAATCAAGCACAATATCCATGTCGTGTTCGATAATCATGCAGGCAATCTTTTCTTTTTTAAGCGCCGATACAATGGTGTCCATCACCTTGAACTTGTTATTTGTCGCAACCCCGCTGGTGGGCTCGTCGAGCAGCAGAAAGGTCGGCTTCAAAGCAAAGGCCATGGCAGAATCCAGGATCTTTTTTTCCCCTTCGGCAAGGGCCGTGGGGTAAAGGTCCTTTTTGTCGGCCAGGTCGAATATTTCCAGGATATTCAAGGCTTCTTGGGTGATTTCCTTGTAATGGTCCGCTGGCAGAAGCATTTTGCTTAGTTTGCCATAAACCGAGAAAAGGCAAACACGAACATTTTCCAGGACGCTGCTGGCGTCAAACAAGTTGGTTAGCTGGAAATTTCTGGCCACCCCCAGTTTGATCCGCTGGTAGGGCGGAGCCGAGGTGATGTCGTGATGAAAGAATTTGATCTGTCCTGCCGTGGGCAAAATATGCCCGCTGATCAAATTGACCAGGGTGGTTTTTCCGGCGCCGTTGGGACCGATCAGGCTTACAATCTCATCTTTTTCAACCCGGAATCGGGCTGAATCGATGACCCGGGCGCCGCCAAAATCCTTGATCAGGTCATTGACTTCCAGCATTCAGGAAATCTCCCTTGTCTTTGATTTTTTCAGTTTTCGGTACAAATCCGCAACCCCGCCGCTGATACCCTGGGGCAGAAGCAGAACGAGCAGAATGAGGATCACCCCCATTGCAAACTGCCAGTATTCGGTCCAGGAGGTCAGGTATAGTTGCAGATAAGTAAACAGGATCGCCCCGATAATCGGGCCTTCAAATATCATGAACCCGCCCAGAAGCGTCATGAAAACAATTTCGCCGGAAAAGATCCATTCGGCCAGCTCGGGTGTGACGTGCCCGTTGATAAATGAATACAGCGCGCCGCCAAGGCCCGTGAAAATTCCGGATACCAGAAATGCGTACCATCGATACCTTTTCACCCGGATGCCGACCATTTCCGCCCGGACTTCGTTGTCGCGGATGGATTGAAGCGTTTTTCCAAAGGGGGAGTTGACAATTCCCTGCATGACAATGACACAGACAGCGAATATACAGATAAGGAAGTAATAATACGGGCCGGATAGAAACTCGAACCTTTTGATACCGGTATATGAAGTGCCGAGCATGGTGGGCAGCTCAATGTGGATGCCATCCGAGCCGCCGGTGAAATGATAAAATTTTAAAAGCAGCGTGAAAATCACCATGGACACGGCCATGGTGATGATTGCAAAAAATATAAACGTGTGCCGCACGCAGATGTATCCGAATATCCCGGCAACAATCATTGATACAATGATGCTTGCCGGGATCAGGATTTCAATGCTGTAGAGCGCCGGGAAGTATTTGTACATCATGCCCACGGTATAGGCGCCGACCGCGAACAATGCACCGTGCCCGAAAGAAAGCAGCCCGGTATACCGCAGCAGGAGATTGAAGCCAAGCGCGCTGATGCCGAGCGTAATACCGGCCTCCAGCAGCATAACCTGGTAGGGAGACAAAAAGTTTGCAAGCGGCAGCAGCAACACAAAAACCGCCAGATAGACAAAAGCCTTCGGGCTTCGAATCGCCGATTTCACATCCATTTATTTACTCCCAAAGAGGCCCTCGGGTTTTACCACCAGTATGACCACAGCCACCAGAAACAGCAGGGGCAATTCGATTTCGGGAAAGTAGGCAACTCCGAATGAACGGGTTTCCCCCACGATTAATGACCCCAGTAGCGCCCCCCGGAGGCTTCCCAAACCGCCGATGACCACCACAATAAAGGCCCGGATCAACGGATCCATGCCGATTCCCAGGGTCGCCGGCGTCGTGGGTATGATCAGCGCTCCGGCCAGCCCGGCCAGGCCGGCGCCAAGTGCGAAAGCCAGGGTGTTGAACCATTTTATCCGGATGCCCATTGCCTGGGCCATTTCTCTGTCCATAGAAATCGCCCGAAGCATAATGCCCAGCCGGGTCTTGGAAAGCAGAAGCCAGAGACCGAAACCGGTGGCAAAACTGAGCACCATGGCAAAAATGAAGTAAACCGGATAAACACTGCCCACGATTTCAATGCTGCCCATGGAAACAAACGGGGCGGAAGCATAGTAGGACTGCCCGCCCCAGATCATTTTGATCAGGCCCTCAACGGCAAGCATTGCGCCGAATGTGATCAAGAGCTGATACTCAAGTGTCCTGTTGTACATGGGCCGGATGAAAGAGATTTCCATAAGGAGCCCGCACGCACCGGCTATGCCGATTGCCGCCACAAGGCCTCCTGCCAGTATAAGCAGAACAGACATGCCGGCAAACATGCTTCCGATAAGCCAGGCTGCCACAAATGCGCCGATTGCATAAAGGGCGCCATGGGCCAGGTTCAATATGCCCATGACGCCGAGTATGATGTTTAGCCCGAGAGATGTCAGAAAAACAAATGAAGTGAAATAAAGCCCGTTCAGGATGTAAATCAGGACGTATTCCATACCCGTTCCCCAGAAGCGGCCGGAAAATCCGCCCGGCCGGTGTTATTGTTAGGCTTCCCAGCTATCTATCCAGTCCACGGTTCTGAGGCCCACGGGCGTATTGACTTCATGGGCCGGAAAGATGGAACTGTTTTCTGGCTCCAGAATGGGGAAATCAAAGGATTTGACTTTTTTGGTTTCTCCGACAAGAACATCCTCCCTGGCATTGTGATCTTTTCCAATCGTCAAAATGCCGGAGGGGGTTTCAAAGGAGAGGCCGGAAGCGGCCATGGCAATTTCTTTTTTCGTCGGCCAGCCGCCGACCAGCGAGACGGCTTTTTCCACTGCATGCTTGTAGGCATAGATCGCCTGATACGCATGATAGGCCGGGTAGGGCGGATACTTTCCGTAGGCCTTATGATAGTCTGCTACGAACTTTTTGTTCAACGGCCATTTGTCCTGAGGCGGATAGAGGAAATAATGTGTTCCGGCACAGCAGATGATCTGATTTTCCGGGAAGTCTTCGCCCACCTCCTGCGGATACGGTTCGCCGCGTGACATGGCCATGCGGGCTTTTTTAAACAAGCCCATGCCGATCGCCTGCTTGGTAAAGGTCACGGTGTCCCCGCCCCACATCGAGGAGTGGACGATTTCGGCTCCGGAGGAAAGCAGGGAGGAAATGTGAGCGGTATAGTCCTTGGTGTAAATCTGCGGCCATAAGGTCTTGACCACTTCCACGTGGGGCAGCAGTTTTTTAATGGCCCTTTCGAATATCATCCAGGAGTCCCGGCCCCAGGCATAATCCTGGTTGATGCCGGCGACCTTTTTCACGTCCGGATAGTGTTTCTGAATGTATCTGGCCAGGGCGATGTTATCGATTGCCAGGTGCGCGGCGGTGCGAAAGCCCAGCCCGTATTTCGGAACGTCGTAGGGCGATTTCTCTTTTTCCATCAGCACGTGGGTGCCGCAGTCATAGGCAAAAATCAATCCGCCCAGTTCATCGCTCAGGGGTAAAATGGCCTTGCAGTCTGCAGACGAGATATAGCCCAGGATGATGTCCACTTTATCATCCATGATCAGTTTTCTTGCCAGTTTTACCTGTGAATCCGTTCCCCCGGCCTCGTCGTAGCTTTTCATTTCGATTTTCCGGCCGGCAATACCCCCTTGCTTGTTGATTTCCTCAGCGCAGATTTTAAATGAATTGTTTCCCGGGATGCCGAAGGGGCCGGAAGCGGGACCGGACAGAAAGCTCACCACGGCAACCTTCAAAGGCGTTTTGGGAATGGACCGGTTTTCAGCGGCCGTGGCTTTCCTGACTTTGTAGGTCGCTCCGGCAAGGCCGGAAGCTGTAAGGCCAGCCCCGGCCAGCCCCATTTGTTTCAGCAAGCTCCTTCTGTTGAATCTTTTTTCATCCATAACAGCCTCCTTGCGTTTTCTTGGGCGCCATATCGGCATCTTTAAAAGGGCTTGCCGAATGGCGGTTTCGCCATTGCCCCGGGCATCTAAAAGCCGGAGCGTGGTATCCTCAGCCAGCAATCATTGAAAAATCCGGATTGCCGATTTTTCAACGATTTAACATTTCCCGCCAGGTTGCGGTTGGGCTTTATCTGCTTCTCATACGAGATTTTATGGATTAAGCGGCCGTTTTGGGGTTGGAATCCGGCAATCAACAACGCTTCAGACCGGTATCTGTTTGGGGATAATTTGAGCGTTTTGCCGACGGCCTTATGCGGATTGCAGGTGGTTAATGATCCGCTGCCGGAATTATTGTTTTGTTGGAAGATCGGGTCGGGAAAAAGGTTTCGGGGGGTTTTCCGCGAAGGAAATCTGCTGCCGGGCAGAGATGCCCGGGATTTGCAGGGTGTTGCAGCACAAAGGCAATCCCGGTTCTGCGCCCGTTGTGTGCGGCATTTGCCGTTTATCCGGAATCCGGAACCGTTGACGTGAATCAGGCCCAACACCAACCCCCTTTCTTTTCTGTATTTTGTTTAAAGTTATAAACAGCGATCATAACGATGTCAAACTTAAAGTGCCGGGGGCAATGGTTTGTTGCTTGACAACCGGGATGCGTGGGTTCACTATTTTACATAAAAGTGTCCGGAATTGAGGGAAACAATTCATTTTCGAAATAACGTACAGATCGGGAAAGGGGAGAATATGAAAATCCTGGTGGGTTACAGCGGGTCGGGGGCTTCCAGGGCGACCCTGTCAGTTGCAAGGGATCACGCCCGGATCTTTAACGCGAAAGTCTTTATCATTACTTCCATGGAGGGCGGGGATCATGAAACCGCTCAGGAAATCAAATCGGCTGAGAAGGGTCTGAAAGAAGCCCGGCAGTTTATGGAAGAAGGCGGCATCGAGTGTGAAACACATCAGGTGGTACACGGACAAAGTCCGGGGGAGGATATCGTCTGGTATGCCGAAGACAATAATGTGGACCTTGTTTTTGTGGGGGTCGAGAAAAAATCAAAAGCTCAGAAACTTCTTCTCGGGTCGAATGCACAGTACGTGATTCTCAAATCCCCGTGCCCGGTTACGACTGTAAAGAGTTGATTCTCGCCCGTCATACATGGTCATTGCCCAATATCCGGATGGACGCGCCCGATGCTTGTTCCCGCTTAGAAGAGATCTCAGCTTTTCTTCCCGCCCTGCCGGACGAGAAGAATCGGGTTGTGAACCCGGCTGATCAGGTCCAGGATGACCTGCGGATCCGAGTCGAGGGCATCGGCCGGCAGAACCAGGGGCCTGCGGTATTCCGCCTGCATCACGGTGACCAGGCCGGCGGCGGTATTTGTGCGGATGCGCCGGAATCGCAGGTGCAGCCCTTCAGATCCGGGCGTTTCGGATGCTGCGGAAAGTACCCGGTCGCGCAGTTTTTGATAAGCCGATTCCGTGTCTGCCGGGATGAGTATTTCTGTTTTCCGGCCCACGGCAAGGGAAAGGTCAACAGCCGCTCCCAGTGCAAGGCCGGACAGCTCCGATCCCGTGTAAAGGGTCAGCACGGGAGATACCATCCGCAGGCCGCGTCCGAGGATCAGGATCATGGCGCTTCCTTCTTCCACCAGGCGGCGTACCGTTGACCCGGTGGACGACTGAAGAAGGGAACGGCCCAGCCGCCCGATCACGGTGAGATCCGCAGAGGCGGTTTGTTCGAGAATTTCGGAAATCACGCGACCGCGCCGCACGGAAAAGTTCCAGGAAACCCGGGATTGAGCGGCGGTTAGTGCCATCATCTGCCGGAGCCGCTCGGCCTGGGTGCGAAAGTCCCTTTCCACTTCGTCCCGGCTCAGCCGCCGGCTCCGGTATATCCCGATTTCCCAGGCAAAGGGATATCGGCAGAATTCCAGCAGATCTGCGTCTTCTACATACAGCCCCGAAATCTCCGATCCGAGTGCGGAAGCCAGGTGCGCGGCCGCTTCCAGTGCCGCCCGGCTGTGCGCGGATTCGTCCAGGGGCACCAGTATCCGCCTGACTCTGACGGGTTTGCCGGGTCGATCTTCAGGATTCACGTTGACCTCCTTGCTCGGTCTCCCGGGAGAATTTACGCATGTTTTCCGCCATTTCCGCCAGGGTTTTCCGGACCATGTCGTTTACCGTGTCTTCCGGGTAGCGGTTGTTTTCGTCTGCCCGGCCCGCGGATATGCCGGTGAGCATTTCGATGCCCGCATCCACGGTCTCGATCGGGTAGATGTGGAATTTTTCGTCTGCCACGGCTTGGACCACGTCCTTGCGCAGCATCAGGTGCTTGACGTTGGCCGCCGGGATCAGCACCCCCTGTCTGCCGGTCAGGCCTTTTCTGGTTCTGGTGCACACATCGAAAAAGCCCTCGATTTTTTCGTTGACCCCGCCAATGGCCTGGATCTCGCCGAACTGGTTGACCGAGCCGGTTACGGCAAGCCCCTGGTTCACGGGTGCACCGGAAATGGCAGAAAGCAGTGCATACAACTCGGCCGAAGAGGCGCTGTCGCCCTCGATGCCGCCGTAGGACTGCTCGAATACCAGGGAGGCTTTCAGCGACAAGGGGCGGTCCACGGCGTACCGGGCCCCGAGAAACCCGGAGAGAATCAGCACGCCCTTGGAATGCAGGGGACCGCTGAGCTTGGCTTCCCGCTCGATATCAATGACTTCGCCCTTTCCCATCTGGATGCGGGCGGTGATGCGGTTGGGCCGGCCGAACATGAAATCGCCCAGGTTCAGGATGGAAAGGCCGTTGACCTGTCCGGTGCTCTCGCCGTCCGTGTCGATCATCAGCGTGCCGCGCTCGATTTCCTCGTGGATGCGCTGGCGCAGGCGATCTGAGCGATAAGTTCGGAACTCCACGGCCTTGTCCACATCCCCGGCGCTGACGTGCTGATTTCCGTTCTGTGCGGCCCAGTAGTCGGCTTCCACCAGCAGGTCGCTGATGTCCTTGATCTTGGTGCTCATTTTTTCGCCGTCGCCGACCATTCTTGAGATTTGTTCGATCATTTTCCCGACAGCGCTTCTGTCAAAGTGCCGGAGATTTTCCCTTTCAATGACGGTTTTAAAAAGCCGTGCAGACATGTCCTGGTTTCCGCTGTCGCGCTCCATTTGAACGTCAAAGTCCGCTGCCACCTTAAAAAGTTCCGCAAATTCAGGGTCGTATTGCTGCAGCACGTAGTAGACATACGGGCTGCCGATCATCACCACCTTGACGTTTAAGGAGATGGGCTCCGGCTCCAGTGTCATGGTGCTCATCAAGCTGAACATCTCGGCAAGCGATTCAATCCGGATCTGGCCGGATCGCAGCGCCCGTTTCAAACCTTCCCAGGCCCCGGGCTGGGTGAGCGCCTTGCGGGCATCGATAATCAGGAATCCGCCGTTGGCCCGGTGTAGTGCCCCGGATTTGATCAGGTTGAAATCCGTGATCAGGGTTCCCATTTGGGACATGTGCTCCACCTTGCCCACAAGGTTGGCATACGTGGGATTGTCCTCGTATACCACCGGCGCGCCTTCCTGCCGGCTGTTGTCTACCAGCAGGTTGACCTTGTAGCGCCGGGTGGCCGGCGAATCCATGTCCGTGTCCTCGCCGCTGAGATATCCCTGCTGTTGCTGCTGAAGCTGGGGCATGGCGCCGCCGCCTCCGGCGACGCCCTGGCCCTGCTGCCCGCCGGTCATGAACATCTGGAGGTTTTCCAGGATGTCGTTTTCCACCGCGTCCAGATGGGCACTGATTTTGCCTTCATCCGCGTATTTTTTCCGGAGCTCGTCGATCAGGGGAGAAATGGCGTAGCGGGCCACTTCATTGTTCAGATCCTGGATCTTTTGACGGATTTCCTTCTGCCAGCGGGGGATTTTCTGAAACACCTTCTGGGATTCTTCCTGGACTTCCTCGATCTTTTTTTCAATTTCCCGGCGCTGGTCTTCGGGCAACTGCTGGTATTCGTCGGGCGGCATGACTTCGCCATCATCCTTGAGCGGCGCAAATGCGATGCCGTTGGGCGTGCGCACCAGGGAAAGACCCTTTTCCCTGGCCTTGTTGTTGACGTCCTCAAAAGCTTTCTGCTGCTGGTCCTTGAATTCCTGCTGCACGGCCTGGAGGCGGTTCTGGTATTCCTCGCTTTCAAACGAGGCCTTCAGGGCGTTTCGCGCCTCCAGGATCGCGGTTTTCATGTCATCTGCGAATTTCCCCCCCTGGCCGGCCGGAAATTCCAGGACCTTCGGCCGGCTGGTTTCTTCAAAGTTGTTCACATAGCACCAGTCCGAAGGGGTGGCGGCTTCTTTTGCCCTCTTGTCTAAGGTCTGCCGCACCATGCTGTGCCGCCCCGTGCCGGGCGGTCCCAGGGCAAAAATGTTGAACCCGTAACGCTGCAGCCCGGTGCCGAATTTCAGGGATTCCACGGCTCTTGGCTGGGCAAGGGCTTCGCTGATCTCTTCGAGCGGATCGACATCCGCTGTGGTCTGGAATGAAAATTTTTCCGGATCACAGGAACGGTGAACCTGCTCTGCATTGAGGCGCTGAGGTGCCATGGGTCCTCCTGGTGTTTGAAAGTGAAGGATCAGTTTCCATATCAGATTTTATGCATACCTGTCGGGCTTTTCAAACAATAGATTTGACGGTCTTTCCGCACGGGGATAATATGAAATGTAAATCTTTGAGATTATCCGTATTTCTGCTTTGCTCTTGACATGCCCGGGAAAACGTTTATTTTTGCGGTCTTTTCTTGATTCCCTGTGAATCGGTGGAACCCCAACGTGTTTGTCTGGAGGCGACAGCAGCTATGAATGGCAGCCGAGACTGGATTCCCCGGCACGCGGAAAAAGCGCTGGAGCGGCTGCTCCCGCGGGTCCGCACGGCCATGGGGCCTTATGATGAAAAATATGAAAGGCTTTGGCAGGGGTTTGAAACCCGGCTGCGGCTGTACTGGGAAAGGCTGTTCCGGATACTGGTGCAGCTTTACGGATGGCAGTATGATTTTTTCTACCACCTGGAGCAGATCCTGATCATGGCCGCGCGCAGCTGGGCCGATCGCCCGGAATATTTAAAGGCGCTGGATGCGCACCGGGAAGCCGATCCCCAGTGGTTCCAGTCCCAGGAGACGGTCGGCGGCGTGCTGTATGTGGATCTGTTCAGCGACAACCTGGCGGGACTGCACGATCATATCGCTTATTTCAAAAAGCTCGGCCTGACCTACCTGCACCTGATGCCCATGTTTGACGTGCCCCACGGCAGCAGCGACGGCGGATATGCGGTAAGCGACTACCGGGCCATCAATCCGGATATCGGCACCATGGAGGAACTCTCGGCCCTGGCCCGGATCCTGCATGAAGAAGGCATCAGCCTGGTGCTTGATTTCGTGTTAAACCACACCTCGGATGGTCATATCTGGGCCCGCCGGGCCAAATCCGGCGATCCGGATTACCGGGAATATTACCTGATGTTTGATGAGCGTACCATACCGGATCAATACCAGCACCATCTGCGGGATGTCTTTCCGGATGTGCGACGGGGCTGCTTTACATATAACGAGGAGACCGGCACGTGGGTGTGGACCACGTTCAACAGTTTTCAGTGGGATCTGAATTACGCCAACCCGGCCGTGTTCCGGGCCATGGCCGAAGAGATGCTGTTTTTAGCCAACCAGGGCGTCCAGGTGCTGCGCCTGGATGCGGTGGCATTCATCTGGAAGCGCCTGGGAACCAGCTGCGAAAACCTGCCGGAAGCGCACATGCTGGTAAAGGCATTTAACGCCGTGGCCCGGATTGCTGCGCCCGGACTGCTGTTCAAATCCGAGGCCATCGTGCATCCGGATGAAGTGCTCCGCTACATCGCCCCGGAGGAGTGCCAGCTTTCCTATAATCCGCTGCTCATGGCGCTTTTGTGGGAGGCGCTGGCCACCCGCGAGGTCAAGCTGCTCAATCACGCCATGTGGAAGCGCTCCCGCATTCACCCGGAATGCGCCTGGGTGAACTACCTGCGCTGCCACGATGATATCGGCTGGACCTTTGACGACAGTGATGCGCGGGAGGTGGGCATCGATCCCCATGCGCACCGGCAGTTTTTAAACCGGTTTTATATCGGCGGATTTCCCGGCTCCTTCGCCCGGGGCCTGCCGTTTCAGTACAACCCGGATACCGGGGATCTGCGCATTTCCGGGACCCTGGCATCCCTGGCCGGTCTGGAGTACGGACTGGAGCGCGAGGATCCGGATCTGATCGAAGAAGCGGTAGGGCGCATCAACCTGCTGAGAAGCATCATGCTCAGCGCGGGCGGGATCCCCCTGATCTACCTGGGAGAGGAATGGGGCATGTTAAATGATTATACCTATCTTTCGGATCCGGCCAAGGCAAGCGACAGCCGCTGGGTGCACCGGGCACGTCAGCGGTGGGAGTCCGGAGACGCCGTGGGAGACGCTGAAGCCCTGCAGTGGCGGTTTTTCAATGAGCTGACCGGCCTGATCCGTTTGCGCAAGCAGTTGCCCGCCCTGCGAAATGGGAACATGGAGGTCATTGATACGGCAAATCCCCATGTGTTCGGGTTTATTCGGGAGCACGGGGAGCAGAAGCTGCTGATCCTCAATAATTTTTCAGAGCATCCCCAGGAAGTGGCCCAGCAGCAGTTAAACGCGGTCACTGCTGCCACCCGGTTTGCCGACCGGGTCACGGACAGAAGCATTGAAAACGGAACCGTACTGGAACTTTCGCCATACCGGTTCGCGTGGCTGGAATGCCGCCGGGGCTGATGTAATCGGGAATTAGATCAGGGAAAAGGCTTTCAGGTATTCCCTGACGCAGTTCAGGGTGCCCACGAACATGCGCGATCCGATCAGTACGGTGAATACGTCGTCGGGGTTGCCGCAGGTGCTGGCGAACTCCGGGCCGATGACCGCGGCCGGGTCCTTGGCCTGTGGGTTGTCGTTCATGGCTGCCAGGTAGGTGTCAAACCGTTTTTTGACCACGTCGAAATAATTGATGTTCTGGCCGGTCATCAGGCCGGCGGTTTCTGAGAGGCTCTGGGAGAACTGCTGCACCGCGTTCCAGTAGACCTCCATGAGCGGGGTCTTGTGCGGGCTGTTTTCCAGCAGGTAGGCCGCGGACCAGCCCGCGCTGATGATTTTTAAAACCGGCAGCTCGTATTCAACGGTCGTGGCATCAATTTCTGCGGATTCCGGCAACTGGGCCATGAGTTCCTTGACGTCTTCCCGGTCCACGGCAAAATTGAACAGATCCTCGCCGGCTTTTTCAACTGCGCTTTTTTCCTGGTCTTCCTGGTTCATGGGAATCTTTCGGTGTGTTGTTTTTTCGGGTTGTGTTTTTTGCTGAGATATCCAATATCTGTTGGAAGCCGGATTGTCAAGAATCGGTCAGGCGGCAAGCGGATTTCTGTTTTCAAAATCCGTTGCGCCCTGCAAAAAACCCCCAGAGTTTTCGAGGATTTTCGCAGGGGCCGGCCGGCGGGGATAATTTGTTCGAATGCTGACCGCTGGCGCGCTCAATGCATCTCACAAATCATTCCCGCCGTCTGCCCCTGTCCAGACTCCCCGACAGGCTTCCCCCATCTATTACCGGAAGGCTTCAAACATCCCGGAATTCAAAGACAAACCATTCGAATTGGGGTAGCCGGAAAAGGGTCTGCTGTGGGACCCGGCAAGCGAAGCACGCGGGAAAGCTCTGAAGTCGGGGTTTTCCCGGGGGGCGCGGTGGTATTACCTTCCCTGGTCAAAACCCGGGGGCAGGCCGTTTCTGTCCGGGGAGGGGGTGGTGGCGCGGGCGTCTATGGCATCGGCGGAATCCGCCTTGTCCGGTTCGAGCTGGAGGGTAAAACCCCGGCTCTTTGCAGCGTATTCGTAGGACTCGCCGGGTTTTAAGCGCAGGGCGTTCATGGGCGTGACCACGATGGCCGCTTCGTTGTAGACCGGGCAGGCATGTTCGCAGTAGCCGCACCCGGAGCAGCGGTCCTCGATCACGTGGGGCACCGGGTGCGGCAGATTCGGGCGCTTTTCAAACTCCAGGGCGTCATAGGGGCAGACCTCGTCGCAGACCATGCAGCTTTTTTCGTATTCCCAGGCCAGGCATTTCTGCCGGTAGATGACCGCGGTGCCGGTCTTGGCCCAGACCCGCTCTGCGGCATCCAGAAGCCGGATGGCGCCCGTGGGGCAGGCCCGTCCGCAGGCGGTGCACCGCGGATCGCAGTATTTGCGGCGGGGCGTGATTGCCGGGGAAAAGATTCCCAGGACCCCGGCTTCAAACCAGATGGGCTGGAGGGTGTTTGTGGGGCAGGCGCTCATGCACTGGCCGCAGCGCACACAGGCAGCCAGGAAATCGGATTCGGGCAGCGCCCCGGGCGGCCGGATCAGCCCGGGCGGCCGCACTTGGCCTTTTTCGGTTTCACCCCTGAGTACCACGTTTAAGCCGGTCAGCGATACGGCAGCAGTGCCGGCCCCGGCAATCCCGGAGAGCAGAAACTGCCGCCGATGAGTTGAAACCGGTGCCGGGCCGGGGCTGCCGGCGGGTTCCGCACTGAATCGTATTGCTTCCTGCGGGCAGAGCTGCGCGCATTGCCGGCAGGCAATGCACTCGGTGTGACGGGTTGTTTCGGGATACGCCGGGTCAATGGCGGCCATGGAGCATTTTTCCGCGCACAGGCCGCACTGGTTGCATTCAGGGCCGACCCGCCGCCGGATGATCGGCTTTTTCGACATCAGGCCCAAAAACGCCCCGGTGGGACACAGGTATCTGCACCAGAAACGGGGCGCGAACCGGACCGCTGCAAAAACGGCCGCGAAAAACAGCAGCACAAAAAACCCGACGGCATATTTCGGGGTCGGAATTTCGGCAAACATCAAAAAGCGCAGGTCTAGTCCGCTGGCAACCGGGTAGAATACGGCCACCGCCTTGTTGGCGGCCAGGTAAATCACAGGGTAGATGACCGTTCCGTAAAATCGCGTGATCAGCGACAGCGGCGCGGCCCAGAACACGAATGTGACGCCTGTCAGGGCGGCACCCGCCATAAAGGCCAGGATGCCGTATTTCAGGCGCGGGGATACGGGATGGCGGTTTTGCACGCGGCCGCGCGGGGCAAAACAGGCGTCGCACGCATCAATGGTGGTGCCCATCGGGCAGATGTAGCCGCAGAAGATGCGGCCGAACAAAAGGGCTGATACCAGGATGATCAGCGCCGGCGCAAAGGCCCAGAGCAGGGTGCGTGCGGCCAGGGCGGCCGCACCGATCAGGGCCGGGTCCATGCGCAGAAACAGGTCCGCGCTGACAAGCCGGCCCGCCATGGCCAGCAGGAGTAAAAATATGAGCAGGCATGCGGCCTGGGCCCAGCGGCGGAAGCCCATGTTACACCGAAGCTTTTTTGATCCGCAGGCGGTCTATGTCCATACTCCCGAGCCCCCGCTGGTGGGCCAGCCGGATGTGCCTGATCTGGTCCGGATCGTAGCGCCCGCCGTACCATTCAAACGCGGAAACCGTGTACGCGTCTGCAGCCACCATGTCTGTGGATGCGATAATGGTGTCTGGGGTAAGTACTTTGCCGGGTCCGCCCGGCCCGCCGGTGGACAGCACCCGGGTGGCGTCGATGACAGTAAGCTGCGGGGTCAAAAGCGATGCCAGGTCCACGATGCTTTCATGGAGGTCCAGGCGGTGCATGACACGCCGGTTGGAAATCAGGCCCATCATGCCCTTCATGGAAAGGCTCACCCCGGCCGAGGAATGGGACTTGGCCACGGGCGCGGCAATGAGCACGTCCGCATTGAGCACTTCTTTCATCACATCGGTTTTTTTCAGGCTTTTGCCGCTGTCAATGGCAGCTTCGGAAAAGCGCGACGAGTCCGTGACCGTGTGGGCCATGTCCTTGTCAATGGACCGGCAGGCCGCTCCGATACCCGAGTTTTCAATGCATTGCTCTGCCGGGGCCAGGGGATTGTCAAGGACTAGCACCCGGCCTGCCCCAGACTGCCGGCACATCTTCGCCAGGGTCCGGACCACCAGCGGGTGAGTGTTGGACGCGCGCTCCGGGCCGGAAGCAAAGCTCATGTTCGGCTTGATAACCACCCGGCTGCCCTGCTTAACAAACCGGCCCATGCCCCCGAGTATGCCCACGGCTTTTTGCACCGCGGATTCGATTTCCCCTTTGACAACCGCGATATCCGGTTTTTTGGCGGCGGCGCGCAGGCCGGGCGGAAACAGCAGCGACGCCCCGGTTACACAGAGCATGCCTTGGAGCTGTTTTAAAAACGTGCGCCTGTCGATTCTTTTCATGGCAGCGTCCTTTTTGTTATGTATCCCCGGCAAACAGCCGGCGCATCATTGCCTGGTATATCCGGGCGGCATCCATCACCTGGGAAAAGTTCACGGATTCATCATGCACGTGGGCGTTTTCCAGGCGTCCCGGGCCAAGCACAATGGGCTTGATGCCCGCTGCCCAAAGCTGGTTGGCATCCGAGTGGCTTCGGAAATCGCCGCTTTGCCAGGCGATGTCCACATCATTGTAGGCGTCCCGGATGGCCTCGACCACGGCTCCTTTTTCCGGAAGGCAGTAGCCCGCATCAATGGTTTCGATGTGAAAATGGGTCTCCACTGCGGAATCCCGGGTGTCTTCCGGCAGGCAGGCCTCCTCGAGTTCCGTGACGATTTCGCCGATGGCCGCGTCCGGCGGCAGATGGATATCCAGCCATGCCTCGCACCGATCCGGGACCGTGAGCCCGGATCGGCTGCTGTATAAATCCCGGAAATTGTAGACCAGTTCCGGCCGCTGTTCCCGGAAGTAGTGGGAGATGCGCAGCATCATTTCCAGCAGGATTTCAATGGTGTTTTGCCGGTTGTTGGCAAGCGATGCGTGCAGACGCTTGCCGACGCTGGTGATCTGGGTTTCCAGGTATCCGTAGCAGCTCAGGCAGGCCGCCAGGTTGGTGGGCTCCCCGATAATCGCCCAGGGAAAGTGATAGTCCTCGATTAACTGCTGAGCCCCGTCGCCGTTTTCCTCTTCCCCGACAACCAAGCACAGGGCGGCCGGGATCCGGGGCCCGAACGTGCCCCGCAGCTCCAGGAACGCCTCCACCATGGCCGCACAACCGGATTTCATGTCCGCGGCCCCCAGGCCGGCGATCACGTCTTCCTGTTCGTGCGGTCCGTAGTCCTCAATGTCGTAGGCCGTAACTGTGTCCACGTGGCCGATCAGGGCAAGCTGAGCATCGGCCTGCTCCGGCATGACGATCAGGTTGTAGCGGGTCTCATCCACCGGCTGGACTTTCGGGGTGATGCCGCTTTGCTCCAGGTAGTCCCGGAGATAATCGAGAATGTCATTTTCCTTGCCCGACGGACTGTAAATATCAATCAGCCGGTGAAGGAGTTTTTTAACCCGGTCGGAATCGAGCATGGCGGATCCGTTTAGCTGTTGTTTTCGCGCTTTTTCATGCGCTGGCGTTCCTGGTCGAGATTCATGGTCAGATATACGTGCTCCTGGGGGTTGCCGAATCCCTGTCGCTTGAAAAAGTTGATGGCGGGCATGTTGTCAGCCTCGGTGTCCACCACCAGGATGCGCACTCCGTCATGAAGCATGATGTTTTTAAAACGGTAAAACAGGCGCTCGGCAACACTTGAGCGCTGGTATTCCGGGAGAACGCCCAGCCACAGCAGGTATCCGTATTTCCACGCAGAGCGGTTCTTGTTGATGGTCGTGCCCAGGGCAAAGCCCACGATTTCGTCTTCGTGTTCAGCGACCAGGCAGTACTCAGTGTCGCTGTAAAACAGATCGGCCACTTCGTATTCATCCCAGGCGCGGTATGTATTGGGCGCTGTGCGGGCCACGAATAATTGTTCGCCCAGATGGAATACATCGCCCAGATCATCGATGGACATTTCGCGGATTTTTACCGCCTGCTTTCGGTTTTTGGTTGGCTGCGAACTGCCTGACTCAGCAACTTCTGCCATGGATGACAAAAACTCCTTTCTTTTTGGATGATTTCTCAATTTTCGGGAATTGTGGATTCGCATCTTTTTCTTCCGGATTTTATTACCGGAAAATAAGCACGAACGGGCGATTGGCAAATCCGGTTGACCACCTTTCTAACCATTTGGGCCCGACTCGGCAAGAAGATTTTCAAGCGCCCCGAGAAAAGGGATCTGCCCGGGGTTGATCTTCTTACGGGCGGTTGCCGGATCAAGCCACGCCGCCCGGTCCACTTCCGGAAAGGTCTGGGTGCGGCCGTATTTAGGCGGCCATTGCATGGAAAACGTGTTGCTCACGATCGCGTCCGGATCCAGGTCGCCTTCAAAGGCCCAGGCCCGGACTCGTTTTCCGCTTTTTTGCCGGATTTCGCCGAGATCGATCAGATTTTCGATCTGCGGGGAAAATCCGAGCTCTTCTGCAAATTCCCGCCTGGCCGTTTCCAGCAGGTTTTCCGCCGGATCGGCTTCCCCCTTTGGAATCGACCATGCCCCCGCATCCTTGTTTTTCCAGAACGGCCCGCCCGGATGGACCAGCAGCACTTCAAGCCTTCCGGCTTTTCGGCGGTACATGAGCAAGCCTGCAGAAACCGCGGCCATTTATGACTCTCCGCCAGGCGCCTGATCCCTGTTCTGCCCGGGCTGGCTGGCAATGTGAATGGTGCGGGTGGGAAAGGCAAACCCAATGCCTTCATTTTCAAAGGCCTCGAAAATCCCCATGTTGATTTTTTCCTGGATGTCCATGTATATCCGGTAATCCGGGCTCAGGACATAATAGACCACTTCAAAGACCAGGGAAAAATCGGCAAAGGATTTGAAATGCGCCCGGTCAAACCGGGTATTTTCCGTGTTCTCGTTGATATGCTGCACCATGTCCATGATTTTTTTCAAGTTTCCCGCCGGGGTGTCGTAGCGCACGCCAAAGGTGAATGCCACGCGCCGCTCCTGGAAATGTGTAAAATTGCGGATACGGCTCTGGAGCAGGTCGTTGTTGACGAATATGAGCAGCTCGCCGCTCAGGCTCCGGATCCGGGTGGTCTTGAGCCCGATTTTTTCCACCGTGCCCAGGTGGTCGCCCACGATGATGAAATGGCCCACCTCAAACGGCTTGTCAAGCAGGATGGAAAGCGCGGCAAACAGGTCTCCCAGGATATTCTGGGTGGCCAGACCGATGGCGATGCCTGCCACGCCGAGGCTGGCGATCAGGGTGGTGACGTTGACACCGATGTTTTGCAGAATCACCAGGGGAATAAAGACCCACAGGATGGCCCGGCCCATCAGGCTCATGACGGTCACGCCGGATTCGCTGACCGGTTCCTCCTCGGCCTTTTTTGCCACGTATCGCCTGATGCCTGCGGAAACGATATAATTGCCCCAGATCCCCACCTGCAATGCCAGGGCGATAAAAGCCGCGCTTGCCACAGCGGCTTTAGCACGCAGCGGCAGATCCAGAAAAAGTGAGGCAGGGTACAGCGCGGCGATAAACAGGACATACGGCTTGATCCGCCCGACGATTTCGGAGAACATGCCGGAGTATCTGTCCGGTTCCCGGGTCTCCAGACGGGACATGCGCTTGGTTATCAGATTTCGGACAAAAAGGATCAGACCCGTGAGCACCGCACCAACGAGCAGCGCCAGAAGCCATTGTTCCAGGTTGTTGCCGAGAATCTGTATTTTCAGGAGCATGCGTCATCTCCTTTCAGTCCTTGTTGCCCTGCGGGACCCCGAAAGGCGATTACCTGATGCGTTTGTTCATTTTTCCGGAGGTTGCTATTTCGTTATGCAGCCTGTAAATATAGGCTTGGAAGAATGCATGTAAACCCGAACAAAGGAGACTTGCCATGAACTACGAAAAGATCCGTTTTTCCGTAAACGATGCCATTGCATTCCTGACCCTGTCCAACCCGGAGAAGATCAATGCACTTTCCGGGCAGATGATTCAGGAGATGATCCACGCGCTTGGTGAGGTCTCTGCGGATGAAACCGTAAAGGTGGTCATCCTCCGGGCCGAAGGCAAAAATTTTTGCGCCGGCCATTATTTGCCCGAACTGCAGAGCGGCGGGGTAAAAGCGTACAAATGGATTTTTGATGAGTGCACCCGTATGATGCAGTTGATTCATGACTTGCCGCAGCCGGTGATCGCGCAGGTTCAGGGCATCGCCACCGCGGCCGGATGCCAGCTGGCAGCCTGGTGTGATATGGTCGTGGCCAGCGAAGATGCGAGTTTTGCCACGCCCGGGGTGAAAATCGGGCTTTTCTGTACGACACCGGCGGTCGCCGTCTCCCGGGCCATCGGGAGAAAAGCCGCCATGGAGATGCTGTTGACCGGCCGTTATTTCCCGGCCGAAGAGGCCAGGCAGCTCGGGCTGGTCAACCGGGTTGTGCCCTTGAGCGAACTTCCGCAGGAGGCAGAAAAGCTGGCGGCCGAAATTGCAGAAGCCAGTCGGTTCACTTTAAGCATCGGGAAGCAGGGGTTTTATTCCCAGGTGGATCAGGAAGATAACAAGGCGCTTGCCTTTGCCAAGCATACCATTGTCATGAATAATATGGCCGAGGATGCACAGAACGGCATTCGTGCTTTTGTTGAGAAAAAGCCCCCGGTGGAATGGAAAAACCGCTGATCTGCCGCGCCCCGGGCCGGCTATCGCCGGGCTCAGGTGCCTGACGCGATTTTTTTGCAAAAGTTAATCAATGAGAGCCGGCAGCCGCATTGTCTTTATTAATATCGTTCTCCTGGTCCAGTTTCAATAATGTGATATAATTTTCTAATTTTCTAATTTTTTATTTTTATTCATTTTTGTCCGGGGCTGTCCTGAAGAACTCGGGGGTGGTGTCAAAAAGGCACATGTGTTGTTTTGTCAAATACAAACGGCTTGCGGCCTCTGCTGCTCCCTGATCAACGCGGGCTTTGCCTGGTGCATGACAGCAGATTTCATTGCCTCCCTGATGTTTGTATGATTATGCCGGGATGAATAGATTCCAGGCGCCGGCAGCGGGCATACCTGCAAAAAGGACTTGATGAAAGAGCGAGCGTTCGTTATTTTGCATTGGAATTGAGATAAGATGCGGGCATTGTAAGGTGTTTGCCGATTTTCCAAACCTGCGGATTAAAGGGGGGGCCATGGACCGCAACGAGTATCTTCAACAGGTGGAAAAGCGCTGGGAGAAGAACTGGCCCGGGGGGATGCCCCGGGAAGTGCAATATCCCGAGGGCGAAATTCTCATGACCGATTATCTGCGCAGCCGGGCGCAGCAAATCCCGGATAATCCCTGTGTCATATATTACGGTGCTGAGATGACTTTCCGTCAGCTCGATGACTACAGCGACCGTTTTGCTGCCTGCCTGGCCGGCCGGGGTCTGGAAAAAGGCGACCGGGTGGCGGTTTTTATGCCCAACTGCCCGCAGTTTCTGATTGCTTTTTACGGCATTCTCAAGCTGGGCTGTATTCATGTGCCGGTTAATCCGCTGTTCAAGGAAGCCGAATTTGTCTACGAGATCCAGGATGCCGGCCCAAAGGCGATCGTGGCTTTGGATTTGCTGTATTCCCTGGTTTCCGCGACACGGGAGCAGACCGACCTGGAGGTGGTGTTTTCCACCAGCCTGAGTGACTGGCTGCCCGAGGCCCCGGCATTTCCAATCCCCGACCTGACCCGGATCCCCAGGCAGGAATGCCCGGGCTCAGAAGACCTGATGACCGTGATCCGGGACGAAGCCGGGTCCTGTCCCGAGGTGGAAGTGGAACTGGACGACATCGCCGCCCTGAACTATACTGGCGGCACCACGGGCATGCCCAAGGGGTGTGAGCACACCCAGCGCGACATGGTGTATACGGCCGCCTGCGGGGCGACCTTTGCCCTTGGGGATCCGGGCGGAGACGATGTTCTGCTGACCTACCTGCCCATATTCTGGATCGCCGGCGAGGACGCAGGGGTGCTTGCGCCCGTGCTCTCCGGAGTGACAGAGGTGCTGATGATCCGCTGGGATGCCGGTGCGGTGCTTGATGCCATACCGAAATACCGGGTGTCGATCATGTACGGCCTGGTGGATAACATGGTTGAGCTCATGGATTATCCGGATGTGGAAAAGGTTGACTTCTCCTCGCTGCGCGAAACCCTGGTCTCTTCTTTTGTCAAGAAGCTCAACACGGAGTACCGCCGACAATGGCGTGAACTGACCGGCACCGTGATGCGGGAAAGCAGCTACGGCATGACCGAAACCCACACCCTGGACACCTTTACTGCAGGCATGCAGAAAGACGATATGGATCTGGCATCCCGCCCCATTTTTGTCGGACTGCCCATGCCGGGGACCCGGTTCATGGTGGTGGATTTCGTCTCCGGTGAACCTCTGCCGTTAAACCAGGAGGGCGAGATCCTGGTGCAGACCCCCTCCCTGATGAAGGCGTACTGGAACAAGCCGGAGGAAACCGCCCGCCAGCTCGCAGACGGCTGGCTGCACACCGGGGATATCGGCATGATCGACGATCACGGGTATTTGACCTACCTCGGGCGAAGCAAGGAAATGCTCAAGGTCAAGGGCATGAGCGTGTTCCCCTCGGAGGTGGAAAACCTGCTGGGCAGGCATCCGGCTATTGCCGGCAGCGCGGTCCTGGGGCGGACGGACGAAGAAAAAGGCGAGGTGCCGGTGGCCTTTATCCAGCTTTCCCCGGATCAGGCCGGCAACATCGGCGAGGCGGATCTGCAGGTCTGGTGCAGGGAGAACATGGCGGGATACAAGGTCCCGGAAATCCGGATCGTGGAGGAATTGCCGCTGACGGCAACCGGCAAGGTAAAAAAGGAAGATCTGAAAGAAAGGTTATGACAGCAAAAATCCTGGTGGCTAACAGAGGCGAGATCGCGGTACGCGTGATCCGCGCCGCAGCCGATCTCAATATGAATACTGTGGCGGTGTATTCCGAAGATGACGCCAATTCCTTTCACGTGCGGCTTGCAGATGAATGCCGATCCCTGAAGGGCTCCGGGGCGGCTGCATACCTGGATGCGGACCGGATTATTGCCGCGGCCGGTGAATGCGGCTGCTGGGCCGTTCATCCGGGCTACGGTTTTCTGGCGGAAAACGCGGAATTTGCCGAAAAATGTGAACAGGCCGGAATCGTGTTTATCGGCCCGGCCACGGAAAGTCTGAGGCTGTTCGGGGATAAGGCCCGGGCGCGGGGAAAAGCCCGGCAATGCGGCATCCCCCTGGTGCCGGCAACAAACGGCCCCACCACTCGGGCTGAGGCCAGGGATTTTTTTACCTCCCTTGGCGAAAATTCGGCAGTGATGATCAAGGCCCTGGCCGGTGGCGGCGGCCGCGGCATGCGGGCCGTGTTAGATCTCTCGGATTTGGATGCAGCATATGATCTCTGCTGCAGCGAGGCAAATGCCGCTTTCGGCTGCGGGGATGTATACGTGGAACGCCTGATTGAAAATGCCCGGCACATCGAAGTACAGGTGATCGGCGATGGCACGGGCGCGGTGAGCCAACTCTGGGAGCGGGAATGCACCCTGCAGCGTCGCAATCAGAAGCTCGTGGAGATCGCCCCCAGCCCGGCCATAGATGATAACCTGCGCGGCCGGATTGCAGCGGCCGCGGTGGAGCTTGGCAAATCCACGCAGTACAGGAGCCTGGGTACCTTTGAATTCCTGGTGGACGTGGATGCGCAAGCACAAGCGGATGCCTTTTTCTTCCTGGAGGTCAACCCCCGGCTCCAGGTGGAGCACCCGGTCTCCGAGGAGGTTACGGGTATCGACCTGGTACGGGCGCAGATTGAAATCGCCCGCGGGCGAACCCTTGCGGATCTTGGGCTGGCACAGGAAAAAATCGGCCCGCCCCTGGGATATGCGGTGGAATTGCGGGTCAACATGGAGGAGATTGCCGAAAGCGGCGATTTCTCAGCTTCCGGAGGCGTGCTGCACGTTTTCGAGCCGCCCCTAGGCCCGGGCGTACGTGTGGATACGTTCGGATATGCCGGCTATGAGACCAATCCCAAATTTGATTCCCTGCTGGCCAAGCTGATCTGCCACAGCCGGTCTGCAGATTTTGCCGATGCCCTGGCAAAGGCCGGCCGGGCTTTGCGCGAGTTTCGGATTGAAGGCGTATGCACCAACATCGGGCTTTTGCGCAATCTGGTCAGGCATCCGGATGTGGCCGCCGGCCGGGTGACCACGCGGTTTGTTGAAGAAAACCTGGCCGAACTTGTCAGGGGCGACCCGGGGTCCGCCGGCGCCCGGGCTGCGGACCCCGGTGCAGAGGCGGCCGCCGAGAAAGCGACCGGACAATCGAATGTCGCCGAAGTGCAGGGACCGCCGGGCACCCTGCCGGCAGTTGCGGCCATGCCGGGAACAGTGGTTTCCATCGAGGTGGCAGTCGGCGATGCCGTGCACGAAAAGCAGACCATTGCCGTGGTCGAAGCCATGAAAATGCAGCACCTGGTTGCCGCACAGGTCAGCGGGACAGTCCGGCGCATACGCACGGCTCCGGGAGAAACGCTCTATAAAGGGCAGCCCCTGGTTTTTATCGAGCCCGGAGAAGTGGACGCGGCCCTTGCAGACGCGGAAAAAGCGGTGGATCTGGATGAGATCCGGCCGGATCTGGCTGAAGCGCTTGAGCGGCACCGGGTCTGCATGGACGTTGCACGCCCCGGGGCGGTGGAAAAGCGCAGGAAAACGGGTCAGCGCACTGCCCGGGAAAATATCGACCACCTTGTGGATGCCGACAGTTTTATCGAGTACGGGGCGCTTGCTGTGGCTGCGCAGCGTCGGCGGCGTTCCCTGGAAGAGCTTATCGAAAAAAGCCCGGCTGACGGAATGATCACCGGCATCGGCACGGTCAATGGCGATCGGTTCGACCCGGCCCGGGCTCGATGCGCGGTTCTGGCGTATGACTATACGGCCATGGCCGGCACCCAGGGGGCTTTTAATCACCAGAAAACCGACCGCATGCTGCACATCGCTGAGCAGTGGCGTCTGCCGGTGGTGCTGTTTGCCGAAGGCGGCGGCGGGCGGCCAGGTGACGTGGATGCTATGGAAATGCGGGTGGCGGGTCTGGACCTGGATACCTTTACCCGGTATGCAGCCTTGAGCGGCCTGGTGCCGGTGGTGGGCATCGTTTCCGGCCGGTGTTTTGCCGGCAATGCAACGCTGCTGGGCTGCAGCGACGTGATCATTGCCACGAAAAAGGCAAACATCGGCATGGGGGGGCCTGCCATGATCGAAGGCGGCGGCCTGGGCCAATGCGCCCCCGAGGATATCGGACCGACCGATGTGCAGGCGCCCAACGGGGTCATTGACATCCTGGTCGATGACGAGGAAGCTGCCGTGGAAGCGGCGAAAAAATACCTTTCTTATTTTCAGGGGCCGGTTTCAGAGTGGGACTGTGCGGATCAGCGGCTTTTGCGCAGGGCCGTGCCGGAAAACCGGCTGCGGGCATACAACGTCCGCGAGGTGATCGAAACCCTGGCGGATGCCGGTTCCGTGCTGGAACTGCGCCAACAGTTCGGCGCGGGCATTATCACCGCCCTGATCCGGATTGCGGGAAAACCCTTTGGGGTGATGGCAAACAACTGCTGGCACCTGGGCGGGGCCATTGACGGGGATGCTGCTGACAAGGCCGCGAGATTCATGAAACTCTGCGACGCCCATGACATCCCCATGCTTACCCTCTGCGATACCCCGGGTTTCATGGTGGGACCGGAAGCCGAGAAAAGCGCCCAGGTGCGCCGGTTTGCCCGGATGTTTGTCACCGCCGCCGGGGCGACCATCCCGGTGTTTTCCGTGATTCTGCGCAAGGGCTACGGCCTGGGCGCCATGGCCATGGTGGGCGGCGGTTACCACCGCCCGGTGTTCAATATTTCCTGGCCGACCGGGGAATTCGGCGGAATGGGGCTTGAAGGCGCGGTCAAGCTCGGTTTTAAAAAGGACCTGGAGGCGGCCGAAGACCCGGAAGAGCGGCAGAAGCTGTACGATTCCCTGGTGAATATGGCCTATGAGCACGGAAAAGCCATCAACATGGCCTCGTTTCTGGAAATCGACGATGTGATCGACCCGAAGGATACACGTTACTGGATTTCCCGCGGGATTTCCTCCATGCTGCCGCCTGCGCCCCGGAGCGGGAAGAAACGTGCGGAAATAGACACTTGGTAAGGCGGGCTACATGTCGCCGGACTCTCCGTGAATCCCCATGAACTTCTGGTTTCCCCGGATCATTTTCCGGACGGTATTCACGTACGCCATTCCGATCCCGGAATATTGTTCCAGGCCTTTTGCCATATGGTGCCCGGTGGGTTCGCCGCCGGCAAGGCGCATCCGGTAGCGCTGGATACGCAGTTCCTTGTATGCGGGATGGGAGTTGAGGTTCCGGACATAGGCCCGCGCCGATTCGGAAACATCGTCAAACTTCTGTACCTCATATGTAGCGCCTTGTGGGCGCCGGCGCGGCACAATGCCGCATCCCTTATTAAAACACCATTGCCCGAAAAGGTTGTTTCCTTTTTGCGCGAAATACGATGTGCCCCAGGCCGATTCCTTGGCTGCCTGGATTAATGCGAGTTCCACGGGAATTTTGTCCACGTGGATCAGCATTTTCCGGAAAAATTCCGTGCCGGCTGAAAATTCTGCGTCTACGCGGTAGTTTTCAGCAAGCTGCTTCAGGCGCTCGATTGCTTCGGGCTGGATTTCCCGGCCGTCTTGAAAGCGCTTCCATTGCTGGAGCACATAAGCCCGCTGTTTTAACACCCGCCAGTTCTCCTTCCGGATGATCGGCCGCAGAAAGTTGAAAAATTCCTTCTTTTTTTTCTGAATATTGGTATATTTTGAAAAATCAGGTAGTTTCGTGTCAACATCCCCGGTTGCGGGTTTCTGTGCGGAAATCCTCCGGTTTGTACGGTCAGCAGCCGCGCTTTGGGCCGGATGCCCCTGCCCGCTTTCGGAAAGCGGCGGAAGTTGCACCTGCCCGATGATTTTTTCCGGGGCAATATCCGCGTACGGATCTTTCTCTCCGCAGGCATGTAAAAAACCGGCAGCAACGAACAGCAAGGCCGCAATCAGAGTGGTCACGTCTTTTGTCGGAAAACGCATACATTCTCCTGAATCTGAATCCATGTATTATAAGAGATTCTCAAAATAACCGTTTACAGCATTTTTGCAAGGGATCCGGTTTTTTGCGCCCGCAGGCTTGAAAGTCTTGCCTTTCCGGATTAGTTTAATATTCACACTGTTTATATGCACCATTTTCAAGGCAATGCGCAGTGCCGGTCAAGTCCGGCAAATGGAAAGGGTCTATTTTATGGTCAAAAAACGGATTTTTTGTATTGTTGCCGCGATCATTCTTATCGGCGGTCTGACGGTTTTGCTTCATGCGGGTTCCCAAGGGGATGCCGGAGACCGGAATAATCAGGACAGCCCGCAGATTCGGGCCTTTATTTACCATCATTTCGGCAAACAGGACAAATACCCTTCCACAAGCGTGTCTGTCAAACAGTTCAGAAGCCATCTGGAGTACCTCAAGAAGCATGATTACACGGTGCTGCCGCTTGGAAAGGCACTGGACCGGATGTATTCCGGAGGTGACCTGCCGGAGAAAACCGCTGTTCTCACCATTGATGACGGCTATCGGTCAATATGGGAAAATGCCGCGCCGCTGCTCGACGAATACGGGTACAAGGCCACCATTTTCGTGCCCACCAGCAATGTGGGCGGCGGCAATTATCTGAGCTGGAAGCAGGTTGCCGGGCTTCAGGAAAAGGGGCATGAAATCGGCAATCACTCCAATTCCCATGGTTATTTTTTAAATTCCGACCCGGGCGAAATCGGGGAAGCATTTGAAGCCGACCTGAAAAAGGCGCACGATTTATTCCGGCGGCATTTGGGCGAAGTGCCGGACCTGTACGCCTATCCGTTCGGCGAATACCATCCAGAGATGTTTGCGGTGCTGGAAAAATACGGCTACCGGGCCGCGGCCGCCCAGAAATCCGGCGTGATTTACCGGGGAAGTGAAAAATTTGCCTTGCCCCGCTTTCCCATGAACCTCCATTACGCGGAAATGGACAGTTTCACGGAAAAACTCCGCATGAACGCCCTGCCGGTGGCCGGCGTCAAGCCGGAAAGCCCGATGGTTTCAGGAGAAAACCCGCCCCGGCTCAGGATCCAGGTGGCCGATTCCGGGATTGATCCGGGCGGCCTCCAGTGTTTTGTCAGCGGGCAAAAAAACTGCACGGTCAAACATTCCCGGCAGGACGGCGCACTTGTGATCCGGGTCCGGTCCCGGGACAAACTCGATTCCAGAAGAACATTGTATACCATTACCGCCCCGTCTGCCGACCGCGCCCAATGGCACTGGTACTCGCATCTGTGGGTTGTGCCGGAAATCGCGGAGTAGGCATTGCTTTTTCGCCTTGATCCGGCGGCCCGGATGCAGTATGATGGAATCAAACCGGACTTTGATACGGGGATTTCCTCTTCTCTGTGCTTGATTTAAGGGCTTAAAACCGGAAAACAAACCGGACACAAATGCTGAAGGCTTCCATGACCCGCAACTCCATCGAACCCGCGCTGCCGTCTGTTCGCACGGGTGAGCTCAAGGACCTGGCCCAGGAAGTGATCGTGGCATCGGCCACGCTTGAAGGCCGCATTGCAGCCGAAACCGCAAAGGCGCTGGGCGACAGGCTTCGCTTCTTGAACAGTTATTACTCCAACCTGATCGAGGGGCATAAAACCTCGATCATGGATATTGAGGCGGCTTTAAACAAGGAATTTTCGAACGACACCGAAAAGCGGTATGCTCAACAGCTTTGCGCAGCGCACGTGCAGACCGAACGGGAGTTCATGCACCGGATTCTTTCAAATCCCCCGGAAAATATCTGCGCATTTGATTTTGTGGCCGGCATCCACCGTTCGTTCTACGAGAAACTGCCGCAGAAACATCGCTACACGCACAGCCGGGGCGGATTTACCGGGTACCCGGCCAGGCCCGGCCAAATGCGCGACGGTCATGTTTCCATGGACGGCGGAAGGACGCCGCACGGCCCGGAGCCGGCAAAACTGCCGGAAATGTATCAGGCTTTTGCCGGGTTGTATCACCCGGCCAACTTCCACGGAGACGATCGCCTGATCGCTGCGGCGGCCGCACATCACCGGCTGACATGGCTGCATCCCTTCAGGGATGGCAACGGCCGGGTTGCCCGCCTGTTTTCCGGGCTCTACATGGCCCATGCCGGAATCAACCGGGGCAATCTGTGGTCCCTGTCCAGGGGATTTTCCAGGGACAAGCAGTGGTACATGACCAACCTGCAGTCCGCGGATTCGCCTTCTGCTGACGGCAATGGATTTGATCAGGCATTTTTCGCCGATTTCTGCATGTTTTTCCTGGAAACCTGCCTGGATCAGGTCAACTTCATGGACCGGATCCTGGCACTGAACCGGATCGATGCCCGGATTGACGGCTACATCAAGGATCGGGAAGCCGCCCGGGGCGCCCTGGATCCGCTCGATTCCCGGGCGGGCCGGCTGCTCAAGGCCCTGTTTTTCCGGGGAACGGTGGCCCGGGGCGAGGCCGGGCCGGTCATGGACATGGGGCACCAGAGCCAGCGAAACGCCAGGCGCATTGTCAGTCAATTGATCCGGGAGGGACTGGTTCGATCGGATTCCCACCGGGCGCCTTTAAAAATCGGCCTTCCCGCCCATGTCCTGCGCTACTATTTCCCGGACCTCTTTGACCCCTCGGTCCTGGGGGAGACCCGTGAAGTTTTTGATTGATTCCCATACCGTCCATCTCTGGTGGGCGTTTTTGGATTTTGCCCAAGCGCATCTCCGCGGCCTTTCCGCTCTGCTTTCCCACGAGGAGGCCGCCCGGGCCGAGCGGTTTATATCTGACGTCCACACGCGGCACTTCATTGCGGCCCGCGGCATTCTTCGCCGGCTGCTGGGAAATTACCTGGCAATGCTGCCCGGAGATCTCATTATCCGCAGAGATCGGCAAGGTAAGCCTTATATTGACAATCCGGAGGCGGCCCCGCCCTTGTGTTTCAACCTTTCTCATTCCCGGGGCGTGGCCTTGTTCGGGTTTTCCGTCGATCGCCGGCTCGGGGTGGACGTCGAATACATTGATCCCGGGCGGAACCCGGAAAAACTCGCGCGCCGCTTTTTCCGGCCCGAAGAATTCGGGGCGGTTATGGCGGCCACCGGGGCAGCCCGCCAGGAACTGTTTTTCCGGTACTGGACCATCAAGGAGGCCTACCTGAAGGCTGTGGGCGACGGCATCGGCCGCCTGGGGGATGTCGCAGTCCAGGAGTCCCCGGCCGGCTGCCGAATCCGGGATGCAGCCGGGAGCACTGATAAAGACTGGACCGTCCGACCGCTTTTCATCCGGGCCGGGTATGCCGGGGCCGTAGCCTTTGATGGCAGGCCGCCGGCCTCCGTATCCGTTTTCCGGGTGGAACATGAAGGGCTTACAAATTTGTAAGCATATGGCCTTAAAATTTACAAATATGTAAGGCTTAAGCGTTCACCGGGATGCTTCCTTGTTTTATTTTTTAGTTATTTTAAAAATTTATGATTTAACGGATTGTGGTACGGGTGTTGCAATATAAATTAGGCCTGTCCGGGAAATCATCCGGGCGGGGTTGACAGGAAAACTCTCCGACGACGCAAACATGCGGCCGTCGGGGGTCAAGTGCATCGAACCGGGGATATACAAAAATGTGTCGTTTGGTCGCAATCACCAGTGAAACCCCGGTATCGCCCATGACCGCCCTGAACGCGCTGGACGTGATGCGCGAGGGCCATGACGGCTCCGGGATCGGGCTGTTTTTGCGGGACCTGGGCGGTCCGCTGGAGGAAATGAAAAACGAGCCCATTTTGTCCGGAATTTTCACGGAAGAAGGCATCCGGCGGCTGGACAGCTATATGATTGATATGGGGTTTTTGACCAAGTACAAGATTTCCATCCGGCTGCCAAAGGTGCCGCCGCCGGGCGTGCCCAGGCGGGACATGTACCTGGTCCGGGCCTATGAGTATCCCGAGGAATGGGAGGACCTGCCCCAGGCCGAAAAAGAGGCCCGCCTGGTGACCGTCCGACTGGCCCTCCAGGAAATGGGCCGGGAAAAGGGGGACATGATCGTGTTTTCCTTCTGGCCGGATACCATCATGATCAAGGAAATCGGCGACCCCCTGACCGTGGGCAAATACCTGGAACTGGGCCGGGAAAACTTAAACGCCCGGATCATAATGGCCCAGGGGCGGCAGAACACCAATTACGCCATTGACCTGTATGCATGCCATCCTTTTTTCATCCAGGGCTTTTCCACCATGACAAACGGTGAGAACACGGCTTTCGTGCCGATCCGGGAATATTTGAGCTCCCGTGGGGAGCCCGGATATACTGGATTTTATTCCGACTCCGAGGTCTTCGTGCACATCCTGCATTACACTCTGAAACACCTGGGCATGGGCGTGGAGGCCTACAAGCACGTGATCACCCCTCTGCAGGACGGGGACCTGGAAGCCCATCCCAACGGGGAGTTTTTAAAGCACATGAAGCGCACCTGCCGCAAACTGATCATCGACGGCCCCAACTGCGTGATCGGCGTGCTGCCGGACAACACCATGTTCATGGCCCAGGACCGCAAGAAGTTGCGCCCCGGCGTGGTGGGGGGAAAGCCGGGCACTTACGTGTTTTCCTCCGAGATCTGCGGCCTGGATTACATTCTGCCGGATCGGGACAAGCACTCGGATTTTCAACCCATGCACCTGGATACGGCGGTCGTCAGACCCGATCGCCGGGAGGTCGATATATGTCAGCAGATGCAAAGATTACCCCGTCTACATTAAATCTCAAGGACCTGCCGTGGCAGATCGCATGGAGCAGGGAAAAATGCACCCTGTGCGGTCAGTGCACGGCGGTCTGCCCGGTCAATGCTATTGAACCGGGCGTGTTCCGCAAGCGGAGCGTGGATGTGGACATCAACGCCCCTTACCAGTCCGGAAGCGGATTCAAGGTATATCACGGCATCCGCCAACGCACGGCGCCCGCCTATCACTGCGTGGGTTGTGGCATGTGCGCCATGGTCTGCCCCAATGACGCGATCATGCCTTATCGAAGCGACGAGGCGGACAAGCTGCGGTTTCATTTGGATCAGGGCGGCCAGCCCGAGCGGCGCGGCGGGCGGAGAAACGCGCCCGGCGGCGTGCTCGACCAGATCAAGTTCACCCGGATTTCCATGCTCACGGACCCGGCCCTGGATGCCGGCCGGCACGAGTTTGATATGCGCACCCTGCTCGGCCGCATACTGCCGCCGGAGCAGAACATGCAGCAGGTGCTGGAAAACGGGTGGATTCCGCCGGTGCGCGAAATCTATCCCCTGATTATCGGGGGAATGTCATTCGGGGCGCTTTCTCCACCCATGTGGGAAGGCCTGCAGATGGGCGTGGCCTACCTCAATGAGGAAATGGGCATGCCGGTGCGTATCAGTACCGGCGAGGGCGGATGCCCGCCGCGGCTGCTGCGCTCACGCTTTCTGCGCTACGTGATCCTGCAGATCGCCTCGGGGTATTTCGGATGGGACGAGATCATCCACGCTATTCCGGAAATGAAGGTGGATCCCTGCGCCATTGAAATCAAGTACGGCCAGGGGGCTAAGCCCGGAGACGGCGGCCTTCTGATGTGGCACAAGGTCAACCAGCTGATTGCCGCCATCCGCGGTGTGCCCATGGGAGTCAATCTGCCGAGCCCGCCCACTCACCAGACCAAGTATTCCATCGAGGAGGCCGTGGCCAAGATGATCCAGTCCATGTACATGGCCTGGGGCTTCCGGGTGCCGGTGTATCCCAAGATCTCGGGCACATCCACGGCCCTGGCGGTGTTAAACAATCTTTCGCGCAATCCATATGCGGCGGGCCTGGCCATAGACGGCGAAGACGGGGGCACGGGCGCGGCCTACAACGTATCCATGGATCATATGGGTCATCCCGTTGCAAGCTGCCTGCGTGACTGCTACCTGAACCTGGTCAGCCTGGGCCAGCAGAATGAGATTCCGCTGTTTGTGGGCGGCGGCATCGGAAAAAACGGCAACCTGGCGGCCAATGCCGCGGCCTTGATGATGCTCGGGGCCAGCGGCGTGCAGGTTGGCAAGTACGTGATGCAGGCGGCCGCAGGATGTCTGGGCTCGGAGACAAGGCGGTGCAACATCTGCAACATCGGGCTGTGCCCGAAGGGAATTACTTCCCAGGACCCCAGGCTTTACCGCAGGCTGGATCCCGAGGATGTGGCCCGGCGGCTCGTGGACATGTACGTGTCTTTTGATACGGAGCTGCGCAAGATCGTCGCGCCCCTGGGCCGTTCCACGTCCCTGCCCATCGGTATGTCCGATGCCCTGGCGATTTCGGACAAGGCGGCCGCAGACCGGCTGCAGATCAAGTATGTGGTATAGAAAAAAAGCTCGAATTTCGATATTCGAATTTCGAATTTTTCATAGAGGGGTGGAAATGACGGACCAGCAACGCTACCATCTGATATGCGGCCGGGAGGATGACATCCGGCTGGAATCCCGTGTGCTCGAAGAGCGGCTCCAGGATGCCGTGGCCCGTGGCAGCCGGCGAATCGAGGTGGAAGCCTGGGGCCAGCACGGCATCGGGGGCCGGCTTTGGCGCGCAGGCGACGACCCCCTGCACATCAGGGTAACCGGTCATTCCGGCCAGCGTCTGGGGGCCATGGGATTTCCCGGCACCCGGATTGAAAATATGGGCCCGGCTTCCGATGATGTGGGATGGCTCAATGCCGGGGCTGAGATCATCGTGCACGGCCACGGGTCAAACGGGGTGGCCAATGCCATGGCCCAGGGCAAGGTCTGCGTGGCCGGCAGCATCGGGGCCCGGGGCATGACCATGACCAAGCACAACCCGCGTTTTGCCCCCCCGGAACTCTGGGTGCTTGGGTCGGTGGGCGATTATTTCGGCGAATTCATGGCCGGCGGCGTTGCCGTAATCTGCGGCATCGAGGCCCAGACCCCGGGCAATATCCTGGGGTATCGGCCCCTGGTGGGCATGGTCGGCGGCAAGGTTTTTTTCCGCGGCCCGCACGGCGGCTACAGCAAGAGCGATGCCAAGCTCATGCCCATCAGCGATGCGGACTGGCAGTGGCTCGTGGAAAACCTCTGGGAGTACCTGGAAGCCATCGGCCGGACCGAGCTTTATGACGAGCTGGCCGAGCGCGAACGGTGGCAGCTGATCACCGCGCGCACCCCGCAGGACAAGGTAATCCGCAAGACCCGTTCCATCTCCGAGTTTCGGCAGTCCGTCTGGAACCGCGAATTGGGTGCCGGCGGGCTGGTGGGGGACCTTACGGACATGGACATGAGCCCCATCCCGCTGATTACAACCGGCGAACTGCGGCGGTTTGTGCCGGTATGGGAAAACCGGATGTATGCACCGCCGTGCGAGGCAAGCTGTCCCACCGGGATCCCGGTGCACGAACGGTGGCGGCTGGTTCGCGAAGGCAGGGTGGACGAGGCCGTGGACATGGCTCTGGCCTACACGCCTTTTCCTGCGGCGATTTGCGGATACCTCTGCCCCAATCTCTGCATGCAGTCCTGCACCCGGAACTCCGCATCCATGCCGTCGGTGGACATCACGCAGCTGGGGCGTGCCAGCATTGATGCAAAGGCCCCGGAACTGCCTCCTATAACCGGAAAAAAAGCGGCCGTAGTGGGTGGCGGTCCGGCCGGCATTTCCGTGGCCTGGCAGCTCCGGCAGGCGGGACATGAAGCTGTTGTTTTTGACATGTCCGAACAACTCGGCGGCAAAATGCGGCATTTGATTCCCGAATCCCGAATCCCGAAGGAAGTGCTCGACGCCGAGTTCGAGCGCATCCGCTCCGTGCTTCCGCACGTAAATTTGCAGCAGGAGATGACCAAAGACGAAATCGAGCAGCTCAAGGCGGATTACGATTTCGTGGTGATTGCCGCAGGCGCGCGAAAACCCCGCATATTGCCGGTTCCGGGCGTGGAGCGGACGGTTGCGGCAAATGATTTCCTGGCCCGGGCCAAGCGCGGGCGGATCGAACCGGGCCGCACCGTGGTGATCATTGGTGCGGGCAACGTTGGCTGCGATGCGGCCGTGGAAGCCGATCGCCTGGGCGCGGAAAACATCACCCTGATTGACGTGCAGGAACCGGCTTCCTTTGGCAGGGAACGCGAGCACGCAGAAGCCGCGGGTGCGAAATTCCGGTGGCCCTGTTATACCCGGGAGATTACCGAAGAGGGCGTGGTCCTGGAATCCGGAGAAGTGCTGCCCGCGGATACGGTGGTGGTTTCCATCGGCGACGTGCCGGACACGGAGTTTCTTCTGGACTCGGTGCAAATCGAAAACGGATTTGTCAAGGTCAACGCGCATTACCAGACCACGGATCCGAAAATTTTTGCCATTGGCGATATTGTCCGGCCCGGCCTGCTCACCGATGCCATTGGTGCGGGCCGCAAGGCCGCTGCCGCCATGGGCGAAATTGCCGGGGGCAGGCGCCCGGCTTCTGCTACCGGAATGGGCCCGGAATTGAATTCTGTCTCTGATGCGGGACTGCAAATGATTGATACGTCCCGGGTTTCACTGGAATATTTTGATCCGCGGATTTCCGCCTTTTCCGGGGTGGAGCAGTGCGGCGCAAGCTGTGCATCATGCGGCACCTGCCGGGACTGCGGCATCTGCGAGGCCATCTGCCCCAGGGGGGCCATATCCAGAAAACAATTGCCCGGGGCGGATTACGAGTACGTGGCGGATCCGGATCTGTGCATCGGCTGCGGGTTCTGCGCCGGGGCCTGCCCGTGCGGGGTCTGGGCCATGCGGGAAAATGATCCGTTGAATTAAAGTTTTAAGTGGTTAAGCGGCTGGGTGGTTAGGTGAAATCTGTTGCGTCCGGCCGGGTATCGTGGTAATTTTGCGGGCTACCTGTTTGCGATTGATTTCTCAACATTGAACCCTGGATATTGAATCCTGAATTTTATGAAAGCTTTGCTGGCATTAGAAGACGGCCGGGCATTTGCCTGCCGCAGCTTTACCGGGCCGGGGGAAACCTCGGGCGAGGTGGTGTTCAATACCGGCATGACCGGATACCAGGAGATCCTGACCGATCCGTCCTACCGGGGACAATTGGTGACCATGACTTATCCCTTGGTGGGCAACTACGGGGTGACCCCGGAAGACATCGAGTCAGACCGGGTGCAGGTGGCCGCATTTGTCATCCGGGAATACCAGGACAATTACAGCAACTTCCGGGCTTCGGGCAGCCTGGCCGATTACCTCAAGGACCACGGGGTCATGGGCGTGGATGAACTCGATACCAGAGCCTTAACACGGCACATCCGGCAGGCCGGTGCCATGCGTGCGTTTCTGTCCACTAACGACCTGGAGCCCAGGTCCCTGGCCGCGAGAGCCCGGCAGATCCCGAAAATGGTCGGCCAGGACCTGGTGCAGCATGTGACGGCCAGGCAGCCTTATTACTGGCAACACGGCGCACCGCAGCCCTGCCGGGCCGAAAGCCTGAATGAGGGCGTGTGGGACCGGCAAAACGATGCATACCGGGTGGTGGCCCTGGACTACGGGGTGAAGTACAATATCCTCCGGTGCCTGGAAAAAAACGGTTGCCAGATCCTTGTGCTGCCTGGGCGTACGGATGCGGACACGGTGCGCCGGCTGGTACCGGACGGCATTTTCCTGTCAAACGGGCCCGGCGATCCCGAGCCCCTGGGTTATGCGGTGGAAACCGTACGGAATCTGCTCGGCTACCGGCCGATATTCGGCATCTGCCTGGGCATCCAGCTTCTGGGGCAGGCCCTGGGCGGAAAAACTTTCAAGCTCAAGTTCGGCCACCACGGTGTGAACCAGCCGGTGCAGAACCTGGCCACCGGCCGCGTGGAGATCACTTCCCAGAACCACGGCTTTGCCGTGGACGCCGAAACCCTGGATGCAAACGCGGTGGAAGTGACCCACATCAACCTGAATGACAACACCCTGGAAGGTTTCTGCCACAGGCAGTATCCGCTGTTTACGGTCCAGTATCATCCCGAGGCCGCCCCCGGCCCCCATGACGCCGGTTACCTGTTTGGCCAGTTTGCGCAGATGATGAAAGACAATCGATAACCATGTCTGTAAACGATCCAAATCGAAATTCCACGTGTCCGGCATACGGGATGCAGGAGATCTGTCTTTCCAAACCGATTTCGATCCCGATGGCGTCGAATGTCAACAAGCCGCCGCGCCGGAAGCTTATTTTTTGCGACGGCGGGCCTTATCTTTAATCTCCGGATTCATAAACAATGCCGAAGCGTACCGACATTCACAAGATCCTGATCATCGGCGCCGGGCCCATTATCATCAGCCAGGCCTGCGAGTTCGACTATTCCGGCACCCAGGCGTGCAAGGCCTTAAAGGAAGAGGGCTACGAGGTGGTGCTGGTCAACTCCAACCCGGCCACCATCATGACCGACCCGGAGATCGCCGATCATACTTATGTCGAGCCGATCACACCCGCGGCCGTGGAGATGATCATTGAAAAGGAGCGGCCGGATGCGCTGCTTCCCACCCTGGGCGGGCAGACCGGGCTGAATACCGCGGTGGCAGTGGCACAAAACGGGGTTCTGGAAAAATACGGCGTGAAGATGATCGGTGCCCGCCTGGATGCCATTCACAAAGCAGAGGACCGGGAGCGATTCTGCCGGGCCATGGAAAGCATCAACTTGCGGATTCCTCAAAGCGGAATTGCCACGGACATGCACACGGCCCGGCGTATTGCCGCAGATATCGGCTATCCGATCATCGTGCGGCCGAGCTTCACCCTGGGCGGCACCGGCGGGGGGGTGGCATACAACCCGGAGGACCTGGAAAACCTTGCCTCTGCCGGCCTGGATGCCAGCATGATCCACCAGGTGATGCTGGAGGAATCGGTGCTTGGGTGGAAGGAATACGAGCTGGAGGTGATGCGGGACAAAAATGACAACGTGGTGATCGTCTGCTCCATTGAAAACGTTGATCCCATGGGCGTGCATACCGGTGACAGCATCACCGTGGCCCCGGCCCAGACCTTGAGCGACGTGGAATACCAGGTCATGCGGGATGCCTCGATTGCCATTCTGCGGGAAATCGGGGTAGACACCGGCGGTTCCAACGTGCAGTTTGCCGTGAACCCGGATGACGGCGAGATGATCGTGGTCGAAATGAATCCCCGGGTTTCGCGCAGTTCGGCCCTGGCCTCCAAGGCTACGGGCTTTCCCATCGCCAAGATCGCGGCCAAGCTGGCCGTGGGCTACACCCTGGACGAGATCCCCAATGATATCACGGGTGAAACCGTGGCCTCGTTTGAACCGGCCCTGGACTACTGCGTGGTCAAGATCCCGCGCTGGACATTTGAAAAATTTTCCGAAGCAGAGGATCTGCTTACCACGTCCATGCGCTCTGTGGGCGAAACCATGGCCATCGGCCGGACCTTCAAGGAGGCGCTGCAAAAGGGGCTGCGTTCTCTGGAGATCGGCCGTCACGGATTCGGCGCAGACGGCAAAGACGAATCAGATTCGGAAAATCCGGTACTCTCGGTATCGGATATCGAGCAGATGCTGGCCAGGCCGACATCCAGGAGAATTTTTTACCTGCGCCAGGCGCTTGTCTCCGGCATGCCCGTGGAGGCCATATACGAGCTTACCGGCATTGATCCGTGGTTTCTGCAACAGTTCGCACAGATCGTGGACATGGAACGGAAAATCGCGGCATCCGGCGGGGAGTTTGCCCCCGGGTTGCTGGAAAAGGCAAAGGCATACGGGTTTTCCGATTTTCAGATCGGCTTTTTGACCGGCCTGGGCGAAGACCACATCCGGCAGATGCGCAAATCCGAGGGTCTGCGCCCGGTTTACAAGCTGGTTGACACCTGCGCGGCGGAATTCGAGGCAGCCACCCCGTATTACTATTCCACTTATGAAGCCGAGGATGAGGCCCGGGTGTCTTCGTGCAAAAAGATTATGATCCTGGGCGGCGGACCCAACCGGATCGGTCAGGGCATCGAATTCGACTACTGTTGCGTGCACGCTTCATTTGCCTTAAAGGAGCTGGGCATTGAAAGCATCATGGTCAATTCCAACCCGGAAACCGTGTCCACGGATTATGACACCTCGGACAAGCTGTATTTCGAACCCCTGACACGCGAAGACGTGCTGCATATCGTGGAAACCGAAAAGCCCGACGGGGTGATCGTGCAGTTCGGCGGGCAGACGCCCCTGAACCTGTCTTTGCCGCTGCTTGCTGCGGGCGTAGCCATCATCGGCACCCATCCCGAAAGCATTGAACGCGCAGAGGACCGTCAGCATTTCCAGGCCATGTTAAATAAGGTCGGCCTGATTCAGCCGCCAAATGGCACGGCCCGATCCGTAGAAGAGGCCCTGGTGGAGGCCCGGCGCATCGGCTATCCGGTGATTGTTCGGCCCTCCTACGTGCTGGGCGGACGGGCCATGAAAATCGTCTACAACGACGGGGAAATGGAAAACTATACGCGCCTGGCCATTGTGGCCTCGCCCGAGTACCCGGTGCTCATTGACAAATTCCTGGAGGATGCCGTGGAGGTGGATGTGGACGCGGTATCCGACGGTAACGTGACAGTGATCGGCGGGATCATGGAACATATCGAGGCCGCAGGTGTGCACTCGGGAGATTCGGCATGCGTGCTGCCGCCGTATAGCCTTGCTCAGGGGCAGATCGATGAGATCGCGGCAGCCACCCGGGCCATGGCGAAGGAACTCAACGTGGTCGGACTGATGAATGTCCAGTATGCCATCAAGGACGGCCGGCTTTATGTGCTGGAGGTCAACCCCAGGGCGTCGCGTACTGTTCCATTTGTCAGCAAGGCCACAGGCGTACCCCTGGCCCGGCTTGCCACCAAGGTGATGGTGGGCCGCAGCCTGGCGGATCTGGGATTCACCGAGCAGGTGCATCCGCTCCATATCTCGGTCAAGGAAGCGGTGCTGCCGTTTGACCGGTTTCCGGACGTGGACACCCTGCTGGGCCCGGAAATGAAATCCACCGGCGAGGTCATGGGCATTGATACGGATTTCGGACGGGCTTATGCCAAGAGCCAGATCGCCGCAGGCCAGCACCTGCCCGCCCATGGGGCCGTTTTTATCAGTGTTCAGGACAGCGACAAGCAGGCGGTCCTGCCCGTAGCCCGGCAATTTGCCGATATCGGGTTTGAAGTCCTGGCCACCCGGGGCACCCGGTCGTTTTTCGAGGATAACGGGATTGAATGCCGAATGATCAACAAGGTATCCGCCGGCCGGCCCCACGTGGTGGATGCCATCATGAACCGGGAAATCCACTTGGTGATCAATACCGGCACCGGGGACCGGACCCGCGAGGACGGCTATATGATCCGCCGGGCCGCCCTGAAGTTTAATATCCCCTATGCGACCACGATTGCCTGCGCGCGGGCCATGGGCCGCGGGATCGCCGCACTCGGGGACCGGGCACTGGGAGTGGCGCCCCTGCAGGAGTACCACAAGAGCAGTTAATCTGCGGGGGCTTGGCATCGGCCAAAAGTTGATTATTTTAAGACTGCCGATGCCCGGGAGGGTGTTTGGACAGAAAACAAAAGTGAATTGTGAAAATGGTAAGAGTTCACAGTTTACGGTTCACAGTTTACGGTTTACAGGTGATAAAGGCAGACCCGCCTGTCGGCAGGAAGCAAGCAAGATGTAATTACGGGTTCTTCTTTTGAGGAGTTGGAAGCCTGGGAAAAATCATTCAGATTAACAATGCTTAAGATTTTCTCTGGTAGCGATGCAAAAGAACTGATTCGGGAAATAAAATCGATATCAAAATGCTGCAGGCATTAACGAATGCATTAAATAAAAACCGTGAACTGTAAACTGAGAACCGTGAACGGTTATTGAAAATGAATCCTCAAGAACGAATGGATCCCCGGCCGCGGGAAGAATGTGGCATATTCGGCATTCACCGCCATCCTGAATCCGCCCGGTTGACCTATTTCGGACTTTACGCCCTGCAGCACCGCGGTCAGGAAAGCGCGGGCATTGCGGTTGTCCGGGATGAGAACATCAAGTGCCACAAGGGCATGGGACTGGTGCCCGAGGTCTTTGACGACCGCATCCTGGAGTCGCTTTCCTGTGACTGCAGCGCAATCGGTCATGTGCGTTATTCCACCACCGGTGGCTCAGTGTTGACAAATGCTCAGCCATTTGCCGTCAACCACAGGGGCAAGTCCTACGGGGTGGCCCATAACGGCAACCTGGTCAATGCCCACACTTTAAAGCAGGAGCTTGAGGAAGAGGGCTCAATCTTTCAGACGTCCATGGACAGCGAGGTTTTTTTGCACCTGTTTGTCAAGAGCCTGCAGCATGGGTTCGAGCAGGCCCTGATAAACGCGGTGTCCCGGATTCAGGGGGCTTACAGTTTCGTGGTGCTCACCAGCCGGGGCGAAGTGGTGGGCATCAAGGATCCCAGCGGATTCCGCCCCCTGTGCTTGGGCGAACTCCACGGGCATTACGTGCTGGCATCCGAATCCTGTGCCCTGGATCTGTTGGAGGCCAGGTTCGTGCGGGAGCTCGAGCCCGGCGAGATCGTGATTATAAACGATGCGGGCGTGCGCAGCATTTTTCCCCATCTGGAAACCCGCCGCACGTTCTGCATTTTCGAGTACATCTACTTTGCCCGGCCGGACAGCACCATATACGGCAAAAACGTGTACCTGACCCGCAAGGAGCACGGCCGCCGGCTGGCCCGGGAGGCCCCGGTGGATGCCGATCTGGTGATGCCGTTTCCGGATTCGGGAAATTACGCGGCCCTGGGATATTCGGAAGCCTCGGGGCTTCCGTTTGACCTGGGCATGATCCGCAACCATTATGTGGGCCGGACCTTTATCCAGCCCACCCAGGACATGCGTGATTTCGGGGTGCGTATGAAGCTCAACCCCGTAAAAGAGCTGCTGGCAGGCAAGGATATTATTATTATCGAGGATTCCATCATTCGGGGTACCACTGCCCGGACCCGGGTCAAGGCGCTTCGGGAACTGGGCGTCAAGCGGGTACACATGCGCATCAGCTGTCCGCCGCACATATACCCTTGCCATTACGGCATTGATTTTTCCACCAAGGGCGAGTTGATTGCGGCCCGCAAGACCGTGGCTGAACTGGAAGAATTCCTGGGGCTGGATTCCCTTCACTACCTGAGCCTGGAAGGTCTGCTTGCGGCCACGGGGGTGGATTCCCCGGAAAATAATTTTTGCAAGGCTTGCTTTGACGGATGTTATCCGGTATCATTCGATCAAGATATATCCAAAAATTGCATGGAAACCCGTTCTTCGGTGTAGGAAAAATGATTGAATCCAAGTATTTAAAGGATAACGTCCAGAACATTCAGCGCTTGATGAATCTGCCGGGCTTAAAGGATTTCGAGACCCGGAACCTGGCAAAGCTGCTGCGGCTGAGCAAGATCCGGGAATACGAGGACGGCGAGATCATTATCCGGGAAGGCGACAACGATCCCTGGCTCTATTTCCTGCTTTCCGGGGAGCTGATCATCAAGAAGCAGGGGGTGGAAATCGGGCGCCTTTCCCAGGTGGGCGAGATATTCGGCGAGATGCGCATTATTGACAGCCTTACGCGCTCGGCTTCGGTATATGCCGATGGCAGAACCATCTGCCTGTGCGTGGACACTTCCGCCAAGGGGCGGCTGTCGAGTTCCACCCAGCGCGATGAGCGACTGGATTTCCTTTTGCTGCTGTACCGGATATTTGCTGAGTACATGTCCATCCGCCTGCGGGCGACCAATGATGAACTGTTCAAGGCCAAAAATGAACTCCTTAAACTAAAGGAAGGCCGCCGCAAGGCCTGAAGCGTTTTTAAAGCGCTGAAGTTGTTCCCGGTTACAGCCTGACGTGGATGCCTGATGAAGAAAACCGTTTTGTTTGCAAAAAACGCCGTCAACGTATTTTTTCATATCACCACCCGCTGCAACCTCAAGTGCGCCCACTGCTATATCAATCCGGATCAGCACGGAGACCACACCCTGCCCCTGCATACGGTCACGGACTGGCTGGGGCTTTTCTATAACCCAGGCAAGGACGCAAACCTGATCCTTCTGGGCGGAGAGCCCACGCTGCATCCGGAACTGGCCAAAATCGTGGAAGCGGCCCGGCAGATCGGCTACGGATCTGTCACCATTGATACCAACGGGTACCTGTTCCACGACATCCTTGACAAGATCACCCCTTCCCGGGTGGATTATTTCAGTTTCAGCCTGGACGGGGCAACCTCGGCCACCAACGACCGCATCCGGGGGGCCGGGTGTTATGATACCTGCATCCGTGGCATCCGGCAGGCCGCGGAAAAGGGGTTTTCCGTAAGTGTGATCTATACGGTCAGCCGGCAGAATATGCATGAACTGGCGGATATGAAACCGATCCTGGAGGACTTGGGCGTCAGCCGGTTTTTTATTCAGGTGATCGGCATCCGAGGCCGGTCCGCGGGTTTCGACAAAGAGGCGTTGCAGCTCAGCCCTCAGGAATGGGAGACCCATGTCCCGCCGGTTGCCGAGGCAGTGGCCCGAAGCGGGATCACCGTGACCTATCCGCAGGTTTTTCTCGCACCTGAAGAGACCTTCGAGTGCGCGGGCAACGTGGCGGAAAATTATTTCCTCTTTCCCAACGGCCGGGTTTACCAGTGCCCGCTTTGCGAGGACTACCCGCTGCACAGCATGCGCATCGAAAACAACCGCATTTGCCGCACCCCGAAAATCAACGAAGCCGACCTGTTCAGCCTGGATATCCCGGAGGGCTGCGTGATGAACAAGCTGGTCCAGGCCGGCAACATCGATTACGATTCCGGCGGCAAGCCCGTGTGCAAGATCGCCTGCTGCCTTTTAAAAGAGGAGATTCCCGCCTCGCTATAAGGGAGAATACAATTTGTCATGGGCCTGCATGGGCGTGTATTGCAGTTTCCCGTAATTGTACTGGCAGCGGGGTGGATTTTTGCAACCGGGTGCGGGATTTGCGCCGCGGCGTCCGTTCCTTCAGTGCAGATTCCCCCGGACCGCCAGAAACGCGATCTTTCCGGATACGTGGAACTGCTCAGGGACCCGGAACATGCATGGACCATCAGCGAAGTTCTTTTCCCGCCGCTTTCGCAGCAATTTAAACCCGCAGGCCCCGGTGTGCCGCACCTTGGGATTACGGATGCCGCAGTCTGGGTCCGGTTCCATCTGGCCGGGGCGCCGCCGGACGGCTGGGTGCTCAAGGTGGGGTGGCCGTACCTCGCAACGGTAAAACTTCGGGATCTGCGGCAGAATTCGGGACTCCGGGTGATCGGCCGGAGCCCTGGGGAAAGGTCGTTTTCCGCCTGGGCGTTTCCCGCCGGAAATGACACCGACTGGTCCGTATATGCCCGTTTCGTGAGCCAGGGGATGCTCACCCTGCCCATGACGCTGTATACCGAGGATGCGCATTTGAAACATCAGCGGGTGCGCAGCATGGGATACGGGGTTTATTATGGCATTATCCTGGCCATGGCCCTGTACAATCTGTTTTTGTTTTTTTCTCTGCGCGACCGGGCCTACCTCTACTACGTGCTCTACATGTTTGCGCTGCTGTTGTATTTTCTGGGGTTAAACGGGTTGACCCTGGAATATCTCCTGCCCGGCCGCCGGGCTATGGATTCCCGCCTGACGCTGTTTTTCCTTTCGCTGATATTTATTACAGCCGGAGTATTCACCCGGAAATTTCTGGCCACGAAAAAAAACGCGCCGGTTTTTGACCGGATTATCCTGGCCTTTATCCTGAACGGGCTGGTGCTGGGCGGGCTTTCCTTTTTTGCCCGGTTTTCACTGCTTTCCGCCCTGTTCAGTATACTGGGCACGGCAGCGCCCTTTCTGCTGATCACTGTCGCGGTGGTCGTCTGGCGGCGCGGTTTCGGCCCGGCCCGGTATTACCTGCTGGCCTGGACGATCTACGGCATCGGCACCCTGAACTTCGCATTGACCTACAGCGGGGTGATCGGTTTTACCACCCTGGGTTTCCACAGCTATCAGATCGGTTCAGCAGTCGAATCGATTCTGCTGTCCTTTGCCCTGGCAGACCGGATCCGGGTTTTGCGCCAAGAGCGGGAGGAGGCCCGGGGAAGCGAGCGCCGGGCCATGGACCTGGCTTTTCGCGATGCCCTGACCGGGCTTTACAACTCCCGGTTTTTTCGCGCCCAGATCGGACCGGAAATGCAGCGGGCCCAAAATCTGGGCCACCCGCTTTCCCTGGTCATGCTTGATGTGGACGATTTCAAGCAGTTTAACGACGAATACGGGCATATCCAGGGCGATCAGGTGCTGGCACACCTGGGCGACCGCATCCGGGCACAGACCCGGGATTCGGATTATGCCTGCAGGTACGGAGGAGAGGAATTCGCCATGATAATGCCCACCATGACCGGCGCGCGGGCGATGGAAGTCGGGCAGCGGATCCGCAGGGATTTTGAAAATTATGTCTTTGTGCCCCGGCCGGGTCGGAAAGTCCAGGTGACCGTAAGCATCGGTGCCGCCGAGTATCAGTCCGGTATTCTGCCCCAGGATTTCGTGGACCGGGCGGACCATGCCCTGTACTGGTCCAAGGCGGCCGGGAAAAACACCGCACGGCTGTGGCAGGCCGCCAGCAAATAGGCGGTTTTTGCAGGAGCGCTTGTGATACGGGTTTCCGGGCGACGTGATTAAACTCATTGCAACATTATTGACAAATCGTTAATATAAAGTCGTCCTGAGAATCTCTTTTAGAGAAAGGTCCCTGTCCATGGCCGATCAAGAGAAACGCTACGTTCTCGACACCAATGTCATTCTCCATGACAGTTCGAGCATCCAGCATTTTGAAGAACACCAAGTCGTGATCCCGATCTCCGTGCTCGAAGAACTGGATGCTTTTAAAAAAGGCAATGAGGCCCTGAATTTCCACGCCCGGGAATTTCTGCGCACACTGGATTCGCTCAGCGGGGATAAGCTGTTTAACGGCGGGGTGAAAATCGGCCAAAACACCGGCAGAATCTCGGTGAAGCTGGAGCAGGCCTTTCACCCGGACCTGGAGCTCAATTTCGCCAGCCACAAGCACGACCACCGGATTTTGAATACCGCCTATCATCTGGCCAAAGAGGATCCGGGCCGGGAGGTGATCCTGGTGACAAAGGACGTCAACCTGCGGATGAAGGCCAAGGCCCTGGGACTGATGTCCCGGGACTACACCAGTGATCATGTGCGGGATATCAATGCCCTGTATTCCGGAAAACGGGTGGCCGAGGGCATTGCACCGGAACTCATCAACAATCTGTATCACAAGCCCCACGAGGTTCCCCTTTCTGAGATGGATATTGACCCGCCCCTGATATCCAACGAGTACCTGATTTTGCGAAACGGCAGAAAATCCGGGCTGGTCCGGTTTGATCCGGCCATGCGGATGCTGCGCCGGGTGGATCGAAAGGCGGCTTACAACATCACACCGCGCAACGCGGAGCAGACCTTTGCGCTAAACGCCCTGCTGGATCCGGATATTCATCTGGTCAGCATCACCGGCAAGGCCGGGACCGGCAAAACGCTTCTGGCACTGGCCGCCGCCCTGGAAGCCAAGCGGGGTTACAGACAGATTTTCATGGCCCGGCCCGTGGTGCCCCTGAGCAACCGGGATATGGGATACCTGCCCGGCGATATCCCGGCCAAGCTGGATCCCTACATGCAGCCCCTGTATGACAACCTGTCTGTCATCCAGAACCAGTTTTCGGAAAACGAGCCTTCCCATCAGCACATCAGCCAGATGCTGGATGCCAATAAACTCGTGATCGCCCCGCTTTCCTATATCCGCGGCAGAAGCCTGGTGAAAATCTTCTTTATTGTCGACGAGGCTCAGAACCTGACCCCGCATGAGATCAAGACCATTATCACCCGCTCGGGCGAAGGCACCAAGATGGTCTTTACCGGGGACATTTTTCAGATCGATCATCCCTATCTTGATACGCTTTCCAACGGCTTGAGCTATCTGATCGAGAAAATGCAGGGCCAGCAGCGCTATGCGCATGTCTCCCTGGAAAAAGGGGAGCGCTCGGAGCTGGCAGAACTGGCCAGCGACCTGCTCTAGCGGAAATCTTCATGATTTTTCCCCTGCCCGGTCCGGGCGGCCCCCCTGGATAATACCGGAATGAATTGTTACATTACATGAAAACCGGCTTAATCCGAAACCAATTGAAAGGAGGGAGAAAAAATGGGATTTGCACTGTCGGAAATGCAGCTCAGGAGCCCCGCCTTTGAAACCCGGGGCAGGATTCCCCAGAAACACACAGGCGACGGCCAGGATGTATCCCCGGCCCTGGAGTGGACCGATGTCCCGGAAGGAACGCGTTCCTTTGCCGTGATCTGCCATGATCCGGATGCGCCCCTGGTGCTGCCGGGCACCTACGGGTTTGTCCACTGGGTGCTCTACAACATCCCGGCCTCGGTGACCGGCCTGCCGGAAGGGTTCCCGGATTACACCAAGGGGGTCAACGACTTCAACCAGGAGGGCTACAAGGGACCCAATCCGCCGCCCGGCCATGGCGTGCACCATTATTTCTGGTGGGTGCTGGCTTTGAACCTGGAATTGAACCTGGAGCCGGGCCTTACCCAGTGGCAGCTGCTGGAACGCATTGAACCCCACCTCATCGGAATGAACCGCATCGTCGGTATATATGAGAAATAATTTCCGGTGGGTTTTGTAAGGGCCTTCCGGCAGGGGAGTTTTCCGGGAGGCCCTGATTTATTCCGGCCCGACCCCCTGTGACAACGCCATTGACAACAGCGTGGAAATCTATTGGTTCGTAATGATCCGGCAGGCAAAGATCGATTCAGCTTTCGGGTCCCGGTGCTTCGGCTTTAACCCAGTTTTCAAGGGTCCGGATGTCACTTTCTGGCAATGCCGGAGCTGAAAGAGGCATTTGCGGCGTTGAAAGGCCCTTCACCCTTCTGATCAGTTCGCTTTGCCCCGGTTTGCCGGGAATCACCACCGGATGGTGCTTGCTGCCTTTCATTACTTCTTGGTAAGAGGTTAAATCCAGTCCTTTGGGCGGGTTGGCCCCGGTATGACAGTTTCTGCAATTGTCCCGGAAAATCTTCTGCACATCTGCAAAAACAACTTCCGCTGATTTTAACCCGGGGGGCGCCGTTTTTTCAACCGCCGGATGTTGCCCGTTTGCCTTATTGAACTTGTGCGCGAAAACGATTTCGCCGCCGAAGTAACCGAGCCCGACCACGGTAAAAAAGGAAAGCAGATAAATCAGCAAAAGCGCGCCTGAGCGGCCGCCGCGCCCGGTGTAGAGAATAACGGATAAAAGCAGGAAAAGCGCAAGGATGCAGGCGAGGATAATTTTCATTTTGATTGGAAAAATCCAGCCGGCCCCGTAATAATGATACCAGTCCATGACGCCCAGTATCACGGTGGGAAAGATGGCAAGAAACGCCAGAGAGATGCAGTGTCCGGCAGTTTGTGCAAATTTGCCATATCTCGGGATCATGGCGATCAGGCTGAATATCAGCGCGCCCGTGACAAGGCCGATGGTCAGATGGGTAAACGGGGGGTGAAGCGGATGCGTATACCCCAGCGTTTCAAAAAATCGATAGATGAAATCGATATTCATGCTGTTTCCCCTGTTTGAACACAGCCCCGGTCACTGCCGCCGGCCGGCAAATTCGCATTGACTGCAGTTCAATCTCTGTTACGGCATCGATTCAGAAGCTTTCATAACGATATCGACATAGCAGGTAACCGCTTACTTTGACTCGATGCACCCATGCCCGGCTGGCTATCATGATTTACTTCGGCTCCGTGACCACATAATCGCCCCCGCCCATTGCTTCATGGCAGGAAATGCAGCTGTCCACCTTGCCGGCGGCCATGGCTTTCCCGTCCGGCCCGTATTTGGCCCAGAACCAGTCACTTGCGCCGGGATTGTATCCGGACACCTTGTACATCGGGGTAACGGCCATCAGGGAGGATTTGTCCTTCCCGTAATTTTCTTTGACCAGAATGGCGCCTTCTGGCATCGGCCGGTTGTTTTTCGCCGCGTCATAGGCGATGTCATTGGCGTAGAGTTTTAAATGCGCACCGTGCGGACTTTGTCCCGGATACATCCCCTCGTAGCCGGGGAAGAATTTCCATTGGGTATAGTCTTTCTGCGTGATGTAGTCCCAGACCGATTCGGCGTCCGGCGCCGGCATTGTCCCGCCGGTGTAGGCAGTGTCCTGCAATGCGATAAATGCAAACCCGGAAACGATAACAGCGACGGCAACGGCGATTGTCTTTTTCATGGCAAACCTCCTTTGTGTTTGAATCAAATCAAGGTACGGGCAATCGCCACGCGGGCGCTGCTGTGGCGGATTTTTGACCGTTCCGGCATCGTATGTTTAAATCTATGCATGAAAAAAAGGATCGCAAAAAAACGATTTCAAATCGGTGAATTTGCCGGGAAAATGGGAGTTTTCCCGGTTCCTCCCGGTTCCGTTGCCCCGGCCGCGGGCTGAAGCCCTGGAGTGAATCCGGAAAAAATTGCTTGACAGCCCGGCGCATTGTTGTATTTTGTAATTAAACATAACTTATTGTTATTATTAATCAAAATTAATATTTCTGATATTTTTTAAGTTTTAATAACAATAAGGGGGCGCCCGGGGATTCGGGTAAGGAGGATTGCATGAGCCGGATTAAAATGTCTTTTATTGACAATGATTTCAGAATTCAGGCCGCAGCCGACATTGAGATCAGCGACAACGAAACCAGCAAGTTCGCGGATTTCATCAACCAGCTTGCCGAGGATCTGGGCACCGGTGAGACGGCGTGGCTCCAGATCGACGGATTGAGCCGGCCAGTCACCTTGAGCGTGGCGGAATCCGCGTGATCGCTTCGCATCCGTGAATCGACGGCTGTCCGCTGAATTACTTGATTTTCAGCCACAGCACCCGGGAGGCGGTGGATCCGGGATTGTGCCACTGGGAGGGCATCTCGGATTTGAGGTAAATCACGTCGCCCGCGCGCGCGGTGCTGACAGCGTTGTTGCCGAGCTGGACCTGGAGCTTGCCTGCGAGCATGTACCCGAATTCCTCTCCCTTGTGGATGAAAAAATGCGACGGCAGGCTGGCGCCGGGGTGGACTTCAATCAGATAGGGTTCCACCCGCCCCTGGGTGTCCAGTGCGGTCAGCAGTTTTGCGGAGATACGTTCTTTGGGCATTTCCGGCAGGGAAACGGGCACGGCATCGGCTTGCGGGAAGATAATGCGTTTTTCCGCATCCCCGGAAGCCTGGAAAAACGCGCTGATTTCCACGGACAGGATTTCGGCCATCCGGATTAATGCGGGCAGCGAGGGATAGATCTGGTTGCTTTCCACTTGGGAGATGGTGCTGGGGGTAACGCCCACCATTTTGGCCAGCTCGGTCTGGGAAAGCCCCCGCCGGGTGCGCAAAACGCGGATCCTGGGACCCAGCTCCGCCCCGCCGGTGTTTTGTTTTTGGGGGGCAAAGCTCAGGTTCAGCCCGTTTCGCCAGTAGTAATAAGGCGTGTTCAGGGTATCGATTTCGCGGTTTTCCGCTTTCAGGATGGAAAGCGCGGTTTTGCCGCGCTTGAGCGAAAGCTCGATGGCCACTTGGGCGATCTGGTTGAGAGCCGCCTTAAGGCGCTTGGAATGGGCGTTTTTTTCCGCGATCCAGTATCCCACCGTGTTGAGTTCGTAAAGCCGGGGACAGGTGTGGGTGTAAAACCGGCTGATTTTGTCTTCTCCCTGCCACAGTTCCTGCATTCCGGTGAGGCTTTCAAAGGCGAATCGCAGCTCGCTTTTGGTGGATTCATGGATTTGCAGGAAACAGTCCAGGATATTATCCGGGTTTTGGGGCTCGGTAACCCGGACAATCTCGCAGGGCATTTCTTCGCGGTTCTTGTAGAATCCAAGGAAAATGTCGGCTCCGTTGCCCTTGCCGTGGGTAAAACAGTCCAGGATGGTCAGGCGGTGACTTTCAGCCAGGGGGCCGAGCTTTTCAAGCAGGTTGCGCGGGGAGCGGTCAAAGCTGAGGTAAATAAACGGCTTGTCCTGAGCAATGGAGGTTTGCAGGAAATTCAGGGTAAACGGGGCTGCCAGGCTGCCTGCGTCATCATACCAGATCACGTTGTCGCCGATTAACAGACCGCCCAGTATCGGGTCCAGTTCACCCACGCCCGTGGAGACTCGGATTCGTTCCGAAGCCATGGAATTTTCCTTATACCCGGTAATGTTTATAAGTGAATTTTAATAAGTCATGCTAATGAAAATCCGGGGTTCCTGTCAAACCAATTTCCCTGCCTGAAGTAAAGCTGCCGGAAACGGCGACTACACGTTAAACCGGAAGTTGATGATATCGCCGTCCTGTACTTGGTAGGTCTTGCCTTCCAGGCGCAGGGTGGCGTTTTTTTTTGCCGCAGCCATGGAGCCGGCGGCAATATATGCCTTATAGGAGATGATCTCGGCCCGGATAAATCCTTTCCGGATGTCGGAATGGATCTGGCCTGCGGCCGCTGCCGCATCCGTGCCGCGTTTGATGGTCCAGGCCCTGACCTCGTCTTCGCCGACGGTGAAAAATGAAATCAGTCCCAGGATGTCATATGATGCACGAATCACCCGGTCAGTGGCAGAGGCGGAGATATTGAACTCCTCGAGCAGTTCCGCGGCCTCTTCTTGCGTCATCCGGGCCAGCTCATGCTCCAGCTTGCCGCGGATGACCATGCAGGTTTCCTGTGCGACGGTTTCATCAAGTTCGGGTAGGGATTCATCCTCATCCGCGTTGTTAAACAGTACCATTACCGGCTTGGCCGACATCAACCCATAGCCCCGCAGCAGGCGGGATTCCGCCAGTTCGGGAAACCGGCGCAACGGCGTTTCCTGCTGCAGGGCATCCCGGCATTTAATGAGTTGATCGTTTTCCTTGGTATCGATTTCACGGCCTTTTTTGGACTCTGTTTCCATTCGTTCCAGCCGTTTTTCCACCACGCTGGCATCCATCTGCATGAGTTCCTGGTCCAGGAGCAGAAAATCGTTTTCCGGGTCTGCGGGTTCGGTGCCGTAAGAGGCGAAATTGCGCACCACGTGAATTAGCGCATCAGTGTCGCGCACCGCGCGCATCAGGGCATCATCCGCACTGCCGGGTTTTTTCTGCTCCGCCTTGCCCGGCAGGAGGTATTCCACCTGCGCGTATATGGTCTTTTCCGGCTGGTACATCCGGCTTAAAACGTCAATGCGGGCATCGGGCACGTGGATGGTGCCGATGCGCGTTTCCGCCTTGGCGCCCGGGCCGGCGAATTCACGTGTCAGCGCCTCGAACACGGTAGTTTTTCCTGAACCGGAAAGTCCGATGATTCCCAGTTTCATTGTTCCGCCTTCCTTTTATTGATGCTTTTCCGGCGCCTGCGGCGCGTCAATCGCAAACAGCCTGCAGGTGTTTTCCCATGTCACCCGGGCCAGGTGCGCCGGGTCGGTGTTGCGGATTTCAGCCAGCTTAAACAGCACGCTTTTGACAAAGGCCGGCTCATTTCGCCGGGTGGTGTTTTTCTCCGGTGCAGGGGTCAAATACGGCGCGTCTGTTTCAACCAGCAGTCGGTCTTCCGGAATGCGCACTGCCATGTCCCGCAGTTGCCGCCCTCTTTTGGAGATCGTCAGGATGCCGGTAATGCCGATGTACAATCCCATGTCCAGGTATTGTTCCATTTCGCCGGGGGTGCCGGAAAAGCAGTGGACCACGCCCCGGCAGTTTTTCGGGGCATGCGCCCGGAGCAGGTCCAGCAACCGGCCCTCGCTGTCGCGCTCATGGAATATCAGGGGCAGATCCAGCTCTGCTGCGGCTGCGGTCTGGCGGACAAACCATTTTTCCTGGACGTCTGCAGGCGAGTGCATCCGGTTGAAGTCCAGGCCGGTTTCTCCCCAGGCACGGACCATGGGGCTATCGGCCATTTCTTTGAGCGCGGCCAGGGCTTTTTCAGAACCCCGCTTTGCATCATGAGGGTGGATGCCCACGGATGCATAGCACCCTTCATATGCTTCCGCGATTTCCACGGCCTGCCGGGAAGTTTTTTCCGTTATCCCGACGATCATCATGGCGTTTACGTCTGCGTTTCCTGCGTTTTCAATGACTTGTTCCAGGTCCTTGTGATAAGCCTTGTCGTTTAAGTGGCAGTGGCTGTCAAATATATTCATGGGCATTTCCTGAAATTGCGTGAAAAGTCGGGCTTTGTTTTCGTAAAACGCATCTTGTATCACCGCAGGCCGGGGGATTCAAGGAAATCGTTTCCGCTGCGGCGAGGCCCGGGATTTGCAGAGTGTTGAAAAATACCGGAAAATGGTTAAAGATATACCAGGCAGCCGAAAATCCGCAACCGACACATAAAGGAGATCAGAAACCATGCCAGAACATGAGGAGACAATGAAATCCGGTGATGCGTTGTTGATCGTGGATGTGCAGAACGATTTCTGCCCGGGCGGCGCCCTTGCCATTGAAAAGGGCGATGCGGTGGTGCCGGTGTTAAACCGCTGGATTTCGCGGGCTTCGGAAAAAGATCTGCCGGTTTATGCCTCCCGGGACTGGCACCCCGTGGGCCATGTTAGCTTCCGGGAACAGGGCGGCAGCTGGCCGCCGCACTGCATCCAGGACACGTCCGGCGCGGCGTTTCACAAGGATCTGAATCTGCCCGCAGATACCGTGGTGGTTACCAAGGGGGTCCGGTTTGACCAGGATCAGAACTCGGCTTTTGATCAGACCGGATTGGCTGAAGAATTTAGGCGCAGGCAGATCCGACGGATTTTCGTGGGCGGCCTGGCCCTGGATGTCTGCGTGCAGGCAACCGTACTTGACGCCCTGGAGGAAGGTTTTGAAACCGTGCTCCTGCTTTCGGCCACCCGGCCGGTGACCGCGGAAGGCGGGGAGAAGGCCATAGAGAGCATGAAAAAGGGCGGAGCGGTGATTTCCGGGTAGTCGTTTACTGCCGGGTGGAATACGGAAACCGGTGATGAAGCAGCGGGCCGTGCCCGCCGCCAATGCCGTGATTAGCCGAAAGCCCGATGAGCTCGGCTGTCAAGCTGACCGCGCTGGAAAATGCCTGTGCCGGGTCCTGTTTGCGGGCCAGGTATGCGGCCAGTGCGGAGGAAAACGTGCACCCGGTGCCGTGGGTATTGCGCGTGCGGACGTACGGATGCGGTTCGGATTTTGTCATCACGCTGCTGTTGCGCCGGTATACGAACGTGTCCGTGATTTGATCCGCGTCTTGCGGCCCGTGACCGCCTTTGATTACCACGCCTTTAAGGTTTGCAAAGCGTTCAAGCAGGTCCCGGCCGGCGGTTTCCGGGTCCGGCGGCGCGGATCCGTAAAGGATTTCGAGCTCCGCCCGGTTCGGGGTGATATAGTCCGAGGCCGGCAGGATCTGCGTGATCAGCGCTTCAACTGCTGCGTCATCGATCAGCCGGTGGCCGCTGGTGGAAACCATCACAGGGTCGCATACGGTGGTATGGCCGGCCAGGTGGCCGGCGATTTTTTCACACACTTCCTTGTTGGGCAGCATTCCGAGTTTGACCGCGTCTACGCGGATATCTGAGAATACGCTTTTAATCTGCTGTTCCACGAACGCCGCGGAAACGGCCATGGCCCCGTCCACGCCCCGGGTGTTCTGGGCGGTCAGGGCCGTGATCACAGCCGCCCCGTAAACCCCGGCGGCCATGAACGTTTTCAGATCCGCCTGTATACCGGCCCCGCCGGAGGGGTCCGAACCCGCAACGGAAAGTACGGTCGTGATGTTTTGCGTTTCCGCGGACATGGGTTGTTCTGTCTTTCAGTCCTGCCGGGCATTTGCCTTTTTTAAATGATGGAACAACTGCCATCCCAGCATAGCGATGCATTCGGCATCCAGAAACGTGTCCACGCTGGAATTGAATAACACGGAGCATGATGCGGAAAATTCCGCATCCGCATCATTGTAGAGCAACAATACCGGAACCTGCGGAAGCGCGTCAAACTGCAAGGCGATATCATAATCCACGTCAAGCTCGGGCCGATGGCCGCCCAGGGAAATGGCAGCTTTTTTTAATTCCGCCGAGTTTCCGGAAAAATACACTGCGATTGCGCGCTCCACATCATTTGCAAAATATTTTGTCAGCGGTCCGGCGTCCTTTAGGTCCCTGAAGCTGACCCAGTCGGCTTTTCCGGGCAGTGTATCCGGGCACATCAAAATATATTTGCTCAGGATCACACAGATTTCATGGGGCGGCCGCCTGCCGGCGGGATCGGTCATTGCCTGGCTGGAAACCGTGTATTCATTTCCGAAAAAAGGGATTTTCAATCCCTCGCCTGTAGCCTTTGCGCCCAGGGGTTGTGCCAGGGACGCCAGGGAAAGCTCCCGGATCCGGGAGAGATAGTATCTATAGGTTTGTCCGAATACGGTTTCCTCGGTGTTCATCCATTTCCTCTGCAAGCATCAGATTTTACAAGTTCCCGGTTCGCACAATGCCTGACCGGGCGTTTACCTGTTTTACCTGCCGCTTGATCATACGATAAATATTGTCGAAATGCAATCAGGGGGTGCGGAACAATGGGGCAAAGCGGGAAAAAGCCCGCAGGCGGGGAAAAGGCCCCGTCTGCGGGCTTTCTGTTGAATCTCCCGGTACGCGGTCGCCGGGGGATCAGCTGTTTAAGATCTTTTTTGCACTTTCATCGTTGCTGTCGCACACGTGCGGGATGCCGGTGATTTCCGCGGTCTCGCGGTTGCCGGAAAACAGGTCCGAGCGCTCGATTTCGGGCAGGGAGAATTTGCGGGCCCCGGCCATGAGCTGCTGCATCCCGCAGGCCAGCTTATCTGAAAGGGTCCAGAAGGCAATGGCACCGTAGGGAATATTCTTCATTTCATCCTTGCCCACCTTGGCTTCCACGTCATAGTAGTTGGCAAAGATTTCCTCGGGCGTGCTCCCCAGCGTGCTGACCGTCTTGGGCAGCTTGTCCCAGTTGCCGGCAACCTTTTCCCTGCGGTCCGGGTTGACTGCGCCCTCGATGTTTGCGCCCAGAAATCCGGGGATCATGATGGCCCGTCCCATGCAGACCAGCTTGGTGTAGGGCGCCCCCAGGGCAACGGCCTTGAAGATATGATCCTCCAGGGCGAGTCCGCCGGCAAAGGAGAGGTCCACGACATCCTCGCCCCTGGCGGCCAGGAGGCTGGCATATTCACGGGCTTTTGAATGCAGCTGCAGGGAAGGCACACCCCAGCTCTGCATCATGTTCCACGGGCTCATGCCCGTGCCGCCGCCGGACCCGTCAATGGTGAGCAGGTCGAGCTTGGCGTCGGTGGCGAACTTGATCGCCATGGCCAGTTCCTCCATGCCGTAGGAGCCGGTCTTGAGCGAAATCCGCTTGAATCCCAGGCTCCGCAGGTAGTCCACGCTTTTCATGAACTCTTCTCTGACCTGGTCCACCCGGCCCAGGTTGGTGGCGCCCAGGCGGCTGTGGCGGGCAAAGGAAGAAATGGAGCCGTGCTTGAAGGCCTCTTGGACAGACGGCTTTTCCGGGTCCGGGTCCACCACGTAGCCGCGGTTTTTCAGAAACAGTGCGTAATCCAGGCTGGTGACCTGGATTTCTCCGCCGATGTCTTTTGCGCCCTGCCCCCATTTGAGTTCCAGGATACACTTGTTGCCGTATTTTTCCGCAATGTATTCAGCCACCCCGTTGCGCGTGTCCTCCACGTTCATCTGCACGATGATTGCGCCGTAGCCGTCGTTGTAGCGCAGATAGCTTTCAATCCGGCGGTCGAGTTCCGGCGCCTTTGTAATCCGGCCGTTTGCCATTTCCGATTCCCGGTCCACCCCGACCACGTTCTCGCCGATAACCACGGGGATGCCCACCAGGGAGGCGCCGATGGCAAAAGAATCCCAGTACTTGGCGGCCACGAAAGTCGATCCCAGCGCACCGGTCATAAGTGGAATCCGGGCCTTGGTCTTAATTTCCCGGCCGAACTCGGTTTCCAGGCTCACATTGGGGAAAATGCAGTCATCCGGATCATTGGAAAGGCCGGTGGAAAGGCCGTGTGAGCCGTAGGCATACCCCTGGATTCGCAGGGAATTGTAGGAAGCCCCCACGTGGGTGGTATTGTTGGCCCCGGCCGTGACGATGCCGAAGCTTCTGGGGTAAAGCAGTTTTCTGCCCACCAGGCTGGACAAAAAGGTCTCGCATTTGCCCTGGCAGTCGGCCCGGCACAGGGTGCACAGGCTGGATTCCGTGGGGTTGCCCCGGTTTGTGGTCCCTAGGACGTCGTTGTTTTTGGAAAACCGCATTTCCGTCATGGGATTCCTCCTTTGCTTTTTGAATTGGATGTAAGATTGTCTATATTTTATTATTTCAAATGGTTATATGATGTCCGCCCGCGGGCGAAAAAAAGCGCCTCTACAGCCTTGTATAGAGACGCCATTGTCTTGAAAATTTATAAGTGTATCTTACACGCCATTGTGCAAGATAATTTAAACTAACTAATAAGGGATGACAAATCTGTCAAGACTTTTTGTCGGCTTGCGAAAATCCTCCGGAAGGGGCGAATCTGTGGGTCCGATTTCCAAGTCGGATACCGAAACGGATGAAGCCGGATCTCAACCCGGGGTTTTCCCGGTGTTCAGTAGAGCTCTTCTGAAAGCAGGATCGCCTCGGCAATGCTGCGCATGGATTTTCTCGAATCCATGCTTTTTTTCTGAATGCGGCGGTAGGACTCGTCCGCATCCATCCCGCTTCTCTGCATCAGGACCTCTTTTGCCCTTTCTACAAGCTTTCGGGTTTCGAGCTCTTCCTGGATGACCTTGGTCTTGATGATCAGTTCGGAGTTGGATATGGCCACTGCCGCCTGGTTGGCCACGGTGGTGATCAGGTTGACTTCTGTATCAGTAAAATCATGGGGTTCGGCCGTGAAGCAGTTGAGCACGCCGATTACCCGTTCGTCGCGAAGCAGAAGCGGCACGCTGGCAAGGGACTTAAGGCCCAGGGAACGGGCCATTTCCTTTTCCTTGAACCTGGGCTCGGTCAGCACGTCCCGGACGATCAGGGGTTGCTTTTCAGAGGCCACGTGCCCCACCACGCCTTCGTTTATGTTCAGCACCCGGTCCTTGACATAGGCCGGCTCAATGGTCTGGGTGGCCTTGAGCCGGAGGCGCGGCGGGTTTTCGTTTTCCTCTATCAGCCACAGGGAGCAGATCTCCACGCCGGTCACCTTGGCCGTGACCATGACGATGAGCTTGAGGATCTCCTCCAAGTACAGATCCGAGTTAATGGCCCGGCTGATATCCATCAGGGCCTTGATGTATTTGTCCGTGCTGACTGTACCTTTTTGATCCATTTTGCCGGAAGTTTTAAGTTTTAAGTGATTAAGTGGTTGAGTAAAATCAGAAACTTATCATTTTATTGCCTGGCGGTTATAAAGGTTTCAGGACTTCCGCGAAACGCCTTTTTCGCAACGCCGATCAGCCAAGGCGCTTACGGAGTTCCTGTAGGATCGTATAATACTTCGGGACGGTTTTTCAACCGGGTTTTGCGATCCGGAAGCAGGGACGTCAGGGCTACAGGTGCTTGACGTGTTCGTAGATTCCCGGATGGGTGCAGACCTCATAATATTTCTTTTCGGTCATGCGGATTGTATGAAAATCAGTTGGCGATACCTCCGGGATGACGGCTTCCCGGATCACCAGGCGCTGATAATTGCCCGACAGCGTGGGAAATTTTCCCGTGTACCCGACAAAGTGATCTACTCCCAATTTGGGAATCGGGCCTTCAAACCGTTTCATGTGGATTTCCCTGGCCAGCTTGGCCAGGGCATCGGGCGCCAGCTCGATGCCCATGACATTGTAGCGCAGAATCGGGCTTGCGTTTTTTTCCAGCAGCGTCTTCCCCTGGATTCCGGAGGTGTCGAGCTGGTAGAGGTACACGTTAAACGGCGGGCCGGTGATTTGAAACCGTTTTCGCAGCTCATGGTTGCATCCGGAAAGGATGTCCGCCTCGTTGATGGAATGCGAGATCATGATCCGGTTGTCATTGTCGTAAAAGAAAGTCGGCGCGCCTTTTGCAAAGCTCACGCCGATGCCCAGGTCGAGCCGCGGCAGTCCCTTTTTGATATTACGCTGGTTATATCGCTGCACCACCATGAGCATGTTAATGGAAAGTCCGCACGCCCGGGCTACGCCGTACCATTTCTCGGGCAAGCCTTCATGCTCGAAAATGGCCATGATGGCGGCATCGCCTTCGATGAAGATTTTTTGTGCGCCGTAGGTCGGCAGCAGATTGTTGATCGGGTCGAAAAAGTTGAGCGCAAAATTGGAGGCAGGATTTAAGCCCTTGGCTTTCATGTGATCGATAATTTCCGTGGATCCGCGAACATCCGCCTTGATGACCACGTGGTTGATGATGGTCTGCTTGCCGGTGTCATGTTCCCGCGGAAACATGAATTCATATAAGGTGTTGTTTTCCCGGGAAAGTCGGGCGGTTTTCTTATCCTCGATCAGGTTGATGGAGTCCGCCTTCTCATTGATATTGTAATAATTGTTCAGGTCGCGGTGGTATACGGCAAAGTCCTTTAAAAACCGGACAATCCGGACCCTTTTTTGCTCCCGGGATACGTGCACAAGGCGCCGGGTCTGTTTCAGGCGGGCCATGGAAACCGACTTGCCGGTGTATTTCCTGAAGCGCTTGATTTTGCGGATAATGTTTTTTCTGGACTTGGGCGCCACCAGGTACTGGAGCAGCTCCTGCGGCGAAAGCGGCGGGCAGTAATTTTGTATGATCCTAGGCACTTCATAAGCAGCCACGATACATTCCAGCATTTGTTCATGCCGGAATTCCCGGTAGATCATGGCAAGCATTTGCTTTTGAAAGCGGATTCTTGATTTGAGGGTATTGACTTGATCGGGATCCGGTTTTTTCTTTTTTTTCTCCCGGGCGAGCAGATCGCGGGTCTCAAACAGGTTAAACAGTTGATTGATGTTTTCCGCACTCTTGATGATCTCGTCGGGTTCGTCCTGTTGATCAACTGCGGAGAAAAAGTTGCACAGAATCGTAATCAGGCTGTGATAGTTCAGCGGGTCCTCCAGCCGGTAGCCCAAAAGTACGTAGTTGGTCATCATGAAAAAATCATCCGGCCGGCTGGGTGCATGAAGCAGGGGGTTTGCAAGCAGTTCCTCGGCCAGCAGGCAATCCTGCCCGAAATTCAGGGTGCGCAGCTCGTTTAAGCCTGCCCGGGCCTCCAGGAAGTAGTCGAAAAGCTCGGCACCGGCATGCTGGATGATCTGGCTGCGTCTCTGGATGATGTTGAAGACTTCCTCGCGCAGCCGGAGGTGGTGCTCGACCCGATAGGTGACCTCGTGTCTGCGGATAACGCTTTTAAAGTGCTGAATCGCGGCATCGTACTGGCGCTGCATTTCCGCCATGAGCCACTTGACCAGCGATACCTGGGCCAGGTAATCGATCTGTACCTGGGCTGCGGATTTGGCCTGGTTAATGGCATCGGTCATGACCTCGGTGCAGGCGGCCTTAAAGTGTTCGGTTTCCTGGTACCAGTTGAGATTCTGACGGGTCTGAAGCGGGCCGGAAGTATTGGCGTGTTTCAGGATCAACTGGAATATGAAGTCGCCAGTGATACGGCAGAACTGCGGACTGATGCGCACGTCATACCGAAGGTTGTCCACCCCCAGCAACAACCGGTTGATGGGGATATCCGCGGAATACGGCGTAATCTCGATATCGAGGGGGAAAGAAGGTTTGTGGTCCCTTTTTGTCATGTACCTCCGCGTGCGCCGGTGCCGTTGTTTTAGTAGGAGTGGCTTTTGTCGGGGAAGGTTCCGTTTTGAACTTCATCGAGATAGTTGCGCAGGCCCGCGGTGGCGTCTTCCCTGAGTTGGGCGTATTGTTTGACGAATTTCGGCACGTGGCCGCTGCTGATGCCCAGCATGTCGTGGCAGACCAGGATCTGACCGTCGCAGGGCAGTCCCGCCCCGATGCCGATGGTGGGGATGGTCAGGTTACGGGTGATGTCTCCGGAGATATCTGCGGGTATGCCTTCGAGCACCACGGCGAAAGCGCCCGCGGACTCTACCTGCCTGGCGTCTTCCATGAGCCGGTCGTGATCCCGCTGGACCCGAAAACCGCCGAACTGGTGCACAGATTGGGGTGTCAGTCCGATATGGGCAAGCACCGGAATGCCCACTTCGGTCATGGCATGGATTTTATCCGCCACCGCAGCACCGCCCTCGAGTTTGACCGCGGCCGCATTGGATTCCTTTAAAAAGCGCCCGGCATTGGACAGTGCCTCGGGCATGGAGACCTGGTAGGACATGAACGGCATGTCCCCGACGACCATGGCAGTCTTTGCCGCCCTGGCAACCATGCGCGTATGGTAAATCATCTGGTCCATTGTCACGCCGAGCGTGGTGGCCTCCCCCTGCACCACCATGCCCAGGGAATCGCCCACCAGCAAGACGTGGATGCCGGCTTCATCAGCCATCTGAGCAAAGGGAAAGTCATACGCCGTCAGGGCCGCGATTTTCCTGCCCTGCTTTTTCATCTCCATCAATGTTCTTACCGTCACTGGACTGGCCATGGGATTTCTCCTTGTTTTGGCGTCCCGGGTTGGACATACGCCGATACTGCTGAAGATCGTTTATAACATTTTATATTTACAATTACTTTTTATATACTCTGCACGCGGAATGTCAAGATGAACATATTTATTGACAATTTCGGCCGACTTTCCATATATATATAAGATTATACGCAAACCGTCAAAATAAGCCCGTTTTCATGCACGAAAATGACCTTATGATAATAATCATGGCAGGTTATTGCAAACCGGCACTTGCCTGTGCCTTCTTGTTGAATTTATCAAATAGCGGCGAATCATGATACAGCTTGTCAGGGGTTTTAAAGACATTCTGCCGCCGGAAACGTCCGTGTGGCAATATATTGAGAACACGGCAAAAACGCATTTCGAAAATTTTGGATTCAGGGAAATGCGCCCGCCGGTGCTCGAACAGGCCGCCCTTTTTCAGCGCAGTATCGGTGAGCACACCGATATCGTTGAAAAAGAAATGTATACGTTTGCCGGCAGCCGGGACACCCTTTTGACGCTGCGGCCCGAGGCGACCGCTTCGGTGGTCCGGGCCTATATTCAGCACAAGCTGTATGCCGCAGATCCGGTAGCCAAATTTTACACCATCGGTCCCATGTTTCGCAAGGAGCGCCCCCAGAAAGGACGCTACAGGCAGTTCCAGCAGATCAACGCGGAAGTCTTCGGGGTGGATGCCCCCTATCTGGACGCCCAGCTCATCTTCATGCTCATGACCTTTTTTGCCCGGCTGTCGGTTTCCGGGCTGCAGGTGCACTTAAATTCCCTGGGATGTCCGCAGTGCCGACCGGCCTTTAAGGAGAGCCTCTCGCACATGCTTTCGGCGCAGTCTGATAAGCTGTGCGCGGACTGCCTCCGGCGGCTGGAGAAAAACCCCCTGCGCGTGCTGGACTGCAAGGTTCCCGGCTGCCGGAAGGTCGTTGCAGAAGCGCCTTCCATGCTTGATTATCTGTGCCGGTCCTGCCAGGTGCATTTTGACGCGGTAAAGTCCGCCCTGGAGGGCATGGCGGTTCCGTATGAAATTGATCCCTGGCTGGTGCGGGGCCTGGATTATTATACGCGCACGGCATTTGAAATCCAGACCGCAGAACTTGGTGCGCAGAACGCGGTTGCCGGCGGCGGCAGATATGACAACCTTGTGGAAATGCTCGGCGGGCCCAGTCAGCCGGCCATCGGGTTTGCCGTCGGGCTGGACCGCTTGGCGGATCTGGTCATGGCGAAATTCCCGCCCGCCGAGCCGGGGCCGGAAGTGTTTTTTCTGCCCATGGGCGAGGCCGCCATGGAAATGACAGCACATTGGGCCTCGCTCTTGGCAGATGCCGGGGTGAGAACCGAGGTCGACTTTTCCGGCCGCAGCCTAAAGGCGCTGATGCGCCGGGCCGATCGAATGGGCGCGCAAAACGTCCTGATGATCGGAGACCAGGAGATCGCCGACCGTGCGGTGGTCCTGCGCAACATGAAGACCCGGGACCAGGTGCAGGTGCCCCTGGACGCGCTGGTGGAAAACGTAAAGGCGCATCTGGAAAAACCGAACGTGGCTTGACAGGTATTGGCATCGGGCAGAATTCAAGGAAATGATCCAAAACAAGGAGTATGACAGTTGACCGACACGTTGGGAGATATGCGGCGGACCCATCACTGCAATGCGCTGAGCGCCGGTGATGTAGGATCGGAAGTGGTGCTCATGGGATGGGTGCAGCGGCGCCGGGACCATGGTGGCGTGATATTCGTGGATCTGCGGGACCGGGAGGGGATGACCCAGGTGGTCTTCAATCCGGACCGGGAGCCCGCTGTTCACCGGAAAGCCCACGGGATTCGAAGCGAGTACGTGCTGGGTGTGCGGGGCGTTGTGGAAAGGCGCCCCGAGGGCATGACCAATCCGGAACTCGCCACCGGCGAGATCGAGGTCATGGTCTCTGAGTTAAAGGTTTTAAACAAGGCTCGGACACCGCCGTTTTTGATCGAAAACAAGGTCGAGGTCAACGAGAATACCCGGCTTCAGAACCGGCATATTGATCTTCGCCGGCCCGTGCTGCAGCGCAACCTCATGATGCGCCACAAGGCGGCCGCGGCAGCGCGGGCGTTTTTAAACGACCAGGGTTTTCTCGACATTGAAACCCCGTTTTTAACCCGGAGCACCCCGGAAGGGGCCCGGGATTACCTGGTGCCCAGCCGCCTGAATCCGGGTTCGTTTTACGCGCTTCCCCAGTCCCCGCAGCTTTTCAAGCAGCTTCTGATGATTTCCGGTTTTGAGCGCTATTATCAGATCGTGCGCTGCTTCCGGGACGAGGATCTTCGGGCCGACCGGCAGCCGGAGTTTACCCAGGTCGATATCGAGATGTCGTTTGCCGGCGAGGATGACGTTATGTACGTGGCCGAGGGGTTGATTGCGGCGATCTTCCGGGACGTTCTGGAAATGGAGGTCAAAACGCCCTTTGACCGGATGACCTATCACGAGGCCCTGTCGCGCTATGGCCTGGACCGGCCGGATACGCGCTTTGGCCTGGAGCTCTGCGATATTTCCGATATCGTGGCCGAATCCGGATTTAACGTGTTTGCCGGCGCGGTCAAAAAGGGGGGCATTGTCAAGGCGCTTAATGCCAAGGGGTGCGCGGATTTTTTTACCCGCAAGGAAATCGACGATTTCACCGAGTTCGTCTCGGTCTACCGGGCCAAGGGGCTGGCCTGGATCCGGGTCAAGGAAAACGAGTGGCAGTCCCCGATCACCAAGTTTTTCACCGAGGCGGAGAAAAAGGACATGGCCGAACGCCTGGACATGGAACCCGGTGACCTGGTCTTTTTCGGGGCGGATCAGTCCGCGGTTGTCAATGAGGCGCTCGGGCACTTGCGGATCCATCTGGCCAGAAAACTCTGGCTGATCGATGACAGCGTCTATCGTTTCGTATGGATCACGGATTTTCCGATGTTGGAGTACGATGAGGCTGAAAAACGCTACCAAGCCCTGCATCATCCCTTTACTGCGCCGGCGGAATCCGATATGGAAAAGCTGGAAACCGATCCCCTGTCCGTGCGCTCCCGCGCATATGACCTGGTGCTAAACGGCTCGGAAATCGGCGGGGGCAGCATCCGTATCCACCAGAAGGACCTGCAGATCCGGGTGCTCGAAGCCCTGGGCATGAATCGCGAGGAATACGCGGAAAAATTCGGCTTTCTGATCTCCGCGCTCGACTCGGGCGCGCCCCCGCACGGCGGCATTGCCTTCGGCTTTGACCGGCTGATGACGATTCTGTGCGGCAGCCAGTCCATCCGGGAGGTGATCGCCTTTCCCAAGACCCAGAAGGGCGCCTGCCTGATGACCGACGCCCCGGCCGGGGCAAGCCGGATCCAGCTCGACGAGCTGGGCCTGAAGGTTGTCCGGCCGAAATGACGTTGACAATTTTGCTTGACATTTTTAACGTGGGATATTAGAAAATCATCTTTGTTGTTCCCCAGTAGCTCAGTCGGCAGAGCAGGTGGCTGTTAACCACCGCGTCCGTGGTTCGAGTCCGCGCTGGGGAGCCAAAACAATCCGGGCCCGTATCCGCACTTGTCGGATACGGGCCTTTTTTGTGTGAGCGTAAAACAGTAGTCAGATTTGTTTTTTTATTTAAGATGAGCACTTCCGGGGACATCTACCTCTGCCAGGTCAGCCAAACCGTGTCATGCGGGGCCTGCTGCGGACTCTACAATCTGGCCGTTCCTTCCCGGCAGGGCATCCGCAGCCTGCTTGAAAGGCGCACCGCGGCATTTGCCCGGGTGCCCCGCGAAATGGCGGCTGTTCTCGATTTCGGCCAAAGGGAATCCGAGGCGCTTTCCAAAAACCCGGCGCCCATGCCGGAATTCCACCACTGCCCGTATCTCGGCTTTATCGGGCGTAAAAAATCCCGGGTGGGCTGCCTGCTTCATCCGAGAGCAGAAAATAACAACGGCATTGATTTGCGGGGACTGAGCCATTACGGGTCCATGACCTGCCAAATGTATTTCTGTCCCACCCACCGCCGGATTGCCCCGGATTTCAAGCGGATCCTCCGCTCCGTGATCGATGACTGGTACCTGTTCGGCCTAGTCATCCAGGAAAAAGCACTGCTGTCGGCTTTTTATGAGGAAATTACCCGCAGATGCCGGAGCAGCGGTCTTGACCCGGCAGCCGCATTCCGGCCGCATGCCCGAAAGCTGTGGGACCGCTTGTTTGGTTTGAAAATCAGCTGGCCGTATGCCGCAGATAATTCTCCTCTGGCGAATTATTTTTTTAATGACGAACTTTACCCAAAGCCGCAGGTGGATTATTCGGCCGCGGGCAGCACAGGCTCAAGGTATGATGCTATATTCCGGGAACTGCATTCGGTTTTTGCCTCAAAAGCGGAGCTGTCGGCCGCGGAACAACTTCTGGACGGGCTTTTTGCAGAACTCGCCGGCACTGTCTGCGGGTCAAAGCGTATCCGGAGCCCGAATGCAGGCATCCAAAAAATTTTTGCCTGCCCGGCACATAATGGTAATCTTGAATAATACGAGAATATTGTCACAGGCCGGCATTGGGGTCCGGAAAAGAATCGGTTATGGCACCCTGTTGGAATCATCACCCGAAAAATAAAGGAGGTGGGGGCGTATGACCACAAAAAAGGATTTTCATGGCGCAACCGTGGAATGCGTGCAGGGTGATATTGCAAACCAGCTTGACATGGACGCCGTGGTTAATGCCGCCAATGCCGAGCTTCGGATCGGGGGCGGCGTGGCCGGAGCGATCCACCGGGCCGCGGGGCCGGGACTGGAAGAAGAGTGCCGGCCGCTGGCGCCGATCGATCCGGGCCAGGCGGTGATCACCGGTGCGCATAACCTGCCGAATCGCCATGTGATCCATTGCCTTGGACCGGTCTACGGGGTGGACAAGCCAGCTGACCAGCTGCTGGCCGCATGCTATCGCAATGCCCTGCAGCTGGCCGAACAAAACGGCCTGCGCGCGGTTGCTTTTCCGGCCATTTCCACAGGGGCATTCGGATATCCCCTGGAACCGGCTGCGCGGATTGCCTTGAACACGGTAATTGAACAGCTTCAGCCGCTGAATTCGGTCAGGCATGTGCGCTTTGTTCTGTTCAGCAGCGCGGATCAAAGGGTATATGCGCAGATTCTGGAAGAAACGGCCGGCTGAAAGTGAAGGCAGCAATCGACGTTTATTATGAGCACAATAAGTGGGCGGCTGCATGCGTGGTTTTTGCTGACTGGTCCGACAGCGAACCCGCTGAAATTGTTCGGAATTACGGGTCTGATGCGCGGCCTTACCGGCCGGGCCGATTCTACCAAAGGGAGCTTCCGTGCCTGCTTTCTGTGCTAAAGCGCGCGGAGCGGGAATTTGAGACGATCCTGATCGACGGATACGTGCATCTGCAAACGGGTTCCGGTAAAGGGCTCGGGGCCCGGCTTTATGAGGCGCTTGCTTACTTGCCCGCGGTGGTGGGCGTTGCCAAGAATCCCCTGAAGATCGCAGACCGGTTCGTGCCGATTTGCCGGGGCAGGAGCAAAAAGCCGCTTTTTGTCTCCGCAATCGGCTGGCAGGAAGATCAGGCAGCGCAATGCGTATTAAACATGCACGGCCGGTACCGGATCCCGGAGATGCTCAGGCTTGCCGACCGTCATGGCAGACGGGGCGGGCACGAGGGGATTGAGTAGATCTATTGAAGACCGGGACCGGCCTTTTCAGGCCAGCGCGGCAAATCTGCCGGGCCGGACTTGCATCCGGACACGGGGTGCGCTAAGGTGACAGGAAATCACGAAATTTCATGAAACCCATCGGCCGGGAGCAGCCATGGAAAACATATGGATCATCGGCGCCGGCAGGTTCGGGAAAATTGCCATAGAAAGGCTGGCTGCGCAAAAAAGTGACCGGTCGTTTCTTGTGGTAGATACCAATGCCGGCCATCTTTCTGCTGAGGTGCATCCGCGCGTCACGGTCATCGAAGCGGACGGGTCCGCGTTTTTAAAACGCACGCTGTCCCGGCAGAAAGGCCCGGAGTGGATCATTCCGGCGCTGCCCGTGCATCTTGCCGCGCAATGGTGTCTCGGGCAGTGGGCGGATATACAGGTTCAGCGTTGCACGCCGCCCGGGGGGATCGAGTCCTTTCTGCCAAACCTGTTATGCGGCGTCTCGGGAGATCTTTACGTGAGCATGGCAACGGTTCAGTGTCCGGACAACTGCCCGGAACCTGCCGACTTTTGCCCGGTCACCGGGGAAAAGCGGCTGGAAAACATGTTTAATAAGATCCGGCAAATGAAAATCCCCGGATTTGAGGTGTTATTGATTCAAAGCCGCCAGCTTGCCCCGGGCGTAGGGGGATACCGGCCGGAGGACCTGTTCCAACTGCGCCGGCGACTGGCGGAAAAAACCGGGGAGTTTCTCGTGGCAACTGCGTGCCGGTGCCACGGGGTGATCACCCCGGTGACAGCATCCGGGAACCAAGGAATGTAGAAGGAGTGCATCATGACCATTGATCAGGAAATTCAGAAGGCGGCCGAAATTCTGGCCGGCGCGAAAAATGCGGCAGCGTCCTGCGGCGCGGGTGTTTCCGCGGAAAGCGGTATTGCCACTTTCCGGGATCCCGGCGGCGTATGGGAACGGGTCAATCCGGCCGAAGTCGGCACTGCTGACGGATTGATGGCAACCCTGCAGCGGAGTCCGGAAAAGCTGCTTCCCTTTTTCCGGGAACTTCTGGATACCTTCGAGCGGGCGGAACCCAATCCCGCACACGTAGCTCTGCGGGATCTGGAGCACATGGGAATATTGAAAACCGTGGTAACACAGAATATTGACAATCTGCATCTGGAAGCCGGAAATACCGATGTGGTGGAAGTCCACGGCAACAGCTTCCGGTTCAGGTGCCTGTCATGTTCCTGGAGCCAGGATTTTTCCCGCAAGGAACTGATCCGGGAGGTAAAGGAAAAAATCGATTCAGCCGAAGGCTTCACCCTGTCGGAAATTATTGAAATGATGCCCAAGTGCGAACATTGCCAGTCGGTTACGCGGCCGGACGTGGTGATGTTCGGCGAAGCGGTGCAGGACATTCCAAGAGCGTTTGATGCCGCGAGAAAATGCGACGTCATGCTGGCCGTGGGCACCTCCGGAGTGGTTTATCCCGCGGCCTATCTTCCGTTTCAGGCTAAAGAGGCCGGTGCATGGGTGATCGTGGTCAATCCCAATGAAAACGCGTTCCAGCGGGTATCAGACGCCTATATCCCCTTAAAGGCCGGAGAGGCCATGCCGAAGCTCGTGGAATCGGTCAAGTCAATAATAGCGGGATAATCCCGTCTGCTTACTCGTTTTTTCCGCCCCACAGCGGATCATTGCCAAATCGCTCCATCCACCACTCGCGGGAGGAGCGCTGTTTTTTCACGGCTTCCTTTGAAAAGCAGAACCTGTAATTGGCGCAATAGTCCAGGAGGGTCTGATAGGCGGCTGTGATCCTGCGGGTCATCTCGTTTGCTTTTTCCGGATCTTCCGGGCACTTGTCCGGATGCCAGCGGGCAAGCAGTCTTCGGTAGCTGGCCTTGATCTCATCCATGGTCGCTTCTTCCGGAAGCTCCAGGATGTGCCTGGCCTCCGTGATTTTTTCGTATTTATTCATGCCCGGCTCCCGGCTTTTTCTTCCCGAAACCCGTCGCGTTTACAGGCCGCAGACGGGGCGCCGGCGACCCTGATAAAGTGTTTTTCAAGCTGCTTTCGGTATGCGCCGATTTCCCCGGTTAAAGTCCGCAGTTGGATAAAGGCTGCAGGGCGCCGGTTTTGCAGGCGGCGTTTCTGGGCCGGGCACAGATACCAGGTGCAGATCCAGGGCCGGCTTTTCCGGGGCAGCCTGCATCCGCCCGACCCGAGAAACCAGCAGGGCACATGATCCGGCTTTCTGGGGTTTTTCAGCGGCACCGGCAGAAAGCCGGCATGCAGAAAGAGCAGATCCCGCAGGTCAAACCAGACATCCGCCCTTGCACAGCATGGCTCGGGGCAGAACGGGCAGGTCTGTGGGCACAGCTCATCATATATCGCATCCAGGACATCCAGCCGTTGCCTGATTTCCAGGGCGGTTTGGAAAAGCGGCTGCATTTGCTTCGGGTGCCGCTCCAACAGGGATCGTATGGAGAAATTGGCGGCCTGCCAGGATTTCCGGGTCTGCCAGGGCGGCCCTGCGGAATCTGCGCACATCAGAATCCGAGTGAGTCGTTGATCAGCACCACGGAAACCTCGGTCATCATGGGCTTCCGGTGCAGAATCGCGGTGATGCGGCAGATGCGCTGAGGGGAATTGCAGTCCGTGCAGATGCCGGTTTCCGCGCAGGGGGTATTCATGTTAAGGCTTTTCGCGCGCATGGGTGCTGCGATTTCCCGTATTCTGCGAAAGGCCCCGTCCAGGTCGAGGGCGACTTTGTTCATGCCGGCCACGATGACGACATTGGGGCAGCCGAAAGTCATGGCGTTTGTTCGGTTGCCCACCCCGTCCACATTTACGATTTCGCCGGTTGCGGAAATGGCGTTTGCACTGCAGATAAAGCAGTCGCATCGCCCCTGTTTCAGGCGAAGGGAAAGATCGGATTCCTCCTGGGCCGGGTCCCAGTGATCATAAACGGTTTTGCCCTGATGCTTTAGGGTGGCGGGTATATCCAGGGCCCGAAGGGTGGCAGATCCCCCGAATCCGATGGTGTTGTACTCCCTGACCAGATCTGTTACAAAATCCCTGCCTTCGTCTGCGGTGGCAAGAAAATTGCCTGTAAACCCGTTCTTTTTCAGGTTTTCAATGGTTTGATGTCCGAGTTTTTCCCACAGCCATGCCTGGTATTGTGCATCGGCCATAACATCCCCCTGTAAAATTGGATGATTGGTTCGTAATTCGATAATATTATTTATTTTCATAATAATAGCACGGCCGACGGTTTCTGACAAGGCGGTCTCCGCCAAAAACCCGGGTAACCCAAAAGCCGAAAACGGGATAGAGCTATTCCGGGGCGGGGCAAGTAATGTTTGACGGCTTTGGCGGCTTTTGGTAGAAAAGAAAAATAAGGCACTGAAGAATGATGAAATTTGATTCAATGCGGCAGACTTGCCAAAGGAGCGATGGATATGATTCACGATGAAGAGTCCCGGGCACCAGAGGATCGATATGACGTGCTCACCGGGGATCTCTCCGACCGGAGCAAGGCGGCGGAGATCGAGGCGATAGGCGACCGGATTCGCACCATCCGGGAGAGAAAGGGCCTTTCCAATGATGAAATGGCCAACCTGACCGGGTTTGACGTGGAAACCCTGTCCCGGATCGAGGCAAACGAGATCCAGCCTCAGCTCGGCACCCTTGTAAAGCTATCCAAGGCACTGGACAGCGCCTTTTCCCGCCTGGTTTCAGGCGCCGGATCCCGGGTGTACTCGGTGACCCGCCAGCATGAACGAAAACCCGCCTCCAGGTCAACCTCGTCCAGGGGCAGGAGCCTGTATACATACCAGAGCCTGGCACCCGAAGTGCAGGGCCGGCACATGGAAGCCCTGATTGTGGATCTGGAGGAAAACCCCGACCGGGAAACCTCGGTGCATGACGGCGAGGAATTCATTTACGTGCTGGATGGAACGGTGCTGGCACAGATTGACCAGGAGGAATTCGAGCTCGATCCGGGAGACAGCGTGTATTACCTGTCAACCACACCGCACCTGGTGGCTGCCAAAAAGGGCAGGGCCCGGATTCTGGCCGTGCTCTACGAAGGGTAAATCCCGGGGTCTCAGCAGATACCCGCGGCCGCCTTTTCATGAGCCGCCCATTTCTGATCCACTTCCTCCTGGATGGCCCGGGTTTTTTCCGTATCCAGGCCCTTGAACCGGGTCTGGGTGGCGAAATATTCATCCACAGGCTTGCGTTTTTTGCCGAGCAGCTTTTGCGAAGCCCCGGTCAGGCGGAAGTTGCCGTTTTCCTGCTCATACAGGTCAAACAACCCGGTTTCTACTGCCAGTTGCCCGATTTTGACGGTATATCGCGCGGAAAATCCCCATCCGGCCGGACACGGCGTGTGCACGTGGATGTACTTGGGCCCGGAAATGGTCTTGGCCTTTATGATCTTGTCGTATAAATCCAGGGGATAGGCCGCAGAAGCGGTGGCTACGTAATCGATGCCGTGAGCCGCCATAATGGCGGGCATGTCCTTTTTCTGCTGGTGCTTGCCGGTAATCGGGGTTGTGGTGGTCAGCACGTGCTGCGGCGTTGTGCCGGAGCGCTGCACCCCGGTGTTCATGTATGCCTCGTTGTCATAGCAGATAAAAATAAAGTCCTCGCCCCGCTCACAGGCCCCGGAAAGCGCCTGGATACCGATGTCACTGGTCCCGCCGTCTCCTGCCCAGGCGGCTACCTGGACATCGGTTTTGCCCCGGGCCCGCAAAGCGCCCAGCACACCGGTTGCCGCGGCGGCAGTGGAGGCAAAGGTCACGTTTAAGCACGGCAGCTGAGTGGCGGCTATGGGGTAGAGCCCCTGGAGCACCGTCAGGCAACTGGGCGGTACCACCAGGATGGTCTCCCGGCCGAGCGCCTTTAATCCGGTTCTGTAGACAATGCTTAACCCGCAGCCGGCACAGGCACGGTTGCCCGGGTGCACGAGTTCTTCTTCCGGCAGGTTGAGTATGGTGGTTTTATTCGTGGCCATGATAAGTCCTGAATCCTTGATGTTTTATGGTACGGCTGCAGTTTGCAGACCGGCTGTTATATTTTGAGTCCCACAAAGGCCGGTTCCCGGGCTTCGGGGGCGTCTGCGCCGCAGGAGGTTCTCAGCGAATCAAAGAGATCGTCTGTTTTGATCTCCCGGCCGCCCAGCCCGAGGATGTAGTTGTGCACGGCCGGCCGCTGCGCGCAATCGTACAGGGCTGCCTTGATATCGGCGTACAGCGGGCCCTCGTATCCATAGCTCACGGCTTTTTCAAACACGATAACCCCCTTTTTTCCAGACAACGCCTCGGCCACGGCCCGGTTCGGAAAAGGCCGGTACAGGCGCAGGCCGGCAACCCCGATGGCAAGCCCTTCCTGTCTTAGCACGTCGATTACGTCCCGGAGCTGATAGGAAAGCGATCCCATGGCCACTGCCACATACTCGGCGTCTTCGCACCGGTACGGCTCGATAAACGGATTGCCGCCCCGGCCGAAGACCTGCGCAAATTCCGCGTCCGTATCCGCAACCACGTCTATGGCCCGGCGCATGTCGTCATGCAGGTTCTGCCGGATTTCCATGTATCCCGGCGCGGTTTCCCCGCGTACGTTGGGCCGGATATCCGGCAGGGTCACGGTGTTAAGATTTGCCGGGCAGGCCGGATCCAGCGCCCAGTCGGGTGCAAATTCCGGAAGGAACCTGCCGGCTGCCGCGGATTCGGGAATGTCAAACGGCATGTAGGTGTGTGACAGGATATAGCCGTCATAACAAACCATTACCGGGATGCGCACGGTTTCCGCCAGGCGGAAGGCCTGGATCACCGTGTCGATAATCTGCTGGTGGTCGCAGCAGAAAAGCTGGATCCATCCGGTGTCCCGCTGGGACATGGCGTCCTGGTGGTCGTTCCAAACGGTCCACGGCGCGCCGATGCCCCGGTTGACCACGCACATGACAATCGGAAGCCTGGCGCCGGCGGCCCAGTGAAGCTGTTCGTTCATGTAGAGCAATCCGTTGGCGCTGGTCGCGGTAAAGGCGCGCGTCCCCGCGCTGGAGGCCGCGATGCAGACCGACATGGCACTGTGTTCGCTTTCGACCGGAATGTATTGGGCATTGAGCTCGCCGGCATCCACCAGTTCGGAGAGCTTTTCCGTCAGGGGCGTCTGCGGCGTAATCGGGTACGCGGCGATCACCTGGGCGCCGGAAAGCTGGACTCCGCTGGCTGCGGCCACGTTGCCGGATTCGATGATATGCATGCGCTATTTTTCCTCCATGATCATCAGGGTCTCCTCCACCATGGTGATGGCATCTGCCGGGCATTCCTCGGCACATATTTCGCAGCCCTTGCAGTATTCATAGTCAATGGTCGGGGGAACCGTCTTGGTAATCACCCCGTCTGGACAATACAGCCAGCAGGAAAAGCAGGCCGGCTTGTTCCGTTTGGCCGGGATGCACTTGTCCAGGTCAATGACCGGACGAAGTACCCGCCAGGATCCGGTTCGCCCGCCGTCGCCTGGACCGGACTCGCTGTGGGAGACATGGCAGGCGTATCTGTTGGGGCTCGTATTTTCATTGTTGTCGTTTTTCATCGGTTTCTCCAACCAGGGTATGCTCGTATGTCGCGCGGGCGGCCGCGATGTTTTTTTCCGGGGATTTGCCCGCGAATTCGGATTCAATGGCCTCGGCCAGGGTGTCCATGTCCAGCAGATCGCCGGCCCTGGCAAACGCGCCGATGATGCCGGTGTTGACAATGCCCGTGGGCAGGCCCGCTTTACCCGCCAGGGTGGTAACATCCGCGGTGGCCACTTTCATGTCGGCAAAGGCAAAGGCTTCCGGGGGCCTGGGCGTGTTGATAATGATCAGGCCGCCGGGTCTGAGCCCGGATGCCACGTCCACCTCTTCGACCAGCAGGTGGTCGAGCACAATGACTATGTCCGGCTCGGCAATAGGGGACAGGTCATAGATCTTGTGCTTCGAGATTTTAAGCGAGGTCAGCACAGGCGCGCCTCTTCGCTCCGTGCCGAATGTGGGCGCCATAACCACCCCGCCATAGCCTGAGGAAAAAGCCGCGTTTGCCACGATTTTGGCTGCTGTAATCGCCCCCTGGCCGCCACGGCCGTGCCATCGGATTTTCGTAATATCGTCTCGCATAATGTCTGCTTGTTGTTTAAGTGAACTGTTTCTTTGTACCAGACGTTTTGGAACGAATTCTTACATTAACCACAGTTTACGTCAAAGTAAATTATTTTTTTGCGTGCCTATTCTGTCATGCGGCAGGCGGCTGCATATGGCAAAAGCGCGCCCCGGACCTTATCATGAATAAGAGATGCCGGGTCTGCAGCAAGTCTGTGCGCGGCAACCGCGCGGTATTGTTCGGGCAGGTACTGGCTGAGCAGGGTCGGGGGAACGGGCTCATAACTCAGGTTTTCAGTCAGCCGGGAAAGCGCGTTTTTCAGATCCGGCCGGGCCCAGTAATAGCGCACGCGGTCGAGATAACTGAAAAGCACGCGCCAGTCAGACGCCGATTCCGCCCGGTGGTGGGAGTGCCAGTAGCCCGGATCCACGTCCATGACATCACACAATACCTGCCGGATGTTTGCGGGCGAGATGCTTTTGCGGTCCCCGAGCCATTCCTGTTCAATCCGGTCCAGGGCAAAAATCGCCTCCCGGAATGCAAAGGTGAGGCAGGGGCCCACTTTGAGCAGGGGAAAATGATCTGCAACCATTTGCGAAAGCCCCTGCGGGGTCTGAAAGTCCGTGGCATGGATTTCGTAGGTGGCCGCCTCCGGCAGCTGGCTGTGAAACTCAGACAGCGCGCCAGCGGATTGGCGATCGTAGGGCGCCACCCAGTGTTGTCCGAAATCGATTCCCGGCTGAACCACCACTGCAATCACCCGGGTCCATGCGTCTTCCAGTCCGGATTCGGTAAAGATTTGCCGGCACGCATGAATAAATTCGGCCACTTCTTCCGGATTGCTGACGGGGACGTCCTCGCGCGCGGCCAGGGAGCCTCCGGGGGTGGGAACTTCCGCCCCGATGACGTAAAGCGGGGGGTCTTTTTGAGAATCCATTTGCGCGGCTGCCCGTTCCGCGGCACGGCACAGCCTGGCGGCCCGTTCGGCGGAAGTCTGCGCGGAAATGGCGCGGCCATTGTCATTGCCCAGCGGCATGCTGGCATCCAGGTGAATCTTTCCGTACCCGGCAAAAACGCATTCTGATACCAGGGTTTCCGCCTTTTCCATGGCTGATTCCGCCGGCTCGCTGCGCCAGACGTAGGGGCCCAGGTGGTCTCCGCCGAGCATGAGTCCCCGGGGATCAAACTGTACTTGTTCGGCCATGCGGTAAATGTATGCGGCAAAATCCGCGGGCGTCATACCGGAATATCCCCCGAACTGGTTGACCTGGTTGCAGGTGGACTCGACGAGCAGCGGGCTTTTGTCCGCTTCGGCCTGATAAAATGCGGCCTCCAGCACCAACGGGTGCGAGGAACACACCGAATATATCCCGGCAGGCTCGCCGCTGCGCTGCCGGGGACCGATGGATGAAAGATAGGCACGGGGCTGTGTGGCAATATCCAATTTTCCCTCCTTAAAACACCGGCGCCGGCATATCCTTGGGATATGCAACCGTAAACGAAATGGAAATTTCTTCGGTTTGCCCGGGTGCAAGCGCGAAGCGCCACTGCATCACGCCGGGCTTTCCCTCGACATCCCGCTTTTTCGGCCCGGGCGAGAAAGCCACATCCTCGACCTTAATGCGGTCGGTTCTGGACACCGGGATGTGGTCTGTGACATGGAGTTTGATTTCCCGGTTCCTGAGGTTTTCCGCAGTGATGCGGTACTTGATTTCCCGGACGATGGCATCGCGTTCGACCTGCCCGAAAAAGGCGGTCTCCTTGCGATGGTCCCGGACCTTTTCGCGCTTGACCGCAACGGAGCGGTCTGCGCCCAGACCCAGCACAAATGCCTCGCCTGCCTGTTTTTCCTCCAGAAACATCTCGCCCACGTATCTGCCCGCAAAAAAGATGTTCACCGGCCCGGCCAGCAGTTCGCTATCCGCCTCGGCACTGTATACCAGGTATGCCCGGGGATCACGCTTGGGTGCGGCATGGTGGTAAAACTCGCCGTCAATGGATTTTGTAAACAGGGGCAGCAGGGTTTTTTCCGCCCTGGATGCCACGGAGACCGGTTCGGGAAGATCATATTCAAAAGAAATGGGAGTCCGGCGCCTTTCGGCTTCTGCCACGGGGGCGGACTTTTTTGCTGCGGGCCTGGCAGCCAGCTCTTTCATGGCCGCAGCACCGTCGGCCCTGGATTTCCGGGCTTGCGGCTGCGGGGTGTCTATGTGCCACGGGGAAAGTTCGGGTAGGCGCCCGTCGCGAACCGGCGCAGCGGTGGAGACGGAAAGATTGACGTTTTCCCAGTCCTCGCCGGTTTTCTGCTGGATTTGCCCCATCATGGAAAGATCAATGTCCGTGTCGGCATCCCCGGCAACCGCCCGGTACATCGGCGACCAATCGGCATTGTGCACCATGTATTCGGCGGTGATATCCAGGTTTTGAGCCTTTTCTGTGCGAAACAGGATTTCGATTCCGGTGCCGGTTTTGTCCGCCCGGCCCCGGACCATGTCCAGCTCCCGCCTGACCTGATCAATCTTTTTTTCGAGATCCGCGAGCTTGTTTTCAGCCACGCGCTTTTCATCGAAAATTTCGGTAAACCGCTTGCCCAGAAAACCCAGGGTGGCATCCAGATCCCCGGGGGCGGGCATTTGAGTTTTGATTTCCTCTGGGACCTGGGTCCCGGAAAACTCGACCACGCCGTCGAGAAATGTTTCCTGCCGCTCAAGGGCGGTTTTCCGGTCCTTGATCTCCTGTTTTTGGTTCTGCAGTTCCCGGAGATGGGCCTCGAGTTTACGGATTTTTTCCTGCGGCGATTCCGCGGTCGGGAGTCTTGACACCCGAACACCGAGGATTTCGCCCCGGCCGGTGACATCCGCGGTTACGGATTTTTCTTCAATGGAAAACGCATCCAGGGGGATTACCAGGCGGTGGATGCCGGGCTCCACGCTTACCGAGGCCTGCCGGCTGACTCGGGCTTTGTCGAAAAACAGGGTCACGTCCGTGATCTTCGAGGAAACCGATTGGCCGGCGCATACCGCGGCAGAGGCAAACAGGGTAAAAACAAGGATTCCGGCGGCAAGCCATGCGTTTCTCATGTTCCCTCCCTTCGAATTTCGACTTTGTCGGACAGATATTTTTTGACCGCGCCCACGGGAACTTCCCGGCGGTGGAAAATCCCGGCTGCCAGTGCGGCTTCTGCGCCTGTCCGGGTGAATACCTCCAGGAAATGCCGCGCGCATCCGGCTCCGGAAGATGCGATCACTGGTATGGAAACCGTTTCGGCCACCGCATTGATCAACTCGATGTCAAAGCCCGCGCTGGTGCCGTCGCGGTCAATGGAGTTGAGCAGGATTTCGCCGGCCCCGAGTTCCTCGCAGGCCCGGGCCAAGGTGAGCACGTCCACGGGCCGCCCTTCACGTCCGCCCTTGACGGTGCATTGAAACCAGCAGTATTTTTCGTTTTCCGGGCCGGGCATCTCTGTTTGAATTACGTGAAACGCGGCTTCTTCCGGCCGGGTCACGTAAACCCGCCGCGGATCAATGGAAATGACCATCGCCTGGTTGCCGTACACCCCGGAAATCTGTTCGATTGCGCTTTGCCCGGTTTTCTGCCCGGTTTTCAGGTACTGTTCCACAATGGCCACCGCATCACTGCCCACGGAGATTTTATCCGCCCCGGAGCGGAAGTACTCCGCGGCCACCTCCAGTGCGGACCAGGTTCGGCCGTTTGCGTCGGTGTAGCTGCGGATTCCGCCGCCGATGGTCAGCGGCACAAACACGTGCCTCGAGCTCCGGCGCAGCACTTCGAGCATGGGCAGATCCTCGAGAGGAAAGTCCCGGAAGCCCGTGATATTGAGAAAGGTGATCTCATCTGCGCCCTGTTCGTAATAGTCCCGGGCCAGTTCCACGGGTTTGCCGAGATTGCGAACCTCGCCGTTTTCGCGCACGTCGTAGCGGTCGCCCTTTGTGACCACCAGGTCGCCGGCGTCATTGGCGCGAACGTCCAGGCATGCAACGATCCGCTTGGCCAGTCGTGTCTTTCCGTCCGAACGGATCCGTGCGCCCGACTCGGGACCCGGTTCGAGAAAATTGCGGAACACTGCCAGGCCGGCGGCCCCGCTTTTTTCCGGGTGAAACTGGGTGGCCGTGATATTGCCGATCCGGATGCTGCTGACAAATTCCGCGCCGTAGTCGGTGGTGGTCAGCACGACCTCCGGATCCCGGGGTACGACATGGTAGGAATGCACAAAGTAGAACTTTTCCTCCCCGGCAAGGTCGTTGAACAGGGCCGTGGGTTTTTTCACGCGGATGCCGTTCCATCCGATGTGGGGCACGGACAGATCCGTGTCAAACTGCTTGACCATGCCGGGGATAAATCCCAGGCCAGCAATCCCGGGGGCTTCCGCGCTTTTTTCGAAAAGCGCCTGCAGGCCCAAGCAGATTCCCAGAAACGGCTTGTCTGCCCGGAGGTATTCGCGCAGGGCTTCCACGTAGCCCTTTTCCTGCAGCACCTGCATCATGCTGCCGAAGCTGCCGACGCCTGGAAAAACCAGTTTTTCCGCCCGGCGGATATCATCTGCGCTGCCGGCGACATGCACCCGCCGGCCCAGTTTTTCTATGGCGTTTACTACGCTGCGCACATTGCCGGCACCGTAGTCAAGTAATGTGATCATCAGATGTTTCCTTGTTCGAAATCGGGTGCTGCTGCATCCGGTCCGGGCCGATGAATACCCGGTCCGGGCCGATGAATACGAAGTGTATAATTTCCCAAACCTAACCAACTTTGCGGGTAAAATCAAGTGGGTTGCCACAAAGGCCGGCAGATCCGCCGGGCCCTGCAAAAGAAAACGGGGCTTCCAGGATTTCCGCAGGGCGTGCCGGCGGTGCAGTTTGCGCATATCCCGTCCGCTGTCGCGCCCGATGCATCTGCGCAAACCACCCCGCCGTCCCGCCCTGTCCAACCCCTGGGCACTTTCCTCTGCCTAATTCCGGAAAGTTTAAAAACCCCGGCGTAGGGGCAACCTGTGTGTTCTCCCGGGGTATGGTTGTTCCGGCAAGCTTCAAAGATTTCCGCAGGAGCGGCCGGCGGGGCAACGTTGTTAAATGTTGCATGACGTGGCAACAGGAAGCACATTAATCATGGTGTTTGCGGAAATCTTTTGGTAGTATATTTTGTCTTAATAAGTAATATTAAATAAAATAAACAAGTTATCTGCATTGTGGGGTGTGTGCCATGGATATCGCGCTTCAGGAAAATATCACCACGCTTGAGGCCCTGCGCGAAGAGGCGCTTCAGTGCGGGGGGGAAAAACGCATCGAGGTTCAGCATCTCAAGGGCAAGCTCACGGCCCGGGAGCGCATCGAGCTGCTGCTCGACGAAGGTTCGTTTGAGGAATTCGACATGCTTAAAACCGGGCGGGGCAGCGCCATCGGAGATGAGCGCACCTATCCGGGCGACGGCGTTGTGGCCGGCCACGGCACCGTTGAGGGTCGCGAGGTGTGCGTGTTCAGCCAGGATTTCACCGTGATCGGCGGGTCCCTGGGAGAGGCCCATTCCCAGAAAATCTGCAAGGTCATGGACATGGCCGTGCGGGTGGGATGCCCCATTATCGGTTTAAACGATTCCGGCGGCGCCCGGATCCAGGAAGGGGTGGATTCTCTGGCCGCTTACGGGGAGATCTTTTACCGCAACGTGAAAGCCAGCGGCGTGGTCCCCCAGATTTCCTGCATCATGGGCCCGTGTGCGGGCGGGGCTGTCTACAGCCCGTCCATGACCGATTTCGTGTTCATGGTGCAGAACTCATCCTACATGTTTGTCACCGGTCCGAACGTTGTCAAAACCGTGATTCACCAGGATATTTCCGCCGAAGACCTCGGCGGGGCAGACGTTCACGGTGACACCAGCGGGGTGGCGCATTTCACCCATCCCAATGACATTCTCTGCCTGCGCGAGGTGCGCCGGCTGATGAACTACCTGCCCTCCAATAACCGGCAGAAGGCCCCGCTGGTCGATTTCAGCGACCCGCCAGAGCGTACGGACCCGGCCCTGGACTATCTGGTGCCGCCCAATCCCGGACAGACCTATGACATGAACGTCCTGATCTACAGCATCCTGGACGGGGCCGAATTCATGGAAGTCCACCCGGATTATGCCCGAAACATCATTTGCGGTTTCGGTCGCCTGGGCGGCCAGGCTGTGGGCCTGGTGGCCAACCAGCCCGCGGTGCTCGCAGGCGTGCTCGACAGTGATGCTTCCACAAAGGCGGCCCGGTTTGTCCGTTTCTGCGATGCGTTTAATATCCCCCTGATCAGCCTGGTGGACGTGCCCGGCTTCATGCCTGGCCCGGAGCAGGAGCACGGCGGTATTATCCGGCACGGTGCCAAGCTGCTGTATGCGTTTATCGAGGCCACGGTCCCCCGCATTTCCGTGGTTGTTCGCAAGTCTTACGGCGGGGCGTACCTGGTGATGAATTCCAAGCATATTCATTGCGATGTCAATTATGCCTGGCCGTCTGCGGAGATTGCCGTGATGGGGCCCAAGGGCGCCTCCGAGGTGATTTACCGGCGGGAGATCCAGGCCGCGGAGAATCCGGAGGAGGTTTTAAACGAGCGGATGGCCGAGTACCGCCGGCGCTTTGCCAATCCCTTTCTGGCGGCCCGGCGCGGATACATCGATGATGTGATCTTTCCGCGCGATACCCGCCACCAACTGATTCGCACCCTGCAATTTCTGGAAGGAAAAAAAGCGGAGAAACCGGATCGAAAACATGGAAACATTCCCCTGTGAGGCTGTTGATGTTTAAAAAGATTTTAATCGCCAACCGTGGTGAAATCGCGGTGCGGATTTTACGGACCTGTCAGCGGCTGGGCATTGCCGCGGTCGCAGTTTATTCGGAACCCGACACGCGCAGCCTGCATGCCCTGGAGGCGGACGAAGCCGTTTTTCTGGGCGGCAGTACAGCGGCGGAATCGTACCTGGACATGGAAAAGCTGCTCCGCATTGCCGAAGAAAAGGGGTGTGAAGCCGTTCACCCCGGATACGGTTTTCTTTCCGAGAATTCCCGGTTTGCGGAAATGGTGGAAAATGCCGGCCTGGCGTTCATCGGGCCGCCCTCTGAGGCCATCCGACTGCTGGGCGACAAGGTGTCATCGCGAAACATTGCTGAAAAAGCCGGCGTGCCAATAATTCCGGGCGGAACCGAGCCGTTGGCCGATTATGATGCTGCCTGTTCGGCCGCGGAGAATGCCGGCTACCCCCTGCTGCTCAAACCGGCTGCCGGCGGCGGCGGCAAGGGAATGCGGATCGTAAATGCGCCCGGAGAGTTGAAATCCGCCTGGGAGGCCAGCCGGGCAGAGGCGCAAAAGGCCTTTGGCGACGACCGGATATTTATCGAGCGTTACATCACCCGGCCGCGTCATATTGAAATCCAGGTGATGGCTGATCGTTTCGGTAATGTGGTTTACCTGGGAGAACGGGAGTGCTCCATTCAGCGCCGGTACCAGAAAATCATCGAGGAATCGCCGTCGCTCAAGGTGGATGCGTCCCTGCGAGCCAAAATGGGAGAAGAGGCCTGCCGACTGGCCCGCCAGGCCGGCTATGCCAACGCGGGCACGGTGGAATTTGTCATGGAGTCCTCGGGCGCCTTTTTTTTCCTGGAAATGAACACCCGGCTGCAGGTGGAGCATCCAGTGACCGAAATGGTGACCGGCCTGGACCTGGTGGAAATGCAGATCCGGATAGCCGCAGGCGAGCCGCTTCCCATCCGGCAGGCGGACGTCGAGATCAAAGGCTGGGCCATTGAGGCACGGATTTGTGCCGAAGACCCGGAAAAGGGATTTTTCCCTGCAACCGGGCTGGTCACCCGTTATGCCGAGCCCAGGGGTCAGCATGTGCGCGTGGACAGCGGCGTGCATGCAGGCAGCCTGATCAGCGTTTTTTATGATTCCCTGCTGGCCAAGATCATCTGCCGGGGACAAAATCGCGAGGAGGCGCGCCTGGGAATCATCAACGCCTTAAACGGCTATCATATTGAAGGCGTGGTTACCAACATTGATTTTGTAAACCGGATTCTGAACTTGAGCGCCTTTTCCGAGGGCCGCCTGAGCACCGATTTTATCCCGGAACAATTCGACGGCGCAGAGGCCAAGGAGCCGCCGTCTGAAGAACATCTGCAGCGGCTGGTCATGGCTGTCACCCTGGTCCATCATTGCCGCAGCGCCCTGGTCCGGGAATCATTAAAGCCCATGGTATCTGCGATCGGAAGCCGCATCCCGGCCAAGGATCAGCATGAATACATGGTCAAGTCCGGAGGCGAAGTATTTCAGGTCCAGCTCCGAGGAAACGCTGCGGAGCGAAACTGGACGATCTCGGTCAATGACCGGGAATACGACGTAACCCATCCGCCGTTTGAATTTTACCGCCGTCGCCTGAAACTCACTGTCAACGGGAGCGTGCACCGATTTATCATCCGTTTTGTCGGAAATTTCATGTCCGGCTCATATTGCGGGGTCAATCGGGTTTTTGAAATTTATACCCCCCGTGAATGGGAGCTGGCCGTGCACATGCCCAGTCCCATGAAACGGGTTACGGAAAATGTGATCCGGTGCCCCATGCCGGGCCAGGTGGTCGATGTCCGGGTCAGCCCCGGAGAACGGGTATACAAGGGCCAGGAGGTGGTGATCCTGGAATCCATGAAAATGGAAAGCGGGGTGGCCTCACCCCGGGACGGCATCGTGGCAGAAGTCCGGGTAGCGGCCAACCAGGCCGTGGAATCCGGCGACATCCTTGTGAAATTCGCCACGGAGCCCGCCTGACCGTTTTATATACAAGCGGCATCCCTTATCGGTTCTGCCCATTGAAAGCCGCGAAGCACCCGAAGAAGTCATGAAAAGACTTTTTTTCCGGGTGCTTCGTTTTTTGTGCACCCCTTCCTGCCCGCGCGCTTCTGAGATCCGTGTCTGCTAACTGCAGTTTTTCTGTTGGAATTTTCATGAATTTTTCAAAAAGGGGGTTGCATTTTTGGAAAATTATGAGCATATTCTCATTACATGGCAATCCCGTAAAAAGAAGGCGGGCAATTCATGAAGGATGCAGCTTTGATTTGCAATCGTGCAACATTCGGAAAAGATATGGAAACCGGGATGAAACCGACCATCTCCCCGCAGGCTGCGGCAACCATTATTGACAGCATTTCCGACGGGGTGTTTACAATTGACGGGCACTGGTGCATATCCGAGTTTAACCGGGCGGCTGAAGAAATTACCGGCATTGCCAGGGATGAAGCCATTGGACGGCGCTGTTCAGACGTATTCCGCGCAAGCATGTGCGAAACGGACTGTCCCATGAATCGTACGATGGAAACCGGCAGGCCGGTAGTCAACCGCTCCGGGTTCATTATTGACGCCGAAGGCCGGCAGATCCCCATCAGCGTTTCCACGGCCCTGCTCAGGGATGAGCACGGCAACATTGCCGGCGGGGCTGAAACCTTCCGGGATCTGAGCGTGGTTGAAGCCCTGCGCAAGGAATTAAAGGGTAAATACCAGATCGGGGACCTGGTCAGCCGGAGTCCATCCATGCAACGGGTCTTTGATCTGCTGCCGCAAGTGGCTGCCAGCAGCAGCACGGTGCTGATTTTCGGGGAGACCGGAACAGGAAAGGAATTGCTGGCCCGGGCGATACACAACCTGAGTCCCAGAAGTGAAAAACCCTTTATCGCGGTCAATTGCGGGGCACTGCCGGACACGTTGCTCGAATCCGAGCTTTTCGGATACAAGGCCGGGGCTTTTACCGGCGCAAACCGCGACAAACCGGGACGATTTTCCCAGGCTGACGGCGGGACCGTTTTTCTGGATGAAATCGGGGATATCAGCGCGGCCCTGCAGGTTCGCCTGCTGCGGGTGCTCCAGGAAAAGCAGGTGGAACCCCTGGGCGGGACTGCACCGCGCGCAGTGGATGTGCGGGTGGTTGCCGCAACCAACCGCGACATCGAAAAGATGGTGGAAGCCGGCGCATTCCGGAGGGACCTGTATTACCGGATCAACGTGATCAAGATCCATATTCCGCCCCTGCGGGAGCGCAAGGAAGATATCCCCCTGCTGGTGGATCATTTCGTGCAAAGGTTCAACCGGATCCAGGCCAAGGCGGTGCAAGGCGTCAGCGCCCAGGCCATGGCTCTGCTGATGGCCCATGACTATCCGGGCAATGTCCGTGAGTTGGAAAATCGGGTCGAACACGCTTTTGTTCTTTGTGAAGGCGGCTGGATTGAGCCCGGACATCTTCCAGAGGGCGTGGGCCGCCTGGAACCGGCAGGCGCCGATCACAGGAATTTCCATGAAGCGGTGAATGCCTTCGAGGCACAGCTCATCCGGGATGCCATGCGGGAGAATAATTATAATCGTCTGCAGACAGCCCGCAGCCTTGGAATTCACAAGACCACTCTGTTCCGGAAGATGAAGTCGTTGGGCATCACGTTTCCGGAGGCGGACGGGCGCACCCGGAGTTATGAGTGAGATGCAGTGTTGCAGCTGTCCCCGGTATGATCGTTGCGCCGAGGCAACCATAAAGGCGGGTCAGTGTATGGCGGGTCAAGGGTAATTGTTTTGAATTAAAGGAAAAATTTTGTATCCACATCGTCGGCACGTTTCATGCTTCAGTTCGCAGAGACTGGAGGAAACACGGGATGAAGGTTGCCCTTGCGGTATGGAACGGCAGAATATCACCGGTTTTTGATGTTTCGCGGGAACTGCTGGTTGTTGAAATCGAGGACGGCCGCGTGATCAATCGTATCGGTGTGCAGTTCTCAAACGACCATCCCATTCACAAGGTCAGGCGACTTGTGGATATGGACGTGGCCGTATTGCTGTGCGGTGCAATTTCCAGGCAACTGGCGGCAGCTCTGGAAGCAAACGGCATTCGCCGGCTGGATTTCATTGCCGGGGACGTTGAATCGGTTATTATGGCTTATCTTAAAGGCGCATTGCCGAACCCCGAAATGAGCATGCCGGGGTGCTGCACCAGACGCCGCCGCAGACGCGCACAAAACCGAAACGAAAAGGGGAGAACATGAAAATCGCAGTTTCTTCAAAAGGAAAAACACTGGATGCTGAGCTTGACGCGCGATTTGGGCGGGCTGCCTGTTTCATTGTGCTGGATCCCAATAACCAGTCTTATGATGTGGTTGAAAATACCCAGAATCTCAATGCCGCGCAGGGGGCGGGGATCCAGGCTGCCAAGACGGTTGCCGACCATGGAGTCAGCGCCGTGCTTACAGGCAACTGCGGGCCCAAGGCCTATGCCGTGCTGGAGCAGGCGGGGATTTCGGTGATAACCGGTGTATCCGGCAGTGTCCGGCAAGCGGTGGAGCAATACAAAAACGGTGAACTTCGCCCGGCCGGGGGACCGAATGTGAACGGCCACTGGATGTAAACCCAGTCAGAACCCGTCCCGTTTTTTCGGCCGGGGATGAACTGGAAACAAAACAAGAGGAGAACACGTATGAAATTCGCCATACCGCTGGCAAACGGTCAGCTTGCAGCACATTTCGGCCATTGCCGGGAATTTGCCTTCATCGAAGTGGAGGATAACAAGATCGCAAAAAAAGAGTTTCTCGTTCCGCCACCCCATGAACCCGGGGTGTTGCCGCAGTGGCTGGCGGAACAACGGACCAACGTGGTGCTGGCCGGCGGAATCGGCAGGCGGGCCATCGACCTGCTGGACCAGGCCGGGGTTCGGGTGGTTGCCGGCGTACCGGTAACAGACCCCGAGTCTCTGGTGAACCAATATATTCAGGAGAACCTGGAAACCGGGGACAATCTCTGCGCAGGCGGCCATGGCAGCCATGAATGCGGGGGGCATTAATCCCGGCGGTCGCCGCGATGGTCATGACCGTGTTTGGGGGTAAGTCCGGAGACGAATTGACGCTTAACATGATTGTCAGTTGATTGGGGTTTTAGGAAAAGGAGGAACCGATGAAAAAAGTAGCCATCGTGGGGTGCGGTGCTTATATGGACAGCGGATACGGATGTCCTGGTGAATGGCGATGCTTAAAGGCTGCCGCACTGGGAGAGGGGAAATTCGATGCGCCTGTGAGCCCGGTTGCGCTGCTCAGGTGTGAATGTCCGGGGCGTACCCTGGCATCCAATGCGGGCATGGTTGAAAAATTATCGGAAATCAAGCCGGATGCTATTTACCTGAGTTCCTGCATGGTCAATGCCAAACCGGGATGCCCCTATGCCGGGGCCGAGGAATTCGCGCAGATACTTGAAAACAAAACCGGCGTAAACGTCATCATGGGAACCCATGATTACCCATAAAGGCTTTTAAGATCATGATCATCAGCGTAGCAAGCGGAAAAGGCGGAACCGGCAAGACCACCATGGCCACCAGTCTTGCATTGTCCATCGACAGAGCCCGGCTGGCGGATTGCGATGTGGAGGCACCGAATTCGCATTTGTTCCTCCGGCCGGTATTTGAGCCGGATGACACCATAACGATGCCGGTCCCGCAGGTAGATGAAGATGAATGCACCCTGTGCGGCGAGTGTGCAGTGATCTGCCAGTTCAACGCGATCGTGACTATTGCCGATACGGTGATGACATTCCCAGAGCTATGCCACGGGTGCGGGGGATGTCAGGCAGCTTGCCCGGCGGGTGCGATCGAAGAGGGCAGAAGAACCATTGGCACAATACAGCATGGCCGGTGTAACGGCCTGGACTTCGTCCACGGCCGGATTCGCATCGGCGAGGCCATGGCACCTCCCTTAATCCGGCAAATCCGTTCCCGCATCAACCCGGATGAGACTGCCGTCATCGACGCACCACCGGGCACTTCCTGCCCGGTGATCGCAGCAATAAAGGATACGGATTTCGTGGTACTGGTCACCGAGCCCACCCCGTTTGGATTAAATGATCTGAAACTGGCGGTGGAAACGGTGAAAATCCTGAAAATTCCCAGCGGCCTGATCATCAACCGATCCGATATCGGAGACAACAAGGTCGCCGAATATGCTGCCATGGAAAAGATTCCGATTCTGATGGAAATTCCTTATAACCGCCAGATCGCGGAAGCCTATTCCCGGGGAGAACCTGTTGTGGAAGCCTTTCCGGAATGGCGGGAGCGCTTTGAAAAGCTTTACGCGGATATCTGCAATCTTGTCGCCGGGAGTAAATCATGAAAGAACTCGTAGTTATCAGCGGAAAAGGCGGCAGCGGAAAGACGAGCATGGTGGCGGCATTGTCGCAGCTGGCAAATAACCCTGTCCTCTGTGATGCGGATGTGGACGCAGCCGACCTGCACTTGATCTTATCGCCGAATTTGAAGGAAAGCCATGAATTTACGGCCGGGCACACCGCTTCCATTGACCTGGAGAAATGCACCCGGTGCGGCAAGTGCATTGAATTGTGCAGATTTGATGCCATCAGCCCGGATTTCGTGGTGGATCCGCTTGAATGCGAGGGCTGTGGGGTTTGTTATTATTTCTGCGAGGAAGGTGCCGTGGCGTTTCCGGAGAATCTTTCCGGGCACTGGTACATGTCTGACTGCAGGTTCGGCCCCATGGTGCATGCCAAGCTCGGTATTGCAGAGGAGAATTCGGGCAAGCTGGTGACCGTGGTGCGCAAGGAGGCTGCGAAAATCGCGGAATCCAACGGCCACGAGATGGTGATTACAGACGGGCCACCCGGGGTGGGGTGCCCGGTGATTGCCGCCATCGGCGGAGCCTCTGGGGTATTGATCGTCACAGAGCCCTCTCTCTCGGGCCGCCATGATATGGAACGGGTGCTGGAACTGGCGCGGCATTTTTCCGTGCCCGCCCTGCTGTGCATCAACAAGTATGACCTGAACGAATCCATATCCGAAGGGATCCGGAAGTTTGCCGAGCAGCACAATGTGCCCTGTGTGGGGCAGGTGCCCTTTGACCCGGCCATGACCAAGTCCATGGTCCAGGCCCAGACCCTGTTTGAATACGATCCGAACGCCCCGGCCTGCACAGCCGTGCGGGAGATCTGGGCCCGGCTCCGGGAAGAAGTGGTATAATTTTTCTGCCGGCAAACCGCCCCGCCGTCCCGCCCTGTCCAACGATGCCGGCAGATTTCCCCCTTTAATTCCGTAAATCTTTAAAAATTAGGCGTAGAGGCTGTGTGCCCGCCCGGATGACAAAATGCTTGTTTCCGGCCTGTTCTTCCTGTAATATTTCCGTTTTTCAATCTTTTTGAACATGTGTGGTTTTAAAAGGAAAGCCATTGCCCCTGACCCGGCAGCAGCAAGCTTATCTTTACGCCGGCGCCACGGTCCTGTTGTGGTCCACGGTGGCCTCGGCCTTCAAGTTGTCCCTACGGCATTTTGACCCGCTGCAGCTTCTGCTGTGGGCGGATGTGACCTCCATTGCCTGCCTGGCGCTAGTGCTGGGCCTTCAGAAGAAGTTTGGTTTGCTCGCGGAGTATTCGTCACGAGATTTGCTGCGAGCCGCCGGGCTCGGCATCCTCAATCCGTTCTTATACTACGTTGTATTGTTTGCCGCATATGACCTGCTGCCCGCCCAGGAAGCCCAGCCCCTGAATTATACCTGGGCCATTACTTTATCCCTGCTTTCCATTCCCTTGCTCAGGCAGCCCATCGGTGCTCGCGAAATTGTCGCCATTTTCATCAGTTATGCGGGCGTGGTCGTCATTTCCACCCGCGGCGCCCCCCTGGCGCTGGCTTTTTCCAACGGGCCGGGCGTGGCCCTGGCTCTGGGCAGTACCGTGATCTGGGCCCTGTACTGGATTTATAACACCCGGGATGAACATGATCCGGTTGTCGGCCTGTTTTTGAACTTCGTATTTGCCCTGCCGTTTATTTTCATTGCCTGTGCGGTGTTTTCCGCTCCTTGGCCCGCGTCTGCCTACGGCTTTGCCGGGGCGGCCTACGTGGGGGTTTTTGAGATGGGCATCACCTTCATCTTCTGGCTGAAAGCCATGCGGCTGACATACAGTACTGCCCGGATCAGCACGTTGATCTTTTTTTCGCCGTTTTTGTCCCTGGTATTCATCAGCGCGCTGGTGGGCGAGGTGATACGGGTTTCAACAATTGCCGGGCTGATCCTTATCGTGGCCGGAAATCTGCTGCAGCAGACAGCCGCGCATAGACCTTGACTTTCGGGGCCGGGGTCGGATATGAACACATTTTTACCAGTAAGAACCGGATTTATTAAAACCATGTGAAAAGGAGATGCGGATATGAAAAAGCTGTTGTTTCTGGTTGTTGCAGCCGGTTTTATTGCGGCCGGGCCGCCGGCCGCCGCTCAGGAGACCATCAAGATCGGGCTGATGTGCCCGCTGACCGGGTCCTGGGCAGCGGAAGGACAGGACATGAAGCAGATCGTGCAGCTGCTGGCCGGACAGGTCAATAACCGGGGCGGCCTTTTGGGCAAAAACGTGGATATCGTGATCGGCGATGACGGCGGGGATCCGCGAACTGCCGCACTTGCCGCGCAGCGCCTGGCCACCCGCGATGTGTCGGCTGTTATCGGCACCTACGGGTCTTCGATAACCGAGGCTTCGCAGAACATTTATGCCTCTGCCGGGATTGTTCAGATTGCAAACGGGTCCACGGCAGTGCGCCTGACGGAAAAGGACCTGCCTTATTTTTTCCGCACATGCCCGCGCGATGACGAGCAGGCTCGGGTGGCGGTCAAAACGCTTATGGAAAACAATTATGAACAAATCGCCATTCTGCATGATAACACCACTTACGCCAAGGGACTGGCCGATGAGACAAAAAAGCTGCTGGATGATAAAAAGGCGGAGGTGGTGTTTTTTAATGCATTGACCCCGGGAGAACAGGATTACACGACCATCCTGACCAAGCTCAAGTCTGTTAATCCCGACATGGTCTTTTTCACGGGCTATTACCCGGAAGCGGCCATGCTCCTTCGCCAGAAAAGGGACATGGGCTGGGATGCCCCCTTTATCGGCGGGGATGCAAACAACAACCCGGACCTGGTCAAAATTGCCGGGAAAGAGGCTGCCGCGGGCTTCCGGTTTCTTTCGCCCCCCGTGCCCCAGGATCTGCCTTCAGAGCAGGCACGGGATTTTCTCTCGTCATACAGGGAAAAATACGGCTCTGCGCCGGGCTCCATCTGGGCCGTGCTGGCGGGCGATGCATTCCGCGTAATCGTCAAGGCCATCGAGGAGACCGGCAGCACGGACACCGACAAGCTCGCCGATTACCTGCACAATGACCTGGAGGCATTTCCGGGCCTGACCGGCCCGATTGCCTTTAACGAAAAAGGCGACCGCGTGGGCGATGTCTACCGGGTCTACAAGGTGAATGCCGAGGGCAGCTTCGTGCTGCAGGAGTAGATATTCGTGGAGGTTTTTTTCACTCAGCTGACCAACGGGCTTGCGGTGGGCGGCATCTATGCGCTGATCGCCCTGGGCTATACCATGGTATACGGGGTGTTAAAGCTCATTAATTTCGCCCACGGCGACCTGTTTACCATCGGGGCGTACCTGGGTCTTTCCCTGCTGACGTCCCTGGCCCTTACCGATCACGTGGGTGCGGCCGCAGGGATCGTAATCCTGGCGGTCATGGTCATGGGCCTGGTGGGGGTAATCGGCATTCTGCTGGACCGGGCCGCATACAAGCCGCTTCGCACTTCTCCGCGGCTTTCCGCGGTGGTGTCGGCACTGGGTGCATCCATTGTTTTTTCCAATACCGTGATGCTGGTTTACGGGCCCAACCCCCGGGTATATCCCCAGGGCATTCTGCCGACCCAGGTCTTTGAGGTGTTCGGCCTGTCCGTGCCGGTCATGCGGTTTGTGATCCTGGCGGCATCGGTGATCCTGATGATCGGGCTGTATGTGTTTATCCAGCGCACGAAGATCGGTACGGCCATTCGGGCCGCGGCAATTGATCAGGACGCAGCCCGCCTGATGGGGATTAACGTGGACCGGGTCATCATGCTGGTATTTTTCATCGGCCCCGCCCTGGGGGGGGCCGCGGGCGTGATGGTGGGGCTGTATTACGGGCAGATCAAGTTTACCATGGGATGGATTTACGGGCTTAAGGCGTTTACCGCTGCCATTCTCGGCGGCATCGGCAATATTCCGGGTGCCATGGTTGGCGGCTTGTTGCTGGGCGTCATCGAGTCCCTAGGCGCGGCCTACATATCCATGGCCTGGAAAGACGCCATTGCATTTTTCGTGCTCATCCTGATCCTGATTGCGCGGCCCACCGGGCTGCTGGGCGAACGCGTGGCGGAGAAAGTATGAAGCCGGATGCCGACAATATCCGGAAAGGGGCTTATGCGGCCGTGGCCGTGTTGTGGATACTGGCACCCCTGTATCTGGATAAGTACTGGACCGATGTTTTAAATAACGTTGCAATTTACGCCGCACTCGGGCTGTCGCTAAACATTATCCTGGGGTACGGCGGCATGTTTCACATGGGGCATGCCGCATTTTTCGCCATCGGCGCCTATACCACCGCGATTGTCAACACCGCCTGGGGCGTGCCCGTGCTCTGGCTCATGCCTTTTGCCGGGATCGCCGCCGGCGTTTTCGCCGTGGCGGTGGCCCGGCCGATTATCCACCTGCGGGGCGATTACCTGCTGATCGTCACCATCGGCATGGTGGAGATCGTGCGCATCGCACTGGTCAATAACGTGTTCGGGATTACCGGCGGGGCAAACGGAATCTTCGGCATTTCCTCGCCGTCAATATTCGGCCGGCAGATCAACGGCGTGGTTGCCCCCGGGCATTATTTTTATCTGCTCACGGTTTTTCTGGGCGCAACCATCATCCTGTTTTCTCTCCTGGAGCACTCCCGTTTCGGACGGGCGCTGAAGTTCACATGTTCTGATGAAGTTGCGGCCACGGGCAGCGGCATAAACGCCGCCGGATACAAGCTGGCCGCCTTTGTGATCGGCGCGGTATGGGCGGGCATGACAGGCACGCTCTATGCGGCCAAGATCGGGTTTATCTCCCCGGAATCCTTCTCCTTCTGGGAATCGGTCATCATGTTCATGATCGTGATCCTGGGCGGATCCGGCAGTATTCCGGGCGTGCTTCTGGGCGCGATTTTGATTATCGGTCTGCCCGAGCTTTTTCAGGGTCTGCAGCAGTACCGACTGCTGATATTCGGGATCGTCCTGGTGGTTATGATGATTTTCCGGCCCCAGGGGATCCTGCCACCCGCGCCCCGCAAGTATCCTGTTGACAAGCTTGAAAAACAAGAGGTGTCCCTGTGAGCCTGCTGGGTGTGGAAAACGTGACCAAGCGTTTCGGGGGGCTTCTGGCGGTGGATCATGTGTCGTTTTCAGTGCCTGAAGGCGCGGTTTTCGGATTGATCGGGCCCAACGGGGCGGGCAAGACCACCGTGTTTAACCTGATTACCGGGAATTACGAGCTTGACAGCGGCAGCGTTTCTTTTGCAGGCGCAAATATCACCGGAAAGCCGACCCACCGGATTGTCGCCATGGGGATCGCCCGCACGTTCCAGACCATCCGTCTTTTTTCCGATATGTCGGTGCTGGAAAACGTGCTGGCCGGGCGGCACTGCCGGATGCGATCCGGCCCGGTATCGGCCATGCTGCGTCTTAAATGGCAGCGCAAAGAAGAACGCGAGGCAATCGGCAAGGCGCTTGCTGAACTCCGCTTTGTAGGCCTGGCCGCCCAGGCTGAAAACCCGGCCCGCAATCTTTCCTACGGCAACCAGCGCCTGCTGGAAATCGCCCGGGCACTGGCCTCTGATCCCCGGCTGATTATCCTGGACGAGCCGGCCGGCGGCATGAATGAACTGGAAACCGCCGCTTTGGTGAATTTGATCGGCCGCATTCGCGATCGCGGCATTACCGTGCTGCTGATCGAGCATGACATGAGCCTGGTGATGAAGGCGTGTGAACAGCTCGTGGTGCTCGAGTACGGCAAAAAGATCGCAGAAGACGAGCCGGATGCCGTCAAGCAGGACCCCCTGGTGATCGAGGCGTATCTGGGCAGCGGGGATGAAGATTTTTAAAAAAGGCGCAGATCGGCAGATGATGCTGGAAGTCAAAAATCTGCATGTCAAATACGGAAACGTGCGCGCGCTGCACGGCATTGATCTTTGCGTCCGGGAGGGCGAGATTGTGACCCTGCTGGGTGCAAACGGGGCGGGCAAGTCCACCACGTTGAATGCCGTCTGCGGCCTGGTGCGACCGGCAGCGGGTGAAATCATTTTCAATGGCGAGCTCATCCATCGCCTGCCGGCCTTTCAAATCGTGGAAAAGAAGATCACCCAGGCCCCGGAGGGCAGGCGGGTCTTTGATACGCTTACGGTGCAGGAAAACCTGGATCTGGGCGCGTTTACCGCCAAGAACCAGCAGCGTGTAAAAAAAAGCCAGGAGTGGATCTTCGAACTTTTTCCGCGCCTTTTCGAGCGGCGCGACCAGTTGGCCGGAACGCTTTCAGGCGGGGAACAGCAGATGCTGGCCATCGGCCGGGCCCTGATGTCCAATCCCCGGCTTCTGCTGCTCGATGAGCCCAGCCTGGGACTGGCCCCGGTGCTGGTGCGCCAGATTTTTAAAACCATTCGCCAGATCAACCAGGCCGGCGTCACCGTGATCCTGGTGGAGCAAAACGCCCGCCTGGCCTTGAAGCTGGCAAGCCGCGGATATGTCATGGAGGTGGGAAATATCGTGATGGCCGATTCCGCATCCGCGTTGTTGGAAAACCCCGAGGTGGTCCAGGCCTATCTGGGCGGGACGTAAACCGGTTTACCGGGCCATCCGGATCGCTATTGCCGCCACGATGCCCCAGATCCAGTTGAAAAACAGCACGAAAACCGGGGTCAGCAGCCCCAGGGCAATGCCGCCCATGTCGTTTCCGGCGTTCGGGAAAAGGATCAGAAGCTGCACAATGGATGGCAGCAGGCTCAAAAGGCTGCCTTTCAGCAGAAGACGGGATTTAAAAAGCGGCAGGATGAACAAAAGCGCCCAGATTCCGCCCCAGACGATTCTCGGGTAGAGCCACTGAGAGGTTAACGCCGGGGAAATGGCCACCCCGGCCATTTTCGTGATCCCGATGTCTCCGAAAAACCAGACAACCAAGCTGTTTGCCAGTGCCCCGATACAGCCGGCGGTAAAAAATACAAAGAGCTTATTCATGTTCCCACCTCCTCATGTGATAGTGGCTTGACGAACCGAAAAGATAATTCCGATTGGGTCCAAAATCCAGGATTAATCGTTCAGGTTCTCCAGCAGCTCGAGTCGTTGCCGGATATTTCCGGTCTCCACGGCCTCGATGAATTCGTCTGCAAGTTCCCGGCTGCGGTCCACCACCCGGCGCCAGTAATCCACCCGTTCCTGATCCCTTCCGGCAAACCGGTAAAAATCCTTTCTGTCCGGAATTTTCTGATGGGGCAGGTTTTCCAGAAATGCCCGGGACGGTGCGATCATCAACACGTTTTCCATGCTCGCAAAATCAGGCTTCCGCCAGGGAACCTGTTTGTCCAGCCACCCGGGGACCAGTTTTCCGGCATAGTGAGGAAACAGGACAATTCCGTTATCATCGTTCATAAACGGAATATTGAGGTGATAGTCCAGGATTCCCCCGTCGCGGTAAACCCCGGGCGGTGCGCCGGGAATATCCCGCATCCCGGACATGAGAAGCGGTATGGCCCCCGAGGCCTTGAGCGCGGGGCTGATGTTTTGTTCCGCCAGCGGCACGTGGCGGATGGGAAACCCCGGCATATCAAAGTAAGGCGGAATATCCCGGGGGTCGTAGAACAGGGTACGTTCAAAAAAAAGGCCCAGGCTGCGGCGCATCACGGCATTTCCCATGGCAGCCAGCACCAGTCCGGGCATCAGCCGCACCTTGGCATCACTTCCGATCAGGCCGCGGCTTCTTACGCACATGATATTGAGCCGGAAAACCGGGTTGGACAGGATCTGTTCAGCTCCATCGGCTCCCAGCATCCGGTCGCAGATACGGGCAAGTTCCAGGTCGATCACTTCGGGGGGCGGGTTCTCCGGATAGGCCTGCGCCAGGTAGGCGGTTTCAAAACGATCCAATGCAGCCGCCGGATCCGCCTGGGATACGGCGGCAAAACGCCAGGACCCGATGGATGCGCCGATGAGAAACAGCGGATCTTGCCGGGAACGGATCCAGTCGGTGAATATGGCACGGTCCAGGCCGTTTAGCACCAGCCACTTGGGCCCGCCGGCCGCCCCGGCGATCACATCCACATCCTCCGGCTTCAGACCGGATTCCATTATTTTTGCATAGGCCTTTTTGCCCGCCCAGAAGGATAAGTTTTTCGAACGCATCTTGCCGCCTCGGTGTCTGTCCGGTTTCGGTGCCGCGATCCGGGTCACTTATCCATATCGAATTTTGCCGGCCGATGCAACTTCCAAGCGGCCCGGCCCTGCGAAAACCCTCGAAACCTGATGTTTTTTTGCAGAACTTCAAAAAATCGAACTCCTTCGGGAAAAACCCCGGGCCTCAAAGCTAATCCGCGTGCTTCGCTTGCCGGGGCAACCGCACGTCGCTGCATTCGGGCCGGGCATCTCTAAGGCTTGCTTCGCGGCGGCTCGGCAAACTCGCCTTTCGGCTCAAACAAAGCCGGCCGCCTGCGCAGCTTCGCCAAGAGCTACTCCGGCACTCGTGCAATGCGCCATGCGGCAGCCCCGTCAACCTCTGCACGGGGAAACCTGGCTCGGTCCCATAGACATTTACAATCGAATATCCGGGCGAACACACAGGTTCGCCCCTACGCCGGGATTTTTGAAGATTTTCGAAATTTGATAGGGGGAAGTTGCCGGAGGGTTTGGACAGTGCGGGACGGCGGGGAATTCCGGAATGATATGAGATTATGCTAAAAATCCTTGACAGAAAGAAGCAGACTCACCTATTTTGAGCATATACTTAAAGCAGGGCGGGATGAACGGATGCCGTCCGGATACGATAGCCTGCAATGTTCTGAAATGACAACATTATAAGAGGATCCCGGTTGAGCCGGGTCCAAAGGAGGCTCTGGCGACATGACAGACAACCCCATTAAGCTTGGCGGCGCCAAGAAAAGTATTTTCATGGACAAGGTAAAACAGATTCTTCCCGAGGAGGGGAACCTCGATCTGTGCCTCACCTGCGGGGCATGTGCTTCCGGTTGTCCGGCAACCGGACTGGAGGGAATGGATCCGCGAAAGTTTCTGCGCATGGCTGCACTGGGCATGGATGAAGAAATCACAAGCACTTCCTGGGTCTGGATGTGCACAATGTGCCAGCGATGCATTTACGTATGCCCAATGAAAATCAACATTCCCCAGTTGGTATTCTACGCCCGGGCATCCTGGCCGAGGGAAGAGCGGCCCAAGGGCATCCTGGGTTCCTGCGATATGGCATTGAAGACCGATACCTGCAGCGCAATGGGGGCTACCGGGGAGGACTTCCAGTTCGTGGTCGAAGACGTGCTCGAGGAATACCGCGAGGCCCAGCCGGAGTTCAAGGATATGGAAGCGCCGATTGACAAGCAGGGCGCCGAGTTTTTCCTGAACCAGAATTCGCGCGAGCCCGTAACCGAGCCCGATGAAATGGTTCCCCTGTGGAAAATCCTGCATTTGGCAGGGGTCGACTGGACCTATGGATCCAAGGGCTGGGGCGGTGAGAATTACTGTATGTTTCTGGCTGATGACGATGCCTGGAAGCACATCGTGCAGACCGCCACGGACAAGGCCCACGAACTGGGCTGCAAGACGTTTCTCAACACCGAGTGAGGGCACGTCACTTTCGCGGTCCGGGCCGGACTGCAAAAATACGGAATCGAGCACAGCTTTGAAGTCAAAAACATTTATGAGTATTACGCCAAGTGGATCCGGGAAGGCCGGCTGAAGGTCAGCTCAGACTGGAACAAGGACCTGGGCGTCAAGTTTACCGCACAAGACCCCTGTCAGATCATTCGCAAAAGCTACGGCGACCCCATTGCCGAGGACCTGCGCTATGTGGTCAAAGCCTGCGTCGGTGAAGAAAATTTCATCGAAATGACGCCCAACCATTCCAACAATTACTGCTGCGGCGGGGGCGGCGGTTTTCTCCAGTCCGGCTACAAAGATGCCCGCCTGGAATTCGGCCGCATCAAAGACGAACAGATCCAGGCCACCGGCGCTACTTACTGCGTTGCCGGCTGTCATAACTGTCATGCCCAGATTCATGAGCTAAGTGAGCACTACGAGGCGCATTACAACGTCGTGCATCTCTGGACAATCATCTGCCTGGCAATGGGGGTGCTCGGCCCCAACGAACGGACCTATCTCGGCGAGGACCTCAAGCAGGTCAACGTGTTTCACCCGGAAACCGAGATGTAACGCCGGCGGCGGGATCACGGAACAGAGTTGCCATGAGTGATAGAATGCCGCCCACAATGGATGATCTGAAAAACCGGCGGCGGCAGTCGCTGGAAAATGCCAGAAAGGCGATTGCCGACCGCCCCGGCGAATACCGGGAAGTCAAACGGATGCTTGACCGGGTGCTTTGCCGCTCGGTGGACATATCCGAGTATTACCGGATTGCCCGGGAGCTGGTGGGCCTGCTGGAAGCGCTGAATGCCGCTTACCCGGGTTCCCTGTTTGCCTATTATTATACCCACATGCATCCGGACAAAAAGGGGGATGCCAGGTATTTCAAGGTGATGTGCGCGGATCTCAGGCAGCAGATCAAAACCTTGGATCAGTACCGACGGCAGTCTCACAATCTTCGGCTCGTTCAGTAAGCTTTTTACGGATTAAAACACCCGCACCCGGGCACAGGGCTTGCAAAGCCCGCCCGGGTGTTTTATGTTTTAAAGTATGAAGAAACATCAAAGAAAAAAGCCCAAGCACAAAAAAGAACAACCCATTGCCCTTGCATGGTACACCGAGGAGCAATGGGAATTGCTGCGCCAAGTGGCAGCCGACTGGGACAGCATGGACCAGACGTTTGTCCAGTGGGAGCACAGTGCCGGAAATGCCTACCGCGTGCTGCTGGAATCGGGGTATCCGGTTGAAACCGTGGATGTGGACGTCCCGGATTTGATCCAGTGGTGCAAGTCCCGGAGCCGGCCGATAGACGGCGAGGCGCGCAGCGATTATATCGAGGAAAAGCTCGAGGAGAAAAACGCCCACAGAAGGTAGGCAATACCGGATAATCGTTCCCGGTTGCCGGTTCACAGTACAGGTTGTTTCAATGAACCATGCGACGATTGACGCATGGCGGCTCCTATAATTCTCCCCCGCCTTCTGTCTTTTTAACCGTAAACCGAAAACTGTAAACCGTGAAAAACTGTAATGCGGGCAAAAGAATGGAAGGCTCGATGAATCAGCAGCACATGCCCGAGCGCCCGATATGGCGGGACGCCGAAGACGGTAAAATCCGGATCATCGATCAGCGGTTTCTGCCTCACGATCTGGTGATTTCCGAGTTAAACTCTGTGGATGATGTTATATCCGCAATTTATGAAATGATGGTCCGGGGCGCGCCCCTGATCGGTGTTACGGGTGCCTACGGCGTCTACCTCGCCCTGGCAAATGAAGGACAGCAGACGGATCTGCAGCCCGCTTTCCGGGAAGCCGACCGGATCAAGGCCGCCCGTCCCACTGCGGTGAACCTGGCCTGGGCTGTGGATCGGACCCTTGAAAAGGCGGCGGCAGCAAGTCCTGACAGGCGCGCTGAAACCGCGCGGCAGGAGGCCGCTGCCATTGCCGAGAAGGAAGCGGAAAACTCGTACCGGATCGGCCGGCACGGCCTGAGCCTGATCAATGAAATTGCCGGGAAAAAATCGGGCAGTCCCGTAAATATCCTGACCCACTGCAATGCCGGCTGGCTGGCCTGCATCCAGGTGGGCACGGCCACGGCGCCGGTTTACGCGGCTCATGAAGAAGGCGTGCCGGTGCACGTCTGGGTGGATGAAACGCGGCCGCTGAACCAGGGCGCTCGCTTGACCGCCTGGGAGCTGGGCGCCGCCGGAGTACCCCACACGGTAATCACGGACAACGCCGGCGGGCACCTGATGCAAAAGGGGATGGTGGACTTGGTTATCGTGGGTACGGACCGCACTACATATACCGGTGATGTCGCCAACAAGATCGGAACCTATCTCAAGGCCCTGGCTGCAAGGGATAACAATATTCCCTTTTACGTGGCCCTGCCTTCATCAACGTTTGACTGGCAGATCCGCGACGGCGTGGCACAGATTCCGATTGAAGAGCGCGATCCGGATGAGTTACGCTATATGCCGGGATTTGAAAAAATTGATGAAAACCTGCTGATGCCCAAAACCAGCCTTGCAGCCAATTATGCTTTTGATGTCACCCCGGCCCGTCTGGTGACCGGCTTTATCACCGAGCGCGGAGTCTGCCGCGCAGAAGAAAGAGCCATACGGGAATTGTTTTCCTAAAGCCCGGCGCCCGAAAGGGGTGCATTTGGGGAAACCTCTTGACTTTCAGGGCTTTGAAGCGTATTTACGGCACCATGTTAAGCGAGTTGGAAAAAAAGGTGGTTGCAACTATCCAGGGCGACATCCCCGTGACCCGGCGCCCGTACCGGGAACTTGCCGAGCGGGCGGGCACGGATGAGCAGACCCTGCTTTCCGTGTTGCAGGGGCTGCGCGAGCGGGGATTGATCCGTCGTTTCGGCGCCACCCTTCGTCACCAGAAATCCGGGTTTAACGCCAATGCCATGGTGGCCTGGTGCGTGGAAGAAGCGCGCGTGGATGACGTGGGCTCTCAAATGGCGGAAAACCCTGCCGTATCCCACTGTTACCGGCGGATTTCAAATGAAAAATGGCCCTATAACCTCTATACCATGATCCATGCCGCAGATCCGGAAACCTGCAGGAACTTGGCGCGCGAGCTTTCCGAAAAAACCGGCGTGGCTGATTATACGCTCCTGTTTTCCGCCAGAGAACTGAAAAAGACCTCCATGGTTTATTTCGAAGACGAGCTTGACACAGAGGCATAGCCCGCCACCGGCAAATGTCCAATGAACACCACAGCCCCGCATATTCTTTGCGTTAATCCCTGGATACATGATTTTGCCGCCTATGATTTCTGGGCCCGGCCCCTGGGGCTGCTGTACCTGGCCGGGTTGCTGCGCGCCAGCGGTTGCCGGGTGAGCTACATCGACTGCCTGGACCGGTTTCATCCCCGCCAGCCGCAGCCGGATCCCGGTGCCCGAGACGGCCGGGGGCCCTACCGCAAAACCGTGATTGCCAAGACACCGGGACTGGAAGACGTGCCGCGGCGGTTTTCGCGCTATGGTATCGATCCGGAGTGGTTTGTAAAAGACCTGCAGTCCGCGGGGCGGCCGGACCTGGTCCTGGTGACCGCGTTGATGACATACTGGTATCCCGGTGCGGCAGAAACCATTGCCGCGATCCGCTCGGTGTACCCGGATGTCCCGCTGGTGCTCGGGGGCGTGTATGCCGCATTAAACCCGGGCCATGCCGGGCAATGCATGGATGCCGATGAAATCGTTGCCGGGCCCGGCGAAACAAGGGTCTTTCATCTGGTTGAAAAGTATACCGGCCGGGCAGTTACGCCGGTGTGCGATCCGGCAGACATGGATGCCGTGCCGTATCCGGCATTTGACCTGCAGCATGAAATTCCTTACGTAGCGGTGCTTACATCCAGGGGGTGTCCGTTTTCCTGCGATTACTGTGCATCCTGCCTGATTGAGCCGAGGCATAGACGGCGGGATCCGGGACGGGTTTTTGAGGAAATCCGGTATTGGCAAAGGTCTTACGGGGTTCGGGATTTTGCCTTTTATGATGACGCGCTGCTGGTGGATGCGGAAAATTATGCGGACGTGTTGTTTTCTATGATTTGTGACTCAGACATGGATGTACGTCTGCATACGCCAAACGCGCTGCATGTACGCAATATCACGCGCAGCACTGCGCGGCTGATGCGGGCTGCAGGGATGACAACCGTGCGCCTGGGGGTGGAAACCGCGGATTTTGAAGGCCGGGACATGGACCGCAAAATCAGTGAAGCGGAATTTTTTCAGGCAGCAGCATACTTACAGGAGGCGGGATTTGACAGCAGGGAACTGGGCGCCTATCTGCTGGCCGGCCTGCCGGGCCAGGACCCGGCTTCTGTGGAAACTTCCATTGATATTGTCAAGTCTGTCGGAATCTCCCCGATCATTGCGTATTTCTCGCCCATTGCTGGCACAAAAATGTGGGGTGCGGCCAGGGCCGCATCCCGTTATGACCTGGAATCCGATCCCGTTTTTACCAACAACGCGGTGATGCCCTGCCAGCCGGAATTTTCCTGGGAGCTTGTCACGCGGCTGAAAAGGCGGATCGCTGCCTAGCGGTCTTTGACCATCGCCAGGGCCTTTTCCGCGATATGGTCCGCGGTGAATCCGAATTTGGCCAATACTTCCGCACCATTGCCGGACACGCCGAACTCGTCGACCCCGAGTACCTCGCCGCGCGGGCCCACATAGCGTTCCCAGCCCATGCTCACTCCGGCTTCCACGGCCAGCCGGATTTCGGTGTCCGGGGGCAGTACCTGTTTCTTGTAATCCGCGGACATGGCCTCAAACCGTTCCCAGCAGGCCATGTTCACCACCCGGGCATCCACGTCCCGCTCTGCCAGTTTTTCCCGGGCCGCCAGGGCCAGGGAGACTTCCGAGCCGGTGGCAATGATCAGGATGTCCGGCTTGCCCCTGGATTCGGCAATAACGTAGGCCCCGTTTTTTAAACCGTCAGCCGGGGCGTATTTGCTCCTGTCGATCACCGGCAGCCCTTGGCGGCTCAGTATCAGGGCGGTGGGTGTGTCCTGGCTGGCAATGGCCAGTTTCCATGCTTCTGCGGTTTCATTGGCATCCGCGGGCCGGATGACCTGCAGGTGCGGAATGGCACGCAGTGCGGCCAGGTGCTCCACCGGCTGATGGGTGGGGCCGTCTTCGCCCACGGCCAGGCTGTCGTGGGTGAACACGTAGATGGCCGGAACCCGCATCAGGGCCGAAAGGCGGATGGCCGGCCGCATGTAGTCGGAAAAAACCAGGAAGGTTCCGCCGTAGGGCCGGAATCCGCCGTGCAGCCATATTCCGTTTAGAATCGCGCCCATAACGTGCTCCCGCACGCCGAAGCGGATGTTTCTGCCGTGGTAGGCGCTTTTCTGAAAATCCGGCTCTCCGGAAATCAGTGTCTTGTTGGACGGGGCCAGGTCCGCGGATCCGCCGATGAGCTCGGGCATTCGCCCGGCAATTGCGTTTAACACGCTGCCCGAGGCCTTGCGCGTGGCCACGGATCCGTCCTGCGGTGTAAATTCCGGAATATCGGCATCCCAGTTTTCAGGCAGGCGGTTTTCCATCCGGGCGGTAAATTTTTCGGCCAGTTCCGGGAATTCCTGCTGGTAGGCGGCAAAGCGCTTTTGCCACTGCGTCTCTGACTGGCGGCCGTTTTCCACTGCCTGCCGCATGTGTTCAAGCGCCTTATCGGGAACGCAGAAGAGTTCGTCGGCCGCACAACCCAGAAATTGTTTGGTCAGGCGTACTTCTTCTTCTCCCAGGGGCGCGCCGTGGGCATCTGCCGAGCCCTGTTTGTTGGGACTGCCGTATGCGATATAGGTGCGCAGGATGATCAGGGCGGGCCTTTCCGTGTCTGCCCGGGCCGCCTCAATGGCCCTGGTGATCTGGTCCACGTCATTGCCGTCGGATACGTTTAACACCTGCCAGCCGCAGGCTTCAAAGCGCTTTGCCACGTTTTCGGAAAACGCGATCGCGGTATCGCCTTCAATGGAAATACGGTTATCGTCATAAAGGCAGATGAGTTTTCCCAGTCCCAGATGACCGGCAAGCGATGCGGCCTCCTGGGAGATGCCTTCCATCAGATCTCCGTCTCCGCACATCACGTAGGTGTAATGATCCACGATTTTGTGCTTGGGCTTGTTGAATTTGGCTGCCATGTGGCGTTCTGCTATGGCAAACCCCACGGCATTGGCAAAGCCCTGACCCAGGGGACCGGTGGTAGTTTCTACGCCCGGGGTGCGCCGGGCCTCGGGGTGGCCGGGTGTATAGCTCTTCCATTGCCGGAACTGCTTAAGGTCTTCCAGGGTCAGATCATAGCCGGACAGGTAAAGCAGGGCATAAAGCATCATGGATGCGTGGCCAGCGGAGAGTACGAAGCGATCGCGATCCGGCCACATGGGGTTTTCCGGGTTGTGGTTCATGAAGTGCTGCCAGGTTGCGTATGCCGCCGGCGCCATGCCCAGCGGGGCTCCGGGGTGCCCGGAGGACGCTTTTTCGATGGCGTCCATGGACAGCGAGCGGATCGTGTTAATGCAAATCAGCTCGGTTTCACTGCTTTTTCCGGCCGGAGATGCCTGTTTCATGAAAAAACTCCTTTTTGATCTGGGTTGCAGGTTACAGCAATCATTTGAGCGGGTTTATATGTGAACTTTTACAGCGCGCGCAAAAATTCCGGGCGAAGCGCGATCTTGCCGGTTAATGCATCATCGATCTGCTGCAGGGTCTTTTCCTTGTCTTCCGGCAGTTTTGCCCGGACCGGAAGGTAATTGGACGCATGGTTGGCGTGAAAAAGGCCGTCTGAAAGATCGGTATGCGCAATCATGGTCCGCAGCTCGGCAAGCATCTCATTGGCATCGAGCAGCGGAAAACGACCGGCTTCGTAGTCCTCGTAAAGCGGGGTGCCCGGTATCAGCATCAGGGAAAGGGCGCCGGCAAAATCCGGGTCCATTGCCGAAAGCACTCTGCCGGTTTCCTGTGCGTGGATCTGGGACCGCTGGCGGCCGGCAAGCCCGAGCAGCACGGTCACGGAGAGCTTGATGCCTGCTTCCTTGATTTTGCGGCCCATGTTGATCATTTTTTCGGCGGTGGCGCCTTTGTTTACGGCCTTCAGGGTCTCGTCGTCCCCGCTTTCAAGGCCCATGTACACGATACCTAGTCCGTGGTCGCGCAACTCCTGGAGTTCTTCAGGGCTTTTCATGCTGATGCCCTTGGTGTTGGCGTACAGGCCTATGCGCTCCAACCAGGGGAGTTTTTTTTCTATTTCCTGCAGGTATTTGAGCAGCCGTTTCTGCGGAACGATCAGGGCGTCGCCGTCGCAGATGAACACGCGATTTTGGTTTTTGCAGTGCTTGGCTGCAAAATCGATGTCCGCCATGATGGTTTCATCGGGCTTGATCTTAAAGCGTTCGCCCTTGTAAGTTCCGCAGAATGTGCATTTATTGTGCGAGCACCCCACCGTGACCTGCAGCAGGATGCTGTTGGCCTCGCTTGGCGGCCGTATGATCATGCCTTCGTAGTGCATGGAATCGTCTCCTTGTGAATTAATACTTGTGTTGCGCCGGATGTATCCTCGAAGTCTTACAATATAACAATAAAATAGGATAAATAAAGGGTTTTGGCCTGTTCTTTTATCCAGTCTGCCAGCCAAATGCAACCCATTTTTGGGCACTACTGGAAAATCCCTCACTGCCGCAGGTTTATCGGTTTTTTGCGCCCTGCAAAGATAACCGGTATTTCAATGGTTTTCGCAGGGCGGGCCGGCGGGGATAATTTGTTCGAATGCTGACCGCTGTCGCGCTCAATGCATCTCACAAATCATCCCCGCCGGCCGCCCCTGTCCAGACCCCGCGATAAGTTCCCCCATCTATTGCCGGAAGGCTTCAAATATCCCGGAATTCAAAGGTAAACCATTCGAATCGTGGTGCCCGGAAAAGGGCCTGCTGTGGAACCAGGAACGGTTTTCTCGTGCGGAGATTGACGGGGCTGCCGCATGGCGCATTGCACGAGTGCCGGAGCAGCTCTTGGCGAAGCTGAGCAGGCGGCCGGCTTTGTTTGAGCCGACAGGCGAGTTTGCCGAGCCGCCGCGAAGCGAGCCTTAGAGATGCCCGGCCCGAGTGCAGCGACATGCGGTTGCCCCGTCAAGCGCAGCACGCGGATCTGCATTAAAGTCAGGGGCTTTTCCAGGAAATTTCCTCCTCGCAAGGCTCTGCAAAGAAAAATCGGGCTTCACGGACTTTCGCAGGTCGGGCCTGGGGGACGGTATGGATTGACAGAAGCGGGGAAATCTTTTAAACAACAGGGAAAACCGAGGTGATTGAAACGAGAGGATCGATGATGGCCGAACAAACCGGCAAAACCAACAACACCGCACCGCTTTCCCCGGATACCATCCGCACCGACATGCTGGAGCCCATTGAATACGACTTTTCCGGAAGACGGGATATTGACGTGTTCATCGAGCAGCCCGAATATACATCGCTGTGCCCCCGCACCGGCCTGCCGGATTTCGGGTGCATCACCATCCGCTACAATCCGGGCCAGTTTATTGTTGAGCTCAAGTCCCTGAAATATTACCTGATGCAGTACCGCAACGTGGGGATTTTCTATGAGAATGCGGTCAACCGCATTCTTGACGACCTGATCTCGGTGCTGGTGCCCCGGCAGATGACGGTCATCGGGGAGTTTTCCGCCCGGGGCGGCATATCCACCACTGTGACCGCGCACTACCCCGAATAGCCCCTGCCTCTGAGGCGCTGTTTGTCTGCTGAAAAAAATAGAACGAGCGCTCGGTTTTTCCATTGACACGGTATCCCGCCATGGATAAGAATGGTTTTATTTGCACCCGGGAGAATGATACCGGTAATTTCTGGCATCAAGAGACAAGTGCAAGGGTTTCAGTTTTTGCCACAATCCCGATGAGGGGCCATGCAGGATTTGCAGACAGCGCCACAAACAGAAGCTTTTGATGAGTTCCGGCAGATGACCCTGCTGTCCATGGAAGAGATCTGCAGGGACATCTTCAGGGAGAATCAGCACCGCATCAAGATCAAAAAAGAGGCGGTGGCGGTCCGGAACCTGGTCAACATTTTTCATACCACCCTGCAGATTTCCAATGAAAAGGGGTTCCAGAACATGAGCCTGCGGGATTTGAGCCGAAGTTCCGGGCTTTCCATGGGCGCCCTGTATTCGTATTTCGCCAGCAAGGACGAGCTTCTTTGCATGATCCAGAATCAGGGCCAGCGCATTATCCAGAAGGTCCTGGCCCGGCGCGTGGACCCGGCCGACGCCCCGACAATCCGTCTGAGGGCCGCAATCCGCACCCACCTCTATCTCACCGAGGTAATGCAGCCCTGGTTTTATTTTTCCTACATGGAGGCCAAGAACCTCAGCAGAGAACAGCGGAAAAAAACGATTGAAAGCGAGCTGTACACAGAGGAGATGCTCATGGAGATCCTGTCCGAGGGGGTGCAAAACAAGGAGTTTGCCGTGGAAAACCCCGGCCTGACAGCGGCGGTGATCAAAGCCATGCTCCAGGACTGGTATCTCAAGCGGTGGAAATACAGCCACAGGCAGGTTTCAGTTCAGGCTTATGCGGATTTTGTTATCGGGTTCGTGGAATCCGTGGTCCGGCAAAGCCCGGAGAGCCGCTCCTGATAATCCGCCAGAATTGCGTGGACATCCGCGGGCGCGGTTATTCCGGTGATGGCTTCGCGGTACCGGCTGGCCTCGGGCAGCCCCTTTAGCAGCCAGCCCAGGCGGCTGCGCATGAGCCGGCAGGCATGGGTTTGACCGTAGCAGTCAATCATATCCGTCACGTATTCTTTTATCCCGGAAAAACGCATTTCCAGGTCCGGCGCCGTAAGCGGCCGGCCGGCAATAAGATCGTGGATCTGGCAGAAAATCCAAGGGTTTCCGATTGCCGCCCTTCCGATCATCACCGCGTCGCAGCCGGTCTCTCGTATCATCTTCAGGGCGTCTTCGGGCTGCCGGATATCCCCGTTTCCGATAACGGGTATGGAAAGCGCCCGGGCTACCGCCGCGATAATCCGCCAGTCAGCTTTGCCGGAAAATTTCTGCCCGGCTGTACGCGGATGCACGGCCACGGCATCCACTCCGCACGCCTGTGCCGTTTTGGCAATGTCCACGGCATCTTCTCCGGAAGTGTCCCACCCGCTGCGGATCTTAACGGTCAGGGGAATGTCCACGGCCTCACGGACGGCGCGGATAACGGCTTTAGCATTTTGCCGTTCCCGCATTAATCCCGCACCCGCGCCGGTTTTGATGATTTTTTTGACCGCACAGCCGAAATTGATGTCTATGATGTCTGCGCCCGCTTTTTGGGCCAGTTGCGCGGCTTTTGCCATAATATCCGGTTTTGCGCCGAAAATCTGCACGCTGAATGGTTTTTCACAGGCTGCATGCCGCAGCATGCCAAACGTTTTTCCGGAATCGTGGTAAAGGCCGCTTGCGCTGATCATTTCCGAGCACACCAGTCCGCAGCCCCTTTTCTTGATCATCCTGCGAAAGGGCGAATCCGTAATACCGGCCATGGGCGCCATCACGGTGGGATCGGCAATCTGCAAAGGTCCGATATGAAAGTTGGTATTTACGAGTTTCATCTGTTTTGAATTTATCGTATCCGGAAAATTTCACATCAGTTTCCGGCTTTCGGATTTGCATAACAATACAGGCAGTTGTGATAGCAGGGCTGGTCCGCATACCCCCCGATGTCCCGGGCGGTCATGCATCCGCATCCCTGTTGTTTTCTCTGGCCTGCATCCTGTTGAAAGGAAAGATTGCCGCCGAACAATTCCACCAGGTACCGGTTCGGGATGCAGGCGCTCGGCAAAATTTTCGCATCCCGCGGCAGCGCTTCCAGCACTTCCTTTTCGCAGCAGGTATACAGGTTCATGCCGAGCTTTTCAAGCACTTGCTGCATGCGCTGCGATATGCTGATTTTTTGGTCCATGGGCGGATCGATCCATTTAAAACCGGCCATGGCAGCAGTACGCCTGCGCATCTTGGCGTAAATGTCGGCAAAGCTGGTTACGCACCAGCCCACGCCAATTTCGGCCAGGTTTTCTGCAATGTGTTCAAAGCTGTTCAGGTTGTTTTGCTCGCCCTGGGGCGTGCGGTAAAAGCAGATCGGGTCAAACCGCCACTGAAGGGTTTGCGGGCCATAGTGCCGGCACAGCGCTGCGGCCTGGTCAAGCCGGCGCGACAGGGGCGGGATGTTGGGCTCCAGTACATCATTGTCGGAATTTAACGTAAAATTAAAAAACAGGTTGTAGCCGGCCTGCCAAAGCCGCCGGCCGAAATCGCCCGTGAGAAAGGGGCCGAAGTCCTTGGACCATAACACGATGGTGTGCACGTCCTCGGGCCCTGCCGGCACCACAGTGGATTCCCGGTTAAACGGGTTTTTGACAATGAAATGCCCCCGCTCGATGCCGGCCATGAACCGGTCCATGTAAAAGGCCGGAATGTCGGTGCGCCTGGATGCCGAGATAACGATCTGCTTTTTCATACGAAAACGGCGGACTGCCCCGGGGCTATTCGGATTTGGGCTTGCGGTTTTTCAGGGAGATCACCTTGTCCTCCCGGGAATCCTCCGGCCCGGATGCATCGCTGCCGGATTCTTCCCGGGAATTCTCTTCTCCGTGTTCCTGCGGCAGGTTTTCTTCCGGCTCCGGCGGCGCCACCTTTTCCAGGCGCATGCGCCGGCCGCCCATGGTAAATTCCGCGCCGTTAATATAGTCGTCCTTCAGAATCCAGGTAACCACTTGGACCGGCAGTTGCAGCAGCATCAGCTTGATGTGATACCAGTCTTTTTTGACATCCGGCTGGATATCCTCCACCCGGGCAAACACCAGGGGCTGGTCTTCGTGGTAGATTAATACGATATCGTTTTCCGCAGCCATAATGCCTCATCTCATACGTTTTTTAGAAAACATCAATATCATGTGTTCATATTCAAGTGCTTCATATGATCCGGGTAAAAATTCGAAGCACGGAATCCGAAATTCGAAACAATACTGAATCACCTAAATCATAATGACCAAAACAGAATATAAAGACAAGTTCAGGTTGGCCTTTTGAAAATTTAAAAATTCAGATTTGTTTGTCCCGATGGGATGCTTTGCGCGAATTTCGATATTTGAATTTCGGATTTAATCTTTGTCTCCCGGTGCGACCACCGTCTTGAGCCAGTAGAGCAGGCTGTTGCCGGCCAGGTTCTCCCGGTCCATGAGGTCGAGCTCCCCTTCCATATCCGCCGTTTCGGCGAAACAGGAAGCCCGGGTGACCATTGGCTCTGCAGGATCCAGTTCGCGTACCGCCCTTGCCGGGTTGCCAGCGGCAATCACATTTGGCGGGATGTCCCGCACGACCACCGAGCCTGCCCCGATAATGCTGTTTTTTCCAATGGTTACGCCCTTGCACACGATCGCGCCGTCACCAAGCCAGGCATTTTCCCGGATGTATACGGGCTCCGGGCATCCGAGGGTGCGTACCCGGTCATAGCTGCCGTGCCAGTCCGCATCCGTAATAAAGGTGTTGCTCGCCATCATGCAGGAGTCGGCAATCACAATTTCCGCGGCCGAGCTGATGCGGACCCCGGGGCAGATCAGACAGGCATCGCCGATGGCGATTTTTCCCATCCCCTTTTTTTCCGGCCAGACGGTCAGCCGCACCTTGTTGTCCGAGGTGGTCAGGATATTGGCGTGACTTCCAATGGTGATGGGGGCGCCGAAAATTTTGATGTTCCAGGGATGGACAAACGTAAACCCCCGTCCTAGTGCATCAAGCTGGGGCTTGATAAAATACCTTGTATATAATTTTTGTAAATTCAGAAAAACGCGTTTGACAAAATAGGGCCGATGTTCTTTTCGCAAGGAAACAATCCATAACAGTGAGCGGATTTATTCCAGCACAGCCGCTTGCTGCCAGAATCGTTGGTTAAACAGGCGGCTGGCCGGGGTCAGGTGGTACAGGGCGTCTGCTGCCATAAGCAGCACCCCGTTGGTCCAGGTAATTTTTTCCTCCGGCCAGATGACCATGTCGGGGTAGGTGAACCCGCACCAGTAGGTTCCGTCCTCGAACCGGCGTTCGTGCATCCAGTTAAACACAATTTCGCCGACATTTTCATTTTCCGTGGCTGCCAGCGCAAGCACGAGCTCACAGGTTTCGGCAATCGTGACCCAAGGGCGGTTGGAAACACAAAGCACCCCCATTTCCTCCACCACGAACTTTTTCCAGTACTGGTCCAGGCGTTTGCGTGCGGCTTCGTGCGTCAATGCGCCGCACAGAACCGGGTAAAACCAGTCCATGGAATAATGGGACTTGGCAATATTAAAAAGGTGATATCCGCTGCCGATGGCTTTTTGCAGTTTCAGGGCAGCGATTTTCCAGTCTTCGCGTCGGATGCCGAGTTCTTTTGCAACGGCCAGCGCGCACTTGAGACTCATAAAAATGGAGCTTGACCCGGTCAACAGGGCCATGGGGTCGATTTCCAGGTCCGGATTCTTGGCCCAGTAGATTTCCCCGGTTTTGGCCTGCAGCCCGATGGCAAAATCGATGGCCGAACTGACCGGATCCCACATCTGCTCCAGAAAATCCCGGTCTCCGGTCATCAGGTAATAATGATATACGCCCACGGCGATATAAGCGGTCACATTGGTGTCCCGGGTTTTATCCAGGGGTATGCCGTCCTGGTAAGAGGCATACCAGCTGCCGTCGGAAAGCTGGCCGTCTGCGAGCCATTGATAGGCAAGGCGGGCCTGCCGGAGATATCCGCAGATGGCAAGCCCCATAGCGGATTCCACGTGATCCCAGGGGTCCGTTTTGCCGCCCGGGTGCCATGGAATTTCGCCGTTTTCCTTCTGGGTCCGGGCGATGAGCGCTCCGACGAGCTCCAGGTCCACTTCAGCCGGCTGCTTTTTGCGCAACACCTCCAAGTCCATGCAGATCTTCCTTTTTCTTCAGTGAATAAACCAATACAGCCGCAGACTGCCGTCTTCGGATCCAGTGCAGGGCCCGGCGCTTTCTCAGTCCCGGACCGCTGTTTTTTTATACATCGCGGCTGAAATTACAGCGCATGCTTTATCTGCACCACGAAGAACACGGAGGAATTGTTTTTATATAATTTTTCTTCGTGAAATTTGTTTTCTTCGTGGGTGGTTCTCAGGGGTTTATGGAAATATGCAAATTAAAAAGTACCGCTTTGTACAAAAATAATAGTATACCAAAATTTGGGCATGAAATCAATACAATGTTTTATGCATCACCGGCGGATCAGCCGATCCGGGGCATCAGGGCCCACATGACAGCCCAGTAATCCGATTCCGGCAGCTTGTCCAGGCAGATGATGCCGCCGTTCTGGAACTTGCATACCGTGTAGTCTGTCGAACCGGTTGTCAGATAGGAAGCCATGCGCTCCATAAAGGGAAGGTGGCCCACGAGCATCAGGTTTTCTCCGTTGTTGAGGGTTTTTGCAAATTCCGCGGGATCATCCAGGGCCTTCAGGCCTTCGGCTTCTGCAACGTCGGTGACGCCGAGTTTTTGGGCAAATATTTCAGCGGTCTGCTGCGCCCGTTTTTTTCCGGAGTGTCGAATGCGGCCCAGCAGGACGTTGTAAGACTGCGCGGTGTCCCCGATGCGCTCCACTTCTCTGGTGCCTTCCTCGGACAGACTTTGGTCCGGATCGATTTCCTTTGACAGATTCTTTCCATGCTGAACCAGGTAAAGTGCCATGATCTCCTCCTTATGGGGTTTTGCTGTTTATGCAGATATCTATTCTGCCCCGAGTATAATAAAAATGTTGAACAGATTCAAACCATACGATATCGAAGGCCAAGGATCGCCAAAGCCGATTTTTAAGATCCGCTCTTGCCATTTGCGGCAGAGACCCGTAAATAGAATAAGCCGGGGAGATCCAGACGGAAAAATCCCTGCTGAACAAAACCATTTTACAGCGGCACGGAGGAACTGGCAGATATGGGTGGACTTTTCGGATGCGCCTTGAAGTCGGACTGCACCATGGATCTGTTTTACGGAACGGATTATCATTCCCACCTGGGCACCAAAAGGGGTGGAATGGCAGTGAAAAACAGCAGGGGCATGGCAAAGGCCATTAAGAATATTGAAAACAGTTATTTCCGGACGAAATTCGAGACCGAGCTCCCGCACCTGGAGGGAAACAAGGGCATCGGCGTAATCAGCGACAATGATTCCCAGCCGCTGATTATCGGATCCCATCTGGGGACTTTCGGCATTGCCACGGTGGCAAAGATCAACAACCGGGCCGAGCTCGCAGCCGATGCCTTCAAATGGGGCATTCATTTCTCCGAAGCCGGCGAAGGCGAGGTCAACCCCACCGAACTCGTGGGCATGCTGATCAACCAGGGAAAAGATTTCGTGGACGGCATTAAAAGCGCCCAGGCACAGGTGCAGGGTTCATGCAGCATGCTGCTTTTGACGGAAAAAGGGGTTTACGCCGCCCGTGACCGGCTGGGCCGCACCCCTCTGGTGCTGGGCAAAAAAGACGGCGGTTATGGCGTGACATTCGAGACCACGGCGTTTTTCAATCTCGGCTACGAGGTGGTTCATTATTTGGGGCCCGGGGAAATCGTTTTGATCACGCCCGAAGGCTTTGAGACGATTAGCCCGCCGGGAGATCACATGCAGGTTTGTGCCTTTTTGTGGGTGTATTATGGGTATCCGGCATCCAGTTACGAGGGGATATCCGTGGAGGACGTGCGCTACCGGTGCGGCCGCGCCATGGCCCGGGATGATGACACCCCGGTGGATACGGTTTCCGGCATACCGGATTCCGGCATCGGACACGCCATCGGCTATGCCAATGAAAAGAAAATCCCCTACATGCGTCCCTTTGTCAAGTACACGCCCACTTGGCCCCGCAGTTTTATGCCTCAGAACCAGCAGGATCGGGATCTGGTGGCGCGCATGAAGCTCATTCCCGTCACCGCGCTGATTTCCGGCAAGCGCCTGCTTTTTTGTGACGACTCCATTGTCCGGGGCACGCAGTTACAGGACAACGTCCGGATCCTCTATGATGCGGGCGCAAAAGAGGTCCACATGCGGATTGCCTGTCCCACCCTGGTTTATCCCTGCCTGTTTTTAAACTTTTCCACATCCCGTTCCACCCTGGATCTTGCCGGGCGCAAGGCAATCTATGATCTGGAGGGACGGGAGCGCGAAGAGAGCATCCACGGGTATGCGGATCCGGACGCGCAAAAGACTGAAGATATGGTGGAAAAGATCCGGGAGAAACTCGGACTGACCTCCCTGAAATACCAGCGGCTCGAAGACATGGTGGAGGCCATCGGTCTGCCCAAGCAAAAGCTGTGCACCCATTGCTGGGACGGCAGCAGTTATTATTAGTGATGGGTGATCAGTAATGGGTAATGAGTGGTGAGGGATGGGAGATCCGGCGATAGGGGCGCCGGGTAAGACATCCCCGGGCCAAGCTTGAAAAATAACATCAAAAGATTGCAGATAAAGGAGTGAATATGCCAAAGCGGGCGGATATCAGCAAAGTCATGATTATCGGATCAGGGCCCATTATTATCGGTCAGGCCTGCGAATTCGATTATTCCGGCACACAGGCGTGTAAGGCATTGCGTTCGCTGGGATACGAGATCCTGCTGGTCAACTCCAATCCGGCCACCATCATGACCGATCCGGAAATGGCGGACGTGACCTATATTGAGCCGCTAAACGTCGAGACCCTGACCCGGATTATTGACAAGGAGCGCCCGGATGCGCTGCTGCCGAACCTGGGGGGCCAGTCCGCCCTGAACCTGTCTTCCGAACTGGCAAGCTCGGGAGTGCTGGATCGGTTCAAGGTCAAAGTGATCGGGGTGAACGTGGAGGCCATTACCCGCGGTGAAGACCGTACCGCGTTCAAGGAGACCATGGACCGCCTGGACATCGAGATGCCCCAAAGCCTTGCGGTTACCAGCGTGGAAGAAGCAGAGGCGGTTGCCGCGGACCTGGGATACCCGGTGGTTATCCGGCCGGCTTATACCATGGGCGGCACCGGCGGCGGCATGGTTTACAATGTCGAGGAGTTGCGGACAATCGCCGCAAGGGGGCTTGCCGCCAGTTATATCAATCAGGTGTTGGTGGAGGAATCGGTACTGGGCTGGGAGGAGCTGGAGCTTGAAGTGGTACGGGACGCAAAAAATCAGATGATCACGGTCTGCTTTATTGAAAACGTGGATGCCATGGGCATCCATACCGGCGATTCCTTTTGTACCGCGCCCATGCTGACCATCTCCCGGGAGCTGCAGGACAGGCTCCAGAAATCTTCTTATGCAATTGTGGAGGCCATAGAGGTCATCGGCGGCACCAATATCCAGTTTGCCCATAACCCGGAAACGGGACGGGTGGTGGTGATTGAAATCAACCCCCGCACCTCCCGGTCCTCGGCCCTGGCATCAAAAGCCACGGGCTTTCCCATTGCCTTTATATCCGCGCTTCTGGCCGGCGGTTTGATGCTCGACGAGATCCCTTACTGGCGGGGCGGCACCCTGGCGCAATACACTCCATCCAGTGATTATGTGGTGGTAAAATTCGCCAGGTGGGGCTTTGAAAAATTTCCCGGGATCGAAGACAAGCTCGGCACGCAGATGCGGGCGGTGGGCGAGGTCATGAGCATCGGCAAGAATTACAAGGAGGCTCTTCAGAAGGCGATCCGTTCCCTGGAAATCAACCGTTACGGGCTGGGTTTTGCCAGGGATTTTAACACAAAAACCCTGGACGAATTACTCGACATGCTGGCCACGCCCACCAGCGAGCGCCAGTTTCTCATGTACGAGGCGCTCCGCAAGGGGGCTGAAATCAGCCGTCTCTTTGAACTGACCCGGATCAATCCCTGGTTTATCCGGCAGATGAAGGAATTGGTGGACACCGAGGAACAGATCCTGCAGTACCGGGGACAGCTGCCACCCGATGAGCTGCTGGTGCAGGCCAAAAAGGACGGGTTTGCAGACCGGTACCTGGCCAGACTGCTCGATACGGACGAGGTCGCGCTCCGGGACAGAAGAAAGATGCTGGGCGTGACCGAGGCTTGGCACGCGGTGCCGGTATCCGGGGTGGAGGATGCCGCATATTATTATTCCACCTACAATGCCGAAGACCGGGTGCCGGTAACCGGCAGAAAGAAGATCATGGTCCTGGGCGGGGGGCCCAACCGCATCGGCCAGGGCATCGAGTTTGACTACTGCTGCGTGCACGCGGCATTTGCCCTGCGGGAGGCCGGCTATGAATCCATCATGGTCAACTGCAACCCGGAAACCGTTTCTACGGACTATGACACCTCGGACAAGCTTTATTTTGAGCCCCTGACCGCCGAAGACGTGCTCTCCATTTACGAAAAGGAGCAGCCCGAGGGCGTGATCGTGCAGTTCGGGGGGCAGACCCCCCTGAATATCGCATCCCAGCTCGAGGCCGCGGGCGTGAAAATCCTGGGCACTTCCCCGCAAACCATTGACGCGGCAGAGGACCGGGACCGGTTTCACCAGATCGTGAGCAAGCTCGGCATTCCGCAGCCGGAATCGGGCATGGCCCGCTCTTTTGAGGAGGCGCTGGCGGTTGCCGAAAAGATCGGCTATCCGCTCATGGTGCGTCCCTCTTACGTACTGGGCGGACGCGCAATGGAGATCGTCATGGACGAGCAGATGTTAAAGCGGTATCTGGCTGCAGCCGTGGAGGTCTCCGAAGAGCGCCCGGTTTTGATTGACAAGTTCCTGGAATCGGCCATTGAGGCCGAAGCCGATGCGATCGCCGACGGCACCGACGCATTCGTGCCGGCGGTCATGGAACATATTGAGCTGGCCGGTGTCCATTCCGGGGACTCGGCCTGTGTGATCCCCCCGGTAAGCATCCCGCCGAAACACGTGGAGACCATCATCGATTATACCCGGCGGCTGGCAGTGGAATTCGGCGTGGTCGGGTTGATGAACATCCAGTATGCCATTTCCGGCGACATGGTCTATATCCTGGAGGCCAATCCCCGGGCCTCGCGAACCGTGCCCCTGGTCTCCAAGGTGTGCGGTTTTGCCATGGCCCGGATCGCCACCAGGGTGATGCTGGGCGAAAAACTGGCGGACTTCAACCTCCAGCGGCCCATGATTTCCCATGCCGGGGTCAAGGAGGCGGTTTTCCCGTTTAACATGTTCCCCGAGGTGGATCCGCTGCTGGGGCCGGAGATGAGATCCACGGGAGAGGTCCTGGGAATTGCCGATTCCTTCGGCATGGCGTTTTTCAAGGCCCAGGAAGCCACGCAGTCGCCGCTGCCCGTGGAAGGAAGCGTTCTGATCACGGTGGCCGACCCGGACAAAAGCAGTGTCGTGGAGCCGGCGCGGCTGTTTGCAGACCTGGGTTTTACCATCTACGCCACCAAGGGAACCCAGGCGTTTCTGTCAGCGCACGGCATTGCCGCACAGGTGTTAAAGAAGCTCGGCCACGGCCGGCCGGATATCGTGGATGCCATCAAGAACCGTGAGGTCCAGCTCGTGATCAATACCCCGGCGGGCAGGGAAAGCCAGGAGGATGATTCCTACATCCGCAAGACCGCCATCCGGTTCAAGGCGCCTTACATCACGACCACGGCTGCGGCCACTGCCGCGGCCAAGGGCATTGCCGCCCGCAGAAGCGGTGAACCGGTCACCAAATCGCTGCAGCAATACCACAGCGAAACCCCGTAGGCTCGTTATGAAACGGTTTCTTCGTTATCCGCGGTTTCCCAGTCCTGGATGTATTTCTTGACCGTTCTGCGGTCCAGGCCGGTTCTTCGGGCCACTTCCTCGAAATTGTGGTGGCGCTGGTAAAGCAGGTAGCAGTAGCCCGACATCAGGGAAGCGGCATTGATGTTGCCCTGTTCAATGCCTGTGATCAGGCGGCGGTCGAGTTCCCCGCTGACAAAGGCGGGCTCTCCGCTGTAGGTGCCCTTCAGCAGGATCCTGCGGACAAACTGCTCCAACTCCCGAACGTTGCCGGGCCAGGGATAGTCCTCGCCCATCTCCTGGTCCACGGCGTTGCGCACCATTTCCACGAGTTCCGGCGACGGCTTTCCCACCAGGCGCTCCACGGTAAAGTTTAAAAGCAGGTCGAGTTCTTCCGGGTTCTCCTGGATACGGCGGCGCAGCGGGGGAACGGTAATTACGTCCGAACACAGGCGGTAGTAGAAATCATCACGGAAGATTTTCCGGTCCCGGATGTCTTCCAGTGGCCGGTTGGTGGCCGCGATGACCCGGCCCTTGAATCGGCTTTGTTTCTGGGAACCCACCGGCGTGAAGATGCGCTCCTGGAGTACCTGGAGCAGTTTGATCTGGATGGGCTCGGAAACCTCGCCGATTTCATCGAGCAGGATGGCGCCGTAAGGGCTGCAGGATTCAAATGCGCCCTGGTAGTCTTCCACCGCCCCGGTAAACGCTCCCTTTTTGTGGCCGAACAGCGCGGATTCGATCAGGGTTTCGGGAAACTGTGACAGGTTCAAAGAGACAAAGGACCGGGTAAAGCTTTCGGTAAAGCTTTTCCAGCGTTTGTTCAGCGGGATATAGCCGGACCTGCCGATTGCCAGTGCCGCCGATCCTTTGCCGGTGCCGGTTTCTCCGAGCAGCAGCGTGGAGAAATCCTCCATCCGGTTTCGCAGGTAGCGGTCGTAAAGTTCGAGATTGTGTGTAAATATGTTTTTCCACAATGACAGGCGCAGGTGTTTCATGGACGGGCTGTTGCCCACAAGGCCCCGGTCGATGAAATAAAACGCCCGCCTGAGCTGAAAGGCCAGGGCGAAGTAATGCCTGAATTCCTCTTCGTTAAACCCCCGCGCTTCCATGGCTTCATGTACCTCGTTGAAAAACGGGATCCGCACGGGGGTGTCCCCGGCCACGATCTGGCTCTGGATCAACTGGTCGTATTGGTCCTTGAACCGGTAGAAGAGCTCATAGAGGAACACGCGCCGCATCAATTCCTTGTCCTCGCCCTTGAAGGCATTGATGTGGCCGTGGCCCTTTTCCGTAAGCTGGGAGATGCGTTTTTCGAGTTCGTAAAATATTTTTTCGGTCCGCTCACTCCGCGAGGCCTCGGGCGAAAGTCCGCTGATTTCCAGTTCCAGTTCGGTATGCTCGTCTGTAAACGGGTTGACCGAGCCGGCCCTGGCAATTTTGTTAAAAAAATTTCGCGTGGATGCGTCCATTCCGGGTCCAGTTTGTTTTCTGCAGTACAGGGAAGTCTGTGGCTGAGGCGGCGGCGCCGCGAAGGGCAATCCGCGAATTTGCCATGATTCATATAAATTGATATCCTGAATTTACCCTGATGTCAAATTATTATACCCGGGTTCCGGGTCCGGCCGGATCCGCGGACAGCCGGAAAGAAAGGAGTATGCCATGCCGGCGCCAGTGTCACTTGCAGAATGCGGTACCTACACGCAGGATGCGGTTTGCGGGGCGATTGAACAGTGTCTTTCGGATATCGGGTTTGCCCCGGATCGCTTTTGCGGGGCCCGCGTCGCGGTCAAGCCGAATCTGCTGACCGTGGCAAAAGATGATCAGGCCGTTATCACGCATTCGGAATTTTTCAGGGCCGCGGTTCGATTGGTCAGGCGCTACGGGGGCACGCCGGTGCTGGTGGATTCCCCGGCTGTTTATTCGCTGCAGCGGGTGATCAAAAAAACCGGGTATGCGGCCGTGGTGGAAGCGGAAAACGTTGAAGTCGCCGATCCGTCAAAGGTGCGCACCCTGCACTTTGAAGCTGCTGCGCGGTTCAGGCATATTGATATTTCCGCGGCGTATTTTGATGCGGATATGATCCTTTGCCTGCCCAAGCTGAAAACCCATGGCATCACGTATATCACTGGCGCGGTCAAGCTCCTTTTGGGTGCCATGCCGGGCATGGAAAAATCCAAGATGCATCTGCGCCTGCCTGTGCATGCGGATTTTTCCGATTTTTTGCTTGATCTCTATGGGGCCGCGGCCTTTGGGTTTGATCCGCCCAAACCCATGCTGCACATCATGGATGCCATAGTTACCCTGGAGGGGGAAGGCCCGGGCCAGGCCGGCAGTCCCCGGCAAGTGGGCGCCGTGCTGGCGGGCACGGACGCGATTGCCGTGGATTATGTGGCCACCCGGCTGGCCGGGCTGGATACCGAAAAGGTGCCCACGATTGTCAACGGGTTCAAAAGGGGTTACGGGGTGCGTTGCCCGGAAGACATCGAGGTGGTGGGTCGATCCGTGGAAGAACTGCAGGTCCGGGATTTCGTGACGGCTGCCGGCGATTCCGCGTTTGCCGGCTCGGATCGGTGGCCCTTGAATACCCGGACTTTCAGGGATCTTTTTGTGGAGCGGCCGGTACCTGACAAAAATGCGTGCACGCTTTGTTATCAGTGCAAAAAGATCTGCCCGGCCGGCGCGATCGGTTCGGCAAAAAACGGCAATCCGGTCCCGCAATACGATTACGGCACCTGCATCCGGTGCTACTGCTGCCTGGAGATCTGCCCGGAAGGCGCCGTTTCCAAAAAGCCGGGCCGGCTCCAGTGGCTGCTGGGGTTTCTGGAAAAATGACCTGTCCGCCTTTTTATCGAAATCGTTATCGGTATCGGGATCGAAGTCGAAAAAAATCGATCCCGATAAAGAATTGGCGGTTAATTGCTGTTGCGCTTCAATTCCGTTGGGTACTGCAAAAAAATCGGGGCTTCAGGGTTTTTCGCAGGGTCGGGACGGCGGGGATAGTTTGTTCGAATGCTGACCGCTGGCGCGCTCAATGCATCTCACAAATCATCCCCACCGTCCCGACCCTGTTCCGATCCCTCGACAATTCCACCAATATGCCCGCGAAAGGCTTCAAAATCCCCGGGGTTCAAATATAAACCACCTGACGGTTTCGTAAAAAGCTGTTTATCCCGCCAGGGCGGTATTTTTGCAACAAAGGAAATCCGTAAGCGCCTTGGCTGATCGGCGACGCGAAAAAGGCGTTTCCTTGGAAGTCCTGAAACCGTTATAACCGCCAGACAATAAAATGATAAGTTTTTGATTTTACTTAAATATTTAATCACTTAAAACTTAACACTTAACACGGCCTGTAAAAAAGATTTTTTATAGACTCATCAACCACCTGATTTGCAAAAAAAGAATCTTGACTTTTTCGAATTTAGAATATAATTCTAAAATTGAGACCTATTCAATATATACAAGGGAGTGCAAATGTACACGGACCTGCAGGGAAAGACCGCGATCGTTACGGGCGCCGGGAAAAAAACCGGCATCGGCTATGCCATTGCCAGAAAGATGGCCGAATGCGGGGCCAATATTGCAATTGCTGATCTCGGAAAGGCCTGTCAGGAAGAAGGCCAGGTGAGTACGGCCGGTTCCGATGAGATGGAGGAAATTGCAAAGCAGCTGGCAGCAGATTACAGTGTGCTTTGCCGGGCGGTTGCCGTGGACGTGAGTAATACCCGGTCCGTGGCGGAAATGGCGGACTTCGTGGCTGAGCAGTTCGGCGCGGTTCACGTGCTTTGCAATAATGCCGGGGCGTCGTTCGGCGTGCCCAGCGATGTGGAGCATTATGACGAATCCGCCTGGATGAAAACCATTGATATCAATCTTCACGGCGTTTTTCGGGTGTCTAAAGCCGTGATCCCGGTAATGAAAAAAAACGGCGGCGGATGCATCATCAATACCGCCTCGCGGGCCGGCAAGGTGCCGCCGCTGTTTAATTCCGCCTATGCCGCGGCAAAGGCCGGGGTGATCATGCTGACCAAGACCATGGCAAAAGAGCTGTCAGGTGCCGGCATTCGCGTTAATGCCGTGTGCCCGGGCCAGATCATGACCGATATTGAAAAATGGCGCTTCGGCCTGGAGGCGCAGTTTTTCAACACCACACCCGAAGCGCGGGAACAGGAAATGTGTCAGTCCATCCCCCTGGGCCGGATCGGCGATCCTGCGGAAGTCGGCGAGCTGGCGGCCTTTCTGGCCTCGGATGCGTCTTCGTATATCACCGGCCAGGCCGTCAATGTGACCGGCGGGCAGCTCATGGAATTGTAGGCCAAAGCGTCAATCATTTCAAAAGAAATCGGTATATGGGACAGAAGGAAAGAAGACAGCGGGAGAAAATGCAGCGCCGGACCCAGATTTTAAATGCCGCAAGAGCGCTGCTGCTGAAGGAAGGGTTTTCCAAGACCTCGGTGAACAAGATTTCCAGGAAGGCCGAGCTTTCCATCGGCTCCATCTATTTCTATTTCAAAAACAAAGAGGAAATCTTTGCCTCACTTCAACAGGAGGGTCTTGAAATCCTGCACGCATACGTGAATTCCGAGACAGAGGGCATTACGGATTGCCGGGAGCGGCTTAAAAAAGGCGCAGAGGCCTATTACCGGTTCAGCCGGAGGCACAAGGATTATTTTGACGTAATCAATTATTTTCTTTCCTCCCCGCAGGTCTTTTTTTCCGAGAATGAAAAGCGCACCATTCATTCCAAAGGGGCCATGATCCTGGAAAACATTGCCAATACCGTTTCCCGGGGGGCTGCCGAAGGGGTTTTTGTCGAAGATTATCCCGGCAATTTTGCCATGCTTTTCTGGGCCTCGCTGCACGGATTGATCCAGATGCGCAAGCTGCGGGGCACAATGCTTGAAAGCGAGGATTTTGATACTTTTTTTCAATACAGTGTAGATAAACTAATCGACAGTATCAGGAGGAAGTAAATGGCAGGAACCAAAATGACGCCAAGCGAAGCCCTGGTGGAAACCCTCGTGGCCGAAGGCGTGGACACGGTTTTCGGAATCGTGGGATCGGCCTACATGGATGCGCTGGATCTTTTTCCCGCAGCAGGCATCCGGTTTGTGTCCGTGGCCCATGAGCAGGCCGCGGCACACGCTGCAGACGGACTGGCCCGGGTGACGGGACGGCCCCAGGCTTGCATTGCACAGAACGGTCCGGGGGCGGCAAATTTCGTTTCCGCAATTACAGCGGCATACTGGGCCCATTCCCCGGTAGTGGCAATCACGCCGGAGGCGGGTTCCATGGGAATCGGCAACGGCGGCTTCCAGGAGCTCGACCAGATGGGGTGGTTCCGGGAGCAGACCACCTACCAGGTGCGGGTCAACCGGCCGGAACGCATGGCAGAGCTGGCACGGCGGGCCTTTTACATGGCCAAGCTGGAAAATGCACCGGCGCATCTCAATATCCCCAGGGATTATTTCTACGGCGAACTCACCGATGAGATTTATCCTTCCCTGGAGATCAGCAGGGGGCCGGGTTCCCGGCAGGCCATACAGGAAGCCGCGCAATTATTGGCAAACGCCAGATATCCGGTCATCATCGCCGGCGGCGGGGTCAGCCAGGGAAACGCTCTGGATGAGACCCGCGCGCTGGCCGAATACCTGAAGGCCCCGGTGGTCAACAGCTACCTGCACAATGATTCCTTTCCGGCCGGGCATGAACTGGCCGTGGGGCCCATCGGGTACTGCGGGTCCAAGGCGGCCATGCGGATGCTGTCCGGGGCCGACGTGGTGCTCGCCCTGGGCTGTCGCCTGGGGCCGTTTGGCACTTTGCCCCAGTACGATATGGATTACTGGCCCGGACAGGCGAAAATTATCCAGGTGGACGCAAATGCGCGTGCCCTGGGCCTGGGCAGAAAGGTGGACGTGGCCAGTGCGGCCAATGTCAGGGAATACGGGGCGGAGCTGCTGGCAGCGTTGAAATCGGCCATGGGCGGCCCTGTGCAGGCCAAAGAACGGCTTGCAGAAATTGCGCGCGAAAAAGATCAGTGGGCGCAAGAACTCAATTCCTGGTCTGCGGTTTCGCAGACGCCCATGCACCCGCGCGCATTTTTAAAATCCCTGGCCGAAGCCATGCCGGAAGGCGCCATTGTTTCCACGGACATTGGCAATACCTCTTCCATGTGCAACGCGTATTTCACGTTTAACGACATTCGCCAGCATATCGCCGCGCTGAGCTGGGGCAACTGCGGATTTGCCTATGGCGCGGCCATGGGGGCCAAAATCGGCAGGCCGGACAAGCCGGTGTTTGCATTCCAGGGCGACGGCGCCTGGGGCATTTCCGGTCTTGCCGAAGTCATGACCGCGGTCCGGGAAAATATCCCGGTGATCGCGGTGGTGGCAAACAATTTTGAGTGGGGCGCGGAAAAGAAAAACCAGATCGATTATTATGATGACCGGTTTTTTGGGACCAACCTGCGCGAAAATCCGGATTTCGCCCAGATCGCCCGGGATATGGGCGCGGCTGCATACACGGTGGAAAGCCCGGAGGATGTCGCCCAGGCGGTTGCCGAGGCCGTGGCCGCGGAAAAACCCTGTGTGATCAATGCAAAAATTCAGGGCGGGGAACAGGTGCTCGCGGAACCCTTCCGCAGGGACGCCCTGAAACCGCCGGTGCGCTATCTTTCCAAGTACAGCCATTTAAACGCCAAATAAAGGCTTATGTCGGATTCAGGGGGTGACATGAAAATTCCGGATACCGGGGTCTCCGGCAGGGAAATCTTTGAGCGGCTGGATGAATGCAAAAAAGACGACGTGGACTGGGCTTCGGGCCGGGTGTTCGGCTATGTGTTCGACCCCGGGGCCGAGGTCCTGGATTTTGCCAAACAGGTCTACAACCGGTTTCTAACGGAAAACGCCCTGGATTTCACGGTTTATCCCAGCCTGCTGAGGCTGGAAAACGACCTGGTCGCCATTATGCGCACCCACCTGCGGGGCGGTGATCAGGTGGTGGGCAACTTTACCAGCGGCGGCACGGAAAGCATTCTCCTGGCGGTGAAGGCGGCACGGGATTACTACCGCCGGCACCGCCCGGAGATCGAAAATCCGGAAATGATCCTGCCGAGCACCGCCCATGCGGCTTTCCACAAAGCCGCCCACTATTTCGGCATCCGCGCAAGGACCGTTTCGGTGAATCCCGGGACCTTTCAGGCGGATGCAAAAGAAATTGAAAAGCACATCACCGGAAACACCATATTCATGGCCGGATCCGCCCCCACCTATACCCAGGGGGTGATTGATCCGATTGCCGAGCTTTCGGAACTGGCCCGGAAAAACAAGATCTGGTTTCACACGGATGCCTGCATGGGCGGTTTTCTCCTGCCGTATTTCAGGCGGCTGGGCTGTTCGGTGCCGGATTTTGACTTTTCCCTGCCCGGAGTGAACAGCCTGTCCGTGGATCTGCACAAGTATGCATACGCGCCCAAGGGCGCCTCTGTCATCCTTTACAGGGATCCCGGGCTGCGCAAATTCCAGATGTTTGCCTTTTCCCGGTGGCTGGGCTACACCATGATCAATCCCACGGTTCAGAGCACTAAAAGCGGCGGACCGCTTGCCGCTGCCTGGGCCGTGCTCCATTACGTGGGGGATGAAAAATACCTGGCCTTTGCAGAAAAGAAACTTGAAGCCACCCGCAAAATCCGGCAGGCCATTGAAGCCGTCCCGGAGCTTTACATCCTGGGCAGACCGGAAATGACCCTGCTCTCATTTTCCTCCGACCAGGTCAATATTTTTCACATCATTGACGAAATGCGGATCCGGGGATGGTACATCCAGCCCTCGTTTTCCTATGACAATACCCCGGCCAATATCCATCTTTCCGTCAATCTCTCCAACGCGGGGCAAACTGAAGAATTTGCCGCCGACCTGGCAGACAGCGTGGAAAATGCCAAAACCCTGCCCTCGGGAGCGCTTCTCGCCGGGGTACAGGAAATGATGGAAAAGCAGGGAGAAAACATGCTGGACAACGTGGACGCGTTAATGTCGCTTGCCGGCATGCAAGACGGAAAACTCCCGGAGCGCACTGCTGCGGTCAACGAGGTCCTCGATGCCATGCCCCCGGATTGGCGGGAAAAGATCCTGCTGGAGGTGACAAACCGCTTTTTCCACCCCTGAGGGTATCACATGGAGCACAAACGAAGGGATTGTAAATGACGCCGCCGTTTGCCTTTGAACCCCTGCTGCTGTTCGGTTTCTTTTCTGTCCTGTTGCTTGCCGGCGTGTTGCTGCGGGCCCGGGTCGGATTTCTTCAGAAAATGCTTTTTCCCGCCAGTCTGATCGGGGGAGTTATCGGGCTCGGGGTGATCAACCTGCATGGATTCGGCCTGGATGCAGACCTGATAAAGGCATTTGCCTACCACTTTTTCAATATCTCCTTTATCTCCGTGGGGCTTACCCCGCCGGCCTTTGAACCCGGTACAGCGGGCAGACAAGCCGTGATGTTCCGGGGATCGGCGTGGATGGCCCTGCTCCAGGCAGCGACCTTTACGCTCCAGGCCCTGGTGGGGGCCGGCTTTGTTTTTCTCTTCGCACTGGCGGGCACAGATTTGTTTGAGAGTTTCGGATTCCTGGTGCCTCTGGCCTTTAACGAAGGACCCGGCCAGGCGCTTTCACTGGGCCGGGCCTGGGAAGCCTACGGGTTTGCCGATGCATCCACCATTGGACTGACCTTTGCCGCGATCGGATTTTTTTTCGCCTTTTTCGCGGGCGTGCCACTGGCCAACCTCGGGCTGAAAAGGAAGCAGTTTCAAAAAAAATCACCGGGCCGGTTTTTTCTGCGCGGGATTCTGCCGACCGGGCAGGAAGCCGGTTCCGCCGGCAAGGTCACCACCCACAGTTCAAACGTGGACTGCCTGGCCTTTCATCTGGCCCAGGTGGGACTGGCCTACCTGGTCACCTATTTTCTGATGCTCGGGCTGACCTGGTGGGCGCCCCCGGATGCAGGAGGCATCCTGTGGGGCTTTTTCTTTCTTTTCGGGCTGGTGGTGGCCATTGTCCTGCGCAGGCTCACCGGGATAACCGGATTTGCCCGCCTGACCGATCCGGGGCTCCAGCGTCGGATTACGGGAATGTCCATTGATTACCTGATCGTTGCCACCGGCTGCGGCATCGAGTTGCTTGTGGTGTGGCAGCATGCGCTTCCCATCGCCTTGATGGCCATATCCGCCGGGATACTGACCACGGTTCTGGTGGTGGTTCTGGGGACGCGGTTGTCTGATTATCGGCTGGAAAGAATCGTTGCCATGTATGGCGTGGTCACCGGCACGGTTTCCTGCGGCCTGCTGCTTTTGCGCGTGGTGGACCCGGAACTGGACTCTCCGGCAGCCCGGGAGATTGGATTTATGAATATTTTCGCAGTGCCCGTTGTGGGCGGGCTGACGTTTTTTCTCAATGTGCCGTTGTGGTGGGGATGGAGCCTGGCCGGTACCTGCCTGGTCCTGTTTGGGGTTTTCTTGTTCTCGATGGTGATTTTATGGCAGCGCCGGCTGTGGGGGCACTGAAGTCGCGGATCCGTATTCGTCGCTATCCCTTAAAGAGCATCAGCAGGCCCAGCACACCCAGCAGCCAAAGCACGACGTTTCTGTAATGTTCGTCATTGATCCGTCCGTAAAAAAAGCTTCCGGCCAGGACTCCGAGCACCAGCGGGGCTGCGCACCAGCCGAAAAGCTGCAGGGTCCGGATGGTAAAAAAACCGTTTAGCAGGAAAAAACCCAGCACGCCCAAGCCGTTTAACATGAAAAAAGCCACTAGCGTGGCCTTGATTTCCGACTTGGTCCAGGGCTGGAGGGATGTGTAAATGACCACGGGCGGCCCCGAGGTTCCGATGCTGCCGGCCAGGCAGCCTGCGGCAAATCCCGCCACAGAGGCCCAGAACCGGCCCAGCGCCTGTTTGGGCCGGAAGCGGAACCATGTATTTGCGGTGGTGACAATCAGGACGATCCCGACCAGGATTTCCAGCGGGCGCGGGGAGACCGACTTGTGGATGTAGACGCCAACCGGTATGCCCGGCAAAGAAGCGATCACAATCGGCAGCCACTTTCGGGGCGAAAAATGCCCGGAAAGCTGAAAGATCAAAATCAAATTGATCACCATGCCGAACAGCACGATCAGGGGCACGGCCGTTTTGATGCCGATAAACATCGCCATCAGGGGAAGGGCCACCAGCATGACGCCGAATCCGGTCAGACCCTGCACGAATCCGCCGATAAAGGAGATGATTTGGAGATATACAATTTCCGTTAAAATTTCGGATAGTTCCTTTCTTACAGGGTGAAATGTGTTTATTTTAACGGATTTTGCCGGGCTTGTCTATTGACAAGTTATCAAAAATAAAATAATAGTCATTTTTAGAACGGTATTCTAAAAAACATCTTAAAAGGAGTTTGCTCATGTCATCTGATTCCGGGTCATCTGTTTCCGGCGGACAACTCGTGGCTGAAGCCCTGCTTGAAAAAAACGTGGAATATATTTTCACCTTAAGCGGCGGGCACATTACGCCCATTTACCAGTTTCTTGAAAATTCGGGCATCACCCTTTTTGACACGCGTCATGAACAGGCCGCGGCCTTCATGGCCGAGGCCTGGGGGAAAATGACCCGCACTCCCGGGGTGGCCATGGTGACAGCCGGTCCGGGGTTTACCAACTGCCTGACCGGGATTGCCAGCAGCTTTTTTTCCAATACCCCGCTGGTGCTCATTGCCGGGTGCGTGGGCCTGGATAACAAGGAAAGGCTGGATCTGCAGGACATGCCCCAGGAAGCCGTGATTTCCCCCATGGTGAAAAAGACCCTGGTCTGCCACAAGCCCGAACGCGTGTGGGAATACGTGGACATGGCCTTCCGCACCGCTGCGGCCGGACGGCCCGGCCCGGTTTACCTGGAATTTCCGGTGGACGTGTTAAATGCCCGGGTGGACCGAAGCGCGGCCAGGACCCCGGACACTATGCCCGACTCCCGGACGGCGGACCGTGAAGGCGCCCGGGCCATGCTGGATATGATCAACCGGGCGGAAAAGCCCGTGGTGATCGCCGGCAGCGGGGCCTGGCAGTCCGGTGCGGAAGAAGCCCTCACGGCCTTTATCGTAAACACCGGCATGCCGGTGTTTACATCATTAACCGGCCGGGGCACGGTTGCCGACGATCATCCCCTGTGCTTTGAAGGCGCCCTGGCAATACGCCCGGGAGCGGCTTTTGCCGCATACCTGGAAACCGACCTGGTGATTGTGCTCGGCACCCGAATTTCTTTGTTCTACATGTTCGGCGAAGTGTTTAATCCGGATGCAAAAATTGTACAGGTGGATATCAAGGAAGAGGAAATCGGCCGGAACCGGCAGGTGGACCTGCCTGTGGTCAGCGATGTAAAAGCGTACCTGGCCGCGTGCAACCGGATTATTGAGCGGGAGGGGCTTTCCGGGGACATGAAAAACCGCTTTTCCGGCTGGATCGAAAAACTCCGGGCCGCGGATAAGGACGGCAAGGAGCCCGCGGAAAAAGACTGGACCAGTGATCACGCCCCGATTCACCCCATGCGCCTGGCAAGGGAAGTCGATGTTTTCATGGACCGCAGGGAGGATATTGTGGTGGCAGACGGCGGGGACACCACCACCTGGATGGGCATGACCCGGCGCATCAATACCCCGGGGCGCTACCTGGACTACGGAATTTACGGATCCCTGGCAGTGGGGCTGCCCTATGCCAACGCGGCAAAACTCAAGTACCCGGAAAGCCGGGTCCTGCTGGTTTCCGGCGACGGCAGCATCGGGTTTAACTTCATGGAATTTGAAAACGCCATCCGCAAAAACCTGCCCGTGGTAGTGGTCATCGCCAATGACCTGGGCTGGGGCATGATCCGGCATAGCCAGGAAATCCGCATCGGCCACGCCATTTCGGCCGGCACCTGGATCGGGCGGGTGGATTATCACAAAATGGTGGAAGCCATTGGCGGCAAGGGCTTTTTCGTGGAGGATCCCGCAGAAATCCGGCCCGCCCTGGAGGCGGCTTTTGCCTCGGGCAAGGTCTGCTGCATCAACGTGATGACAGATCCCACCACGGTGAGCCCGGGCAGCATGGCCCTGGCCAATGTGGGGGCATATAAGGCATAATATCAAGGAAGGTGCATATGGATCCCGCAGCGATCGACCAGGTTCGGCTCAATTTCAGTCCCCAGGGGCTCATGGTGATCAACGCCGCCATCGGCCTGATGATGCTGGGGGTTTCCCTTGATCTCAAGCTTGATGATTTCAGGCGGATCCTGGTGGCGCCGCGGGCGCCATGCATCGGTTTGGCTGCACAGTTCATACTGCTTCCCGCTTTTACCTTCCTGTTGACACTTATACTGCAGCCTGTCCCGTCCATGGCACTGGGCATGATCCTGGTGGCCTCCTGTCCCGGAGGAAATCTGTCCAACATCATGACTTACCTGGCCAAGGGCAACTGCGCGGTATCCATCACCATGACCGCAATTTCCACCATGGCCGCGATTTTTATGACACCGCTGAATCTGTCCCTGTGGGGCGGCCTGAACCCGGATACAGCGGAAATCCTCAGATCGGTCAGCTTAAGCCCCATGGACGTGTTTGTCACGGTTTTCGTGATCCTGGGCATTCCATTGATCCTGGGCCAGATACTGACCCGGATCTTTCCCGGCCTGGCAGATCGGGTCCGCCGTCCGTTTAAAATATTCGCCCTGGTCTTTTTCATCCTGATCGTGTGCGGCGCGCTTGCGGCAAACTGGCAGTATTTCCTGGGATACGTGGGCATGGTGGTTTTCGGGGTGTTTGTCCACAATGCCCTGGCCCTGAACCTGGGTTACTGGAGCGGACGGCTGGCAAAGCTGAAAGAAGCTGATGCCCGTGCGGTCTGCATTGAAGTGGGGATCCAGAATTCGGCCCTGGGCTTGGTGCTGGTATTTAATTTTTTCGAAGGTCTCGGCGGCATGGCCATTCTTGTGGCCTGGTGGGGCCTGTGGCACATCGTTGCCGGCCTGGTCACGGCTTTTATCTTTACGCGGATCCCGCTGCCGCCGGATTCAGAATCCACGGATCCGGATGCATGCAGGATTTCGTCAGTTCAAAAGTAGGGGCGAACCTGTGTGTTCGCCCTTTCCTTTTTTTATGAAACAATAAAGGAGCGGGCTTTGGGAAAACGCGGGTTTGCGGATAAAGTTGTGGTCGTCACCGGCGGGGCCAGCGGTATCGGGTTGGCAACTGCCCGCAGATTTTCAGAGGCCGGGGCGCACCTGGCCCTGCTGGATATGGAAGAAGATTCGCTGGCCCGATGCGAAACAGAATTTCAAGCAGCCGGAAGGCCGGTGATGACAATTGCTTGTGACGTGACGCGCAAATCAGACTGCGATTCTGCCATTGATGCGGTCATACGTTGGATGGGCGGAATTGACGTGCTGTTTAACAACGCGGGCATCACCCAGCGAAGCCGGTTCGTGGATACCCGCGCAGAGGTCTACCAAAAGGTCATGGATGTGAATTTCTTCGGGTCGCTCTACTGCACTAAGGCCGCCATTGACAGCATCATTGCGCGTCGCGGTATGATTATTGTCAATGAAAGCATTGCCGGTGTAACCCCACTGGTGGGCCGGACCGGCTACAGCGCCAGCAAGCATGCCATGCACGGCCTTTTTACCTCGCTTCGAGCCGAGGTGCGCGGCCAGGGAGTGCATGTGATGATTGTGTGCCCCGGGTTTATCCGGACCAATCTGCAGGACCGCGCACTGGGTGGCAACGGGCAGGTAACCGACCGCCCCCAGTCTTTTGTGGGAAAACAGGAAACACCGGAAACCGCGGCAGAAGCAATTTTCCGCGGTGCTGTAAGGCAGCGGGACCTGCTGGTGTTAACCGCCGTGGGAAAGCTTGGCTACTGGATCAGCCGTCTTTTTCCGAGCTTTTATGAACGCCGGATGACCCGGCGGTTTCAATCCGAGCTGGTCTGAGTACTTCAGGAGGGCAAATGGATGTACTGGTGATCAACAGCGGCAGTTCTTCGGTGAAATACAAGGTTTTTTCCATGCCCGAAGAAAGGCTTCTGGCCGCAGGCCGGGTGGAAAATATCGGTATCGGGAACAGCGGATCCAAGGCGGTGTTGATTCAGAATCACCCGGATTTGGCGCAATTCCGGGAGGGATTCCATTGCACGGATCATGCAGACGCCGTATCGCGGATCCTTACATTTCTTAACACAGAGGCCTCGGGTTTGCCGGGCGGGACCGCGGAAATCGGAATGGTCGGGCATCGGGTGGTACACGGCGGGACCCGGTTTTCAAAACCGGTGATCATCAGCGATAATGTTTTGGCCGGACTGGAACAACTCACCGGGCTTGCGCCGCTGCACATCCCGTTGAACGTCGCATGCATCAAGGCCTGCAGGGAGGTTCTCCCGGAAATGCCAATGGCTGCCTGCTTTGATACGGCCTTTTCTTATGATCTTCCGCACAAGTCCCGGTTTTATCCCGTGCCCATGGAGTGGTATGAAAAATACGGGATCCGCCGCTATGGTTTTCACGGCATATCCTATGAATACGTAACGGCGGAGGCGGCAAAGCAGTTGGGACAGCCCCCGGATCGGCTGAAAATCATTGCCGCGCACCTGGGAAACGGCAGCAGCATCATGGCTTTTGACCGCGGGCGGGTGCTGGATACGAGCATGGGGTTTACGCCGCTGGAAGGCCTGATGATGGGAACCCGGTCCGGGGATTTCGATCCGGCGGTTTTTCCATATATCATGGAAAAAACCGGCATGTCGGTTGAGCACATCCTGGAGACCTTAAATACCCGCAGCGGACTTCTGGGCATCAGCGGGGTGAGCCGGGATATGCGGGAAATCGAGGCGCAAATGGATGCGGGAAATCCGCGGGCCCGGATTGCTTTTGACATGTTTGTCCATATTCTGCGCAAGTATCTCGGGGCCTATTTCTTTTCCCTGGCCGGCGCAGATGCGGTTGTGTTTACCGGGGGCATCGGGGAAAACGCTTTTCGGGTGCGAGAGGCGGTGTTTGCCCCGCTGGGGGACCTGGGCTTGCTGCTGGATGCGGATAAAAATCGCGCCGTGACCGGCGGTCAGGCGGGCTGGATTCATGCAGATGACAGCCGGACAAAGGCGCTGGTGATCCCGGCAGACGAGGAGCGCATGATTGCGCGGTCAGTGTTTCAGGTGGTTTTGCGGGATCCGGGCCGGTGACCCGACATCCGGCGTTAAAAAAAAGCCGCCCCGGGCATCTTTGTCCCGGGACGGCCGATTTACGCGCCTGAACAGACTGCGGTTTGTCAGGAGGAGACCTTGGTGCGGATTTCCTTTTTATCGATTTTGCCCACGCTCGTCTTGGGGATTTCGTCAACGATCTGCACCCGGTTGGGCACGCCGTATTTGGGGATTTCGCCTGCGTCCACGAACTTCATGAAAAAGTCCTTGAATTCGTCCTCGCTGACCTTGTCCTTGTAATCGTCTTTGAGCACCACCATGACCATGGGGCGTTCCCCCCATTTTTCGTCCGGCACCCCTATGGCCGCGGCTTCGCTGACGGCTTGGTGCTGGCTGATGATATCCTCCAGGGTCAGCGAGGAGATCCATTCCCCGCCGCTCTTGATAACATCCTTGAGCCGGTCTGTGATCTGCAGATATCCTTCCGTGTCCACGTACCCGATATCCCCGGTATGCAGCCAGCCGCCCTGCCACAGTTCTTCGCTTTTTTCCGGATCCTTGATATAGCCCTGGGTCAGCCAAGGTGCGCGCACCACCACTTCCCCGGTGCTCTGGCCGTCATGCGGCAGGGCGTTTCCTTCCGGGTCCCAGATCTGCAGGTATACGTTGGGGGCGGGCCGGCCTGTGCGGCAGCGCATTTTTACCTGCTCCTCCTGGCTCCATTCCAGCATGTGCGGCTTGAGGTTGGCAGCGGTCAAAAGCGGGCAGGTTTCTGACATGCCGTATGCCGCCCAGATGTTGATCCCGAGGTCCAGGGCTTCCTTGCACAGTCCGCGCGGAAGCGCAGATCCGCCGATAATCACCTTCCAGCCGGTCAGGTTAAACTGCTTGATGGCCGGGCTGGAAACCAGCATGTGCATGATGGTGGGCACGCAGTGGGAAATGGTTACCTTTTCGCCCATGATCAGCTTGAGCAGCATCTCGGGCTCGTATTTGCCGGGATAGACCTGCTTGGCGCCCAGCAGGGTCATCACGTAGGGCACCCCCCAGGCATGCACGTGAAACATGGGCGTCATGGGCATGTAGACGTCACTGGAGGAAATCTGTGCATGGGAGTCATAGGCCGACATGTTGGCTAGCATGCCGTAGGTATGCATGACCAGCTGTCGATGACTGAAGAAAACACCCTTGGGCAGCCCGGTGGTGCCGGTTGTATAAAAGGTAGTGGCCATGGTGTTCTCATCAAGGTCCGGAAACTCGTATTCTGTGGATGCTTTCTCCATAAGGGCATTGCATTCGCCTTCCAGGGAAAGCGAGGTTTCCGGGGTGTTGCCGGTATCGCTCAGCAGGATGATCTTCTTGACGGTTTCGAACTTGTCCTTGACCCCTTCGAGCATGGGGAGAAATTCTTCGTTGACCAGGATCACGTCGTCTTCTGCATGGTTGATGGTGTAGATCAGCTGCTCCGGGGATAAGCGGATGTTGATGGTGTGCAGAACCGCACCCATCATGGGAATGGCGAAAAAACATTCCAGGTAGCGGGTGCTGTCCCAGTCCATCACGGCAACGGTGCTTCCCGGACCGACGCCCAGGGAGGAGAGCATGTTGGCCATCTGGTGAATCCTTCGATTTAAATCCCGGTAGGTATAGCGCTGCTGGTCCCGGTAAATGATTTCCTGATCCGGGGAATAGATCAGCGGTGTTTCGAGGATGTGCTTGATCAGCAGCTGGTAGTTATGGGCCGAGGGGGTTGGTTCGATTTTCCGAAACGTCATGCCTGCCTCCTTTGTTGCTAAAAGCGTTATCCGAGAAATGAAACAAAAAGGTTGTCAATGCATTTTAAATGCATTTTACACCAAAAACCTTCCGTGCGTAAAGGTAAACTTGTGAACGGGCTGAAAACAATGTATAAGATCTTTGTATTATGTAATATTAAATGAACGGCGTGTAAACCGCAAATAATGTTTCAGGAGGGATTATGCCCGGGTTTCCGGCAACCGTTTATAACGATCAGACAGCTTCCCAGAGGGGCGATGTGCAGGTGGGCCAATATTCCAGCTTCTGGCCCGGATCTTCCGTCCGGGGCGATTTCTCTCCCATCCGCATCGGAAAGGGCGCCAGTATTCAGGACTGCTGCGTGCTGCACTCAACGCCCACCGATGAAGTCCACGTGGGGGATTTCGTGACCGTGGGCCACGGGGCGGTGCTTCACGGATGCACTGTGGAGGACAATTGCGTTATCGGTATGAATGCCACGGTCCTGGACAAATCGGTGATCGGAAAAGGAAGCGTGGTTGCCGCCGGGGCGGTGGTCAAAGAGGGCACCCGGGTGCCGGCCGGGTCCTTTGTTTCCGGCGTGCCCGCACAGACCCGGGAGGGACGGCAGGGCCAGGAAGAGCGCATCAGGGCCGGGGCCATTGCCTATATTGCCCTGGCGCAGAATTATATGGCGGGCCGCCAGACCCTGGCCCCGGAGACGCTGGATGAAAAGATGGATGAAATCAAGAAATTGCTGGTCGAAAGTTAAACGCTTGACAGCACGGGGGAAAAAGTATGGGGCTCAGGGATTATACGGTCTATGATTTTATCCGCCGCAACGCCGCCTTGTACCCGGATCGGGAGAGCCTTGTCTTTGGAGAAACCCGGCTGACAAACCGGGAGTACAGGGAAAAATGCGACAGGCTTGCCGCCGGGCTGCTTGCTTCGGGTTTTGCCCCGGGAGACAGGCTGGCCGTGGTGGCGCAGAACTGCGATGAATTCGTTATCCTCTACGGTGCCGCAGCCCGGATGGGGGCAATTGTGGTGCCGGTGAACTGGCGCTTTACCAGCGCAGAAGTGGCTTATGTGCTGGGCGACTGCTCGCCGGCCGGTGTTTTTGCCGGTCCGGAGGATCGCCAGCGCGTGCTCGATCTGCAGCCGGAAACGGGCGTAAAGAATCTGTATGCCATGGGCGGCCGGACGGTGCCGGACGGATTTGTTCCTTTTGAGGCGCTTTACGCGGAAAGTCCGGATGTGCAAGCACCGGATCCGGATGCGCACAGCGGCTTTGTGATCATTTACACGGCTGCCGTAGAGGGCAGACCCCGGGGGGCGGTTCTTTCCCAGCACAACATTTTCGCCATCAACCTGGCGATGATGGCAGGGGAAGGGCTCAATGCGGATACCTGCCATATTTGCATTCTGCCGCTTTTCCATATCGCGGGCCTGGCCCGGCTGACGGCCACCATGCACGCCGGGGGCAAAAATGTCGTTTTGGCGCGTTTTGATGCGGAACAGGCCCTCAGGCTCATTGAGGCCGAAAAGGGCACCACGTTTCATAACTTTGCCCCGATATTAAAGCGCATGACAGACAAGTACCACGAACTCGGCGGCGGCATGGATCTGTCCGGCCTGCGCCGGGTGGGCGGACTGGATCACCCGGAAAACCTGGAACGGTTCCGGGAAATTGCGCCGAGCGTGGAGTTTGCTTCCGGGTTCGGACAGACCGAGGCCATGGCCGTCACCTGGGCGCCAAGGCACGAAAGGCCCGGCAGTGCGGGCAAGCCGACGGTGATTTCAAACGTGGCCCTTTTCGATGATGATGAAAACCCGGTCCCCGCCGGCGGGGAAGGCGAGATCTGCGTTCGCGGCCCCGCGGTTTTTCTGGGCTACTGGGGCCGGGATGATGATACCGCCCGTACCTTTCGGAACAACTGGCACCACACCGGCGATACGGGGCGGTTTGACGAAGACGGCTACCTCTGGTACGTCCGGCGCAAGGCGGAAAAGGAGCTGATCAAGCCGGGCGGGGAAAACGTGTACCCGGCGGAAGTCGAAGCCGTGATCCGGGGGCATCCCGCGATTGCCGAAGCAAGCGTGATCGGCGTGCCGGACCGGCAGTGGGGCGAGGCCATCAAGGCCGTTTGCGTGCCGGCCCCGGGAAAAACCGTGGAAGCCGCGGAATTGATCGAATACGTGGCCGCGCGGATCGCCCGTTACAAAAAACCCCGGTTTGTCGAGTTCGCCAATGCCCTGCCCAAAACAGCAAAAGGTGAAATCGACCGCGAGCAGGTCAAAAAAGATCACGGCGGCGGCTATTGACTCTGGGTTTCCCCCAATACAGCGGCGAATGGGTAGAAGCCTGTCTTTGCTTCCGCAGATATTTTGGGTTCTGTTTTACCAGGGTCTCCGGGCAAGTGTCCAGCGAGCTTTTCCGGCAATAGAAACAGCCCGGCGGGCGCAAAAGTTTATTAGTCATTGCATATCCGTCCTGTCAGCCGCTATAATCCGATCATGCTCGTTTGTAACCTGATAACATCACGGGGCATTACAGAGATTCAGGTGCTTTTGGGTTTGAAATTAAAGTTTTCCGGGGATGCAACTATGACCTCGAAGCCTTCCGATGAAAGCCTGGAACAAAGGGTAAAAGCACTGGAAAGACAACTTTCCGAATGCAAACAGGCCGAAGCGGAGATCAGATATTCAGAACACCGTTACCGCCTGATGATTGAAGCCGCAGGGGACCTGGTTTTTTCCGTGGATCAAAGCGGCAATTTTGTTTATATCTCCCCGAACTGCGAAACCATTCTGGGTTATCCGCAGGAAGCCTTTGAGGGGAGATCTTTTGAACCGTTTGTTCATCCGGATGATGTAAGCGGGATTCTTGAGGCCGTATCCGAGGTTTTCCAGCAATTCGGCCAGTCGCCGGAGGCGGAGGTAAGCCGCCTGACTGTGGAATTCAGGGCAAAAACCCGGTCCGGTGCGTGGAAATGGCTGTCTGCCAGAAATATGGTGGTGGAAGAAAAAAACGGCATTCTGGAGCTGGTCTGCATTGCCAGAAGCATTACGGAAAAAAAGGAGGCTGAAAAAAAGCTCCTGGAAAGCGAGCAGCGATACCGGCTGCTGGTCGAGGCCTCCAATGATCTGATATGGACCTTTGATCTCACAACAATGAGCTTTTCGTATTGTTCCCAATCAATCGAGCGGCTTCTGGGATATACCCCGGAGGAGGCAATCGGCGCCAGCCTGGATGATATCTTTTTCCCGGAGGGGAAAAGGCAGGTGATGGCGGCTTTTGGCAGCGTTATCTCCGGTGAAAGTGATACGGACCGCGTTTTTATCGCCGGGGAGCACCGCAGAAAGGACAACGGAGTGGCCTGGATGGAAATCAATGCATTGCTGCACCGGGATGAATATCAGCGGCCCGTATCCTTTTCAGGCGTTTCCCGGGATATTACCGAGCGAAAAAAAGCCGAACAGGAAAGAGAGCAGTTGCAGGCACAGCTTCGTCACGCCCAGCAGATGGAGGCGGTTGGCACACTGGCAGGCGGTATCGCGCATGATTTCAATAATATTCTTTCCTCCGTGATCGGGTTTACCGAACTTTCCCTTGACGAGGTGCCTGAAGGAAGTCTGCTGCACAAAAATCTCTCCCAGATCCTGGTAGCCGGAAACCGGGCCAGGGACTTGGTCAAGCGGATTCTGGCTGTCAGCAGACAGGAAGAGCAGGGCTTTGACTCAATCCCGATTACCCCGCTGCTCAAGGAGGCGCTGAAAATGCTTCGTGCCACCATCCCCGCCTCCATCGAGGTTCGGGAGGACATTTGCAGCCGGGAGCTGATAGTGCACGCGGACCCCACCCAGCTTCATCAGGTGATTGTCAACCTGGTAACCAACGCCAGGCAGGCCATGCCCGAGGAAAGCGGGGCACTGGAAGTCTCCGTGGAACCGGTCCGTTTTAATGAAGACGTTCAAAGGAAATTTCCGGAGCTGGGCCCGGGCGATTATGTGTGCATCTCGATCAGCGATACAGGGGCGGGCATTTCGAAGCAATACCTGGAAAAGATTTTTGAACCGTACTACACGACCCGGAAAGAGGGAACGGGCACGGGCCTGGGGCTTTCCGTGGTCCACGGCATCGTAACCGGTCATAAGGGCCATATTGCGGTGAACAGCGAGCCCGGGACCGGAAGCACGTTTTACGTCTACTTGCCGCTTGCCAAACAGGAGCAAAGACAGGAACAGGAGACCGCCGGGGCATTGCCCACCGGCACGGAACACATTCTCTTGGTGGACGATGAACAGCCGATTGTGGCAATTCAGCAGCATCACCTGGAGCGGCTCGGATATCAGGTGACCCCGAGAACCAGCAGCACTGAAGCGCTGGCCGCGTTTCAGGCCAACTCCGCAAGATTTGATCTTTTGATCACAGACATGGCCATGCCGAACATGACCGGGGAGCAACTGGCACAGGCAGTCAAGAAAATCCGTCCGGATCTGCCGGTGATTCTGTGTACCGGATACAATCAGAAATTCACAGTCAGCGGCGCCGGCGAGGAAGTAAACAGCGTGCTCATGAAGCCGGTGGACAGGACGGAAATGGCAAGAACCGTCCGAAAAGTTCTGGATCATGAATCCGCGTTTTGATCCGTTTCCCGGTCCAGCACTTCCCGGACTTTGGCAGTCAGATCCTTTATGGAAAAGGGTTTCTGGAGAAAGGCCGCGCCTTTTTCCGGGATGCCGCGGTTGACGACCACGTCCGCTGTGTATCCTGAAATGTAAAGCACCTTCAGGCCAGGGTGTTTTTTCGCGATTTTTGCAAACAGTTCCCTGCCGTTTATTTCGGGCATGACCACATCGGTCAGCAGAAGGTGTACCGGGCCCTCGTGCTGCGCCATTACTTTCATTGCAATGTCCCCGTTTTCCGAGGCCAGGACCGTATAGCCCTGCCGCGTGAGTACGGCATGTGCGAGTTCCCGCACCTGAGGGTCGTCTTCTGCCAGCAGCAGGGTTTCTGAGCCTTCGCTGAAGCTGCCTTCGGTGTCCTGCCGGGTATTGTCTTCAGCCGCCGTGCAGTCGTCTGCAGCCGGCAGGAAAATCTTCATCGCGGTGCCCGCGTCCGGTTCACTGTCGGCCCAGATGCTTCCCCCGTGCTGTTTGACGATGCCGTAGACCGTGGACAGTCCCAGGCCGGTGCCTTGTTCTCCCTTGGTGGAGAAAAACGGCTCGAACAAAAGTGTACGGGTTTCTTCATCCATTCCGAATCCGGTATCACTGACAGCGAGCATGAGATGGCGGTCGGGCCGGATATCCGGGCGGGCGGCCGTATACGTATCATCCAGGTCTGCCGCCGCGGTTTCGATTGTCAGTCTGCCGCCGTTGGGCATGGCGTCTACGGCGTTGATCGCCAGGTTCATGATCACCTGTTCGATCTGGCCGATATCTGCCTTGACCATGGGAATATCTGGTGACAGGCTGAGTTCGAGTGTCATGTCTTCGCGGATGGTGCGGCGCAGCAGCTTTTCAAAATTGCTTACCGCGTGGTTCATGTCCACCGGTACGTATTCCATGCTCTGCTTGCGGCCGAAGGCCAGGAGCTTGCGCACCAGATCCCGGGCCCGGGAGCCGGCGTACAGAATTTCTTCGGCAAATTTCTGCCGGGTGTCACCCGCTCCCGGGTCAGAGGCCAGCATCTCGGCGTAGCCCAGGATGGGCGAGAGCAGATTATTGAAATCATGGGCCACGCCGCCGGCCAGCCGGCCTATGGATTCCACCTTCTGGGCCTGGCGGTATTGCTCCTCCAGCCGGGCTTTTTCTTCTGCCATCCGTTCGTGTTCGGTTGTGTCCTCGACGATTCCCATCCCGCCGTGGATAATCCCGTTTTCATCGGTCAGGGGCGCGAAAAAGACCCGCGCCCGGATAACGTTTTCAGCGGTCACGGCGTGGTACCATCCGTTGAAGAATCCGTGTTTTCCGCTTATGGCATCTCGTAGCGCCGAAACAATCTGTTGATCGGGCAAATCCAGCATGTTCAAACCGATCAGTTTTTCCCGGGAAGAGCCAAGGCTATCTACGAAGCGGTCATTGCATGCCGTAATGCGGCCTTCCGAGTCAAAGTGCAAAAATCCGAGCGGCGCGTTTTTAAAAATCAGGCGGTATTTTCCTCGCTTCTCTGCATATCCGCCTTGGCCCGGTCTTTTTCCCGGGCCTGGCTTCGCCAGCCCCGGATGGTGACCGTCCACAAAAAGGCCAGAAGGCCAAGGCAGACCGAGGCTACGCAGATCATGAGCAGGGCCCGGGTTTTTTGAGAGGCGATTTCCTTTTGAATCCGCTGCTGGATCAAATCCATCAGCTCGTCCGTGGTTTTTTCAAAACCGCGCTGATTCTTTGTATACTGCCAGCCGGCCAGAAGCATGCGCGCCTCTTTTTTATCCCCGTGGCTCACCATCTCGTAAGCCTTTTTTTCAATGCGGCGGATATTGTCGAGATAGGTTTCGATTCGGCCGGTCTTGCGAATAATGGCGTCAGAAGGGCTCAGCCCGGGGATTTCCCGGAGGGCCTGCTGCAGTTCGGGTTCCGTCTGATCATAGGCTTTTTGCCATTTCAGGTTGCCGCTCAAGGTGCTCAGACGGGTGGTCATCTGCATGGTTTCAGCGTGCAGCAGCAGTTTCCAGGAGTTGCGTTCCGCAGCCAGTTCCCGGTCTTTGAAAGAACTCAGCAGGTTGAACGAAAAAATCAGATTCCATCCCAGAAGTATGATCAAAAAGAGCGTAACCGCGATGGAGGCAATGAACCAGGGCCGGACCGGGATTTCCTTTTTCGGGGGCGTATTTTGGGCGTTATTTTTTTTCTGCATGTCTGGTTTGCTGCGGAACCGGATTTTGAAGTTCAGTCATTCGGATTTGTTTTGATATTTGGGTTTTGGATTTCGAATTTATTGCTCAGCATGTTTTCGTGCGCCCCTTCAGGGGGAGAGCGAAGGCTTTCCGCTGTGCGGGAGAAGTGCTTACTTGATCCATTGCGCCACAAGTTCCGGATGATTGGCCACCCACTTTTTGGCGGCTTCCGGATAAGATATGTTTTCATCCCGTGCCATTAGCTTGACTTCTGCCAGGTCCCCGGGATGCCAGTAAAAATTATCGAAAAACGCGTAGACCTCGGGCATGTCCTGCTTGAGCTTTTTGCGGACAATCGTGGCGATGTGTTCCTTGCGGCCGTAGATCTTTTTCGGGTCATCCAGGTACGTAAGATCCCATTCGGCGAATTTCCAATGGGGCCTCCAGCCGGTCACAACAATCCATCGCTGCTGGTCAATGGCGTTTCCAAGGGCCGTGGTCATGGTGGGCCCGCTTCCGGACACGAGCTCGAAGGCCGAAAGGCCGTAGGCATCTATTACAGCGGCGGTTTTTCCCATGATCCCGGCGTACGGGTCAATTCCGATAATTTTATTGTCAAATTTTGGGGCATGGGCATTTAATTCGGCAATCGAGTTTATCGGCACATATTCGGGAACCACCAGCCCGATTTCGGTCCCCTCCAGGTTGGGGCCGAGGTGTTCCACCTCGGCTCGATGTTCCTCCAGATATCGTTTCTGCAGTGAGGGAAGCCAGGCCGCCACCGAGGCGTCCTGGTCGCCTGCGGCAAGAGATTACCACATGGCGATTAAAGAAACGGAGAGCAGCTCGCATTCGCGGTCAAGGCGGTTTTCGATAACGGCCTTGACCACGTGGGCACTTGCCTTTTCCGAGGCCCAGTCCACGTACACGAGTTTTACAGTTTCTTTTCGGTTTGAGCCGGCTTTATTGCCCGAATCTGCATCCTGATTATCCATGCATCCGGCAGTCAGCACAACAGCCCAAACCAGAAGACCGGCAAATGCCGCAGCCAAATACGGGTATCTGCCGCAATGCGGAAATGACATGGGAAAACCTGTTCATGGTTAAATTTTGTCGTTTTGCTGAAAAAAAAAGCGCTTTCCGGAGGAACCCCCGGAAGCGCATATGATTTTGCCTGAGGGCAGCCCGGCGGTCTTCGTGAGATCCGTGGCTTTCCGTCCCATGGTCGCCCATGATTTGGCCTGATCCTCTGCCTCAGATACCTGATCAAGATTTGATTGTCAACAGGGGGAGATCAACTGATCACCCGCTGCCCCGGTCTGGGACCGTCCACGGGCGGTCCGGCAAAACACTGGGCCTTTTCCATCCAGTCCCGGGCAACATCGCCTGTTACTTTGAGATTGGTGTCATCCACGTGCCTGCGCTGGACCACCACGAGGCAGAAGTCCTCGGCCGGCCCGCGCAGGCGGTTTCCAGCATCCTCCGGCCCCCAGGCCCAGAGATCGCCCGACGGGCCGGTTACTTCCACCCGGACCGGTTCTTCGGGAACCGCCAGGCCGCGGTTGGCATATGTCCAGCCAAATGTCCGGGTCCCCAGGTAGGCGATGTGGCGCAGCCGGTTCGTGGGGGTTCGCCGGATCCGAAGGGTGTCGAAAACGTCCTGGCCGTGCGCCCAGGTTTCCATCAGGCGGGCAGTGGCAAAGGAAAGCGCGCTCATGGTCGGTCCGTACCAGGGCAGGCGGTCTTTGGGGTCGCACCCGGCAAGCGCACCCAGCATGATTTTCCGCTGCTCGCGCCACCACTGCATCAGTTCCGCCGGGGACATGTCCATGCCCATGGTCTCGAGCGTTTTTTCAAAGGCCTCAAAGTCGTTTAATACTTCATCCAGGTGTTGGTTAAACGCATCCGGCCGGGTGGCCGCCAGTGCGGCCCGGTCGTCAAAGTAGGCCAGATGGCGGATTTCATCCTTGATGCGCCAGTTCAAAAACGGGGTTTTCATTTTCCACTGGTTTTCATCCAGGCCCTCGAGAACGCCTTCGAGTTCCTCGTGCTCGGCCTTGAGATCGTTGCAGATTGTTTCCATGAGCTTTCCTCCATTGCCTGGTGGCGGACAAAAACCGGATGCCCGGTGGATGGGATGGGCCTGTTACCGGCCCTTGAATTCCGGCTCGCGCTTTTCCATAAAAGCGGTAATGCCTTCTTTGGCATCTTCTGTGCCGGAAATCGTTTTGATCTGCCCGACAAGAAAATCCAGGGCATGTTCAAAGGGCATGTCCCGCATCTGATGAAAAGCCTGCTTGCCGATTTTCATCCCGATGGGACTCTTTTTGCTTAAGTTCTCCAGTATGGCATTTACCTCGTCATCGAGATGTTCCGGTTCCGCAACGCGGGTGACCATGCCCATTTCCAGGGCCTTCCGGGCGCTGAGTTTTTCGCCCAGAAGGATCATTTCCATGGCCTTCTTGTCCAGCACGTTTCTGAAAATCAGGGCGCCGATCATCATGGGCCACAGGCCCACGTTGACCTCGGGCGTGCCGAACTTGGCGGTGTTTGCAGCCATCACGATATCACAAGCAAGCATGAACCCGGTGCCGCCGGCCAGGCAGTAGCCGTTGACCCGGGCCACAGTGGGCTTGGGAAAGCCGGTAATGCGCTTTAACAGGTCTGCATAGGCCTCTTCCGGGTTTTCGGCGGGTTCCCCGCCGGCGCCCCCCAGGTCCGCGCCCGAGCAAAAGGCCCTGGCGCCGGCGCCTGTTATACAGACTACCCGCACGGATTCATCCGCTTCGGCAGCGTCCAGGCGCTTTTGGAACAGTTCAACGACCTGCGGGCTGATGGAATTGCGTCTTTCTTCCCGGTTGATGGTCAGCCAGGCAACCCGATCTTTCACCTCGTATAAAAGTTCCTCACTCATATTGTCATCCTTTATTGCTTTTGTTTCAAATCAAAAATAAGCAGAAATAATTCTGTTCAATATGTCAGTGAAAACGCCCTGCACCATTTCTTTTGCGGCCGTGAACCGGTCGCCGGAAAGACCGGAGCAGTTGATGAATTCATGCGCCTTGTTCTTCTGTTACTTCTGCGGCCAGCTTGACCAGCAACTGCTTTGGCTTGACCTGGTCCCCGGCAGACACCAGAATTGATTCCACGGTGCCGCTTCGGGCGGCAGGAATTTGATGCTGCATCTTCATCGCCTCCACAACCGCCATGGTCTGGCCTGCCTCAACAGTCTGGCCCTCGCTGACAGAAACTTCAACAACCACGCCGTTCATGGGCGAGTATATTTCTCCGGAGCCCGCAGCGTCGTCTGCAGCGGCGATTTCCAGGGTACGGTTTTCAAAGGTGAAATGGCCGCTGCCGTCGTCGAGATAGAGCCGGTTTTCAGAAAAAGCAAACCCGGCCCGCCTGCGCACGCCCTGATCGATATAGGCAGCACTCCTGCCGTCTGCCCCGGCCCATTGGAGCACCACTTCATTGTCTGCCGTGGTGACTGTAAATTGTTCGCCTTTTTTGACAAGAAAGACCTCGTGGTCTTTTTCATCGCATCTGAGTTTAAAGCTGTACCTGTACGGCGCGGGCGTGTGCCAGTCGGTGTCAGGTGCTGCGGGCGAAGCGCCCTGATAGATGAGCATTGCCGCCAGGGCCAGGGTTTTTGCAGACAGGGCGTCTTCGGCCATGCTGATGTCTTCTTTGAAATGCTGCTCAATAAAGGCTGTTGTCGCCTGCCCCCCGGCAAATACCGGGTGGCGTATGATGCGTTCCAGAAACAGCTTGTTGTTGTTGAGCCCGAGAAAAACCGTATCCTGAAGCGCCGAGGCCAGGCGGCGGCGCGCCTCATCCCGGTCAGTACCCCGGCAGATGATCTTGGCGACAATGGGATCATAATAAGGGCTTATTTCCTGGCCGGCTTCAATGCCCGTGTCCACCCGGAAGCCGTCAAGCTGCGGCACCTGCCAGGCAAGCACTTTTCCGGTCTGCGGCATAAAAGACCTGCGGGCGTCTTCTGCATAAAGGCGGGCTTCAACCGCATGGCCGGACAGCGCAATCTGATCCTGGGACAGGGGGAGGGCCCCGCCGTCGGCAATACGAATCTGCCAGGAAACCAGGTCCAGCCCGGTAATCATTTCCGTTACCGGGTGCTCTACTTGCAGGCGGGTGTTCATCTCCAGGAAATAAAAATTCTTGTCCCCATCCACCATGAATTCGACCGTGCCGGCGCCGCGGTAGCCGCAGGCCTTGGCTGCATTGACCGCGGCTTGGCCCATTTGCCGGCGAAGGGGCTCATCGACAAACGGTGAAGGGGCTTCTTCCAAGACTTTCTGGTGCCGGCGCTGGATGGAGCAGTCCCGTTCTCCCAGGTACACCGCGTTGCCGAAGTTGTCTGCAAAAACCTGGATTTCGATGTGCCTTGGCTCAACAATCGCTTTTTCAAGGATGAGCTCGTCGCTGCCGAATGTGCTCAGGGCTTCGGCACGGGCGTTTTTAATGCTTTCCGCCAGCCTGCCCGCCTCTGTCACCAGGCGCATGCCGCGCCCGCCGCCGCCGGCCGAGGCCTTGACCATCACCGGCAGCCCGATTTTTTCCGCTTCTGCCAGCAGGGTTTCATCTGACTGGTCCGCGCCCTGGTATCCCGGAACACAGGGCACGTCTGCGGCGATCAGGGTTTCTTTGGCAAGCCGCTTGCTGCCCATCAAATCCATGGCTTCGGGCCCCGGGCCGATAAAGACAAGTCCGGCTTCTTCGCAGGCGCGGGCGAATTCGGCATTTTCCGCCAGAAACCCGTATCCGGGGTGAACCGCATCCGCTTCTGTCAGCCGGGCCGCCTCGATGATGTTTTTCTTCGCCAGATAGGACTGCCCCGCGGCCGGCGGACCGATACATACGGCTTCGTCTGCAGCGGCAACGTGCAGGGCGTTTGTGTCCACCTCGCTGTGGACCGCCACCGTGCGATAGCCCAGATTTTTGGCGGTCCGGATGATCCGCAGGGCGATTTCTCCGCGGTTTGCAATCAGAATTTTATTGATCATGATTTGTCTCCAATGGGTCTGTATATACTTTGAAGTTTTTTAGATTTTACTGAATGAATGCATGGAAACGCCTTCAGGTAAAATCCGAAATCCGAAACAAATTCGAATATCAAATCACCAAATATTCAAAACGCCTCTTTGACAAATTGTCGTTTATGTCATTTCGCATTTGGTTTTTCATTGTTTCGGTTTTCGTGCTTCGGATTTCGAGTTTGGGGGTCAGAATCAAAATTTCGGCTCAGATATCTCGCAACCGTTCAAATTGGAAATTAAAAGTATTTTTGAGCCGCCCTACATCCTTGCAATCCCGAAGGTATTGGTCCTGACCTTTCGAATTTCGGCTTCCCGGCAGATCCCGAGCACAAAGGCCAGTATGCGCCGGGTATCCCGGGGATCAATCAGGCCGTCGTCCCACAGCCGGGCGGTGTTGGCAAGAGCGTGGGAACGCTCCTCCAGTGCCTGCCGGGTGTCTGCCTCGATCTGGTCCAGGAAGTTTTCATCCACCTGGCCCATTTTTTCCATGCGGGCGTGGGCCACCTGTCGCAGCACGCTGCCCGCCTGGGCCGGCCCCATGATTGAGACCACGCTGCGGGGCCAGGCAAATACGAAATCCGGCCCCATGCCCCGGCCGCACATGGCATAGTTGCCCGCCCCATAGGAGCCGCCCACGATCACCGCGATTTTGGGGACCGTGCAGTTGGTCACCGCCTGGATCATCTTGGAGCCGTGCTTGATAATTCCCAGGCGCTCGGGCTCGGTGCCCACGAGAAACCCGGTGGTATTGTGCAGAAAGATCAGCGGCGTGTCGGATTGCTCGCAAAGCTGCATGAACTGGGCGGCCTTGGCCGAGCCGTCCGAGGTGATCGGCGAATTGTTGCCCAGCACGCCGCAGGCATGGCCGTGCAGCTCGATAAAGGCGCAGACCGTGCCCTGGTCGTATTCCGGCTTGAAGTCCAGGATGTCCGATCCGTCGGCAATCCGGGCGATAATCTCGCGGCAGTCATACGGGGTCTTGGGGTCCTCTGGAACCACGCCGATCAATTCATCCGGGGAATAGAGCGGCGCCTGGAAATCATCTGTCTCAATTCCGGGCATATTTTTATTCCAGTGCAGCTTGGCCACGATTTCCCTGGCAATGCGGATGCCGTCCGCGTCGTTTTCCGCCAGGTAGTCGGATACCCCGGAAACCTCGCAGTGCAGCTCGGCACCGCCGATTTCCTCGTCGGTGGCGATTTCGCCGGTGGCGGCCTTGAGCAGCGGGGGGCCTGCAAGATAGACAGTTGACTGGCGGCGGATCATGACGATGTAGTCGGACAATCCCGGCTGGTATGCCCCGCCCGCTGTGGCGCTGCCGTGAACCACGGTGATCTGGGGAATTCCCGCAGCCGAAAGCCTTGCCTGGTTTGCAAAAAAGGCCCCGGAGTAGCCGAACATGTCGCCGGCTTCCCGCAAATCCCCGCCTGCGCTCTGGGCCAGCACGATCAGGGGCATTTTTTTGTTCAGCGCGATCTGCTGCATGTTCATCCGTTTTTCCGCGCCAAACCGCGAAATGCTGCCGCCCTTTGTCAGAAAATCGTCCACGTAAACCGCGCACCGGGTGCCCTGGACATATCCGATACCGGCGATACAGGTTCCGCCGGCAGCAGAGCCGTCCGTGTCGTTTCCCTGCATGTAGCCGGCAAGCGAATAGAGCTCCAGAAACGGCGCGCCCGGGTCGAGCAGCAGGTTCAGTCGCTCGCGCGGGCTGATGTAGCCCCTTTTCCGGTAGCGCGGGATCTTGGCTTCCGCCGTGGCCAGGACGCGCTGCTCGATGTCGCGGACCTCCTGTACCCCGGCCTCCATGTGTTCCCGGTTAGCCAGGAATTCCTCTGACTGCGGATTGATTTGGGACTGGAAAACTGGCATAGGTGCTTTCCTTTACGATGGTTTACAAAATATGTTTGGAAATGATTTCGTTCATGATTTCATGCGTGCCGCCGCCAATGGAATAGATCCGGTTGTCGCGGTACAGGCGCTCGACCAGGTGGCCGCGGATAAACCCGGATCCGCCGAAAATCTGGGTGGCGTCAAAGGTCAGCTTGTTGGCGACCTGGCAGGCGAAGTTCTTGGCCATGGAAACTTCGGCAACCTTGTATTCCCCGGCGTTGATCATGGCTGCCACGCGATAGGTGAACTCCCGGCTGGCCTCGACCATGGTGGCCATTTCCGCCAGTTTGTGGCGGGTGACCTGAAATCCGGCAAGGGTCTTGCCAAAGGCTTTTCGCTCCCCGGCGTACTTGAGCGCTTCTTCCAGGCACATCTGCGAGATCATGTTGGACTGCACTGCCATGGCAATGCGCTCGAACTGGAAGTTTTCCATCTGGTAGTAAAAGCCTTGGTTTTCCTCGCCGATCCGGTTTTCCACCGGCACGCGGCAGTCGTCAAAAAAGATTTCCCCGGTATCCGAGGTCCACCAGCCCATTTTGTCGAGCTTGTTTGAAACCGAATACCCGTGGGTGTCGGCTTCGATGACAAGCAGGCTGATGCCGCGGGCGCCCGCTTCGCCGGTGCGCACCGCACAGGTGATCTGGTCTGCGTTGATGGCAGACGTGATAAACGTTTTGTTGCCGTTTACGATATATTCATCCCCGTCGCGAATGGCCGTGGTCTGCAGGCTTGCAACGTCTGATCCGCCCCCGGGCTCGGTTACGGCCAGGGCTGCAACCCGGTCTCCGGCCACCACCGGTTTGACAAATTTTTCCTTCTGCTGCTGGGTGCCGTACTTGATCAGCGGGGGCAGGGCAATGCCGTGGGAAAACAGACTGGCCACAAGGCCCGGCGATCCCCCGCGCATCAATTCCTCGTTAACAACGATTTCCTCGAACAAATCGCCCCCGGCCCCGCCGACTTCCTCGGGATAGGCCACACTGCTGTAGCCCAGGTCACCGATTTTTTTGAACAGTTCCCCGGGAAAGCCGCCGGCCTCCTCCCAGGCGTCCACGTGGGGCGCGATTTCCTTTCTGACAAACTCCCGAACGGATTTGCGCAGCAGTTCGTGCTGTTTTGTAAAGTACTGCTGATAAAAGCGGCCATCTGTCTGATTACTCATTTGAGTTCCCTTTTCCCCGGGCATCCGTGGCAGAGAGGTCCTCAAAAAGGTTGTTCACCCCGCCTACGATAAAAGCCACCGCGTCGCGTCCGATGTCTTTTAAGTCCTCGGTCTTGTTCTGCCAGAGCAGGTACTGGTAGGCCACCCGCTCGTAGATGCCCATGATGCTCACAGCAATGACTTCCGCGGAAAAGCGGCCCTTGAATGTCACCCCCTGGTTTTCGCAGACCGTGTTTAGCGCGTTTAAAACGTCATTGGTGCACTTGTCGAAAAGCGCTTTGCGATGCTGTTCCACCTCGGCGCTTTTGCCCACGGATTCCCTGAATATAATCGCGGCGCGTTCCGGGTGATTGACGCAGAAGTCTTCAAAGAACGCGTATCCGGCGCGCCGGAAGCCCTCCATGGTTGCTCCGTAGGACTTGAATTCCCGGCCGAGGATGGCGCGCATGAGATATCCGATCTCTTCCATCATCCGGATCAGCAGATCCTCTTTGTTCTTGAAGTAAAAGTAAACCGCGCCCACGGATACTTCTGCTGCATCCGCGATCTGCTCCATGCTCGCCTTTTGATATCCCTCGGCGGCAAAGAGCCGTTCTGCCGCCGCCAGTATGGTCTGATAGCGCTGCTCGCGTTCCCGCTGCCTGCGCCGGGCGGATTTGGAAAGGTTCTGCTTGCTGGTTTTTTCTTTTCGGGCCGGCATATGTGACCATCCTATTTCCGGTAACCCAGTGCGGCATCCCCGATTTTGACCCTGGCAATTTCCGTTGAGGTGCCTGCAATCTGACCGTACTTGGCGCACCTGTAGGCGAGTTCGGCGCGATTGCCGCAAATATAGCCGCTTCCGCCCATAATTTTCATGGCCTCGCTGCAGATCTGCTCTGCAGATTCGGTGCAGAAAACCTTTGCAGACAGCATAAGTTCGTATACCTCATCAGGCGAAGTTTCAAGCGTCCATGCACTCCGGTAGGCCAGGAGCTGTGCGGTTTGCAGCATTGTCAGCATTTCTGCGAACTTGAAGCCGACTTCCTGGTAGGCGATGACCGGCTTGCCCCCGCTCCGGTGGGACTTGGCATAATCGCGTGCCGTCTCAAATGCGGTTTTGGAAATTCCCAGGCTGGCGCCCAGAAGAATCTGGTTTTCCCACATCCGCAGCACGGCCGACGTATCATCGCCGGCTGCGGGAAAGATGACCTGTCCGGCCTGGATTTCGCAACGATCCAGGGTGATTGCGGAAATGGGCGTGCCCTGGTACCCGGGGGTCTGCAGCGGAGCATCAACTTTCAGGCCGGGGGCCTCGCTTTCCACAATAAACAGGGCGGATGCACCTTCGCATACCCCGGCCACCGCGATCCAGTCGGCAATCGACGCGTTGATCACGTATTGCTTGGTACCGGAAACAAGCACGGAATCTCCATGTTTTTTCCCGATGGTGGTCAGGGGTTCGTTTTCAATGTTCAATGCGCCCTCGGCCAGGGCCAAGGCCCCGAGTCCCTGTCCCGCCAGTATCGGCTCCAGGTATTTTTCCTTCTGACCGGCACTGCCCCAGTTTCCCAAGGCCCGGCCGAAAAGGCGCGCGGCGGATTCAACGGCGAGATACGCCGAAGGCGAAATCCCGGCAAGCACTTCCATTGCGCCCATGAGGGTGAGCTGGCCGTTAAATCCGTCTACCGGCTGCAGGCCAAGGCGCAGGTAAGGGGTTTGGGCCAGGGTTTCGATTACCCTGCGGATCTGCCATCCTTTTTCGGACGAATCCCGCTGCTCCAGGGCTGCAGGGTCTCCCAGCGCGTTGACCTGCCCGGCGATATCCGCAAAAAGTGCGTGTTCGGCTTCTGTGAAATCATAGTTCATTTGGTTTCTCCCGGTACAATGAATCCCGGAAAATCGGGATCTTTTATATCAGCTTGGAAATAATCATTTTCTGGATATCCGAGGTGCCCCCGCCGATGGGGGCCAGCCGGCTGTCCCTGAAAATGCGTTCCATGTTGTATTCATGACAGTATCCATAGCCCCCGAACAGCACCATGGCATCATTGGCTGGCCCCATGGACCAGTCGCCCACAAAGAGCTTGGCAACGGCGGCTTCCAGGTGGTTCAAGGGGCGGCCCTGGTCCTTGTACCAGGCGATCCTGTAGGCCAGGCTCTGGGCGGCCTCGTAAAAAATGCGGATGTTTGCCAGCTTGTGCTTGGTGGCCTGGAATTTTCCGATGGGCCGGCCGAACTGCTCGCGTTTTTTCGCGTAATCGGCGCACGCATTGAGCATGTATTTGGCCGCACCCACAAACGGGGTCAGAAGAGCGCTGCGGTCCCACTCCACGGTTTGCAGCGACATGTTGAAACCTTCGCCTTCGGCGCCGAGCAGGTTTTCGGCCGGGATCTCGCAGTTGTCAAAAAACAGCTCCGATGTCTGGGAGGTGCGCACCCCCATCTTGAGAAGGGGCGGGCCGGCGGAAAACCCCGGCGTACCCTTTTCCACGATAAAAGCCGAGATGCCGCCGTGGGTCTGTTCGGGGTCGGTCTTGGCATAGACAACGGCCACATCTGCGATCGGGCCGTTGGTGATGAAAATCTTGCTGCCGTTTAACACATAGGTGTCGCCCTTTTTTTCGGCAGTGGTTTTCATGGAGGCCACGTCAGAGCCGGCGTCCGGCTCGGTCAGGCCCATGCAGCCGATGTATCCGCCGCTGATGAGCCCGGGGAGGTATTTTTTGCGCAGCGCCTCGCTGGCGTGGCAGAAGATCGTATCCGCGCACAAAAAGGAGTGGGCGCCGTAGGCCAGGGTCAGGCCGCCGTCCACGCCCGCCTCGCCTAGGGCTTCCCCGGCCATGACCGTGGTGACCACATCCGCCCCGGACCCGCCGTATTCTTCCGGAAAGTGAAGGCCCAGGATTCCGAATTTGCCGAGTTTCCGGAAGGATTCAAAGTCGAATGCCTCCTTCAGGTCGTGTTCCTGAACCCTGGGGACTATCTCCTTTTTGGCAAACCGGATGATTTCCTTTTTAAACATCTGTTGTTCTCGGGTGAAGGCAAAGTCCATGATTTTCTCCTGTGCGTGTGGGAAAGGCGCGCCGTCCGGCACAAACTACGATTCAATTCATTTACTGAATTTGATTCAAATACTAAAATTGCATTCAGTAAAAGGTCAAGAAAAATTTTATGAAAAATTTATCAAAAGAGGGAAAATCGGCGTTGCAGGCAGGCAGGCAGGCAGGCTGGCGGGGGCCGGTGCCAGCCGCAGTTGGCGTCCCACAACTTTACCGGTTATATTTGAACACGGAAAATGTTTAATGCAAAACGACTGCACCCCGAATAAACGCAGATATGGAGGGCAATGATGGGAGAAAAGAAATTCAGGCAGGTGTGTCACTGCGAAAAATGCGGCAACGAAGCGGAAATGATGATTACCTGCGAACTGGTGGAAGAACAAAGCGGGCCGGCGCCCGGGCAGAAGGATTTCAGGGTTTCAGATGAAAAAACCCCGGACGCGGTGCCGGGGCATACGGTATGCACCAAATGCGGCGCTGAAGCCGACATGTGGGTGGATTTCGGAAAAAAAAAGCAGAATTAGGGAAGCGCCCATGGGGGCTCAGGTTTTGAGGACCCCCCGGACCCGCTCGGCGGCTTCGCGCAGATCCCTTTCATCCGGTCTGCCGCTGATGTCTCCGAGTCTGCCCACCCGGGAGAAATTTTCCATTTTGCCGTGGTAGGCGCCGACGAAGTACCATTCGCCCGCCACGTCAATACCCAGGTGGTCGAAAATCTGGGCCATATACTTCACTGCGGGCACGGCCTCGTTGATCCCGGTGTGCACACCGCCGTAGGTGCAATAGACCACCGCCTTTCTCCCGGGGATCCGGGGCGAGGCCGGCTTGATATCCCCGCTTTCCACGTACTTTTTGCGCAGGCTCGCCAAGGCCTCGCGCAGGGGTTTTCCCGGCAGCCATTCGTAAACCCCGGAGCCCAGGAATATCCAGTCATATTCGAGAAGATCGACATTTGCCGCGTCCTTGGCAGCAACCGGGTCTACGTCCAGTCCTTCTTGCCGGAGGGTTTGAGAAATGGTTTCCGCAATTTTCCCGGTGTTGCCGGTTGCAGAGAAATTGATGTGCAGCGCCTTGGTCATGGTATCATCTCCTGTTTGTGCAATTTTTGTTAATCCACTCTCGTATAATTATCATTACCATGAAACGGCCGGATGTCAATTTTTTCAGTCGTTTACAGGATGCAGCGAAAAAGGCCGTCGGGCAGCCGGCACTTGCCCCGGTTTCTGTATACGCATCCTCCTTTTTTGCCGCAGGACAGTGGCCCCTCGGCATAGAAACGCGTTGTATGCCAATTGTGATATAATTCGGCTTGTTTCTCGGCGGGGAAATAATGTATTCGGGCTAATTTGCCTGTCTTGTTCGAGAAATTTTCCTGTTGCTTCAGCTTTTTTGGCAAAATATGCCGGAAATTTATTGCAACCGGACAATTGGTGCCATAGTCTGCACCAGACGATTTGCGTGATTAGATGATTGTGACGATGGGGGGATATGAAAAATTTCGGATTTTCAAATAGAAGCCGCTATGCTGCGCTGTTGTTGGCTTCCCTGTTTTGCCTTTTCCTGTTTGGCATGTCCGGCTATATCGTGGTGGAAAAAGCCACCCCCCTTGAAGCCCTTTACCTGACCATCGGCACGCTGACCACTGTGGCGCCGTTTGAGTTAAGCGCCAGCGGACGCCTTTTTGCCATTTTCCTGATCATATTCGGTTTCGGCCTGTTGGCGGCCACGGCGGCTTTTATCGGCAACATGTTTATGGACGGCAATGCGCTCGAATTATACCGGAGAAGAAAAGTGCGAAGAAAACTTCAAAGTTTCAGGGATCATTACGTTATTTGCGGCCACGGCCAGATGGGCCAGATCGTGACGGCGGAATTGTTCGGCAAGGGCCTTCCGCTGGTGGTTATCGACAATGACGAGAATGCAATCCTTCGCTGCAGAGAGCTTGGCGTTGCCCATATCAAAAGAGACGCCATGGAAGAGGAAAATCTTATCGAGGCCGGCGTGGAAAGGGCAAAGGGGCTGATCTCGGTGGTAAACCGGGATGCGGATAACGTTTTTATCGTTCTGACCGCCCGGGCGTTGAATCCGGATATGTTTATCTGCGCCCGGGCCAGCAGCAGGGGCGTGGAAAAAAAGCTGTTCCGTGCAGGCGCCAACCACGTGGTCTCGCCTTATGCCAGCGCGGCCATGCGGATTACCCAGAATATTCTCCGTCCGACCATCACCGATTTTCTGGACACGGCAATTTCCGGAAAAGGGATTGATCTGGTTATTGAAGAACTGGAAATCCCGGAAAATGCCCCATTTGTTGAAAAATCCCTGATGGAGGCAAACATCCGCAATGATTTTGACCTGATCATCGTGGCGATCAAACGGGCTGACGGCACCCGGATTTACAATCCGTCTTCTCTTGAGTTGGTCCATGCGCGGGATACATTGGTATTTATCGGACCACAGGTGAATATGGACCGGTTTTTTCAAAAAATTGACGGGAAATCCCGGAATTCAAAAAATATGAATCATGAAGCCCCGGCAGAACAAGGAAAGGAGGAGTAATGCTGAAACTCGGAGAAAAAGGCGCCATTCTTCAAAGGGATAAAGAAACCTATGCCGTAGCCCCCCATATCCCCTGTGGTGTGGTAACACCGGAGCTGTTGCGGAAAATCGCAGATACCGCCGAAAAATACAATGCCCGGGCCTTGAAGATCACGGGCGCTACGCGGATTGCCATCGTTGGCATCAAGGAAGAAGACGTTGACGGTGTCTGGGCGGAACTGGGCATGGCGCCCGGGGCTGCAGTGGGGCTTTGCGTACGCAGCGTGCGGGCCTGCCCGGGGACGACATTCTGCAAACTCGGCCAGCAGGATGCCTTGGGCATTGGTATGAAGCTGGATTCGCAATACCACGGCTTGGAGCTTCCAGGAAAATTTAAAATTGCCGTATCCGGATGCAAAATCAACTGTGCCGAATCCTGGGTCCGGGATCTGGGATTATTCGGAAAACCAGATGGCTGGACCCTGGTAATTGGCGGCAACGTCGGGTCCAACCCCCGTATCGCCCGGGAATTGGCATCTGATTTAAAGGATGATCAGGCAATTGAGAAAACAGCGCAGGTTATTGCGTATTACCGGGAAAACGCCAAAAAGGGCGAGCGCGTGGGCAAAATGATCGAGCGCATGGGATTTGACACAGTAAGCGCCGCCCTGATTTAAGCCGGCACCGCATCATTTAGGTTTTTTGTCATTATCAATGGAGGGTGGAAATGCAGCCGGATCGTCTGTCCGCTGTCCGGCCGTTTGAGATATGCTCAATCCGACCGCCCACGGAAAACAACAGTCTCACCTTTCGGCTGACCCGAAACTGTTATTGGAATAAGTGCGCGTTCTGTCCGATTTATAAAACCGGCGCGAAATTCAAAAAACGCTCGATGGAAGAAGTCAGGGAAGACGTCACGAATGCGCGGATTCTCGATGATCTGCTGGCTGAAAACGGTATCAGCGGATCAATGGATACCCGCAGCATCCAGCAGCGGGCGGTGTCGCTGATCCAGCGGATCCGGCAGGCCAGGCAGGAAGCCGGCGTTACGGACAAAGCCCGCTGCATGCCCCTTGAGAACTCTCCGGATCCCCGCATGCGATGGTTCAGTTCCTGGTTCATAGACTATCCGGATATTTCCGACTGCGTGGAACACCTCGTGTCATGGCGGATATCCGGCAGCCGCAGTTGTTTTCTGGGAGACGCGGATGCGCTGATATTGCGTCCCGACCACATCGGAGCGGTCATGGCCCACATCCATGACAACTTTCCGGAAATCGCCCGGTTTACGGTTTACGGCCGGACCCGGACAGCCGCCGGGATTCGCTCGGAAAAAGACCTGGCCGCATTTGCGGATGCCGGCATCGACCGGGTACACTTCGGCGTCGAAAGCGGGAGCGCGGATGTTTTGAAGATGGTAAACAAGGGCGCAACCCCGGATGACCATATAAACGGGTTGCTTAAGGCCGCCCGGGCGGGGCTTTCCTGCTCGTTTTACATCATGCCGGGGCTCGGCGGCGTTGCCATGTCCCAACAGCATGCAGTTGAGACCGCCCGCGTGATAAACGAAGCAAAGGCGGATTATGTGCGGATCCGGACCCTTGAGATATTCGACGGCACTCCGATCGATGTCATGCGCAAAAAGGGTACGTTTGTCGAGGCAGATGACGACACCGTGGTGCTAGAAATCAAGAGACTGATCCAGGAAATCCGTGTGGAAACAGAACTGCTCAGCGACAGCGCGACAAACCTGCTTCAGGTCAACGGCAGGCTCCCTGAAGACCGGGAGCGCATGCTTGCGGTCATTGATGAATATCTTTCCATGGAACCCCGGCAGCGTATCGAGTACAGCCTGCGTTCAAGGCTTGCCGCCTTTGCGGGCCAGTACGGCGGTCTTTCAGACGAGGTCTTAAGTGCGATCGCGCCGGTTCTCAAGGACGGCAGCCTGGATCTTGGACAGGTCCCGGACGGGGACCTGAAACAGATGACAGCGTTTGTAAAATCCAGGCTCATGCCCTGAGGGGTTGCCGCAAACACAGATATAACCGGTTGCACCCCTGGATTATGATTTACCCTGACAGGTCCCCGGGCTTGAAACCGGTAAGGAGCATTGGCCAGTGAACACGTCGTCTTTTCCGCAGCCGCCGCTTCGCGTCTCATGGATCATGTGGGGCCTGGCGGCGCTGTTTTACCTGATGGGGTTTTTCCAGCGGGTCGCCCCGGCAGTGATGACATATGAGCTCATGCAGGATTTCGGCATCAGCGCGGCTGCGCTGGGTCACCTGTCCGCGTTTTATTTCTACAGCTACGTGGCCATGCAGATTCCCACCGGGATTCTGGCAGACCTCTGGGGACCCCGGCGCCTGCTGACCACAGGCGCTTTGATCGCAGGCCTCGGCACCGTCCTGTTTGCTGCCGCACCCGGGATTTTCTGGGCTGGTACCGGCCGCCTGCTGATTGGCGGATCCGTGGCCGTGGCCTTTGTCGGGCTGCTTAAACTGGCAGCCAACTGGTTTCCGCCCAGACGTTTTGCAGCCGTTACCGGGATGGCCCTTTTTTTCGGCATCATCGGCGCGGTATCGGCCGGCCCGCCACTGCGCCTGCTGATGAACCAATTCTCCTGGAGGACCATCATGCTGGCAGTTGCCGCTGTCACCCTGGGCATCGGCGCGATGATCTGGGTCTTTGTCCGGGATGAACCCGCGGACAAGGGTTATGCCAATCTTGCTGCCCCTGAACAGGACGCTGACGGAAACGGCGTGTCAAGAAACATCATCAAAAAACTGAGAGCGGTCTTTGCCTACCGCAACACCTACTTGCTTTTTTTTATCCCGGCAGGCATCGTGGGCGCCACCCTGTCCTTTGCCGGGCTGTGGGGGGTGCCGTATCTGTCTACCCATTACCGCATGTCAACCTCGGAAGCTTCCCTGCTGACTTCGGCCCTGCTGGTGGCCTGGGCCGTGGGCGGACCGGTCTTCGGCTGGTTATCGGATCTGCTGGGCCGCAGAAAACCGCTATATATCCTGGGATGCGGCCTGTGCCTGGCCGGCTGGACGATCCTGTTTTTCGTGCCCGATCTTTCATTTTTTGCCTTGTTCTCGGACCTGGTTGCCACCGGGTTTTGTTCGGGGTGCATGGTGGTCAGTTTTGCTTTTATCAAGGAATCGCTTCCCTTCCGGCTTGCAGGCACGGCCTCGGGAGTGATCAATATGGGCGTGATGGCCGGGCCGATGCTTCTTCAGCCCGCTGTGGGCTGGGTTCTGGACAAAAGCTGGCAGGGCGGGATCTCGGGCGGAGTGAGAATATATGCACTGGCTTCCTATCAGAAAGGCTTCAGCCTGATGCTGGCATGGGTGGCGCTTTCGCTGGTACTGCTGTTTTTTACCCGGGAGACATGGTGCCGGCAGCAGAGTTAAAACATCCGGCAGGCGGGAAGGGCCAAAAAACGCAGGATGCAAAAATCAGGTTTCCACCCTTTGCCTTCTTGATAAAATGGCATCCGGATTCATCTCTCCCGGATTTTCAAAAACATAATTCGGAAAGATATCAAGAAATTGTCCGGGAGTAGGGCATTGTCGGTCCGAGCCGATGTGTTTGCACTTCCTTATTTTTTCGGATTCCGGCCGGGCGAAGCCGCCGGCATTCACCGGATGCGATCTGCCAGGTGACCGACGGAGATTGCATAGTTCACAGAGCGGTTCCAGCGCATGATCACGCGGAAGTTGTCGTATACGATAAACGCAGGACCTTTACTTCCCTGCGGCAGTATCACGGCGCCTTCCATGTCCGCCTGCGGCAGGGCCGTGCCGTCGGCTCGCCGGAGGCCGAGCCGCGACCATTGCCGAAGGGTCTTTTTCCGGTTCAATGTGGCAAGCTCCCGGTCAAAGTCTTCAGGTAAGCGGACCTTGCGCCCCCAGGTTTCGCCGGGCTGCCATCCCCTGCTGGAAAGAAAGTTGGCCGCGGAGGCAAAGGCATCCGGCAGACTGCCCCAGATATCCTTGCGCCCGTCTCCGGTATAATCCACGGCATGCCCGATGAAAGTGGAGGGAAGGAACTGCATGTGCCCCGTTGCCCCGGCCCAGGAGCCCATCATTTTCTCCGGGGTTATGTGGCCTTGTTCAATGATCCGAAGGGCGTGCAGAAGCTGCTGCCGGAAAAAATCCGAGCGGCGCTGATCATGGGCCAGTGTCACCAGCGCATTGATTACCCGAAATCCGCCCTGGTAGTCGCCGAAATTCGTCTCCAGCCCCCAGAATGCGATGAGATACCGCGGGGGCACGCCGTATTCTTCATAAATTCCTTCCAGCAGGACGCGATGTTTTTTTAGTTGCGCCCGGCCGCGTTTTACCCTTTCTTCCGTGACCCGCCGGCCGAGGTACTCCCGGAAGGTCTGTGTGAATTCCGGCTGGTTTCGGTCAAGTTCGATCACACGCTTAACCGGCATGATATCGCGCAGTGCCGCGTCCAATGTTTTTTCGGATATGCCCTCCCTGCGCGCTTCAGCGCGTAATTCCGCCATCCAGGCCCGGAAATCCATGCCCGCAAACGCCTCACCTGCCGGGGTGTCCGCATTTTTTGTCCGGACTTGGGATTTTGCCTGACCCGGGGTGTTCAATAATCCCAGAGCGAGTGCTGCCACCGCCGTCATTGCAAAGACGGCGGTCTTCCATGCGTGCTTTTTGGGAGATGGTAAAGTCACCTTCTGTTTTCTTTCTTTTCTGACATTTTTATGCAGATTGCCTTTTGGTGCCGGCGTTGGTTTTCCAGGTGCCGCTTACTGGCACTCGCGGGTTTGATGAAACCGGATTTTGGGCCACTGTTCCATTGTGTATTTGAGCTGCCACGGGCTTGCGGCCAGATAGGTCAGGTTTCCTTCGGCATCCACTGCCAGCGATTTCTGGTTGTCCTTTTCAAAGGCTGCCAGCATTTTTGGGTCATCACAGCTCATCCAGCGGGCCGTGACATAATTGACCGGTTCATAGTCGGCATCAACCCCGTACTCGGTCTTTAGGCGGGCCCGGGTCACCTCGAACTGCAGTTCGCCCACCGCACCCAGAATCAAGTGGCTTTCGGTCTTCGGCCGGAACAACTGCACCGCGCCTTCCTCGACAAGCTGGTGCAGTCCCTTCTGAAGCTGTTTGGCCTTGAGCGGGGATTTCAGCAGCACCCGCCGGAAACATTCAGGGGCAAAGTTCGGGATGCCGGTAAAGGAAAGCGGCTCCTTTTCCGAAAAGGTGTCGCCGATCCGGATGGTGCCGTGGTTATGGATGCCGATAATGTCCCCGGGCCAGGCCTCCTCCACGGAATCGCGGTCCTGGGCCAGAAAGGTGATCGGGTTGGCGATCTGGATGTCCTTGCCGCGGCGATGGTGGCGCACCCGCATCCCCCGACGGAAATGGCCCGAACAGATGCGCAGAAATGCAATCCGGTCCCTGTGGGCCGGGTCCATGTTGGCCTGGATTTTAAAGACAAAGCCGGAGAATTCGGATTCTTCGGGGTAAACCGTCCGGCTTGCAGCCGGTCGCGGCAATGGCGCAGGAGCGATTTCAACAAAGGTGTCAAGCAGTTCCCGCACCCCGAAATTGTTGATGGCACTGCCGAAAAAAACCGGGGTCTGGCTGCCCTTGAGAAAATCCGCCATGTCAAACGGGTTGGCCGCACCTTCCAGCAGGGCCACGTCTTCGCGCAGCTCATCGGCATGGGATCCCAGGAGTTCATCGACAAGCGGATCCGCCAGGTCCTTGATGGTAACCACTTCCCCGGACAGGCGTTCCCGGCCGGGTGCAAAAAGGGTGAGTTCCCGGCAATAAAGATTATAGGTACCTTTAAAGTTTTTGCCCCTGCCGATGGGCCAGGAAAGCGGTGCACATTCGATCTGCAGGGTCTCCTCGATATTTTCCAGGATGTCAAGCGGCGGCATGCCTTCCCGGTCGAGCTTGTTGATAAAGGTCAGGATCGGGGTGTTGCGCATCCGGCAGACTTCCATGAGCTTGCGGGTCTGTGTTTCCACCCCTTTTACGCTGTCAATGACCATGATCGCGCTGTCCACCGCGGTCAGCACCCGGTAGGTATCCTCGGAAAAATCCTGGTGGCCGGGCGTGTCCAGGAGATTTATCTCATGGTCGCGATATTTGAACTGCATTACCGAACTGGTAACCGAGATGCCGCGCTCCTGCTCGACTGCCATCCAGTCGCTGGCCGCATGCCGGCTGGCCTTGCGGGCCTTGACTGAGCCGGCCATCTGGATGGCGCCGCCGAAAAGTAGCAGCTTTTCAGTAAGCGTGGTTTTGCCGGCATCCGGATGGCTGATAATGCCAAAGGTTCTCCGCCTGTCGATTTCTGGGTTGCCCGCTTGTCTTTTCAGGCTTGTTATTGTCATTTTTTGCCTTGATTATAATACAGCCCCCCTTTTCTGCCTTTTAATGACGGAAAGGGGGTATGGATATTAGTAAGGGTTGAATCGTTGCGAAGCCCGCAGGCGCATTTTTGCGCCCGCTGCGGCCAGAAGCGGGGCAATCAGGGCGGCGTAGGGCCGGCAAACATGCGCGCGCGCATGTACCGGCACGCGGTGGAAAGCCGGTAAAGGCACGCGGGGTTTCGTAAAAATCCGGAAAACTTGTTTATGCCGATCATAGTGGGTATCTTGTAGGTTTTTTGCCGGAATTTGTCAACCAGCGATAAATGTATATTCTATTTAAAAATAAAACCCCTCGTGCGCAAGGTTATTCCATGCGCACGGGGGGATGATTGTTTTTGTATCTTTGCAATCCCGTTGTGAAGCGTTGGTCTCAGCACGGGTAACGATACATCTGCTGCAGGGTAACGTTACGCTAACGGTTCAGGGGTAGTTTTGCTTTCATACGGCTTGTCCGGCTTTCTGAAGCGCTTGTTCGGCCGCCAGGGTTATCGGCTCTGCGCTGGGCTCCGAGGAGCAGTCCGGATTGCCGGCACACATGAATGTGGTCAGTTCAGATATCGTCTTTTCACCGACAATCAAGGCATTGATCGCATCAATTTCCTTGGCCGGCGGGCTGTCATCGCTGATGATCTGCCCACCCAGCAGTTTGTGGGTTGCCTTGTCAAAAACAAGCTTGAGAGTCCAGGGCTTCATCCCGGGTATCATGCCGTGCTTGCTGCGGGACTGCACCGTGGCACAGATCGTTTTAAAGCCTTCGTTTTGGGCCTGGGTTTCTGTAAAACCGGTGGCAGCAACATGCTTGTCAAAAAGCTTGACCGCGCTGTTGCCAAGCAAACCCGGAAACGGAATCTCGTAGCCGGCAAGCCGCTTGGCCACCAGGCGGCCCTGAATGACGGCCGGCCCGCGAAGCTGCGTGGCTACGGGCTTTTTCGTGATAAAATGATAGTTGTCAATGCAATCCCCGGCAGCCAGCACATCCGGGTTGGCGGTTTCAAGAAACTCGTTTACCCGGATTCCGAACTTGCCCATTTCAAGTCCCATGTTTTGCGTCAGTTCAAGGTTCGGCCGGGTGCCCACATTCATAAATACCATGTCCGCGGCCAGCGTTTCGCCGGAATCAAGCTGTACACCCGAAATATGGCCTTCCTTGCCCACAAGCCTTTCAACCTTGCGTCCCATGTGCGTCCGGATCCCATTGTCCACCAAGTGTTCCTGAATTGTCGCGCCCAATTCAGGATCAAGCATCAGGGGCAAGGGCTGATCCATCAACTCAATGACATCGACTTCAAATCCCTTGGATTCCATGTCCTTTACCAGGGCCGCTACTTCCAGGCTAATAAATCCGGCACCCACAAAAACCAGTTTAACAGGCTGCCGCTGTTCCATGTAATCATGGATTCTTTCGGCATCCGTAAGAGAGCGCATGGTAAAAACGCCGTCCAGATCAGTCCCTTCAATGGGCGGGACAACCGGCCTTGAACCCATTCCCAGGACAAGCTTGTCATACGGGATCTTCCCGCCATCGGCAAGCCGGACCTGTTTTTTTTCCGCATCAACATCTTCGACCCGATTGACAATCATCTCAATGCAGTTTTCCGGAAACATCGTATCCGGGTTGACAATCGCCTCTCCGGGGGCCAGACCGGCCACCACATGAGGAAGCGCTCACCTGACAATGAAACGGTCCTCGTCACGGATAACAGTCACGTTAATGTCGGGCATGAGTTTTTTCGACATCATGGCCGCCGGGCCGCCGACGCCGCCGCAGCCGATGATCACCAGGTGTTCGCCTTTCTGCATATTGCACCTCCTTACATTGGGTTGATTTGGAAAGCTTTTCCAGGCATTCGATTCTCATGTACGGAAGTGTATGCATATGCAAGATGGGTACCAAGCGGCATAAAAAATTCATTTCCCGGGACCCGGGGGGATCTGAATTTTTTTCGGGCCGGCAGGCAAAGCGCAAAAGGTCAGAACGGTTTTAGGGGAGGGGGGAGTCAACAGCCACGTCGTGCAGGCGTGGCTGTTGACTTTGTGAAACGGGTTCAGGTTTTCCCGAACGGGACGCGAAATCCCGGGAGGGTGCTTAGTTTGACATCTGGTTGATTTTCTGGTTGAGTTCCGGGTTGCTCTGTGCAGCCCTGCTGATCTTGTTGTATTTCTGGACGGTTAATCCCTCTTTTTTTATGGATTGAACCATTTGCTTGGAGTATTTGTCCTGGAGCTGCCGGGCTTCATCTTGATCCTCCACCTGGCTGAGTTCTTCGGAATATTCCTTCCGGATCTCGTCGACTTCGCCCCTGGCGTTGGCGAACTGCTTCAGCTCCTTTTTGTTGAAATCCTCGGGCTCGGGCTGGGTGGATTTCTGCTGATACTGCTGTTTTTGCTTGCCCTTGTTCCCGCCTTGATCTGCGGAATCCTGGGCTGCCAGAGACGGTGCGGCCGCCAGAAAGCACAGGGCGAGCAGGGGGGTGAGAACTTTTCGGATTGTCATGGTTTTTGCTTTCATTTGGCATTACCTCCTTTTAAATTGTTGTTTAAAGTGTCAGGATGACACAGCTTTACATTTTGCCCTTGAGAATGCATCTATTATGCCAGGCGTTTTCCGGGAATTCGTATGTTTATAATTATTTGATTTTAAAATGAATTGATATGAGGCTATTCGTGCTTGAAAGTGCGGAAATGGTGTGTCAAAAAGTTACATGTGTTTTTGTGTCAAAGGAAGGTGCCTTGTGTGGTCTGCCGTATTGAACCGGCTCAGCCTGCGGTCCGTGCTTATTGTCAATGTAATTGTGCCGCTTTTGTTTGCTATGGCCCTGGCCACCTGGTTCGGGTTCCGGACAGTGGAGCACGTCGTTGAATCCCGGCTCCAGGAGGACGTAGAGCTCGTGGCAAGGGCAATCCGGCTGCCGGTGAGCTACAGCCTGGAAAAAAAACGTTTCGGCAGCGTCGGTCAGGCCCTGCAGTCGGTTTTTAGCATCGGAAGGGTTTACGGGGCCTATGTCTATGATAAAGAAGGACGGCGCATTGCGGCGGTGGGTGCGGTTGAGCCGGAGCAACAGCAGCAAGGCCTGCAGGATGTGCTGGAAGGCGGCAAGCGCAGGGGGCAGTACGAGAAAATCGAGGGGCGCCGGGTTTATTCCTATTTTGTGCCGCTTTTCGACAGCTCGGGAAAGACCAACGGGATGCTCCAGATTACCCGCAAAAAAAGCGATATCCAGGAAAATATTCACACGCTCAGACTCCGGGTGATCGCAATACTTGTTGCAGCCGGCCTGTTCATGTCCGGGCTTGTCCTGTTTGGTTTTTACAGGGCCGCAGGCCGGTATTTTACGGAACTGGCCCAAAGCATGACACGGGTCCGGTCAGGAGAGCGATCCCACCGGGCCCCGCACCATGGGCCCAGGGAAATCGCCTCCCTGGCCAGGGTGTTAAACAATATGCTTGACAGTGTGGACCGGTCTGAAAAGGAAGTGGAAGAAAGGCGGCGTTCTGAGCAGGAATTGGAAAACAGACTCTGGCAGAGCGAGAAAATGGCGGCCATCGGGCAGTTGGCCGGCGGTGTTGCCCATGAACTGGGCAGCCCCCTGTCGCTGATCGACGGCAAAGCCCAGCGCGCGCTGCGGGATCCGGATATCAGTGCGACTCACGAAAAGAGCCTCCGGGACATTCGCGGGCAGGTCGGGCGCATGAACGATCTGGTCCGCCAGCTCCTGGATTTCGGCAAGGGTGCCATGCGGGAAAAACGGTGGGTCCGGGCCGATCGCCTGGCCGGATCCGCGGTGCTGACGATTCAAAAGGAAACCGGCGCCAGCGTGGAATTTGTCACCCGGGGCCCGGAACCGGGACCCTTTGTTTACGCCGATCCGCTGCGTTTTGAACAGGCGCTGATCAATCTGCTGCGCAATGCCGCCCAGACCGGAAAAGCCACCCGGGTGGCGATCTGCTGGGAATTGGCGGCCACCCGTGAAGTGATTTTCAAAGTGGAAGACAACGGCCCCGGCATTGCAGACGAAGTCAAGCCGAGAATTTTCGAGCCGTTTTTCTCCACCGGCAAAAACGGGCGGAACACCGGCCTGGGGCTTTCCGTGGTACACGGCATCGTCCGGGAGCATAGCGGATCCATCCGGGTGTTTGATGCTGAACTCGGCGGCGCGGGATTTGAGATCGTGCTCCCGCCGCAGGAAGAAAAACCGAAACAGGAATCAGGAGCGGAGAATGTCTGAATCTCATCATATCAGGCCATCGGCAGCCCGCCGGGAACGGATTCTGCTGGTTGAAGATGACACGGGACTGGCCAATCTTCTATACGAAGAACTTGAAGATGCCGGCTACCAGGTTCGTATCGCATCTTCGGCAGAAGATGCGGAGGATTTGCTTAAAACCTGGGAGCCGGATCTGGTGGTCAGCGATCTGAAACTGCCCGGAGAAGACGGCATGACGCTTCTGCAGCGGACCCGGGAGCTTTATGCCCAGCCCGGTTTTTTGATTATCACCGCCTTTGGCAGTATTCCTCAGGCCGTGGAGGCGCTGAAATCCGGCGCGGATGATTTTCTTGCAAAGCCCCTGGAACTGGAGCATTTCCGTTTGAGCGTGGAGCGGACCCTGCGACACAGGCGACTGCAGAAGGAGGTCCGCCGCTTCAGGGACCTTATGACCGGCGAGGGCTTCTGCGGCATGATCGGGCAGAGCCGGGCCATGCGGGTGATGTTTGATCAGCTCCGGGAGATCGCCGCGGCCCAGGGACCGGTATTGATCCAGGGGGAAAGCGGTGTGGGCAAGGAGCTGGTGGCAAAGGCGATCCATGATTTGAGCCCCAGGCACAAAGCCCCCTTTCTTGCGGTCAACTGCGCCGGAATACCGGCTGAACTGCTGGAAAGCGAGTTTTTCGGCCACGAGGAAGGGGCGTTTACCGGTGCGGTAAAAAAACGGCAGGGCCTTTTTTATCGCACGCACCAGGGTTCCCTGCTTCTTGATGAGATCGGGGAAATGCCTTACAGGCTTCAGTCCAAGCTGCTGCGGGTCCTGCAGGACGGTACTTTCCGGCCCGTGGGCGGAAGCAGGGAGCAGCAGGTCGATGTCCGGGTGATCTGCGCCACCAACCAGGCGCTTCAAAGCAAGATGGGATCCGGGGAGTTCCGTCAGGATCTGTTTTACCGGCTGGAAACTTTCAGTCTCACAGTGCCGCCGCTGCGGGAGCGAAAAGATGACATTCCGCTTCTGGCCGATCACTTCCTGAACCGGTACTGCCTTCAGATGGGCAAGGAAATCGACGGCCTGTCCTCTGAGGCGCTGGAACTGCTGTCGCAGTATACGTTTCCCGGAAATGTCAGGGAACTCCAGAACATTATTGAAAGGGCGGTGACGTTCTGCCACGGCACGCACCTGGAGGTGGACTACCTGCCCACCCGCATCCGGCAGTACGCCGGCGGCTCCATACAAAACCCGGAAACCTCGCCGGACAATATGGTCGGCAGCCTGATCCGGGAATCCGAAATCCTGCCTACGCTCCAGCAAATCGGAAAACAATATATCGATCACGTGCTGGAAAAAACCGACGGGAACAAAAGGCGGGCCGCAGCCATCCTGGGGGTCAGCAGAAGGACCCTGTACCGGCATCTCGAAGCGTGAATTCATGTGCCGGCTTTTGCCAGTATCTAAACACGGTATGCTGCGGTTTTGGATAAAACCGGATTACAGGTCAATCCATAGCCCCCAGACCCAGTAGGTTTCTTCATATGCTGAAAATTCGCCGATCAGGGACCTGCCGTTTCGATATTCCACTCCCATGCGGAAATCGCGGTGGATACGGTCCACCGGAACTATTAATCCGGCCTGAACCGTCACGTCCGGTTCCCAGTCAGATTCCTCAAAGGACGTCATATCAACGGCCGCGTAATAGCCCATCTGTCCGTTGAAAAAAGCGTCCCGGTCCCTGAATTCAAGGCCGGTCTGGAACCGCCACTTGTCCTGCAGTGCCTCATTGCGAAGATCAAATGCCCATCCGGCCTCTGCATAGCCGCGCAAATGTGAATAAAGCGGCACGCTGATGCCTGCGACATATTCCTGGCGCGTATATTCATCTCTGAGTCTTCCCGTGCGTTCGGCGTATTCATCTCCGACATGGCTGGAGTCATGGTTGATGCCCAGTTTTAGGGCCGTACCCGAAGCACCGCGCCAGTTCAGATTAAATCCGTAGAGTCCGTCCCATCCAATGTTGTCCAGGGAATGCTCCCGGTCAAACATGCCGAGAAACGTGCCGTGAAGATTGAGCTGAAATCCCCGGTCATAATTTTTTGCCGGTGATATCCGCAGCAGGCCGAGCCGGCCGCCGATGCGAAAAATATAGCGCTTGTCTCCGGCAGCCGGAATCTCCGAGTCGCTGAAACTCGCCACGTTCAACGCGGTGGTGGGGTGGAAGGGATCGGCCGGATAAACCGGATAAAGATGGGTGCCGGGAGAAAATGTGCCGTTCCAGTTGTTTCCCATGGAAAAGGTATGGGAAGGTAGATCTGCCTTTTTTGCCGGATCCGTATTTACCGTTTCTCCTGATGTGAACTGATCCGGCCCCGCGGCAGCGGATTGCGCACCCGGCAAAACGGAGAAAAGGCAGATGGCAAACATAAGGATCAAACGCCCCGGGATCCGGGCGAACCCCGCGGATATGGCTTTTTTTAGGCCCGATCGGGTGTGCAAAACAGGCAAACAGGCAGTAAGGCACATATATACATCAAATCTTTCCGGGAGCTTTTTCGCCGGACGGCTTTGCCCGCATTTTTTACCAGCGGTCTTTAATCTCTGTAATTCCCCTGCCAAACAAAGCCACGGCAATAATGAGGATCAGTAAAGTAAGTACGGGAATGGCGATCCACAGCGCCACTTTAAAAATAAAAAGGATTAACGGCGCCACGATAAAAGCAAAGAAGCAGATTAATATCAGCGCGCCGCAACCTGTGGAAAAATTTTTAAAGAAATCAGGCAATGACGAATTTCCAAATGTCCCGGGGAAGACGCGTTTCCATGCGCAACCCCCGGGGGCGCTTTGTGAATAAATCATTAATTTGGTTTAAAAAATAAACCGGACCCGGCCCGGGGTCAAGCATTTCTGCCTGCCGTGGATCAGTTCCCCGAATCAAAAATTGATTTAAGTCCCTTACCGTGTTAAAAAAAATTTAATTCCGGCTGCCGAAATATCCTGGCGGAGATTTTGCCGGGCGGATTTGTCCCCGTTTCTTATATATCCTGCACTGAGAGGTCCCCGGGCAGAGGTTCAGGTAATGCACAAGACTTCTAAAAAAGATGCCATCGGGTTAATGATAAAGCAGGAATCCCTGCTGGCAAAGCTTTACAAGCTGTTTGCAGAACAGTTTCCCGAGCACCGCGAGACCTGGAGCGAGCTGGCCGCGGAAGAGAAAAAGCATGCAAACTGGCTCAGGCAGCTTGGCGATGCCGTGGAAAAGGGCATTGTCGGATTTGAAGAAGGCAGGTTCAAGGCGCCCGCCTTGAAGATCTATATCGCGCATCTTGAGCAGATTATTGCCAGGGCCGAGAAAAAGGAACTGACACTCACCTCGGCAGTTTCTTATACGGTGGATTTCGAGCGCTCCCTCATTGAGAAAAATGTTTTCACCCATTTTGATTCGGCTTCTGAACAAGCCAGGAGTGTTCTCAACCGCCTCAAGTCGGAAACGGAAGCCCATATCCAAAAGATTCAAACCATCGACCCGTAAATGCTGTTTTTCCCGGATTCCCGGTGAAAATCCCTTCATTGTATGAGGTGTATGGCGGGAGGGGAGGGGCAAAAAAGAAAACAATGGGCTGCAGATGAACTTTGCACGATTGTTTGAATGGCTGGACCAGCATCGACGCGCAATATACCTGGTCATGGCCCCGGTGCTGATCATCCTCGTGGGCGGGGTGTACCTGTTTGTTTACCTCACCGGCGGGATCAAGTTTGTTTATTCTCATTCCATGTATTTTCCGATCCTGCTGGCAGGGGTTGTTTTCGGGATCAAAGGGGGCGTGTTGATCGGGTTGCTCGGCGGCCTTGTGCTCGGTCCGTTTATGCCGATCAATGTGGCCACCGGCGAACTGCAGGAGACGGGCAACTGGCTGTATCGCACCGGTTTTTTCGCCCTGATCGGATTTCTCAGCGGTGCGGCCACCGATAGTGTCACCTCCTATCTGGCACATCTCAAGTGGCTTTCGCAGCACGATATCGCCACTGAACTGCCGAACCGAAACGCGCTTTTTGGCAGGTTGTCCGAACTTGCCGGGGAAAAAAGTCCTTCTGCCTCCCGGATCCTTGTTGCTGTCTCCTTTGAAAATATGCTGGAACTGAAATCCGCTTTTGGTTTTGCTGTTATCGAAGAAGCCATTTCTCAACTGGCAAGAAGAATTGAAGGAAACCGGATAAAAAGCTCCGTATATCGAACAGCCACGGAGCAGATTGCAGTATTGGCTCAAATGGATGGGCATGAAGCCGACGATCTTCTTGAAGAGTTGATTGAAGCTGTCCAGGAACCGATTCGTTATAAGGAAATTCCGATTCATATTGATACGCGGATGGGGACGGTTCAGTTCAGACGGGTGGAAAAGGCCCCGGCATTTTATCTGCAAAGGGCGGAAGCCGCCCTGGCTGTGGCGCAGGAAAGGGCACAGGATAGCGTCGCATACAGTGCGGAAATCGTGACCAATGCAGAGGAAAATCTGGCCATCCTCGGGGAGTTAAAAGGTGCTCTCAGGCAGGGGCACCTGTTTTTAAACTATCAGCCGAAAATCTTTATGACAACCGGACAGGTCCGTGGTGCAGAAGCATTGCTCGGATGGGATCACCCGGAACGCGGCAGGATTTGCCCCGAGATTTTTATTCCGCGTGCAGAGCAGAGCACATTGATTCAGCTCGTAACCGAGTTTGTTTTGGAGCAGGCCATGGCGCAAATTGTTCAATGGCGGAGGCAATATGACATCAACGTGCCAGTGGCGGTAAATATTTCGCCCAGAAGCCTGTTGCACCCCGGATTCACGGATTTGGTGTCAGGCCTTCTCGATCGCTACGGGATCAGCGGTGATTGCCTGGAGTTTGAAGTCACGGAGAGTTTGCTGGTGATGGATATGAAGCGCACCATCAACGAGCTGTCACGATTGGCTGAACTGAAAATCGTCATTTCGATTGATGATTTCGGCACGGGCTATTCGTCTCTGCAATACCTGCACCAGCTGCCTGTTTCTTCTGTCAAGCTCGACCAGTCGTTTGTCCGGAGATTGTCCGCTGACAAGAGCGCGGCTCACGTATTGGAGGCTGCGGTGGTGCTGGCGCATAAGATGGGCATCCAGACCATAGCAGAAGGTGTTGAAAACCGTGAGGTATATGACTTTCTGGAGCGTCTCGGGTGTGATATGGTCCAGGGATTCCTGGTTTCCCGCCCCCTGCCGGGAAAGGATTTCGCAGAATGGTACAGGCAGTGCAACGGCAGGTACAATTGCGCATATAAGTTATAAATTTCAGGGCGGGTTGAATAAGTCATTATGGAACCGTTTTTCAAGTATTACATCATCGGCTGGGCCGGCGCATGCTTTATCGCGCTGGGGGTTTTTCTGAAGCGGAAAAGATCCTTTGCGCTGACGGATCCCAGATACTGGGCGTTTTTGTGTAAGCCGTGGAGATTGGTGACTTTTGCAGTCGCTGCGGCATACATGACCGGCATCGCACCGTATTCCGGGGATTATACCTGGGACTATGCGAACGGATTTTTCATGTCTGCCTTGACGTTTTTGTTTGCCCCGTGGGTGACCGCGGCGAGTTACAAAACGATCAAAGGGGAACTTTCCCGGCATCAGGCATATGTCGCATTGTGCTTGTGGATGTTTTGTGCAAGCTGGTCCTATGATGCCTACAACCTTTTGCGGGACGGGACTTATCCGGCAACTTGGCTTTCGAATATCGGGGCGTCCGCTGTTTTGTTTATAGCGGGCGGATTGTTCTGGAACCTGGACTGGATCCGCGGAAGGGGCGTGACATTTGCGTTTCTGGAGCCGGACTGGCCGTATATCAACAGGGAGCCGGTGTTTTTCAGAATCCTGGGTTACGGGGTTCTCTTTATGGGACTGGTCGCAATACTGATGATGTACTTTTTCCCGGCGCAGATATGACAGCCTCGTAAATCAACTCTGAGATGGCAGAGTAAAAAGTTCAAGGCGCGCAATTCCCGGGGAATGCAGAGTTCTTGATCGTACGTGAAATTCCGCAGGGATGCAGCGCAACGCAGATATTGGACTTTTTACGAAGGCATCAGAGATAGGTGCGCAGCTTGAGTTCAACTGGGTGGGGATTCAAATAAGTCTGCTGCTTGAGGTACGGCTGATCGTACTTGCGGATGTAGTGGTTGAGCAGGGTCACGGGGACCAGCAGGGGAACATAACCCGCCCTGAACTGATCAAAGGTCTCCAGTAATTCCTGCTTTTCGTCCGGGGAAAGCTGATCTTTAAAATATCCCATGATGTGCTGGAGCACGTTGATGTGCTTTTTGATTGTGGCTTTCATGCGCAGGGCGCCGATCAGCTGCGTTTCATACGCCCGGCAGAATGCATCCCGATCCGTTTGCCCGGCCCCGGCCACGAGTTTTCCCATGCTGCGCGCATGCTGCGGGCTGTGCGCCATCAAAAGCAGTTTGTTTCGGGAATGATAGTCCACGATGTCTTTTGCGCCGGGGTTTTGCGAGAGTGTGTCGCGCCATCTTTTAAGGGTGAAAATCTGTTCGATAAAATTTTCCCGGAGTTGGGGATCATGCAGCCGTCCTTCTTCCTCCACCGGAATCAGGGGAAAATGGTTGACAAATTCCCGGGCAAACAGGCCAACGCCTTTTTTCTCGGGCATTCCCTTGTCATTGTATACTTTTACCCGCATCAATCCGCTGCTCGGGGAATCCTTTTTGAAAATATATCCGCACAGGTTATCTTTTTCCAGTTCTTTTACCCGTTTTCGGGCCCATTGGCGCATTTGCTCCGTGTGATCGGTCCGGGATCTGCTTTTTACCAGCCGGGGTGCATCAACATTGCCCTCCAGCCGCATGGTCTCTCTTGGAACGCCAAAGCCCGCCTCGACCTCCGGACACACCGGCACATATTCCACGTACCGGCCCAGGGTGTCGCGTAGAAAGTGGTCCAGCTTGTGCCCCCCGTTGTAGCGCACGTTTTCTCCAAGCAGGCAGGCGCTGATGCCGATTTTGATGCGATTTTCCAAAGGGGTCTCCTTTCTTATTGATACCTTGGATAATTTCACCTAAATATAAACCAAGAAGATATCAAACGCAAAATCAATCCAACCTTTAAGAGGAATGCGTATGCGCGAGGAAATCCGGTCACTGCTTCGCAACCGGCGCCATTGTGTTATGGCCACTGCTGCAGACAACCAGCCGTATTGCTCCCTGATGCTTTATACGGTCAATGCCGATTGCACCCGTATCTTCATGTGTACCCGGCGCAACAGCCGGAAATATCGCAACCTGGAAGAAAATCCCTGCGTCAGCCTGCTGGTCGATTCCCGCGATCAGCCCCGTCCCCGGGCTCTTACCGTTGAAGGCGAGGTTGAGGCGTTTGCCGGGAATTTGGAAATACAACAGGTCCGGGATGCAATGTTTACGGCGCACCCCGAGCTGCAGACCTTGCTGGATTCTCCGGATGCGTCACTCATATGCATCCGGGTAAAGTCCGTGGTTTTTTTAAACGGCCTGACAGATGCGATCCGGGAGCAGGTCGAATGAGAGGGAGGCCTTGCAGAAAATGCATTTGCGTTTCTGCTGCTTTTTCGACAGTCCCCGTATCCGGCCCTATATTGGTGGGAAAAGGGCTTTTTCCGGAAAACGCACCCCATTTTTTGAAAGGAAAACCATGAAGACCACCTCTCCGCCCCGCATCCTGCTGACGGGCGCAACCGGTTTTATCGGCAAGCGGCTGCTTTATAAACTCGATGCCATGGGATATTCGGTTCGCTGCATGGTGCGGCATCCTGAAAAACTGAAGCTCCCCTTTCCCCTGGAAAACGAGCCGGAGGTGTTTGCCGGCGATCTCCTGGATCCCGCATCGCTGGCACAGGCACTGCAGGGAATGGATTCGGCCTATTACCTGGTTCATTCCATGGGCGGCAGAAATTTCCGCGAGATGGAAGCTTTTGAAGCCCGCGACCGGACGGCCGCGCAGAATTTCATCAATGCCGCCGATCAATCCGGACTTTCCCGGCTGATCTATCTCGGCGGCTTGGGGGAGGCCGCGGACAACATGTCCCGTCATTTAAGCAGCCGACAGGAGGTGGGGCGGATTCTTGATTCCGGCAAAGCTGATGCCACCATCCTGAGGGCGGCCGTGATTATCGGTGCCGGCGGGGCCGGGTTTGAAATTATCCGGTACCTGGTGGAGCGCCTGCCGGTAATGCTCTGTCCGAAATGGATTTATACCAAATCGCAGCCCATAGCGGTTGAAAATGTGTTGGACTATCTTGCCGGCTGCCTTGAAGCCCCGGAGACAGCCGGCGCCACATTTGATATCGGTGGTCCGGAAGTGCTGAACTACGCGGACCTGATGAGAAAGTACGCCCGGGTGAGGGGCCTGAAGCGATACATTGCCGGTGTACCCCTTTTCCAGACCCTTTTGTCAACCTACTGGGTGGCCCTGATCACGCCGGTGCCCTCCGGAATTGTTTTTCCGCTGGCCGAGGGATTGCGCACACCCGCCGTATGCCGGGAAAAACGGATCGCCGGCTTGATCCCTGCGGATCTTATCGGCATGGAACAGGCCATCTGCAATGCCCTTGCCGAGGAACAAGGCGGCCCGGGCCGGCTGATTTCCCGGCAGGCCTGTTTTTTGCCGGAATGACATTCTGTATGAAACGTTTACCGGATCCGGCTGAAAGCATCCTGCTGCCATGATAATACGGGAATCGGTTACCATATCGGCGCCCATGGAAATTGTCTGGGACGTTTTTTCGCGGGTTGAAAACTGGTCCGACTGGAACCCGGTCTGCCGGGAATGCCGCCTTGATACCGGAGACCGCCTCTCGGCCGGCACCTGTCTGTCCTTTACGATCAAGCCCATGGGATTTCCCATCCGGATTTCACCGGCGGTGAAGGTGTATGAAAAAGCGCGCCGGGTTAGCTGGGCGGGTTCAAAATGGGGGCTACACGCGGAACATGCATTTTATTTCAAGCCGGCCGGCAAAAAGGTCAGAGTTGAGAGCATTGAAATATTTTCCGGGCCGATGCTCCTTCCGGCAAAATTCATTGGCATTCCCGGGCGCCTTCACAAGCTGACCCGGCAGTTGCTTGCAGCCATGCAAACCGCGTCTGAATCCCGCTTTCATGAGCAAAGCGGTTGAAAAACAAGCAGACAGGTTGTGAGTTTCTGGCAGTTATTTGATTGAAAATTGACACACACGTGAATTTTATCATATATTTTTTTCTGATAAAGAGCTGGTTTTTTTGGGACAGGCTCGCATTAAAGGCGGTTGCTTCCTACCCCGGAAACCGATGCCGAAGATGCCTCCCGGCAGGCAGAGCGGCTGCGTCAGGTATCCGCGCAGCTGAGATTGGAGCCCGGAGACGAAGCCGGCAGGGTTACCATCAGTGTCGGTGTAAGTGAATTCATGGGTATGGATGCCGGCATAGAGGATTTGATGAAGCGGGCGGATACCGCGCTTTATGACGCCAAGCGAAACGGCCGCAATTGTGTGATGGTTTCCTTTGAAAATCTGATCAGGGAAGGGCGGTGCTGACAATTATCTCCGCAGATTGCCTGCCGCCTTTATACATATTATGCAGGCACGTACACGCCGCGTTTTTTCCGCTTGATGCGGCCTTGCTTGTTTAAACGCTGCAGGATGTTTCGCACCTTTTTGTCGTCGTAGCCCGTCTGTGCCTTGATATCCTCTGCAGTGGCCCCGTCTGCCATGTCTTTGATGACATTGCGCACAACCTCCCCGGCGGATTGCCCCTTTTTTGTCCCGGTCTCCGGCCTTGCCGCGCCGGTGGTTTTTGACAAGCGCTTTTCCAGGTCTTCGATCTTGCGGGCCAGGCGGTTGATTTCCTTTTTCGTGGCGATATCGTATTTTTGGATAAAAAACCTGATCATTGCGTCAAAACTGGGCTTGTGTTTTCTTTGTGTCATGGTTCACTCCCTTGTTTTTCCTGTAAAGTCTTTATTTTCAATAGGTTCCATAGAAACAAGTATAGGCAGATTTTGTAAGAACACAAGGGTATTTGAAAAAAACAGGGCGGGTATGCGGGTGGGGTCAGGCAAAAATGATTTCTGCAATGAAAAACCGCGGAGCGGCGCCATTTGCCGCCCCGCGGTTTGACTCCCGGCTGCGGTTAAGAAGCGTCCCAGCCCCCCTGTTGCCGCAGCCTTTCAGTTGTTTGCTTTGCCTTTTCAATAAGCGCCATGGCATCCACCTTGCCCGTTTTGTTTATGGGAAACGGCTGATCAGCCGGCCAGAATTCAACATGCACCGGGCGCTTGTATGAGGCGATCCCTTTGCAGTATTCCGATATTGCCTCTGCGCTGATTTCTTTGCCGGGTTTGGGTCTGACAAAGGCAAACACCCCGTCCACGTAAATATCGTGCGGAACACCCACCACTTGGGCCTCGGCGACATCCGGGCGCTGGGCCAGAAAATCAGCCACCTCGTCGGGAAAGACCAGATAGTCTTTTGGCTTGATTTTATCCAGATCCCGGATGACTTCATGCGGCTGCTCTTTTACCTCCAGCGGGGAAATAATGGCCCCCGGCTTTCAGGCATCCGTATATCAGCATGTAAAATTCAGGCACAGCCAGAAACTGGGTGACCACGATGTCTTCTTTTTCAATCCCCATTTCTTTCAAGCGCATGGCATACAGGTCAGTGAGGCGGTCAAACTCGCCGTAACTGATAACCCTTCCGCTGTCAGCAAAGACAATGCAGTCATTTTCAGGGGTCAGGTCCGCCCACCGCATAATATAGTCCGGCAGAAGCGGGAGTTTCCACTGGTTGTTAAAATTGTTCTTTCTGCGTTCGGTTTTCATAGATCCTCCGTAAAATTTTGTTTATCAACTGTATCCGGGTAACCCGTCGGCCTGGCCTGCAGCTCCAGGTCGGATGCCGGCAGGCAAAAATAAATTTATGCGCATAATCCCAAAAAAAGTTGCGGGGCAAGAAAAAACCGCAAAGGGAAAGCTTTTCCTGCGGGAGTGTGCCGGGACGATCGGGCTGTGCCATGAATGTATGATAGGAACCCCAATGGATTGCAGGTCCGGCTGATCACCGATTTTGTCATGCCCGGGATTTTGCCAATCAGCTAAAGGCCCTGTACCCGGATGTGAAGACCCTGTTCATGTCGGGTTATACAGCCAATATAATTGCTCGCCATAACGTGGCGGACGAAGAACCCTGCTTTATTGAAAAGCCCTTCAGCATCAGGGGGGATTGCCGCAAAGGTCCGGGAGGTGTTGTCAGGCGCATAACAGCCGTAACTGAACCGGATTTAACGCAATATTATATGCCGGATCTTGAGATTGTAATGTCTTCAAGTACGAGGCGGGACGTCGTGGCTATTTTGCCAGGTATTCTTCGACTATCCGCCGGGCAATAAGCGGCGCATTCCCACCTGCACGGTTATTGATGAGTATGCTGGTTTCCACATCTTCCTGAATCGCTTTTTCGATAAGCTCGACTGTATCTGTGATCATACCGGTTTGGAGCATTTCATCAACAAGTTTGTCAAAAGGATGGGCCCTGGCATAAGCATCTTCGTATCGGGTGCCCCGCGGTGTCATAAGACGCGCAATCCGCTTTTTCCCGGGATTGAAGATTCTATCGTCAGCTTTTGCCAGTTGTTTTTTCAATGACGGCAGCCATGTCCAATGAGACAGCACCTGGCCCACACCATGCTTTTCCAGGACTGCAAACACCGGGGAGCTCAGATAGGCTTCGGTGCGAAATTCAATGTGAAGTCGGATTTCCTGCGGAATGGATTCAAAAAACCGGTCAAGATCTTCCGCTATTTCCGCGGCAGGCCTCCTGTCCTGCTTTCGTTGGTATTCCTGCTCGAATATCATTCCATCCAGGCTGGTGCCGAGGATATCATTGGCGGGCTCAGAGAAACGCTTTGTGAAAATCTCCGGGTCAAGATAGGTTTCGTTTTTAATGTATTTGCTGCCGCGACGGACCTTTTGCGCTGATATGATCTGGGGCACTTTCAAAACCACCTTGTCATTTTCTGTCATGTGCCGGGCATATGTCTTGAGTACATGGAAGTTTTTGGCCGGCTTGCCGTCTTCTTCAAGCAGTGGCGAATAAAAAGTGTAATCGATTTCCAGCACAGGAAAGTGCTCAAAATATTCCGCCACACTTTTCACAGGCAGGACTTCCTCCTGGAGGGTCTTTTTGCCGACCTTGTTTGATCTGCGGTTGATCCGGCCCTCATGGCGTTTTTTGGTGTAAATCTGGCCAAGCCAATCGGCATATCGGTCACTGGCAGTGCCTATGAGGATGTTGGGATGGAGGTGACGGAAACGGAATTCTTGTATCCGTGGCTGGTCTTCAATTGTTTGGTCAGGGGTTTTTCTCTTGGGCGCAGGAGATCCTTTATTGATTATATTGATGCTGTCTTGTCGTCCGGGACGAATCTTTTACTAAGGGTTTATATGGTGGACCCCAATGTCAAGACAGTCTTTTAGGCCAGATTAGGTATAACGGCTCAGCCCCGGGTTGCCCGAGCTGAGCGGAGCCCCCACATAGCTTAAGCGAGGCGAGGGCAACCCGGCCAAACTCGTTATTGCTTGGTTATGCCGCTTTCTTAATCGTCCCTTCGCCGCAGTAGGTCTCGGCGGTGGTTTTGCTGCCAAAGTTCTGATGAGGCCTCTCATTGTTGTAAAATTCAACGTTCGTCCGCAAGCCCGCTACCAGTTCCTGAACGGTTTCATAATCTTTCAGATAAATGTCTTCATTCTTCAGAGATCGCCATAGCCGTTCAACCATTATATTTTCCATCGCCCGGCCCTTGCCATATTCTGGGAAAAGCCTCTGGTGCGGTTTCTAAAAGCTCTATTTTCCACCTGTTAATCTGGCCGGGATGGGCCCCAAACCCTGGGGCCAGTTCGTTGACCGTACGTTGGCCTTTGATGGCTTAAGTAACCATTTTCGCATTGAATTCTTTGCTGAACTTCTTTCTTTTCATTGCCCCCCCCCTTTTTTGACTATTTCATTTTACCTTAACATACTGTCTCATTTTCGGGGTCCACAATATATCCCGGCATCTACCGGATGACCCAGATTTAATTTCCC
>JAGXKN010000089.1 GCA_018335195.1 Desulfobacterales bacterium
TACTGGCCAGAGGCAAATCCAAACAAGTCGTGATTACAGCCATCGCCAGGGAATTGAGCGCATTTATCTGGGCCATTGACAGAGAAGTCCAGCAAATCGCTGCTTAATATACATCGGCTTCCAGGCTTTTTGAAGAGGCGCGACCACGTAAAGGAGAATCCTCGGCGCGGCTATGGGAATTTAAAAACTCCCGAGAATAGAGCGAGGCAGCTCCGCGACGAAAGCAAGTCATGCGGTATCCAACCCGCGAATATCAGCGTGATCAAACGTCGTTGAAGCGTCCCGCCTCTTCAAAGCCTGGATTATAATGATCCACAGCTATAGCCTTGTCATAAGGATGGGAGGAGTATTTTCTTGTTGACACGTTCAAACATATCAGCCGCTATACGTAACAAATCCTGATTTTTGAAGCCCGAATTCTTTGTTGAAAAATTCAGGACATTATTTGACTTTGAGTTCCGGTCAGTGCATTGTAAAAACATGAAAAAGCCAAACCAATTGTGAGACTGGGGCGAAAAATCATGAGTCTTTTTGGTAGCGGTTTTTTGTTGATTTGGTTAAAAGATATTCGGGCTGCCTTTATTCCCGGTTGCAGAGGGCTGCGTTATAATTATAATCTCAAAAAGAGATATGGACATTGTTTGCATTCACAAAAAACGGTTTTCGGGATTATCGCTAACAGGCGGCATAATGTGTCAAAAGGAGTCATGACAATGCACAACATGATAAAAAGAAGAGGAGGCCTTTACGGGCTCTTATGTTTCCCGTTTTTCCTCATACTGGTTGGTTGTGGAGGCGCCAATTCGGACGCACTGCAACGGGATATCGCAAGGGCAGAAATGGCCATTAATGAAGCCCGGGAGGCCGATGCATCGGAATACGCGCCCCTGGAACTGAAATTGGCACGTGATAATCTCCAAAATGCGAGAAAGGCCTTTGCCGGGAAAGGATATGACGAAGCGCGGCGATTTGTGGAAAAAGCCTTGATGGATGCTAAGCTCGCCGAAGCAAAGGCGCGCACGGAAAAAACCAAACAAACGGCGCAGCAACTGCGGGAAAACATTGAAACCCTGGAGCAAGAACTCTTCAATAAATAAAAACTCGATTAAAATAGTGCATAGGGGATGATCTGATGAAAACGTATATGGCAATTGCGTTATGCATAATAGCCGGGTTTTTAACCGGATGCGCCACTAAACCGCAAATGTTGGAGGTTGAAAGGGTACGATCGATCTACAAGGATGCCAGAGATGACCAGGAGATTGCCCGGCATTCCCCTGTTTATCTCTACGAAGCCGAACAGGCCCTGGAAAATGCCGACAACGCCGATGATTACGAAGTGGCCCGGTATTACGCATACCTGGCTGAGAAGAATACACGACTTGCCGAGGTGACTGCTGAAAACAAAGCTGCTGAAGAAAAAATTAAACAGCTCGGAGAAAAGCGATACGATATTTTACTGCGGGCCCGTGAAAAGGAAGTCCGCCGCGCAGAGCAAAGAGCACTGGCGGCGGATGAAAAAAGCGATGCGATGCAGCGGAAAATGACTGAATTGCAGGCGGAAAAGACGGATAGCGGATATGTTCTGACCCTGGATAACGTGCTTTTTGAAACCGGCAAAGCCGAGTTGATGGCCGGAAGCTTTCTCCGGCTCGAAGAATTGGCGGCATTTCTCAAAACATACCAGGATCGACACATTCGCATTTCAGGCTACACGGATAGCACCGGAAGTAAGGAATATAACCAACAATTATCAAGGCGTCGCGCCCAGGCTGTATCCCAAGCCCTTCAGGATAGGGGCATCTCCTCGGAAAGAATCAAAGTAAGGGGAATGGGGGAAGCCTACCCCGTTGCCACAAATGCCACTGCTGCCGGACGACAGCAGAACCGCCGCGTGGAAATCACCATTTTGAACAAGTAAATAGGGCTTCCTGTGACAGGGGTCAAGCCGGCTTACGGCATCAGCACGGTACTGCCCGTGGTCTTGCGGGCCTCCAGGTCCTGATGGGCCCGGGCGGCATCCTTCAGGTCGTAGCTCTGGCCGATCGAGATGGTGACCGCGCCCTTTTCCACCATATCGAACAGATCCCGGGCATGGGCCAGCAGATCCTGGCGCCGCGCGGTGTAGGCCATAAGACTGGGCCGGGTGAGAAACAGCGATCCTTTTGCAGACAGGATCCCGACATCGAGCGGGGGCACGGAACCCGAGGACTGGCCGAAGGAAACCATGGTTCCCATGGGTCTTAAGCAATCCAGGGATTTCATGAACGTGTCCTTGCCCACACCGTCGTATACAACGTCCACGCCTTCCCCTTTGGTGACCTCCCGGACGTGTTCTGCAAAATCGGTTTCCTTGTATAAAATCGGAGCAGGTAGAGCCCGTTGCGATGATAGACATCGATGAAATTCAGGCCGACCGCCTCATGGCGGAGGCGAACCTCGTCCGGACCCGGATCGCCAGGATCGTGGTCTTCCCACCGCATGACCTCCGGGCCGCCGGTTTCATATATTCTGATCGCTTTTGACATCACAACCCTCCGAAAACGGGAGAATGGAAAAAAACTGTTCTTTCCTGTATAATTAAAAATATATGATCAGGCAGCAGGGAGTTGTCAACTTGACGGAAAAACCTGGATGTGATTATGGTTTTTATGCGGCAGGCAATGCAGGCCTGGCCGCCTTTCTGCTGACCCACCTGCTGCTTCCGCTGCTGCGGGATTCCGCACCTTCGCGCATCGTGAACGTGGCCTCTGCGGGGCAGCAATCCATTGACTTTGACGACGTAATGCTCGAAAGCGGATATGACGGCTTGCGCGCATACCGGCAGAGCAAGCTTGCCATGATCCTGTTTACGTTCGATCTTGCAGCGCAGTTAAAAGACAGCGGGATCACGGCCAATTGCCTGCATCCGGCCACGCTGATGCCCACCAACATGGTCCTGGAAACCGATTATTTTCCCGGTTCCATAGATGCAGTATCGCAGGGGGCTGAAGCAGTGGAATACCTGGCCGAATCTGCAGCGCTCAACGGCGTCACCGGTGCGTATTTTAACGGGAAAACCCGCGCCGAGCCCATGCCCCAGGCTTCCGATCCGCAGGCCCAGCGGAAACTTCGGGAATTGAGCCGTAAACTGACCCGGCTGTGACAGGGGTCTGATTTTATGGTGACCCCAAGGGGAATCGAACCCCTGTTTCCGGCGTGAGAGGCCGGCGTCCTGGACCGCTAGACGATGGGGCCACGTGTGGCAAAAACAGGGCCTACATTATGCTGGTGCAGGCGTTTTGTCAACAGATTTTCAGGCGAAATCCTTGGTCCGGGTTCCGCGGCGAAAGCCGAATACCAGGTATATCAGCCACCCGATAAACGGGATCAGGGCAATGAGCCACCAGATAACCTTCTCGCCCATGCTGGGAAATGCCTTCATGGATACATCCACGAGCGCCCACACGGTCAGCAGGAAGAGAATCAGCAGCAGTGCGAGAACTATGATGAGGCCTGGGATATTCATGTCTGTTCCTTGAGTTTGTCTGCGATATCCAGAATCGTGTTTGCGTAATACGTGCTGCGGTTGTAATACATGACCACCTTTTTTGCTTTTTCCCGGCTGATGCCGGGCTCCCAGCCGTACCTGGAAAGAAACCGGGCAATGCTGAAGATTGCATCATGATGGTTAAACATGTCAACCCGCCCGTCTTGATTGCCGTCTTCTCCCAGCAGCAGAATGTTGGTGGGCATGAACTGGGCGATGCCGATGGCACCGGCATAGGATCCGGGCAGGGAAAACGGGTCCATGCCCTGATTCC
>JAGXKN010000055.1 GCA_018335195.1 Desulfobacterales bacterium
TAGTATCCCAAGCTTCCGGATGAAGTGCGAAAAAATCTTCATCCGCAAAGGCATGTTCCATACCAGGCATATAGTGTCTATTATCCAAGAAAACCATTAATGTTTTTGGCCGTTCTTTTTGGGGGAAATTAGAAAAATAGTGAATTATACCCAGTATGCCAAGAGCACCGTTCTCTTGGGAGATTGAACAACCATCGGTATGGGTTACCAATATTATTTGCTCATCATCTGGCGTTCCATAATTTTTACCCGGTAAGTATCCAATCAACTGATAGGTTTCCACTTCTTCTACATCTGCCACGAGTTTTAGTGTTGCCTTCTTTCCCTTTATCGCGTCTTGCTTTACTTTAGCGCCAGCATCTCTTGCCAAATAAAGGTTGGGTACATTGTAGCGTTTAGGAACTGGAAAGGTGTATAATCCAGCAAGCCTTTCATATGATGCATCGAAAATTATTACACCGCCAGCGGCGTTTCCTTTTACCAATAATTTGTTGAGTTTCTGGGTTTGCCTTAGCTGCCACCAAACATTGTATGAAATAGATTCATTTACCGGTACTGGAGTGAATAATTCGGGGAATGTCTCGGAGTCTGTGCAATACTCGTAATCATTCATAGTGCAAAACAATAAAAAACTTTTGGGATATGGTTTCTCTGGATAGGGTTTTGTTTCATAAACGACAATTTTATCTTCAATTGAATCTGGAGGATCTGTTGGGTCATAATAGACAAGTTCTGCAGTAATTCCGTTCTCATCAGTACTCCCTGAGTAAGCCCCATAAGATGCGACTTTTATATTCTCCCCGTCAGAGACAAGCTCCCAATTCGAATCATCGGGCCATTCTGAAGTGGACCAATGGTCATAGCTCCATTTATTTTTGGCTATATCTACAACTCCGTATCCTTCAAGTTTATTTTCGACAAATTCCATAAAATTATGCCACGACTGAGTCCCGGAATAGGCAGGAGTCCATTTATCTTTCTTCACATGCCAGTCAAAGGCCTTCTCTGGCGAAATCATAAAATCCGGGTTTACTTCAGCAAGTTCTTCTTGTGAGCTTATATTCCCACTCAATACATCACTGCTAAATGCAGGAAACATTAACAATATAATTACACTCACTAAAAAAAGTTTCTTCCGCATTTCAGCACCTCCATTTTTTGGTGGCTCTGATAAGAGCCGGTTTTAAGGGGGAAATATTTTTTGTACAAAAGAAGAAAAGGGTTTAAAGATTCTGCTTTTTCCGCAAAGGTGAAGCCAGTTCAAATGGATTTTACGTTACTGTGTGTGGTAGTGTCCAGAATTTTTTGCACTTTTGATTTTATAATCCCCTCATTTTGACTGCTGGTATACCCGGCTTTCCAGACACCAGCCAGATTGCACCTTGCGGCTATGGCCAAACAGTATTCCGGATTTGACGGATCTGGAGAATGGCGGATTCAAGGTCCAAATTTCAGGAGGCTAATATTGCATTCCGTGGCAAGTATATTGCTCTGAACGGCTGCCGATGGGTTGACCGGAATCAGGCAGTTGGATGCCGTAGAGTCGCATCTGGACTTCCTCGGCGCTGCACAGGACAGTACAATGACCGTATCGTCGTCAGCTAAAATTAGTAAATACAGGCATCCAGAATAGATAATACCTCAGCCAGAAGCTCTCCGCTTTTTTTTCGATCAGCTTTGCACCGTGGTAGCGGAAATCAACGGTTTTTACCTGTTCCACCATGACGTATCCGGTGAGTTCGCTTTCCTCCGGAATCGCAACGTGAAAAGGCAAATTGCGGAAAGTATTTGTAATCGGACATACAATAGCCATGCCGGTTCCCCGGTTAAACAGCCTCTTGCTGATAACCAGAGCCGGGCGGCGGCCCTTTTGTTCATGCCCGGACTGGGGATCAAATGTCAGCGCGACAATATCGCCCTGCCCGGGAATATAGGCTGCCATTTACCATTTCTCCCTGCCGGACGGCTTCCCACAATCTACTTCTTCCGGCTGGTAGTCTTCGGGGATGCGGGTTTTGTTTTGGTTTCGGCTGTGACAAACCCGGAAAAAGGATTATGTTTTTAACCTAAACCCGAGCAAAGGAGGTGTGCATATGGAGATTCGCAAAGTTTTGTGGCCCACGGACTTTTCCAGCAGCGCGGAGGCGGCCATGAGCTACGTCCAGTCATTGAGCCGGAGTTACGGGGCAGAGGTGCACGTGCTTCACGTACTGGAGGATATTATGCATCATGAGGGATGGTATGGCGAGTTTGATGAAAACCATTTGCGGAAGTTGATGGAAAAAGCGGAAAAACGGGTCGAGCAGCGCCTGGACCAGATCTGTGAAAGGCACCTTGAAGGATGCCCGATGTATATCCGGCACGTTGCCGTGGGGGATCCGGCAAAGGAGATATTAAAGCTTATTGATGCCGAGAACGTGGATCTGGTGGTGATGGCAACCCGCGGGAAAAACGAGAGTTTCGTTTTTGGCAGTGTTGCGGAAAAAGTGACCAGGCATTCCCCGGTGCCCGTGACCACAATTCCGGTGGAAGGATCCTGACCATGGCAGAAGCCGAAGCATAAAAATGGATATTGACATATGCTTGTTACGGAAACATATTAGGTTTGAACGTGACAGTCTGGTTGATACATATCTTTTAACCACTTAGTGCAATGGAGGTCGGCATGGCGAAAGTAGTCATTGATACCGATGAGTGTGAAGGCTGCGAAACCTGTGTGGAATTATGCCCGGAGGTTTTTGCATTTGACGAGGATACTGAAAAGGCTTATGTGCTCAAGCCCGAAGGCGGACCTGAAGACGAGATCCAGGAAGCCATCGATTCCTGCCCGACGGAATGCATTTACTGGGAGGAATAAAGAAAGCAACAGAATCCAAAAAGGCCGGCTTTCCAGCCGGCCTTTTTTTCTGGTCAGAAGCTTATTGCCTTTCTTCCATGGGCAAGAACGCGCATTCCTCCGGGCCGCAGTATTCGCCCACGTATTCTGACGCAGGCCTGTAGAGCACCGGTTTGGGCGCCGCACCGGCAAACTGCTCCTCGATGACATGGGCACACCAGCCTGAAACCCGGGCAATGGCAAATACCGGTGTGAACATGTCAACCGGGATGCCCATGGCATAATAAACCGTGGCGCTGTAAAAATCCACGTTCGGATAAATCTCCGTTCCCTTCAGCCGCATGAACACTTCCTGGGTGTTTTTGCGCACCGCCTCGCTGAGTTCATACCATTTGGTGTTATTGACCCGCTCGCCCATTTTTTTCGACATTGGCCCCAGGATGGCTGCGCGCGGATCCCCGGTCTTGTAAACCGGGTGCCCCATGCCCATGACTTTTCCGCCGCTGTTGAGCCTGGATTCCACGTATTGTTCCACGGCATCCTCGGAGCCGATCTCAAGCAGCATCTGCATGACCCGGGCATTGGCGCCGCCGTGGAGTTCGCCGGAAAGCGATCCCACGGCCGCGGCAACGGCCGCATACATGTGGGACCGGCTGGAGGACACCTGCCTTGCCGAAAACGTGGAGGCGTTAAATGCGTGCTCGGCATGCAGCACCAGGCAGACATCCATGAAACGGCCCACTTCCGCGTCCGGCCTGTTGCCGGTGATCATGTAGAGAAAGTTTTCCGCGTGCCCCAGGGACGGGTCCGGGGAGACCGGCTCCCGGCCGTTTCGAATGCGGTGCCAGGCCGCCATGATGGTGGGAAATTTGGCAATCAGCCGGATCGCTGTATCCGATGCCTTCTCCGCGCTCAGGTTTGTTGCTTCCGGGTCATGATTGGCCAGCATGGGCACGCAGGCCTGGAGGATGTCCATGGGCGAAGCGTCAGCGGGGCGGGTTTTGAGTGCGGTAATGATTTCGTCGGCAATTGCGCATTCTTCTGCCAGGCGCTGTTTCATATAATCGAGTTCGTCAACTGCGGGCAGATGTTCGAAAAGCAGCAGGTGCACGACTTCCTCAAAAGTCGCGTTTTGGGCCAGATCAATGATATTGTAACCGCGATAGATCAGCTTTGCATTCTGTCCGTCCACAAGGCAGATCCGGGTGCTGGCCACCGGCACGCCACGCAGGCCCGTGTTGATGATTTCGCTGGATTCGGTCATGTAACCTCCCTGTTGAAAAATAAAATCAAAGTACGAAAGTCGAAATTCGGGACCATACTGATTTTCAGGCCTTTGATTTTTTTATGCGATTCTTGATTTGGAAATTCGAATCCGCTTCGGATTTCGATATTCGAATTTCGAATTTATACTTTGGTTTCTCCGTAGAGCGCCCGCCGCAGTTCGGCCGCGGGCAATACGTTTTCTTCCAAGGCCACGGTTTCGACGGTTTTTCCGGTTTCATGGGCCAGGTGCGCGATCCGCGCGGCCCGCTCGTAGCCGATATGCGGCACCAGTCCGGTGACCACGGCCAGGCTTTTTTCAATGTTTTCCGTACACCGGGCTTCGTTGGCCGCAATGCCGGATACGCATTTTCGGGCCAGGATTTCCGCGGCACCGGACAGGACGCCGATGGAATCGAGCAGCTTGTATGCAACCAGGGGGAGCATGAGATTGAGCTCAAAGTATCCGCCCTGGCCGGCAAGCGTCAGGCTCGTGTCGTTTCCGATCACGTGGGCGCAGGCCTGGATGGCGGACTCGCAGATTACCGGGTTGACCTTGCCGGGCATGATCGAGGATCCCGGCTGAAGCGCGGGTAGCCGGATTTCGCCCAGGCCGCACCTTGGCCCGGATGCCAGCCAGCGGATGTCATTTGCGATCTTGGACAGGCTCACGGCTGCGGTTTTGAGAACACCTCCGGCTTCCACTGCCCCGTCGCAGGCGCCCTGGGCCTCGAAGTGGTTGGGCGCTTCAATAAACGGGATGCCGGTATCCGCTGCGATCACGTCGATGACCCTGCCGGCGAATTCCGGGTGGGTGTTTAACCCGGTGCCCACGGCTGTTCCGCCAAGGGCCAGGCGGCAGAGGTGGTCCTGCAATCCTTCCAGGCGCCCCACGGACAGGTATGCCTGCTCGGCATACCCGGAAAATTCCTGGCCCAGGGTCATGACCACAGCGTCCTGGAGGTGGGTCCTGCCGATTTTTCTGATGTGCGCAAATTCTTCTGCCTTTTGTTCCAGTTCCCGGCCCAGGTGTGAGAAGGCGGGGATCAATTTTTCGCGGATTTCGAGCAGGGCCGAGATATGGATGGCAGACGGGATCACATCATTTGAAGACTGGCCGGCATTGACATGATCGTTGGGATGGACCGGGGATTTGGTTTTTCTTTGCCCGGTGAGGACCTCGTTTGCCCGGGTGGCGATCACCTCGTTGACGTTCATGTTCGTGGAGGTACCCGAGCCGGTTTGAAAAATATCTACCGGGAACTGATCGTCAAATTCCCCGGCCGACACCTCGTCTGCGGCCTCTGCAACAGCGCGCGCGTGTTCGGGATCCAGTCGGCCGAGCCGCCGGTTAACCAGGGCTGCGGCCTTTTTGATCCGGGCAATTGACCGGATCATAACCGGGGATAGCCGCAGGCTGCTGACGGGAAAGTTGTCCATGGCCCGCCGGGTCTGGGCGCCGTAATAGGCCTCCTGCGGAACGCGGACCGTGCCGAGGCTGTCGGTTTCCTCCCTGTAATTCATGAACCCCCTTTTTATGGAATACCGCCGAGATTCCCTGTTATTTGAAAAATATGGTCTTTTCTCGCCGGTTTGTCCAATTAAATTCGCTATTCATGATTTTTTGCCGGATAACAGATTATGGTAATATTTACATATAATGAAACGGGTTTGGCAGATACGCGCGCTGCAAACCCGACAAACCCTGATCCGAAAGGAAACAAGCCGATGTCAAGCCGGGATTCTTTCCAGACCGCCGCGGAGTTTGCGTATCACAATGAGACGTACCAGTATTACAGCCTGCCGGCGCTAGCCGAGCGGCTGGGACTCGATCTGGCCGAACTGCCCTTTTCCATCCGGATTCTGCTGGAAAACCTGCTGCGCCATGAAGACGGCAGTCGGGTGACGGACGCGCATATCCGGAATCTTGCAAACTGGTCCGCCCCGGGAGGCGCGGCAAAGGAGGTGCCCTACATGCCGGCCCGGGTGCTCATGCAGGATTTTACGGGCGTGCCTTCCCTGGTGGACCTGGCGGCCATGCGCGACGCACTTGCGCGCATGGGCGGCCGGCCCGGGCGGATCAACCCGCAGATCCCGGCTGAACTCGTGATTGATCACTCGGTTCAGCTTGACAGTTTCGGGACGGTTGTGGCACCGGCGGAAAATGTGGAAAAGGAATTCGAACGCAACCGCGAGCGGTACCGGTTTCTCAAGTGGGGACAAAGCAGCCTGGATCACTTCAGCGTGGTGCCGCCGGCAACCGGCATCTGTCACCAGGTCAACCTCGAGTATCTGGCCCGGGTGGTCATGACCGATACAGCCGATGGCCGGTCCCGGATATACCCGGACACGCTTGTGGGCCTGGATTCGCATACCACCATGATCAACGGCATCGGCGTGCTCGGATGGGGCGTGGGGGGCATCGAGGCCGAGGCGGTCATGCTCGGCCAGCCGTATTACATGCTCTGCCCGGAGGTGGTGGGCGTTGAGCTCACCGGCAGCCTGCGCCCCGGCGTGACCGCGACCGACCTGGTGTTGACCATCACGCAGATGCTCCGGCAAAAGGGGGTGGTGGGCCGGTTTATCGAGTTTTTCGGCGAAGGCCTCCGGCAGCTCACGCTTCCGGATCGGGCCACCATCGCCAACATGACTCCGGAATTCGGGGCCACCACAACGTTTTTCCCGGTGGATGAACAGACCCTCCAATACTTGGCTTTTACCGGCCGGAGTGAGGAAACGACCGGGCTGATTCGGGCATATATAGAGGCCCAAGGCCTGTTTTTCACCAAAGAAACCCCCCGGCCCGCGTTTTCCGAAACCCTCCGGCTTGCACTCGACACGGTTGAATCCAGCCTTGCCGGCCCCAGGCGGCCCCAGGACCGCATTGCCCTGTCTAATATGAAGGCGCAGTTTGAAAGGGATTTTCCGGAAGCCGCCGGCGGTGCACATCCGGCGGAAAGCGGGGCGGCGGTGCAACGGGATTCAGGGGAATTTTTCCTGGATCACGGATCGGTTGTAATTGCGGCCATTACAAGCTGCACCAATACATCCAACCCGGCCGTGCTGCTGGGCGCGGGCCTGATGGCCAAAAAGGCCGTGGAGCAGGGGCTGCAGGTCCGGCCCTGGGTCAAGACCAGCCTGGCGCCGGGTTCCCGGGTGGTCACCGATTACCTGAATGCCTCCGGCCTGATGCCGTATCTCGAGGCGCTGCGTTTTCACGTGGCAGCCTACGGCTGTACCACGTGCATCGGAAACAGCGGCCCCTTGCAGGCAGACATCGCTGCTGCCATCGAAGCGGACGGGTTGACCGCCGCATCCGTGCTAAGCGGTAACCGCAACTACGAAGGACGGATTCATCCCTTAACCCGGGCCAACTACCTGGCCTCCCCGATGCTGGTGTTGGCATATGCGCTTGCCGGCACGGTCCGCATCGATTTTGCAGCAGATCCCATCGGGCATAACGGCAACAACGAGCCGGTATTCCTAAAAGACATATGGCCCGATGAAACCGAAATATCGGATATGATGCGCTATCTCGCCCCGGAGATGTTTTCCGCCCGCTACGGCAACGTCTATGAAGGCGACCAGAACTGGCAGGAGCTGCAGGTGGATAAAAGTCAGCGGTATGCCTGGGAGAAGGATTCCACATACATCCGGGAGCCGACGTTTTTCCGGGACATGTCCCGCGAAGTCCCGGAAACGGGGGATATTGAATCCGCCCGGGTTCTGGCGCTGCTCGGCGATACCATTACCACGGACCATATTTCCCCGGCCGGGGCGATTGCCGAGGACAGCCCGGCCGGCCGGTATCTGAAAGGCCGGGGAGTGGAAAAGGCGGATTTCAATTCATTCGGTTCCCGCCGGGGAAATCACGAGGTCATGATGCGCGGCACCTTTGCCAACGTGCGCCTGGACAACCGCCTGGTGCCCGAGGTGGAAGGGGGGTGGACCCGGCATTTGCCCTCCGGGGAAACCCTGCCCATTTACGATGCCGCCATGCGTTACCAGCAGGAGGGCACGCAGTTGATCGTGGTGGCCGGAAAAGAATACGGATCGGGCAGTTCCCGGGACTGGGCGGCCAAGGGGACCCTGCTGCTCGGTGTGCGTGCGGTGATCGCGGAAAGCTTTGAGCGGATTCACAGGAGCAACCTGGTGGCAATGGGGGTTTTGCCCCTGCAGTTCCGGGACGGCGAAAACGCCCAAGCTCTTGGACTTTCCGGCGAGGAAGTCTTTCATGTCCGCGGGATTTCCGGCGGGCTTTCTCCCAACCAGTTCCTGACGGTGGAAACCGAGACCGACACGGGCAGGACCGGGTCATTCGAGTTGCAGGCACGCCTGGATTCCAGGGTGGAAATCGATTACTACCGCCACGGCGGCATCCTGCCTTACGTGCTGCGCCGGATGCTGGAGGAATAGCGGCTCCCGGAACAGGCGAATCGTATTCATGGACAACCGATATCTTTCCTTTTTTACGCATCTTTGATATGTGACTAGAAAATTATCTGGCACCACGAAGCCCGCGAAGCACACGAAGAATGAATCCTGTATTCTTTTCTTCGCGGTCTTCGTGCGCTTTGTGGTTACAAAAAAATTTTTCTGAACTTCACCTGAATATCTGACAAGGACCTTACATGGAGACGTTTTTCAATCCCGGGGCCGTGGCGGTGGTGGGGGCAAGCCCGCAGAACCTGGGCGGGTTCGTGGTGCAGAACCTGCTTTCCGGTTTTTCCGGCGGCATCTATCCGGTCAACCCCAACTACACGGAACTCGAGGGCATTGCCTGTTACTCGTTCGTCACGGAAATCCCCGATCCCGTGGACCTGGCTGTGGTGCTGGTGCCCGCGCGGGCCGTACCGTCAGTGCTCGAAGCCTGCGCGCAAAAAGGCATATACCGGGTAATTATTGAAAGCGCGGGTTTCTCGGAATCCGGCCGGGAGGGCCGGGTGCTGCAGGAAAAGTGCACGGCCATTGCCAAAGATGCCGGCATCCGGATCTGGGGGCCCAACTGCATGGGGATCGTGGACGTGCAGCGGCATGCCTACTTTACCTTCATGAACCCGGAGGTTCGGGAAGAACTCCTTGCCGGCCGGATCTCTCTGATCGTGCAAAGCGGCATGATGTCCGCGATTTTTCTGGCAGAGCTGGGCCGCCGGGGCATCGGGGTGGCAAAGGCTTGCTCTATCGGCAACCGCGCGGACGTGGACGAGTGCGACATTATTGAATACCTGCAGACCGACCCGGACACGGATGTGATCGCTTTGTACCTTGAATCCATCCCCCGGGGGCGTCGGTTTGCGCGTCTGGCCGAGGCGTCGGCCAAGCCGGTGGTGCTGCTCAAAGGCGGCGAGAGCCGGGCCGGGGCGCAAGCAGCGGTCAGCCACACCTACAGCCTTTCCGGAGATTCCCGGCTGCTGCACAGCGTGCTGGATTTTACGGGGGTGATCCGCTCCGAAAGCGTCTTCCAGATGATGGACATGGCCAATGCCCTGGCGGAAATTCCCTGCATTCACCCGGCCTGCAGGGCCGCCATCCTGACATTGAGCGGCGGGGCGGGCATCCTTGCCTGTGATGCCCTGGAAAAAAGCGGTGCGGCCATTGCCGAACTTTCCGAACAGACCCGGCAGGCAGCGGCTGAGGTGTTCCCGCCCTGGATGCCGGTGTTTAACCCGGTGGATCTTTTTCCGGCAGTGGCATTAAAAGGTCGGAAAGCGGCTTTCCACGGCGCCTTTAAGGCCGTGATCGCAGATCCCGACACGGACGTGCTGGTGATTCATTTCGTGGCCGGACTCGAGGGCGCTTCTCCGGATCTTTTTGCCTTAAAGCAGCAGGCAGAAGAAAACGGCAAGATCCTGGTGTTCTGGCTGATGGGCCGACAGGAGGGCAGCCGGCAGTTCCGGGAGGATGCCCGCAATGCCGGGGTTCTGGTTTATGAAGACGTCACCCGGCTGGCTGAATGTCTGAGCGCAGCCGCACGTTTTTCCGCCCACAGGCACCAGGTGCAAGACCGCCCGAGTGCGCCTGAAACTGAAAATTCCGGGCCTGAGGTCTGCCTGGATTCTCCCGCCGCAGAAGGGACGTGGGATGAATACGAAACCAAGCAATTGCTTGGCAAATATGATATTCCGGTAACGGCCGAAACGCTGGTGCAAACGGCGGATGCGGCATGGGCCTGGGCGCAGGAAAAGGGCACGCCCGTGGTTTTAAAGGGTCTGGTGCCGGAAAAGGGTCATAAGACCGAATACGGACTGGTCAGGCTTTCGATATCAGACCGGCCGGGACTGGCCTCGGCATTTGCGGACCTGAGCGGACAAGTCGGGCAGCAGGGCCGGATCCTGATCCAGAAGCAGGTGCCTGTGGATTATGAGCTGATTGCAGGGTTCATGCGCGATGCGCAGTTCGGCCCTTGCGTGATGTTCGGCCTGGGCGGCATCCTGGCCGAGCTCGAGCCGGACGTGGTATTCGACCTTGCCCCGCTGGATCATGACCGGGCGGTGCAGATGCTCCGCTCGCTTCGAAACCGGCGGTTGCTGCAGGGTTTTCGCGGCATGCCCCCGCTTGACGAGACATCCGCGGCCGATATCCTGGTTCGGCTGGGACGTTTGGGTACGGCTGACTCCCGGATTTCCCAGATCGACATCAATCCCCTGGCGGTAAGCGCGGGCAAGCCGGTTGCCGTGGATGCAAACATCGTGTTTTCCCCGGAACCCGGAATTTCCGGATAGACGGTATTGTCCGAAAATACGGCACCGTAGGGGCGGACCTGTGTGTCCGCCCGGGAAAAGGGCGGACACACAGGTCCGCCCCTACGGGTATACCATTAGGTTCCGGGACTGATCACAGCTCCCAGGCGGCCCGGGCGCCTTCCTCCACGGATTCCATGATGCGGCGGACTTCCAGTGCATCGCCCACCAAGGTATGGGGAAAGCCGCTTTTTTCAAGATCCCTTTTCAGCGCGTTTCTCGGCTTCATGCCGACTGCCAGAACCACCTGATCGAATCCGGAGACTTCCTCGGTCTGTTCCCCTGCGGCAAAGGTCACCGCAGCCGTATCGATTTTGCGCACCGCGGTGCTGAACCGGAAGATGCACTGTTTTTCGCGCAGGTACTTGTGCAGGGTGTATCCGTGGGAGGTGTACTTTGGCACGGGCGAGGATTCCAGCTGTTCGGCCAGTGTCACGGAACTGCCCTTTGAAGCCAGAAAACACGCGGTTTCCATGCCGATCAAGCCCCCGCCCACCACCAGGGCGTTTTTCCCCGGGGCCGCGGTTTCGCCTAGCACCTGCCAGGCGTCATATACGTGCGGCAGGTCGATGCCCGGTATCTGCGGGATGATTTTTTCTCCGCCAATGGCCAGTATGACGGCGTCGGGCTTTGCATCGGCAATCATGTCCGCCGTGACCTTTGTGTTGGTCTGGATGGGTACCCCGGCTTTTTCTACCTGGCGGGCCTGCCACCTGATCCAGTCTCCGTAGATCTCCTTGTGCGGGGCCTTGCAGGCATACAGGATGTTTCCGCCGGCTTCCGGCTCTTTTTCAAAAAGGCTGACTTCATGGCCGCGCCGTCCGGCCTCGTATGCCGCGATCAGGCCGGCCGGACCCGAACCCACGATCCATACTGTTTTCGGCTGCGCTGCCGGCTGCTCCGGGTAGGCGAGCTCCTGTCCGGTCTCGGGGTTGATGGCGCAGCGCACGGATTTGCCCTCAAACATTTCGCGTTCGATGCACCCCTGGTTGCAGGCAATGCACTTGCGAATGTCCTCGTAGCGGTTTTCCCGCGCCTTTTGCAGAAAATCCGGATCACAGAGCTGCTGCCGGCCGAAAGCCACGAAATCCGCATCTCCCGTGGCAATCGCATTATTTGCCGGCCGCGGGTCGTTGAACCGGCCCACGGCAATAACCGGGATCCCTGCGGCTTCCTTGATTTTTCTGGCCCGCCATACGTTAAATCCCGGTTCGAATGCCGGCGGTGCGCTGGTCACCCCGGCCGGGCTGCCGTGTGTGCCCACCGAGGCGTGGATCGCGTCTACACCTGCGCCCACCAGTTGCGGCAGGATGCCCAGGATGTCATCAACGGTGTAGCCGTTTTTGATGTATTCTTCCGCGGAAATCCGGAACAGCACGGGAAAATTATCTCCCACGTTTCTGCGCACCTCTTCTGCGACCTCGATGGCGAATCTGGACCGGTTTTCAAAGCTGCCGCCGTATTCGTCCATGCGGTGATTGGAGATGGCCGACAGGAACTGGGTAATCAGGTATCCGTGGGCGCCGTGGATTTCCACGGCATCAAACCCCGCTTTTCTGGCCCGGCCCGCAGCCGTGCCGAAGGCGGCAACAATTTCCCGGATGTCTTCAATGGACATTTCCGCGGGCGCCTGGCCGTAGACCAGGCTGGGCACGGCAGACGGCCCCATGGCCTTGCCTTTTTTGATCATGTAAAAGCTTTCCCTGCCTGCATGGTGAAGCTGCATGGCCGCCTTGCCGCCGAAGGCGCGCATGTTTTCCGCCAGAGCCTTCAAGCCCGGGAGAAAATCATCGTCCCAGGCGCCGACTTGTTTCGGCGCGACCATGCCCGTGGGATGCACGGCCGTGATCTCCGAAATGAGCAGGCCGGCCCCGCCCCGGGCCTGCCGTTTGATATAGGCCAGCAGGGCGTCGTTTACCCGTCCGCCCTTTTCGCAAAGTCCCGTGCCCATGGGCGGCAGTACCGCGCGGTTGGGGATTTCGGTGTTGCGGATGGTGATCGGTGAAAACAATGCATCGAGTTCGGTCATCTTTCTTCCTTTCAGATCCGGTTTAAAACAGAAGTCACAACCACGAAGAACACGAAGGAAAAATTATAAAAAAGCATTACTTCGTGTACTTTGTGCGCTTCGTGGTTATATCCGTATGTACTTTTTTTATTGATTATTGTTGTCAGGATATTTTTGGTTTCAGCACAACAGCCGGTTTCGTGCGTTTGGAATAGGAAAACCCTTCGGCCTCCTGCGTGGATCCGTATTTTTCCCGAAGCTCCTCTATGGGACCGGCATCCAGGGCCCGCGTGTAACAGGCCTCCACGCAATTGGGCACCTTGCCCTGTTCCAGGCGGTCCAGGCAGAAGTTGCATTTGCGCATGAGCGCGTTTTGTTCCGGGCCGAACTGGGGGGCGTCATACGGGCAGGCTTTCAGGCACTTGGCCCCGCACTCGTCCTTTCCCAGGCAGGCCTCCGGGTCCACGGTCACGATCCCGTCTGTTGAGCGTTTGGTGATCGCAGAAGGCGGGCAGGCCTCGGCGCACACCGGGGATGTGCAATGCCAGCACGGGCTGACCATATAGCTGACAAATACATCCGGGAAATTCCCTTTTTCCGTGTATAAAACCCGCATCCAGTTTTCCGGGCCTGCGGGCACGTCGTGCCAGTCCTTGCAGGCCACTTGGCAGGCGCGGCATCCCGTGCACCGGGTCTGGTCGAAATAAAATCCCATCTGCATGCCTGTTCCTCCTTTACGCCTTTTGAATTTCCACAAGGCTGGTGTTCATGACGCATGCCCCGCCGCCGGAATAATCATCCCGGGTCAGGGTGTTGGCGCATGCCCCGCGGTCCACGCCCTTTTCATCCGGATGATACCAGCTTCCCTCGAAAATGGCCACCACCCCGGGCATGATCCGCTCGGTGAGAAAGGCCGGCAGGGACACGGTGCCGCGGTCATTGTAGACGAGCACCTCGTCGCGGTCTTCGATCCGGCGGGCCTTTGCGTCCCGGGTGTTGATCCACACCCGGTGCTCTTCGGTTTCCTTCAGCCAGGGCACCAGGTAAAGCTCGGAGTGCACCCGGTTTCTGGGATGCGGGGTGATAAGCTGCAGCGGGTACTGCGCGGCCAGGGAATCAAACCGGTCCTCGGCGGTGGGCAAGTACTTCGGAATGGGCGGGCAGGCGGGGTTGTTCAGGTCCGCCGCGCGCCGGGAGTAGATCTCGATTCTGCCCGAGGGGGTGGGAAACGGGTTGTTTTCCGGATCCGCGATCTGGTCGCGAAAGGCCACGATGGGCTCGGGCAGGTCCACCCGGTGCACGCCCTTTTTGCGGAAGGCCTCATAGTCGTCAATATGGGTGGTATACTCCGGGTTGTTTTCAAACAGGATTTTGAGCCATTCCTCCTCGGAGTGGGGGTTAAATCCTTTAATACCCAGGCGCTCGGCCAGCTCCGAGGCGATCTCCAGGTCTGACTTGCATTCGCCCAGCGGATTAATGGCCTGGTTGACCACGGTGAAATACGGTCCCGAGGGCCAGGGCCGGGTGAAATCGTTTCGCTCGGCCGCGCTGGTCACGGGAAAGATCAGGTCCGCGTACCGGGCCGTGGCCGTGGGAAACAATTCGCTGACCGCGATGAATTCGAGCTGTTTCAAGGCGCGGTCCGCCTTGTTGCTGTTTCCGATCTGGTTGACGTAGTTGTTGCACATGGACCACATCATTTTCACGTCCGAAGGGTACCCGCCGTCCCTGCCTTCGAGAATGGCGTCCCAGAGGGTATTGATGTGGATGCGTTTTTTCACCCGCAGCCGGATGTCCAGGGTGCCCTTGACATTGGGGCCGTCGAGTTCAAAGGGGTTTTTGCCGGGCGGAATGGCGGACATGCGGAACATGTGGCCCACGGGAATACCCATAAGGCCGCCGCCCGCGCTGCCGCCGGACCGTCCCACGTTGCCGGTCATGGCGCACAGGGTGGAAGCGCACCTGTTGTATTGTTCGCCCATTGCAGACCGGGCCGGCCCCTGGCAGTCCATGAGGGCGGCCGGCTTTGTGGTGGCGTATTCCCGAGCCAGGCCCTCGATGACGGCCGCATCCATACCTGAGATCTCTGCGGCCCAGGCCGGGGTCTTGTCCACGCCGTCTTCTTTGCCCAGCACGTAATCGGCAAACGCGTCAAATCCCGTGGTGTAGGTATCCAGAAATTGTCGGTCATGGAGGTTTTCCTTGATCATGACATTGGCCATGGCCACCATGACTGCCGTGTCCGTGCCCGGATAAATCGGGATCCATTCGTGGGCCAGCGTTGCCGCTGTGTCGTGATACCGGGGATCGATGGCGATGATGCGGGCGCCGTTTTCCCTGGCACGGATCAGGTGATACATGGTGTTGGTGCCCGATATCATCCGGGCCGGGTCCCAGCCCCACAGGATGATGAGCCTAGTGTTCATCATGTCTTCCCTGCTGTGGCCCACCATGACCGAGCCGTACTGGGTCAGCGATGCCCATACCGCGCCTTCAGACGAGATGTTGCCGTAATGCGTGACGTATCCGCCGTACTGGTTGAGCAGCCGGGATGCGGCAAGTCCGCCGTTGTGCAGGCTGGCCAGATATGCGCCGCCCGTGGCCAGAAGAATGGCCTCGTTGCCGTAGGTCTCCTTGATCCGGTTGAGCTCGCGGATAAAAATGTCATAGGCCTCGTCCCAGGAGATGCGTTCGAATTTGCCTTCTCCCCGCTTGCCCACGCGCTTCTGGGGGTACAGGAATCTTTCCGGGTGATGCACGTACTGTTTGTAGGCACGGCAGCGAAGGCAGGTTCTGAGCTGATGGGGTTCGGGCGCATCATCGCCTTCCACGCGAAGGATTTGATTGCCCCTGACGTGAAGCTTGATCGGGCATCGCCCGCCGCAGTCGTAGGTGGACGTGGTCCGCACGATGCGAACGTCCGAGCCGGTATCGGATTCCGGCGGATTCATGGTCATCCTCCTTATTTTGGATTCAGCGAAACGGGTCTGTATTTTGTTTGGTCATAACATATACAGATCGGTAATGCCAAATCAGATTTATATTTCAGATCAAGCGCTGTTGAAATCTCCATAAATCGAAATCGGTATCGGCATCGAAATCGAAAAAACAGGCGGTAAAAAGTCAACTCCCGATTCGGCAAGCTAAAGAAAAAATACCGAACACGACAACGACCTGTGGATTAATTGTTGTTGCTTTTCAATTCCGCTGCGCCCTGCAAAAAAGAAACTTGACTCTTCCCGGATTTCCGCAGGTCGGGCCGGCGGCGAAGTTTGCGCATCTGCCGTCCCCTATCGCGCCCGATGCATCTGCGCAAACCACCCCGCCGTCCCGCCCTGGCCAATCCCTCGCCAGTTGGCCCCCACATCCAGTCCCGTGTGGCTTTAAAATTCCCGGAGTAGGGGGCAAATCTGTGCGGTTGCCCCGGCAAGCGAAGCACGCGGCCCGGCGCTGAATACCGGGGTCTTCAGGCAGCCCGCCACAGGCAGTCGGTAAAATATCCCGCACTGTCGGTAAATTCGGCCTCCATGGCAAAACCGTTTCTTGTTGCCATTTCCCGGGTCTGATGCCGGGTGAACTTGTGCGAGGACTCGGTGTGGATCGCTTCCCAGGCGGAGAAGTCAAAGCTTCGGCTCAGCCTGCCGATATGCACCCGCTGTTCGCAGGTGCTGATCAGATAGCTTTGCACGGCACGGGCCGCTACATCCCATGTGCTGTAAAAACGAAACCGCCCGGGG
>JAGXKN010000013.1 GCA_018335195.1 Desulfobacterales bacterium
AAAAGCCGGACCAGGTTGAGCGCATCGCGGCGATCGGTTTTAATGCGATCGCCGCTGCGCCGGGGTATCATTGATGGTGCCACCACGGCGCACTCATATCCTTTCGCGCTCAAGTGTCGATAGATCGAGTAGCCACAGGGGCCGGCCTCATAAACAAACTTCAGGATGGAAGCGCCGGACTGAAGTTTTCGGATGACTTTGTCCAGGGCGCCGAGGGTGCCCTCGATTTTGCCGTAATATCTGGCGGTTTCTTTTTCCTGAGCATCGGCAATAGCGATATCGATACTCTCCTTGTGGACATCCAATCCAACATACAGTATCTTTTTCATGGCCTACCTCCTTGGTTATGGCTCTGAGCCGTTTTGACCTTATAGGTCGCACAGCTTAACCCACGTCGCAAGGGGGTAGGCTCTATCATGACTCTCCCCAGTAAATGCCCCTTGCGCTGCACATTGCCGGAACAAGTATTGCCCCACAGGCACGCTCATTTTATCAGAAAAACACTCCTCCAAGTCGTGACTTAGTATGCACCATGCGGTTTACATAAATGTTATCAGAGTTTTTCCGCCCGGAAACGCTTATGATACACAAAAAAACAAAAATCGGCAGGTAAAACCTACCTCAGGGGAGATCGTCGACCCAGGAGTCTCTGGCGGCATCTGCAGGGCATTTGCAAGGACGAATTCATTTCTGATAAATTCAGTTCATAAGCCAGATAGCGCCATTTAAAGTCGATGCATAGCCGACCCAGAGTATGTACGGAACCATCAGCCACCCGGCCACAGCGTTTTTTCTGAAAAACAATACGGTTGTTGCGACAATTGCGGCCAAAAGCAGGAGGATCTCAAAAAACGCCCACCCCGGCTCCTGCATGCCGAAGAAAATTCTGGACCATAATCCGTTTAGCACCAGCTGGACAAGAAAAACGAAAAGCGCGGCTTTGGCTGCCTTCATTCCGAATCTATCCCAGACGATCCAGGCAGCAAAACCCATCATGGTATAAAGGACTTTCCAAACCGGCCCAAACACCCAACCCGGAGGATTCCATGCCGGCTTGTTCAGCACATCATACCAGTCGGAAGGGGCTAAGCCCGGCGATACAAGGGCACCGGTCCAGGCGACCAGGTAACAAATGCCGATCCAGAAAACAAGGCCGGCCAGTCTAAGAGCAGGTTGGCGCACTGTATCAACCCCTTCTACTTGCCATTAATCCAATCACGCAGCTTGCCGGCCGCTTTAAAAATAACAGTCCGGCGGGCGTCAATGTTCATTCCCGTGAATTATGCCGTGTCATCGGGGCGGGTAAGCCGGCGGCTCAACTCCCGCAGTTTCCGCAGTGCCTCCCTGTCATAGGCTTGGGGCATGGCTTCGGCCCGCATTTTCCCGTTAAAATACGCACCGCTCACGCCGTCGAGTTCAGCAGATGCGGCCAGGTATTCCACTGCTTCGGCCCCCTGGGCCACGGTATCCATGGTGCCGGCAAAGTAATCCGTCTCCAGGACCATGCTGGTGGGCATCAGCGTTGCCGGGTGCAGGCAGTTGACCGTGATTCCGCTGTCCTTTAACTGCCCGGCGAGATCAAAGGTAAACATGATCATGGCCAGCTTGCTCTGCCGGTATGCGCGCAGGCCGTTATATCCGTTTTCAAGCATTACGTCATCAAAATCAATGGATTGCTGACCGGCGGAAGCCACGTTCACGATTCGCGAAGGCGCAGAATCGCGCAGCAGGGGCAGCAGCAGGCGGGTCGGCAGAAAGGTCGCCAGGTAATTGACCGCAAATCGCAGTTCGTAGCCGTCCCTGCTTTCCTCCCGGCCCGATCCGGCCGGGCCCGGTCCGATGCCGGCGTTGTTGATCAAAACGTCCAGACGGTTCTGATCGGCCCGGATCTTCCCGGCAAGCGCTTTGACTTCATCCAGGCTGGAAAAATCCGCATTATAGTAACCGATCTTCCGGTTTCCCGTGGCCTTGCGGATCTCCTCGACTACGGCCCAGCCTTTTTCCGGGCTGCGGCCGTGCAGGATCACACCGGCCTTGCGGGCCGCCAGGTCCAGCGCCACTTTTTTCCCCAGCCCGTCCGTGGCCCCGGTGATCAATATCGTCTGGTTCTCAACCGGTTGCGTCATAATTCTCCTCTCCCTCCGGCCATGCATGCATCACCTGCCGCATGAGAACCAGCTCGCCGGTGTGATAGGCATTGTGATCGGCCGCGAGCATGATCTCCCGGCAGATGGTGTAGGTTTTGGCATGGGCAATGGGCCCGAACAGATCAGTCTGCGGCTCCTTGGCCATTTCTTCCAGCGCTTTTCGATCCGTCAGAAAATCCTGCACGATTTTTTCCCATCCGGCTTCATCGGTTTTCCCGGACGGGGCCGGAAAAAATCCCTCGGGCCACGGCGGCGATTCGTAGTCCGGATCCCGGATGAACCACAGGATGTCGTGCTGGGCGCGGCGCATATGCTCGAGAATGTGCCAGGGCGCATACGGCATGTTCGGGGGTCTGTCGTTAATCCGCTCAAGCGGGAAATCCGCGACCAGATCTTCGAACGTCATATGCGCATTGCCGCCACGGAGCAATGCCACCAGTTCTTTTCGGACAAGCGATTCATTTTCCATGACGCATCTCCCTTTCTTGAGGTTCTCCATGCCGTGGGCCCCGGCTGCATGAACTCCCGCCGCCCGGACCCTGCAGGCAAGAGCCGGAACCGCTGCGAACGGTTCTGCTACGGCCTGGGGCCCCATGGCGCCGGATGCAGCAGCTGAACCTCCTGTGCATCCAGAAGCGGCCGGATCTGTACAGCAAACGCCATGAACTTCTCATCGGAAAACAAACGATTCCAAAAATCCCTGCGTTCACTGTCACTGTCAAAGCGCCAAAGATGGACCAGTTGATGCAGGGGACCTGTATCGCTGATAAAATACCCCACCAGATATTTTCCAAACCCGCCTGCATTGATGGCCGGCCACCCTTCCTCTGAATACAGCCGGCTCACTTCGGGCATTTGGCCGATTTTTACCGAGTACGTGCGCTTTTCATAAATTGTCATCGCGGCCCCCTCCTTCGGTATTGCGGTTAAAAAGCCTCACGGCAACAGGAACATTTTGTTTTTGTTAAGATTTACAATCATCCGGATTGCTTCCTGCAATGCCCGGTTTGACATACCTGTGCCGACTGATCATATATTTTTAATTGTAAGACGAACTCTGCTTTTTTCACTTACCCTTTTACGGAGGTCTGTGATGCCAAAAGCCATAAGGATTCATGAAACCGGCGGCCCCGAAGTCATGCGGTGGGAAGAATACGATCCGGGCAATCCGGGACCGGGTGAAGTCCGCCTGCGCCACGAGGCGGTCGGCCTGAATTTCATCGACGTCTATCATCGCAACGGGCTTTACCCCCTGCCGGCGCTTCCGGCCGTGATCGGAATGGAAGGCGCCGGTGTTGTCGAGTCCGTGGGTCCGGACGTCTCCGAGTTCAAACCCGGAGACCGGGTGGCCTATGCCGGCGTTCCCCCGGGGGCCTACGCACAGGTAAGATGCATGCCGGCCCACCGGCTGGTCCCGCTGCCCGAAAGCATTTCCGCAAAGCAGGCCGCGGCCATGATGCTCCAGGGCATGACCGGCCGGTATCTTCTGCACGGATGTTACCGCGTCAAGTCCGGCGATCGGATCCTGATCCACGCGGCTGCAGGAGGGGTGGGGATGATCGTGTGCCAATGGGCCATCGCTTTAGGCGCCCGGGTCATCGGGACGGTCGGCTCACCGGAAAAAGCCGAAATCGCCAGAAAAAACGGATGCAACCATCCCATCCTATACAAGGAAACCGATTTTGCAGACCAGGTCAAAGAGATCACCGACGGGGAAGGCGTGGACGTTGTATACGATGGTGTGGGCAGGGACACGTTCATGAAATCCCTGGACTGCTTAAGGCCCATGGGTACCATGGTTTCTTTCGGCCAGTCATCCGGTTCCGTGCCCCCGATCGAGGTGGGGATCCTGTCTGCAAAAGGCTCGCTTTTTCTCACCCGGCCCAGCCTGATGACCTACACGGCCCGCCGAAAGGATTTGCTGGCCCATGCCCGGGATCTTTTCGACGTGGTAGAAAAAGGTGCGGTCACCATCTCCATCGACCAAACCTACGACCTAAAGGATGCCGCCCGGGCCCACAAGGACCTGGAAGCGCGGAAAACCACGGGCAGCACCGTGCTGATGCCGTAAAAAGGCACTTTTGGCGTATACAGAAAAGGGCTTGATGCGCAAAACCCGGTCTTGATCCGGTGCGTGCCGCAGCCCTATAGACATTAACAAAAGAAAAAACTGATTGACATCCTCAGGAATCTGAATATCATTTCAAGTCAAGTAAGCAAAAAAATTGTCACACTTTCTTCTTGAGTTGCCGGGAGAATCAGGGCATCTTGGCTTCAGTTGAATGCCGGCTGCCGTGATGATGCATCTACAGGTAGAAACACCGCCGTAGAGAATTTCAGAAAAATCAATAACAAAGGGGGGGGGGAAATGCACATGAAAAAAACACTGTTCATTCTATTTACCGCTGTACTCGGCCTTGCTGTTTTTACCAGTCCGGTGCCGGCCCAGGACACCATCCGGCTGGCCTACATCGACCCTTTAACCGGGGCGTTTGCCAATGTCGGGGATGCCGGACTCAAACACTTTGAGTACATGGCCGAGCGCATCAATGAAAACGGCGGCATCCTGGGAAAGAAGCTTGAAATCGTTCCGTTTGACAACAAGACAAATCCCAAGGAATCTCTGATTCAGCTCCAGCGCGCCATTGACCAGGGAATCCAGTTTATCACCCAGGGAAACGGCTCAAGTGTAGCCGGCGCGCTGATCGAGGCGGTCAACAAGCACAACAAACGTTACCCCGACGAACGGGTGCTTTATTTTAACTATGCGGCTGTCACTCCGGCTTTTACCAACGAGAAATGCAGCTTCTGGCACTTCCGGTTTGACTTTCACGTGGACATGAAGATCAACGCCATTACAAACTTCATAAAAGAGCAGCGGCCGGATATCAAAAAGATTTATCTCATCAACATGGACTATGTTTTCGGTCATTCAGTGAGCGACGCGGCCAACAGAATGATCAAGGAAAAGCGGCCGGACATCGAAATCGTGGGCGACACCTTCCATCCGCTGGGCAAGGTCAAGGATTTTTCACCCTACGTTTCCAAGATACAGGCATCCGGAGCGGATGCGGTCATCACCGGTAATTGGGGCAACGATATGTCCCTGCTGATCAAGGCCGCAGAGAGTGCCGGTCTGAAATCCGACTTCTTCACATTTTACGGCGGGGGCCTGGGCACGCCCACCGCGGTGGGCAAAGCCGGAAAAGACCGGATTTACCAGGTCATTGAATGGCATAATGCCCTGGCAATAGAGGAAGACAAACCCGAAGACGAAAAATTCTATCTGCGTTTCCAAAAGGAATATGCAAAGGACTCGGCACTGGAATGGTATTACGGCCGGATCCGTACCATGATGCAAATGGTGCAGAAAGCCTTTGAAGAAGCCGGAAAGGCCGAGCCCGAAGCAGTGGCGCGGGCGCTGGAGGGCATGACCCACGAAACGCTTTACGGCACGGCAACAATGCGGGCCGAGGACCACCAGTTGAATATGCCGCTTTATATCGCCAAGATGGTGGAGCAGGGAACCCATGATGCAAAGTATGACGTGGAAAATACCGGCATGGGCTGGACCACTGTAGGCCGGGTGGAGGCCGAGGATGTGGTCATGCCCACAACCTGTGACATGAAAAGACCATAAAAGTTTACCATACCGGGCCCGTCGTTTGGGGCGGGCCCATTCTTTGCTACCGGGAGCAATTTTTTAACCGGACAAAAACACCGGCCACTGATCGGGAAATACACAGACATGCTGGAATTTATTCTTTTCTCATGTATCAACTCCCTGCTGTACGGCCTGCTCCTGTTCATGCTCTCCAGCGGGCTGACCCTTATTTTCGGTCTCATGAACGTTTTAAACTTCGCCCATGCCAGTTTTTTCATGCTGGGCGCCTATTTTGCCTACGAGATCAGCACATATATCGGATTCTGGCCCGCCCTGGTGTTTGCCCCCCTGGGCGTCGGCGTTGTGGGTATCTTTATAGAACGATACGGCCTGCGATCGGTTCACAAGTACGGTCATGTGGCTGAACTTCTTTTCACTTTCGGCGTTTTCTATGTGATCGACGAACTGGTTATTCTCATATGGGGGCGCAACCCGGTGCCTTACGAAGTTCCCGGAGGGCTTGATTTCACCCTTTTGACCATCATGAACACCAATTTCTCGGCATACCGGGCATTCATGCTACTTATTTCCGTGGCCATGTTTGCGGTCCTTTTCTTTGTGATCACCCGCTCACGTCTGGGCCTAATCATCCAGGCGGCACTTACACACCCGGAGACAGTTGGCGCTCTGGGCCACAACGTCCCGTCTGTTTTCATGTACGTCTTCGGCGGCGGTGCGGCCCTTGCCGGCCTGGCCGGGGTCATCGGCGGAAACTACCTGATTACAGAGCCGGCCATGGCGCAAAACCTGGGGCCCATCGTTTTCGTTGTGGTCGTCGTGGGCGGTATGGGGTCGTTAACAGGCGCTTTTGTGGCATCACTGCTCATTGCCGCCCTCCAGACCTTTGCCGTGGGCATGGAAGTCTCCCTGTCGGACCTGTTGGCCTTGTGGGATGTTTATATCCCGGAAGCAAGCGGGATAATAGAGGACTTGTTGCGCATACAGGTTTCTCATACCCGGGGGATGCTGCCCTATCTGTTCATGGTGCTCATGCTTGTCTTTAAACCCAAAGGTCTCATGGGAACACGCGAAGAATGAAGAATACCGGAACTTCCGCCATACACCCCGCTGTTGTCAAAACCGCGCTGTTTCTTACGGCTGCGGTCATTATATTTCTGCTCCCCCAGGTTTTCCGGTCCCGGTTCGCCCAGTCCATACTCAACCAGATGGGCATTGCCGTAATCTTTGCCCTGTCTTATAACATGCTTTTAGGCCAGGGGGGTATGCTGTCATTCGGCCACGCGGTATTCTACGGACTGGGCGGGTTCATGGCCGTGCACGGACTGAATATGGTCAACAACGGCGTGGTGCCGATTCCAACTGAGCTGATTCCCCTTGTGGGAGGGGCTTTCAGCTGCATTTTCGGCCTCTTGTTCGGCCTGATTTCCACTCGACGTGCGGCCATTCCGTTTGCCCTGATCACCCTGGGCATCGGCGAGCTTATCGCGTCGTCTGCCCTGATCCTGCCCTCTTTTTTTGGGGGAGAAGAAGGCGTTTCAGCGGATCGATGGACCGGCGTCACCCTGAGCGGTCTGGATTTCGGACGCGGCAGCGAGGTATATCTGCTGATTGCCGGATGGATGTTTGTCAGCGTGATCATCATGTACCTGCTGACCCGAACCCCCCTGGGCCGGATGGCAAACGCGGTACGGGACAACCCGGAACGGGCGCTGTTTATAGGCTACAGCCCGCATATGGTCAGAACCATCCAGTTCACCCTGTCTGCTTTTTTTGCAGGCATTGCCGGAGGGTTGTTTGCCATCAACTACGAAATCCTCACCGCCCATACCGTGGGGATGATTCCGTCTGCCGAAGTGCTCATGATGACGTATATCGGCGGTGTGGGCCATTTTTTCGGACCTATTCTCGGGGCTGTTTTGATCACGTTTTTACAACTTTTTCTGGCCAATATCACACATGCATGGCTTCTTTATTTCGGACTGCTGTTCATAGGAATGGTACTCTGGGCTCCCAGCGGAATCTCCGGGTTGATCATGCTCCATGAGCCGGCCTGGAAGGCCGGATTGTTCAAAAAACTACTGCCGTCCTATGCAAAGGCCTTTGTGCCTGGTTTTGTGCTTTTTCTGGGCATCATGGTTTTCGTTGAGATCAATTATCATCTTTCACTGAGCACGGACCCCCAATCCCCGATGTCCTTATTCGGTCTCGGGTTCAAGGCCCAGTCCCCACTGCCCTGGATTGCAAGCATCGTGCTGATGATTTTGGGGGTTTTGTTTTTCAGAAAGGCGATGACGGGAGTGCGCGAAGCATGGGATGAAATCACGCGTCTTATGAGGAAAGGCAAGGCTGATGGCTGAAGTGATTCTGTCTTTAAAGGGGGTTACAAAAAGTTTCGGTGAAAGTGAAATTATCACCGGCGTGGATCTTGATGTATTTGCCGGCGAACGTCACGCCATTATCGGCCCCAATGGCGCGGGAAAATCCACCCTGTTTAACCTCATCAGCGGCCTCTACCCCGTTACTCAGGGACGTATCGCGTTGAAAAAAAGAGACATCACGGGACTTGCCCCGCACAAGATCAACCGGCTAGGTCTTACCCGGAGTTTTCAGACTACCAATATCTTCCCGAAAATGAGTGTATATGAAAACATCCGGTGTGCCCTGCTGTGGCCTATGGGATTGGGATATTCATTTTGGCATCTTTGCGAACGCAAAAAGGCGCTTAACGAAAAGACCGCGCAAGTCCTGGAACAAATCGGCATGTCGGATCGCGCTTATATGCCGGCCGGATCTCTTTCATACGCTGACCAGCGAGCCCTGGAAGTTGGCATCGCCATTGCCGGCGGCGCGGAACTTATCCTGCTCGACGAGCCAACGGCCGGCATGAGCCGAAGGGAGACAAGACGCATGGTGGACTTTATCCGGACGATCACCGAGGGCAAAACCCTTATCGTGGTGGAGCATGACATGGGAGTGGTCTTCGACCTGGCAGACAGGATTTCAGTTTTGGTCTACGGCCAGGTCCTTGCCACAGACTCCCCGGACGCGGTAAAAAGAAATACAAAAGTCCAGGAAGCCTACCTGGGCAGCGAGGCGGTCTGAACAATGCTGGCGGTTGCGGACTTGAATGCATATTACGGAAGGAGCCATGTGCTTCAGGGGGTAAACCTGAAGGTGGGCGAAGGCGAAATTGTCAGTCTGCTGGGAAGAAACGGCGTGGGCCGTTCCACCACCTGCAGGGCCATTATGGGGCTTGTGGCGCCCCATGGCTCGATTCGGTTCAAGGACAAAGAAATTGCCGGCTTGAAACCCCATGCCATTGCCCGCCTGGGCGTCGGTTACGTTCCCGAGGACCGGGAGATTTTTCCCAGGCTCACCGTTATCCAGAACCTCATACTCGGGCTCAAAAACAAGGGGCAGAAGGGTCGGTGGACAATCGAAGATGTGTTTGAGCTGTTTCCACGGCTTGGCGAACGTACGCATGTGCTGGCTGGATTCATTTCCGGTGGAGAGCAGCAAATGCTGACCATGTGCCGCACTCTGGTCGGGGATCCGGATTTTATAATGATTGACGAACCCACCGAGGGGCTGTCTCCGAAAATGATCGAGCAGGTCAGGCAGCTGATTCAGGAAATTGCCCAAAGCGGCATATCCGTTCTCCTGGTGGAGCAGAAACTGACCATTGCTTTGGCCATATCACACAGGATATACATCATGGGTCACGGCCGCATTGTTTTTGAAGGTACCCCCTCGGAATTCCAGGAAAATACCGATGTGCGCAAAGAGTGGCTCGAAATATGATTTAAAAGTCACCCCCCGGTCCGTTTAAACCGGTTAATGCCAATCTTCTAAGTTCAAAACGGCTTATCGGCAAGAATCAATCAAATTTTATCCTTGAAATTTAGTCCCAAATAAGGTAGTTTTAAATTGTTTTCCGTGAATCTGGTTGCCAGATTCCGGATAGAATGGGGTTTTGCCCGGGTATTATTGATCTTTTCCATGTCACGGACATCTCCTGGATGGCCGGACATAAATAGCATGCGGGCTTTCGGGTGCGTATTCCAGGCATGTTTTTACAGCTCGGTCGACTCCGTTTTTCGCAGGCCCACAGCGGCCGCAGGGAGGTCGATTCCCTTTCGGCCCCCGCCTGCCGCGCAGACGGCCGCAGCGGGTTTTCCCGCCTTAAAGACCTGTTCGCTCTTTGCCATCTTCATTGCGTTTTTAGCCTTTACAAAAATATTATAAGTAATATTGTAAAGTTAGAGGAAACGAATAATTAATGGCCAAAGTATCCGGCGGCCCGATATTCGACCGTTGCAGAAAAATCGCTTGTGAACAGTGTTTGCACCTGTTTGTGCAAGCACTGATCAAGGAACATCGTCCCTGTACCGCGGGGCAGGAAACAGGCAAATGGGGCCCGATCCTGTAAACCCCGCACAAGAAGATCAGACATAAGGAGGGGGAAATGAAACTCCGCAGAAACCGCACCCGAAAGTTCCGCAGTCTCCTGCGAAATGAGCGGAAAAACGCTCAGCGCGGGCAAAAATGGCCGGACTGGAAAAAAGATGTCCGGGTGGCAAAGTACGTGAGCCTGCTCAAGTAACTCCGGCCCGCCTCGGCCGGGGCGGGCCTTCAGCAGGCGCCTTTGTCTTTGCCTACACAGGAGCGGTCCAGGGTCGGCAGGAAAGTTTGCAGTAAAGGGCAAACAGCAGGAAGACCATGGTAAGTCCCATGTGCATCAACAGCAGCACCGTTACCACAGCAGGCGAAAAAGGTACAAAAACGCTGTTTCTGATCACCAGCAGGATGCCCGAGACAATGATGCCCAAAAGAATTGCCGCCCGGGCGACACCTGTAGGTGAAAGCCTTTGATACCTGCGGGTCACCAGCAGGTATTCGGCTACGACATAGGTCGTGATCGCAAGAATGGCGGTTGCTGCCAGGTAGTGAAGGAAATGGGTGGTGTAGAACTCTGCCAACCACCCGAAGCCGGGGATGTCGGCAATATAATACCTCTTGAAAATCGGCATCTGGGCAAACCCGGTGAGCGCCAGCAGAAAAAGTGTCAATCCATAGGCATAACTGCCCATGCGGCCTTTCCGGGCAATGACGTGAGTTCTTGTGCTCATGATGCTTTCCCCTGATTCTTGTCTGATTGGCCGGATTTCATGTATCCGTAAAATTTTGCCGATGCAGCCGCAATTGCGGCAAACGGCGCGATGATCATTGCCGCGGTCAGGTTTTCCGCCCGGTCCATGGAATTGGCGGCGGCAGCCAGGTGCGGGCGGCCCGGCCCTTTTTCAATCGCGGCGTCGAGTTTTTCAAACGGCACAGGCGAGACATAGATGGTGTTTGTTCCGCCGTTTTCGGTTTCCCCGTATATGTAGCCCCCTGTTTTGTCGGCAAGTTCATGGGCCCGGGCGATGATATCCGCTCTGGGACCGATCTGCTGCACGCCTGTGGGGCAGGCGGTAATGCAGGCGGGCTTTTCGCCTTTGGCCACCCGCTCATGGCATCTATCGCACTTGTACATCACGCCGTTTCCGGCAAACGAAGGCATGATATCCAGGTAAAGCCCCACGCCGGTCTGCCGCTGGGGGATATGCCAGGGACAGACCTTGCGGCATTTTGATCCACCCAGACACACGTCATAATCGATGCGCGAGATTCCGTTTTTGTATTGTCTTGCCGCCCCCCAGGGACAAAGGTTGACACACGGCGGATTCACGCAGTGCATGCAGCGCCTGGGAATGGTGAGCGTCTTTTTTTTCCCGTCCACCTCGACTTCGGCCTGCTGGATGAAAAGCAGGTTATAAGGGGTCAGCCGGTCGCGTACCTCCTGCTTGTCAGACCAGTCCTCAACCGGTACCCTTGGGGGCACCATCTCCGGAAACGGCTTTTCGGGATCCGGGGCCTTGCTGCGGTTTGCCTGCCGACAGGCTTCAACACAGGCCCCGCACCCGATGCACTTACGGATATCCAGGAGGGTGGCGAGCTGGTTCCGGCCGTCGCTGCCCACCGCGGCCGCAGAGGGCAACGCAAGGGCGGCCGCGGATCCGGCTGCTGCAACCCCTCCCTTTAAAAAAGAACGCCTTGAAATCGATTCAGGCATGATCTACCCCATCTGATTGGTTGAAACCTGAAGCACTTCCGGTACTGCCGGCCGCCATATCCGCTTTTGCCTCGCGCATGGCAGCGCGCAGAAGCTCCAGGCCTGAAATCACCCGGCTCCTGTCAGCCGGGTCCAGTTTTTCGAGAATTGTTGTCTGCATTTGTTTCTGCAATGCGTTGGCCCTCTCCACGATCCTGCGGCCTGCAGGCTTCAGCCGCAGCAGCCGCACCCTGCCGTCTGCAGGATCTGTTGCCCGCTCTATCAGGTCTTTTTCATTCATGCTATTAACAATATTGGTGACCCGGCTCTTGGCCACTTCCAGGCGTTCGGCAATGCCCTTGACCGTAAGATAGCGCTCGCTGCCGAAAAGAAGCAGACATCGGATTTCGGCACAGGGAAGGCCGAGTTCTTCGGCCTCCGCGAGATGCTTGTCTTCGCAGCACTGCCTGACATCCTCGATGAGCTCATTGAGCCTGTGGAGCTGATGGGGCGGCAAGGACTGCGCCCGGTCGTTTTTATGCGCATTTTCGTTCATAGTGTTAACTAATTTAAGCTGCGAACGTCTTCCTGTCAACAAAAAAAGGAAGGCCCCAGACCGGACTCCTGCCAGCTTGACCAGGAGCCGGGCATGGACCTGATATCCATATAAAGCCCTTGGCGGCGTGAAGGGATCCAAGCGGGAGATTTCCCACTTGAAGATCCAGTAAAAATTTTAAGTTTTTTGCAGAGAGGGAGGAACCGGGATATCCGCGGCAGATGCAACGGCACGCAGCAGCTCGACCTCCCTGACTGCCACCTTGCCGTCAAAAAGAACAGACTGGCAGCAGGCGTCAAATATGGTTTTCCTGACACCGTATGAGGCCCTGGAGAAACGATCAAAAGCGGTGTGCAGATCCTTAAGGGACAGGGTTTCCGGCATTTGCTCTTTTTTTCTTTTTATCGGCAAAACAGACAGGGCCGCATAAAAGGCCTTTTCGGCCACGGCTTTGTCCCTGTGGCCGACCCGTGCCAGGGCCGCCAAAAGTAAAACCGCGTCTTGTTCCAGCAGGGTAATTTTTTTGTAACGGACTTTGGAATCGGCCCTTTCAAAGACCGCTTCCAAACGGTGGTTTAAAACCTCCTGAAGGCAGAATTCAAAAAGGGTGATTTTACTGTCTGCCTGAACAAGCAACCGGATCTGCTCTTTGAAGACGACAAACTGCTCACGGGACATCTGGCGAAGCGTCGGGATCACGATATCGAGAAGCGGAAGGCGCAGTTCCGACTCAAGGGCCTGCACGGAATTTTCAACGAGTTCCACCTGCCTTAAAAGCTGAGACGATGACGCCCCCCTGAGGGTTTCCTTCTGCTTTTTTCTCTCCTCCGGGTCCCGGTCGAGAAGAAGAGCGCAAACAAGTGCACAGGCACCGAGAATATCTTCGGCCTCGTTCCTGATCGATTCGGGCAGGGCGGCAAGAATGGCCGCGCCGTGGGCGATGTTTTCGGGCGTGATCCTGCCGATGTTACTTCCCACCGCATCTGCGTCAATCGACATCTCGCGGCCACCTTCGGACGAAAAAAACTGCTGCGGCCCGCCGCCCGGGACAGCCGTGGGGCCCGCGTCGTCAAAATCCCCTGTAAAGCCCGGCTCGATTTTTCTGATCCGCTTGATCAGCGGCGGATGGGTGGCAAAAACCACCCCCACGGCCCTGCCGAAAAACATGTGGCAGGCCTCGCTTGCCGCCGGGGAAATGATTTTTGAACCAACGGGCAGTCCGCCGATTTTCTTCAGTGCATCTCCAATGGCGGTGCTCCGGGTATACTGGACCGCCGAGGCATCCGCCAGGTATTCCCGCTGGCGGGAAACCGCGCTTTGAATCAGCCGTCCGAGCAAAACACCCATGTATCCGATGACGAGAAGGAAAAACGCCATGATCAGAATCCGGCCGCCCCCTCTTGCTCTTCTGCCGGACATGCGAGAAGTGGCTGCATAGCTTCGAAGGATGGAAATGCCGGCAGTGGCGATCATCATGATTCCGCCCAGAAAGCCCATCAACCTGATATTCAGGCGCATGTCTCCGTTGAGGATATGGCTGAACTCGTGGGCAATCACGCCCTGCAGTTCCTCGCGGCTCAGCCGGCTGCAGCACCCCCGGGTCACTCCGATAATGGCGTCGCTCGGGGAAAAACCGGCGGCAAAGGCATTGATGCCATTTTCATTTTCCAGGAGATATACCCACGGAACGGGCGTTCCGGAAGCAATTGCCATTTCTTCAACCACGTTTATGAGCCTGCGCTTGTCAGGGTCGCGGGTTGAAGGGCTAATCAGCTTGCCGCCCAGGTCTTCGGCCACATAATCGCCGCCCCTGGAAAGCGCCGCAATTTTGCCGATGCTGCCGATGCAGATAACGCCTGCGGCCACACCCGCGATGATAAGGAACAATTTGAGATGGAAAAACCCGGAATGCGAATAAGCCGGGTTAAACAGAAACAAAACCGCCATGGCCGCAGCATAAACCGCTACGATGACAAAAATCACGGCAAGAATAAAAACCAAAACCAGCAGCCAGGTTCTTGACCTTGCCTTGTCCTGTTGTACAAAAAAGTCCATATGCGCATCCGGCTTGGAAAAATTTGGTTATTATTCCGGGCCGCGGCCGGCCCGGTTCAGAAAGACACGCTTGGCGTTTTTCTTTCTTCCGCCGTTTGCGTGGATTCCAGGAGTTCTGCCGAAGTGAAATGAAACATGCCGGCAACAATATTGTTCGGGAACTTTTCCCGCGCGATGTTGTAACGGGTGACCGCGTCGTTGAAGGCCTGCCTGGCAAAAGCGATCCGGTTTTCAGTGGAGGTCAGTTCTTCCTGCAGGGCCAGCATGTTTTCGTTGGCCTTCAAATCCGGATAGTTTTCAGAAAGGGCGAAAATCCGGCCCAGCGCGCCGGTAAGCGCTCCCTCGGCACCGGACAAGGCCTGCATGGCAGACGGATCCCCGGGAGCCCGGGCCGCCTCGTCGCTGGCGTTCAATGCGCTGTTCCTGGCCCGGATAACGGCTTCGAGCGCTTCGCGCTCGTGCTTCATATACCCCTTTGCCGTTTCCACAAGATTGGGGATCAGGTCGTATCGCCGCTTCAGCTGGACATCTATCTGGGAAAACGCATTTTGAAAACGATTCCTCAGGGTCACCATGTTGTTGTAAAGACCGACGGTAACAATGATGAGCAAAACGATAATGCCCAGAAAGACAAGGGTGGAAACCATGGCGCCTCCATATACGATGTTATGATTTCAATGCAAAAAATCCTTCGGCAGGCCAAAAACCAAGGAGCCGTCAGCAAAACCCTTCAGCTGCACGGGCTGCCGATGGGCAAACAGAATCGAAAGGATGACAATTGCCGCCGGGGGCGTCCGGCAACAAACGATCATTGCCGGAGCCAAAGCGCCAAAATATAAAAACACCCTTTTGTCTCTTTACCATAAAATCGCCAAAAAAGTACAGGCCTGGGGAAGGGTCAAGGTCTGTTTACGAAAACTCTTGACAGCTTTTTGTTGTCCCAAGTAAATATAAAGAAGATAAAGCCAAACTATTCGCAAGAATAGGACGGAAAGTCACGGATCTTGTGTTTATTAGAGACAGCCGGACTGCCAGTTCACACACGATGGCGGTCCGACTGTTTTTTGGGGGGGAGAAGCGGAATTCAGGTTACAAGGCCCCGTTTTGAAAGTGAACAAATCATGGCTTGGGCGACTTTTGCACAGCTAAGACGCAAGAAACGCGAACGGCGCAGGGAGCTGATCGCCGAGACCGCGCGGGAGCTGTTTGCTCAAAAGGCGTTCAAGGAAGTCACTGTCCGGGAAATCGCCAGAGCTGCCGGAGTCAGCGTGGGCACCATCTACAACTACTACTCAAGCGTGGGGGAACTGTTCGTCGACGTTTTTCTTGAAAACGGCCGGGAAATTATCCAACTAATGGACGAAGCGCTCGAGGACAGAAATCCGGGGGCTTTCAGGCGCGTCTGCCAAGCCTATATCCTCTACCTGAGCGGCAACATCATGTTTTTTCAGATAATGAGCCATTTCATCATCGGCGGCGTGCTTTCTGAAGACGCCAGGCCCAAGCTCAATGAATGCATGCGCGCTGTAATAGATCGATTCGAGGAAACCGTCCGACTGGCGGGCATCCACACGAACACCCGAATCGCCGCACATACGCTGTTTTCCGCCCTAAACGGGATCATGATCAGCTATATCCGGAATCCGGACGGAATTTCCGACGAGCTCAAGCAGCACACATTCCGCCTCACAGATAAGATGACTTCGATTTTTGAGTCATGGAACGCCCCGGCAGGCCCCACCCAGGTCAAATAACCCCGCCCGGCTTGGGGGGTCTGATTCCTTGCCGCTTCTCTGCGCGATCGGCCCTTAATCGCGAAGATTGCGCTCAAAAAAGGCAAGGACCCGGTCTTTGAAAGCCTGCGGATGATGAGAAAATGCCTGCACGTGTCCGGCGCCGGGAACCCGCCAGAGATCCTTGGGCCCCGGGGCCAGGGAATGAAGCAGCTCGGCGTTGCCGGGGCAAATAACCTGATCACGGGTGCCGTGGATAAAAAGAACCGGCTTTTCCAGGTCCCGGATTTTTCCTGTCAGGTCAAGTTCTTCGAATACGTCCACTTCCAGCATCCGTTCGGCCTGGATTCTGAAAACCGGGAGCACGGATTTGAAAAGGAGCTTCCGGATGCCGCTCATGGAGCCGGCCGCGGCCCTATCGAGGCTGGCAAAAGCGCTGTCTGCAACCACGGCCTTGATCCGCGGCTCCTCCAGGGCCGCCAGGAGGGCTGCCGTGCCGCCGGCTGAAAAGCCGAGTATGCCGACATGCCCGATCCGGTGCGCGGCCTCCAGGTACATTGCAGCCCGGATCATGTCCCGGCTTTCGAAATACCCGAAGGCGTATTTCTCGCCCTGGCTCAGGCCGGTGCCGCGCGGATCAAAAAGCAGGACACTGTAGCCGGCCCGGTAAAGAAAAGGCGCATACGAAAGCACATCCCACCGGTTGGCGCCCTTGCCCGGGCCCAGCACAACGCAGCTCTCGGTATTGCCCCGGATGAACCACCCCCGGATGCGCAACCCGGATGCGCTTTTGAATTCGACATCCGTGTAGGGCAGGCCCAGGTCAGCGGGTGTGGCCGAACCGATCCGGTCTCCGGCGGTCGGGCGGATGAGGTCTTCAAGGGTGGCTCTGATCGTGTACAGGGTGACCGCACTTGCCGCCAGAAGAAGGATGACGGCCGAAAGACACCCGAATAAAAACTTTTTTCTGCGAAAAAACAAAGTGTTCATGATGCGCACGTCAAAAAGCCAGGCTTTTAGGTGATCGGTTGAACGATTGCCGCTGTCCTGTTATCTTTTATTTACCGGACCCAAAAGGGTGGCGCAAGGCCATCCGGACAAAATATCAAATAAAGGAGATTGAGCGATGAACAGATGCATTGCCATTTTTCTTTCACTGATTGTTACTCTTTGTCTCACCCTGGGCGCCGCCCCGGCAAGCTTTGCGCAAAGCCGCGCCTTTCAGGCAAGCGTGACACCGGATATCGCCATACACGACAGCGATGTCATGATCCGGGGCCTGGCCCTGAGCATCTGGGGGGAAAACCCGCAAAAAGGTGCTGCACTGGGTTTCGTGAACGGAAGTTCCGGAGACAGTGCCGGTTTCAGTTGGGGCCTGCTCAACTACGCCGACAATTACAAGGGCGTCCACTGGGCGGGCGTGAACTACACGACAGGAAATTTTCTCGGCTGGCAGAGCGGATTCATAAACTATACCGACCAGCGCCTCAAGGGCGTACAAACCGGCTGGGTAAACTATGCCCGGCAATTCAAGGGCATCCAGCTCGGACTGGTAAATTTTGCTGAAACCGCAAACGCCGGTATCCAGGTGGGCATTGCAAACGTGATTACGGAAAACCGGTGGTTCAAGGATTTTCCGGACTCCGTGGCCCCGGGTATGGTTTTTGTAAACTGGCGGTTTTAACCTGTATATCCGATGCGAAAAGCCGGGGCATGGCTGGAAGCCATCTCCGGTTTTTCACACTGGTTCGCCCGGGAAATTGCGCCATCGAAGAAGCCTGGGACAAGGAACTCCCTCAGTTTTTGAAAACCGGGCCGTTCGGGCCCAGGTGACAGGAATAACACCCGAACCCGTTGCGGGTGACGACGCTGAAGGGCTTGAGCCCGAGGGCCTCTGCCATCATGGGCACCAGCCGATCCAGCTTCAGCCGGGTTGTTTCCGGATGCTTTGCAAACTCGGGGCCCAGCAGTAATTTCCCGCTGAGTCTGGGGAGATCGGCCGTGGGCATCTCGAAATTCCCGGGCGCATGACACAGGCTGCAATCAACCTCTGCAAAACGCTCCGGACGCCAACTGCCGAAAAGGGCGGCGGCCCGCGGCAGGACTTCCTTGCGCATATGCACTTTGCGCTGTGCAAAATCCATTTCGGTCCAGGTCAACCGCGTTCCCTCAGGACCCACAGGCCCCACTGCCTTGGGATAGCAGCCCCAGCAGATCATCAGTAGACCCGCGACTGCGAAGATGCATTTGATATATCCATGGGAATCGATAACCCTGCTCCTTTCGAACCTGCAGCTGAATCCCTATCCGCGGCCGCCACCGCCGCCACCTCTTCCGCGGCCGCCCTGGCCCGGACCCTTGCCCTTGGCACCGCCGCCAAGACCCTGACCGCCCTGACTCCGCCCCCGACCCCGGGCGCCGCCGCCCATGCCCTGACCGCCCTGATCCGGGCCGCGGCCGCCGCCCCCGCCGCCCATGCCCTCGGCTGCGCCGGGCTGACCGGTTGCTGTTGATATCGGTGACAGCTCATTGCGCTGAAAGGCATCAATGGCCTCCTGCACCGTAGCGGCCGAACTGGCATAGAGCTGGATCCGGCTCTGGCTCAAGGCTTGCAGGGCCTTAGGCCCGATACGCCCGGAAATCAGAACGTCCACGCCTGCCCCGCTGACCATTTGAGCGGTTTGAATGCCCGCCCCCTGGGCTAGGTCCTGCTGCTGGGAATTGTCCAGAAATGAACTGCTCCGGGTGTCTGTATCAAAGACCACAAAACCGGCGCACCGGCCAAAGCTGGACTCCAATGGATCCTGCAGGGATTGCCCCCTGGCACTGACTGCGATCTTCATGACCGTACCTCCTTTGAAAGGAAAATGGGATATTAAAAACAAAAATACGTTATGGATATCCGCGCGTCCAATGAAAAATTCGCATACGGATACCGGTATGGCCGATACCGTTTCACGGCAGCGTCTCGGGCACGTAACCCTCGGGCAGATGCGCGGAGCCCTTGACGCAGGGAGACCCCGTGGCCTCGTGCACCTTTTCCATCAAAGCGTCCACGTGGGTGCAGAATCCACCCTTGTCCATCTTCCATCCATCCTCGATTTTACCGGCAAACATGCAAGTACAGCAATGAATGGCTTCAGCGCCCTTGGCCTTCAGAATTTTACTCAATTTCAAGACTTTGTACCCCGGGCAGCGACAGGTAACTACCCCGGCAGGCATGGCCTGATCATATCCGGCAAAACCTTCCGTGGTTTCGACCAGGCACTTGAAACAACTGGTTAAGGGGCACCGCTCCTGGTTTTTTCACAACTGATGATCGCGACTTTGTTCATTTTCACTCCTTTTCAGCAACATTGCATAACTTATTGATCCGCTGCAAAGCTCAGTTTGGTGCCGGACATGTTCAATATGAACCTGTCGCCAAAGGCCGATTCCATCCGCATCACGGCATCCCGGCCCGTACAGTGGGTGGGAATGATGTAGGCGGGATCAATCTCCTTTAACGCATCTATGGTGGGCTGAATCACGGGGGCCATATCCGGCCCGGACAGGTGGAACCCGCCCATAAGCGCATATACCTGATCCACGCCGGTGATCTTTTGGGCGTGGCGCACCGTGTTGACAATGCCCGAATGCGCACATCCGCTAAGCACCACAAGGCCCTTGCCCCTGACCACAAATGCAAGGCCGGTATCGTCTTCAAAGGTATCCTGCGCGGGCACGCCGTCCTTTTCATACCACAGCGAGGCCGCGCCTTTCTCAAATTCGGTGGTGCGCTCGATTTCGGAGAGGAAAAGCACCTGCCCGTCAAGCACGGGATACGGCTCTGCTGTGCCCACCACTTCAGCCCGGGCGGCCTCGGCTTTTTCCCGTGTAAACGGCGGGAACATGACCTTGAAGCTCTCGGTGACCTTCATATAGCGCGGATCGCGAAATGCCTCCGGGTGAAGCACCAACGGGATGCCCGGTTTTTCGATCATGCCGGAGAGCTTTTCAAGTCCGCCGATATGATCCGGATGACCATGGGAAAGCGCCATCACCTCCACCTGTTTCATATCCACGCCCAGGGCTTCGGCATTCAGGGCGGCCCCGTGCTCTGAGAAGCCGAAATCAAAAAGCATGCTTCGCGGGCTGTTATCCAATACTGTGGTAATAACAGCGGAAAACCCGTGCTCGGCCAGGATGCTGTTTTTCACCTCCACGCCCTTCAGCGGCATTGCCCGGGTGATGATATCCGAGTTGTCTCTTGCCACGATATCGATGTAATTGTCCTGGAGGGTCAGGATTTCCACCCTGTCCACCGGTTGCATTGAAACCGTCATCATGTCCTCCTTTCCCGGGACGCCGGATTAATGAAATGGATCACTTAAATATAGGCGTGTTAATTATGAACATAATCCCAAAACCATTCTGAAGCAAGGAAAAAATCGCGTCCTTCGCGAATGCGGCTTATCCCGAATTTCCGTGGATTTACTGGATTGCCCGGGCACTACAAGACCGCAGCCGGCAGGTGCCACACAAATCAGGGCTTGCATTGGGCTTTTTCCGGGTTTATGTTTGCCGTTAAACGTTTCGTGAAGTCGCACAGCTTTTATTTATTCAACGCGTAAGGAGGAATTCAAATGGCAGCAAAGCCTTTCAAAATCCTTTGCATCTGTCTGACAGCCGCATTTTTCACGGCGGCGGGGGCTGTCGGAGCCTTTGCAGGCGATGCCGAAAACATCGAAATCGTAACCGTTAATACCAACGAGATCATGCAAAACCACCCGGCCTTTAAAGAGGCCCAGCAGACCCTGCGGGGCGAGGCCCAGAAAATGCAGCAGCAGATGCAGAATAAGGGCCGGCAGGAGCAGCAGGCAGCCCAGCAGCAGCTCCAGCAGAGATCCCGGGAACTGCAGCAAAACGCCATGGATGATGTAAGGGCCGATATTCAGGAAATCGCCAAGGAAAAAGGCTACAACTACGTAATGGACGAAAACGCCCTCATCTCCGGTGGCAAGGACGTCACCGACGAGATCCTGGAAGAAATTAAAACGGATTAAAAACCGGGAAGCCCGAGGGGTCCTCCCCTGCAAAAACGGGATAAAGGCCCGGGGCCGGTAAAAGCCGGACCCGGGGCTTTGTTTTGATGTGTACCAAAAAAGGCTGGAAACACCGGGCGGCCTGGGTCAAAGCCTGCCTCAGAAATCGGATGGCAACAATAATGCGCTGTATTCATTTAATTTCCGATCCATGGCTTTTGCATCCTCGACAAGGCGATTGAGTTCTTCCCAGAACTGTCTGCCGTGATTGCAATGCCTGACGTGGGCAAGCTCGTGGAGCAGCACGTAATCCATGAGTTCCCGGGGAAGCAGGACGATTTTATAATTCAGGCTGAGGTTCTTCCCGGATGAACAGCTCCCCCAACGGGTTTTCTGATTCCGGATAAAAACCCGGTTATAGGCAATGCCGTGGGCCCGGGCCAGTTCCTCCAGCCTGCCGATGATAAGGCCTTTTGCCGCCGCCCTGCTGATATAGCCGGCATCCTGCATATATTCCCTGTGCCGGGCCTCCATCTGTTTTGTCTTTTCCTGCCGGGCCTTTATCCACCCGGCCTTTTGCCTGGCCACCTGCTCGGCGCTTTCAAAGGAGATCCCCCTGGGAACAGCCACGCGGACATTGTTAAACGGCTTTACCGTGATGTTAATGCGCCTGGCCCTGCTGCTTTGCTCAAACAAAACTTCACCGATTTCCGGCAGATCAATCGTCATGAATCTTGTCATTGTCAGCACTTGCCTCTTTCTACCTGCATTTACGAAAAAACCGGGCACCACCGGTGATTTCATTGTTGTTGAATTCTCAGTGTTTTGTGTTATTTGTTAAAAACGTATAAAAAATCCGTCAATCCATCCTGAATTTTTACCCGGAGCGTTCACATGGAAACAATTCCCGGAAAACCGGCCAAACGTCAATTTTTATGCACATTATGCATCCTGTTGACCTGTATTTTTATTTCAAGCCCGGCCAATGCGGAAAGTTGGTTTGAAAAAGGGCTTAAATTTCTCTCCGGTTCCGGGGAAAACGGAAGCCAGGCCGGGCCCACAACCAATGAAGTCAGCAGGGCCTTTAAACAGGCGCTGCGCATCGGGGCCGAAGACGTTGTTGCGCAACTGGGACAGAAAGACGGCTTTAATGCGGATCCGAATGTACATATCCCGCTGCCTGAAAAATTTAAGGTGGTGAAAAGCACCCTGAATAAAAGCGGGCTGTCATTTCTGATCGACGACCTGGAGTTAAAGCTCAACCGGGCGGCCGAAAAGGCCACGCCCGAGGCAAAGGCGCTTTTTATAGAGGCGATAAGGAACATGACGTTTGAAGATGCGATGCAAATATACAAAGGCCCGGCGGATTCCGCGACAAAATATTTCCAGGGCCGGATGTCAGATCCCCTGGCCGAAAAAATGCAGCCGATCGTAGAAAACAGCCTGTCCCGGGTCGGCGCGATACAGTCTTATGACCGGGTAATGGACAAATATCAATCCATGCCGTTTGTGCCGGATGTAAAAGCGAACCTGACCGGCTACGTCACGCAGAAAGGCATGGAAGGCATATTTTATTACATGGCTGAAGAAGAAGCCGCGATTCGTAAGGATCCTGCAAAACAAACCACCGAATTGCTCAAACGGGTCTTTGGTTCCCGATAGTTTCCCGGGCGCTCGCCCGGGCGGGAAATTTATTGGTCCGGGCTGCCCCTGAGTCCGATTTCTTCGGCCACCGGCTGCATGCCTGAGATGGTTTCCGCGATCACATCGGCGAGTTCCATGCCCAGCCACTGGCACCCGGTTTCAATGATTTCCCGGTTGACCCCGGCGGCAAAGTGCTTGTCCTTCCATTTCTTTTTCACTGACTTGGGCTTTAAATCCAGAATGCTTTTCGACGGACGGACAAGGGCCGCAGCCGCAACCAGGCCGGTTAGCTCGTCAACGGCATAAAGGGTTTTTTCAAGCAGCGACTCGGGCTTCACATCATTTACGATGCCGTATCCGTGACTGGCCGCCGCCCGGATATATTCTTCCGGCCACCCCCTGGAACGGAGGATCTCCTCGGTTTTTTGGCAATGCTGATCCGGGAACTGCTCGTAGTCCAGATCGTGAATCAAGCCGACAATCCCCCATTTCTCAGGATCCTCTCCGAATTTTTGCGCAAAATGCCGCATGACGGATTCAACAGTAACGGCATGGGCGATCAGGCTTTTGCTTTGATTGAATTGCGTTAACAGCTCCCATGCTTGTTGCCTTGAGGGTTGCGTTGAATTCATGACAGCCTCCGATAGTTGTTTTGCAGAACAGGTTCAGGAACCCGACTCATCCCCGGGGGCTCCGGCCTCCGGATCCGAACGTTTTTCCAGCAGCACGCGCGCGGGAGATGCGGTTCCCTGCTTGTTTTCCCCGAAATAGATGGTCTGGTGCGGATACGGGATTTCAATGCCCAGCTCGTCAAACCGGTTCTTGATCCGGCGGCGGAAATCGCGTTCCAGCCGCCAGCGCATAAAAGGCAGGGTTTTAAAACGGGTCCGGACGACCACAGAGGAATCGCCCAGCTCGATTAAACCCAGTATCTGCAGATCACTGAGCATGCCTTCATTAAGCTCCGGCTCCTGCCGCATTTCCGCTGCGACCTGCTGTACCACGCTGACCACCTCGTCAACGTTTTCCCTGTAGGCAAAACCCACCTCAACCACGGCGTATCCGAAACTCCGCGTCTGGTTGGTAATCGTTTCCACTGAACTCCAAGGTACGGTATGCAGGTTGCCGTAGATATCCCGCACGGCGACGTGCCGAAGCGTCAGGTTTTCCACCTGCCCGTCATGCCCGCCGAGTATGACCCAGTCGTCCACGTTGATAACATTTTCCAGGAGCACGAAGAAACCGGTCACCAGATCCTTAACCAGGGCCTGCGACCCGAAGGCGATGGCCAGGCCGAGGATTCCGGCACCGGCCAGCATCGGGGCGATATTGATACCCAGTTCAGAAAGCACCACCAGCAGCGTGATTATGCAGATCACTATAAAAAGCGCGATCCGGGCCGGCGGAAGCACGGTCTGGATCCGCTTTACCATTGATTCGCCCAGGTCTATGGCAAACAGATACTTGTACAGCAGGTAATTGACGAATTCCCAGAGAATGTAGGCGCCGAGCACCACGAGAACAATCGTGGCTGAACTGCCGAAGATGCTTCGGCCCGGCGGGGTGCCAATCAGGGTGTAAACATCAACGCCCCAGGCAGACAGAATACCCGTCACCACCGCAAACCCGAGGATTACCCCCGAGAAAAGCTTCACCGGCCAGGCCGAACGGACCCGGGGCAGAAGATAGCGTTTGACGCAGCGCCATAGCATATAGCCGGCAAAAAGCACCACCAGGCTGATGCCGAGGCGCTTGGCCAGGGTCAGCAAATTGGGCAGGGAACCGAAAGTATCTTCAACCACCGCCAGCGTCTCCCGGCCGGTTTGGGCAACCTCCTGCCAGAGCGCATCCGTTGACGATCCGCCCGCACCTGCGGCACTTTCTTTCCCGTCCTGCGCGGGGCCGTTTTCGGCCACCGCCAGCGGACCCACGGCAAAAAATCCCGGACAAAGAATCAATAACAGGATGATCAGGCTTTTGGCTGGCAATTTTTCAGGTATCACGCTTCGGGCTCCGTTTGATCAAAAGTGCAATCTCTTTGTTGATATATCACAAGATCGTTTTCTTTCCAAACCGGCCGTAAAGCCCGGAACAAATATCAACCCTGTGGCTGGCGGGAAATACGGGACAAGTGCGGTTTGCGCTTAAAATTTCGGACCGGGAATTGTTGACATGAAATCAAATTTAATGGTATCAACCCTGCTTTGAACAACGTTATGTCTATAAAATTTTGTTATAAGGATTGATCCAATGAGCCAGCCCCAGGAAAAAAAAACCGCCATCCCCGCTGAAAGGCGAAAACATCCCCGCATCAGCACCTCAAACGAGGTGAATTATGTTTTGCTGGATCAAAACCGCCAAAGAGTCGAGGAAGGAAAGGGACGCACCGTGAACCTGAGTCAAAGCGGCGCCCTTCTGGAGACTGCAAGTCCGCTGAAAGGCTCCTTCATTGTTCTCATGACACTTTCCCTGGACGGAGAACAGGTGCGAGTCAGAGGCCGCGTAGCCTATACCCGTGAGGCGGATCAGCCGGGCCTTCATCTGACCGGGGTCCGGTTCACCGGATCCAAGAAGGAACATGTAAATGCCATTGTTGCATTTGTAAAAGCCTATTATCACCACAAACATTCCGGACAAAACAAGGAAGACCAGCACACCGCAGAAGAGTCCTCCTGACCGCCCTGCCGGCATGAAACAACGAAAAGGCACCGGGGCGGCACCCTAAAGCCCGGCCCGGGGGCTACAGGTCAGCGATAAAACCGCTGTTCCGGAAAAATTCCCGGGCCTGCGGCGTGGTGATAAACTGCAGGAATTTGCGGGCGTTTTCCGGGTTCGGTCCGGTTCGAAGAGGGGCAATATAATAATTGATGGCCTCTCTTTGATCCAGTTCTGGACCGATTTCCACGCCGTCAACCTCAAGTCCGGCCCGTTTTGCCTCGACAATTTCCGTATACCAGACCGGCCCGACATCAGCCTCGCCCCGGACCAGGCGAAGAGGCGTTTCCCTGTGGTGCACGGTGGTCAACAGCGTGGTGCCGTTTTCCCGTTTTTTTTCCAGGATCGTTTCCACCAGTTCCCGGCCGCCGGCTTGTGCGTACATGACCGCAATGTGTTCGGCAATGTGTTCATACTCGGCATTGGGCTGGGAAACAACCACATCCTCCCGGCCCAGGTCCGAAACAGCAGCAATGCCGAGGGGGTTCTTCTTTCGTACCATCAGGGCCAACCGGTTGCGCAGGTAGATGAAATGCGCATCCGGGCGGATCATCTCCCGGTCCGCCAGCGTCCGCATGGCCTGTACGGAAACCGCGGAATAGACATCCGGGTAAAGCCTGTAGGTTTTTTCCCGGAACCGGGCCCCGCCGGCCAGAATCTGCCGAAGTTCCAGGCCGGGCGGCAGGGTCTGGTACACAATGGTTTCCACCTCCGGATAGGCTTTTTGAAACGCGCTGACCAGTTCCGGCATGACCATGAACTGATTGCCTGCCATAAAAAGCGTCAAATCCGCACGGTCCGCCACTTCCAGGCCATGCAGGTCATCGCCGCGATCTTCCGGAATCTCGGGATATGCCGTATGGCTCTCTGTGCCCGTGACCATTTCCCCTTCCTGTATAACTTGCTGCTCGGGCGCCCCCCGCTATTTTTTCGCGGTATTGATCCCCAGGGGAACATAAAGCGGGCAGTACCCGGTAAAACCCGACATGAGCAAGGTCCCGCTGATAATCAGCAGAAGCGCCCAGTAACCCGGCAGACTGCCTGTTAAAAAAGCCGCGATAATCGCAACAGCCAAAATCAGCCGGATCAATCTGTCGATGATTCCTTCGTTTACCTGCATTTCCGATACCTCCTGAAAGCCTTTTGGGGGGTGTATGATTGATCAGCTTGAAGCCTGTGAAAGAAAAATCATAAAGAAATCACTGAAAAAAATCAAGCGCCCGGTATTCAGGAAATCTCTCTTATCCGGACCGCATCCAGCGGGCAGGCCTCGATACAGTCCCAGCATCCCATGCACATGTCATGAAAGACCATCGGCGGCTCAAAAGCACCGTCCATCTGTTTCATGACTTTATAGGGGCACGCTTGGGCGGCCGCACAAATCCCCGCCTCCGGGTCACATTGCCCCGGATTGCACTTTTCATAGACAACCATGGCAAATGATTTTTTTGACTGCAGGCTCATTGGGTATCCATTATAATTTTTTCAGTATTTTTCCATCCGTCTTCCGACCGGCAACGGACAAATAGCATATTCTATCCGCTGTGACCAGAAAGGCTTCAGATAAATGAGGGCCGTTTGAAAGCTTTGCCGCCCGGTGGAAAGCAGCAGCACGGCCGATAGCGTGATCACGGGATTCCCTTTTCCATCACATCATGGGACCTTATTGCAGCTTCGGGCCTACCGGCTTCAAGGACAAATGTCAAGTTTGCAATGCTGCCGCACGGGATTATCTTGGAGCCATGACCCGCTGTTTCTGCAATCCGGTCAAGGCGTCACTTTTCCGCCCGGCGCCGATACCGGCGGAATCTACCGGTACGGCTTGCCGTATAGCTGCGCTCGGCCTTGTTCGATATGATTACATCAATTCCGGGAGAATGACATGACTTCACTAAAGCGCTTGACATTTGAACAAACCCCGATCTATGTGCTGTCCGACCGGCCGGAATGGTTTGTGCCCGATCCGGCCGGAGACAGGCTCCTTTCAAACAGGCAAGCCAAGCCCGAAAACAGCCGGGAGCCAATGGAAGACATTCGGCACCAGCAGTTTTTCTCCCTCCTGCCGACCGCGGATCAACAGTCATACACCGGCCGCAGCGACTACCTGGAACTCGAGGGCCTCGAGGAATGCTGGCTGCACATCACGGATCAATGCAACCTTAGCTGCCGGCACTGCCTGTTTTCCTGCTCCGGTCAAACGCGAACCGCCCTGTCCCTGGCATCCGTTGAGCATGTCTTCGACCAGGCCTGCAGCCTCGGTGCGCGCGTGTTTTACCTCACCGGCGGAGAACCTATGATGCACCCGGATTTCAGGCAAATCTGCAGCCGCATCTTAACCGCCCGGACTGATACGCACCTGGTCATACTGACCAACGGATTGCTGCTGCCGCAGTTCATGGATCTTTTTAAAACCCTTCCCCAACAGCGCCTGCACCTGCAGATCAGCATCGACGGCCGGGAAAAGGCACATGATGGACTCCGGGGGGCCGGTACATTCCAAAAACTGATGAAGGCAATGGAGCCCCTGGCCGATCTTGACACCCAAAAAACCCTGGCCATGGCTGTTCATAGCGGCAATGCCGGGCAGATGGCCGACATCGTGGAGCTGGCCGCAAGGCATCGCATCTCCAGGGTACACTACCTCTGGCTCATGATCACGGGCAACGCCGCACCCAATTCCTTTGTGCCGCCGCACCAATTGTTTGACGAACTGATCCGGGCCTGCATAGTAGCTGAGCAACGCGGGGTCACGGTCGACAACATGGAAAACATGGCAAACCAGGTTTTTTCCGCGCCCGGAACCAAGCATGACCTTGGCAATGCCGGCTGGACATCCCTGGCGGTAGGCCCGGACGGAAATGTGTATCCCACCCCGGCGCTGATCGGCCAAATGCAGACCCGGTGCGGGCACATCTCGGAAGGCATGGAAAATCTCTGGAAAAACAGTGCGGCCTTAAAGGACCTTCGCCGGAGTTCTCTTATCCAGAGTCCGGCATATGCGGACAACCCCCTGAAATTCATCGTGGGCGGCGGCGACATTGACCACAGCTTTTACGCAGGCGGAGAACTTATCGGGCAGGATCCGTATTTGCCGCTATATAACCTCATGGCGCTCTGGCTGATCCACCGGGCAGTCCGGCAAAGCTTATCAACCAGGGGCCCGCGGATCCTGCTGAGAATGGGCGACCAGCTTCGGCAGTGCCATCAGGACGGCCGGGGCGTGTCTCTGACACACTCGAACTGCGTGCTCACGTTTGCCGACACCAAGCGGATGGTGGGCGATTTTTACAACAATGCGGCGCAAAACCTGAACACGGATATTTCCAATCCGGTTTGCTACCCGGAGGACACCATGGCGCATATCCCCGAAGCTTCCCGGATCCGCTCCTACGGCTGCGGCAGTCCCGTTCTCGACGCCGCCCCGGCCGCGGACCAGACCGTGGTGGACCTGGGTGCGGGCGCCGGCCTGGAATGCTTTATCGCGGCCCGACAGGTCGGGAAAAACGGGTGCGTCATCGGAATCGACATGCTCGATGAAATGATTTGCCGGGCCGAGCAGTCCGCCGAAGCCGTTGCGCAAAATCTGGGTTACAGAAACGTACGCTTTGAAAAGGGCTTTCTCGAAGAAATCCCCCTTGCAGATCAAACCGCGGACTTGGTCATCTCCAACTGTGTGATCAATCTTTCCGAAGACAAACGCAAAACGTTTTCCGAGATAATGCGGGTTTTAAAACCCGGGGGCCGGATCGTGATTTCGGACGTGGTCACGGATGCGCAGATGACGCCGGAAATCGCAAACGATGAAAAACTTCGCGGCGAATGCATCGCCGGTGCCATGCGCCAGGAGTATCTTGTGGCCATGCTCGAGGACGCAGGATTCGGCCGGATTCAAATCCTGAAGCGCTTTTTTTACCGAAAAGTCCAGAATCACGCCTTTTATTCGCTGACCTACAGCGCCCGCAGACCCGGGGCCGCAGAAAGCCGCCGGGTCATCTACCCGGGCCCCTATACCGCGGCGCTCACCGACAGCGGAGAAGTGCTGCTCCGGGGTCGGCCGTACACCGTGGCCTGGCCATGGGCCGCTCATGAAGATACTTCCGTGCTGGTACTCGACGAGCAGGGCAATGCCGAAAACCTTTCTTCGGAAAACACCTGCACCTGTTACACGCCGCCGGAAAATACCCGCTACCCGGCTCCGGATCTTCAGATCAAATCCGCTCCGCCCGCCGCCCTGTATCCGCACGGCGGCGAACTGCCCCACCCGGTGGACTGCATGCAGTGCGGAAAACCACTGATATACCTGAACCGGGAAGAACCCCGGGCTTGCGCGTTCTGTGGAGATACCGGCCGGGCCAACGCCGTCTGCGAGGCCGGCCATTTTGTCTGCGATGCATGCCACACCCGGGATGCGGGCGGAATCGTCAGCCAGGTCTGCAAACACACGAATCAGGCAGAGATGATCCCGCTGCTTGACACCATTCGCAGCCACCCGGCTTTTGCCGTTCACGGCCCTGAGCATCATTTTGCCGTGCCCGCCGTAATCGTGGCCGCTTTTGGCAACATGGGCGGAAACATCTCGGATGAAGACATTCAAACCGCCATGGATCGCGGCCGGTCGGTTCCGGGCGGGGTCTGCGCCTTCTGGGGCGCCTGCGGCGCGGCCGTGGGCGTGGGCATCGGATTCGGCGTGATTCTGCAGAGCAACCCCTTAAAGCCCGATCCGCGCCAGATGGTCCAGAAGGCGGTGGGCGCAATAATCGGTGAAATCGCGGAAACCAGGGCTGCCCGGTGCTGCCGGCGCGAATCCTATACGTCACTGATCCATGCGGCCCGGTGGTCCGGACACATCCTGCCGATCGCCCTGGAAGCCGGTGGAATCCCGGAATGCAGGCAGCAAACAGCCAACCGGGAATGCATCCGGCAGGCCTGCCCTTACGTCGGGGCGACCCGGCGATCCCTTGCCGTGAAAATGCAATAGTACCCGATGTCTGCAGTTTTCTGATTTTGGACTTGATTCCCCGCATGTGCCGTGGAATGATCAGCCCGCATATGACCGGAGGCCCATTTGTGTATCCGCTGTTTCGAAAACTGAGGCATTCACGGAAACCAGCCCATGATCACATCCCGAGTCCAAAGGCAGGCACACGGCAGAATTCCGCTGCAGCTCAAGGGCGTCTTCATGACCCTGCTGGGGGCCTTTTGTTTCTCCCTGGTACCCATATGGGTGCGGGCCATTGAAGCCTACACCCCGGTGAGCATTGTCTTTTACCGGGCCTTAATCGGTATCTGCCCGCTTCTTTTTTGGACCATGCGGAGTCCGCAGATGCGCGCCCGGGCTTCGGTAACCCGGCTGGACTGGAAATACCGTCTGGTCCTGCTCGGGGTGGGGCTTTCCATGTGCGGCACCGCATCCACGTATTACCTGGCCATCATGAACACCTCGGTGGCCAAGGCGGTACTGCTGCACTATACCGCACCGATCTATGTCGCCATAATCAGCCCGGTGCTGCTCAAGGAAAAAAACGCCCCCCTGACCTGGTTTGCCGTGGGCGCGGGCCTGCTGGGAACAGCCCTGATCACGGATCCTGCAACCCTTTTTACAGCGGACCCCGATGAGATCATCGGGATCATCAGTGCCGCGGTATCCGGGCTGTGCCTGTCCGGCGTGTTTCTGTTCGGCCGTTTCCTGGCTGGTCACCTGCCGTCCCAGGTCCGTACGCTCTGGGGGTGCGTGATCGTGGCGGTGCTGCTTTTGCCCTGGGGCCTCCAGGTACCGGCCGGGTATTTCTGGCAAAATCTCCCGTGGCTCTGCCTGCTCGGAACCGTTTCCCTGGCGCTGCCGTATACCCTTTTCTTCAAGGGGCAGAATTACATCTCCGCCCAGGCGGCTTCGCTGATCTCCTTATTTGAACCGGTTTGCGGAATCGGCATCGGATTTCTGTTTTTCGCGGAAAAACTCACCCTGACGGGGTCTCTGGGTGCGGCCATCGTGCTTTTTAGCATCTATATCGCCAGCCGCAGATAACCGGATTGCAATCGTGGAAACATTTGAACGGCGCGGCGGCAATGTGATATCCTGAATTTTGATGGATTCGTAAAAAGCTGTTTATTCCGCTGCGGCGGCATTTTTGCAGAAAGAAAATCCGTAAGCACCTTGGCTGATCGGCGGCGCGAAAAAGGCGTTTCCTCGCTCCAGGAGCCTCTTCGAGTCTCAATTTCCGCTTGGAAACCCGCTTTTCCGCACCGCCGTCAGGGCAACGAAGTGCAATTTCGTTAGAGCGCAAAAAAGGGTTTCCTTGGAAGTCCTGAAACCGTTATAAACACCAGGCAATAAAATGATAAGTTTCTGATTTTACTTAACCACTTAATCACTTAAAACTTAACACTGCCTGTAAAAAGGACTTTTTACAGGCTTATAAATTTTCTTTTTCGGGAGTTCACGGGATCTGGCACCAGGAACGAATGCCGGGATGCAGACAACGATCTCTATAATCGGGGGAAACATTGCCGGGCTTTCGGCCGCCTACCACCTTGCCCGCCGGGGATTCCGGGTGACCGTATACGAGGCGCGCATCTGGAACAAGCCCTGCGGCGGTGCCATCAGCTGGGCGTTTGTCAGATACCTGAGGCAGGCCCTGGACATCGCGGCCGCGGGAACCGATCATTTCGTGCCCGATCTCCGGCTTTCCTTCAAACACGGCCCGCCCCTGGACATGGCCGGCTTCTTTGCGGTGACCCGGCGGCGGGAACTTCAGCAACAGCTCATCGAGCGCCTTGAAGCCGAGCCCAACATCGACTTCGTTTTCAAGCGGGTCTCGATTTCCGACCACAGCCTGTTCACACCCCAGACAGTCCTCTCCGCGGGTTTCAGCGGCTTTACCCGGCAGGTCCTCCGGAAAAAGTGGTTTCGCATGGCCAAGGGGACCATTTTCCGCTTTGACGGGCACATCAGGACCGGGGCCTTGCCCAACCGCCACCTCATGGCCTTTGACAAGCAGATTGGCGGATACGGGTGGGTGTTTGTCGGAAAAAACGGCCATGTCAACATCGGCGCGGGCGGCATGGCCGTGCGGGAAAGAATCCGGCGGTGGTATGAAGATTTTTTGACGGCACTGCCCGAAAGACACGGCTATGATATCCGCCCGGCCAACCCGGTGCCGGCCTGCTGGAAAATACCGGTGCTGTGCGAAAACTGGCGCCACCCGGTCTGCTTTTCCAGACGCGGCGTGGAGTTCATCGGCACCGGGGACGTGCTCGGGCTGGCCCACCCGGTCATCGGGGCGGGCATCGAGCCGGCATGGCTTTCCGGATGGCTGCTGGCGCTGTGCGCCGACCCTCAGTCCGGGCGCATTCATACCCGCCAATACGCCCGGCTTCTGGAACGCAACCTACGCCTGACCTGCCGCAGACCCATGGACCGGGCCCTGACCGCTCTTCTGCAAAGCCCGCTGATACCCGGCAAGGATTCACTCGGCTGGCTGGCCGCGCGACTGCTGGCGCCCCGCCGGGTTCGGAAGCTCCGGAAATACCCGTGGTTTGCACCGGTTCACGACGGCCGCCGAAAAACCTGAAGGGGCATGTTATCGCCGGGGCGGAATTGAGGGGGCCTACGAAAAGTCCGGGCCGGGGCCCGAATAATACGCCCACACCCGAGAATAAGCGGCCATAGCCTTTTCTGCAGTGTCAAAGAACGGAACACCTGCCTGGCAGAAGCTCCGACCGGAATCCGGCGGCATTCCGGGTATGGCCACAATCAGAAAAGGCTTTCCGGAATTTTTCTGCGCCCGGATCATGCCGTTCACGTACTGGTTATTGGTATTTTCATCCAGGCCGGAGCCGATGACCGCCACGGCATCCACCCCCGGATCGGCCGCCACCAGGTCGGCGGCCTGAATAAAGATATTCATGTCCATGTGCGCGGTCAGACTCACGTCAACGGGGTTGGCCAGGCTGGTGCCGGTGGGCGGGACGTGTTCCGCCAGGCGCTGGCGGGTTTGTCCGGAAAATTCGGCCATCTGCAGGCCGTAACGCCCCACAGCCTCGGCCGCCGAAACCGCCAGTCCGCCCGGCCCGGAAATAATGGCCACACGGCCGCCCGGTGCAGGCGGCAGCAGGTAGAATGCCATCATCGTGTCCACCCATGCTTCCCAACCAAAAACCGTCACTGCGCCGCACTGTTTCATCAGGCCGTGCCATATCCGGTGCGAGCCCGCCAGCGCGCCGGTGTGAGAGGATGCCGCCCGGCCGCCTTCCGGTGTCAGCCCCACCCGCCACAGCACCACCGGCTTTCTGGCTGCCGCGGCCTTCAGTGACCGGACAAAATACGAACCGTCGCGAATGCCTTCCAGGTAGCCGCCGATTACCTTTGTTTCCGGGTCACAGGCAAAATAAGATAGGAAATCCGCGCTCTGCAGGTCCGCTTCGTTGCCCAGGCTCACCGCCTTGCTGAAAGCCAGGCCTTTTTCCGGCGCCTGCCGTCCGAGGATGTTGGCCAGGGAACCGGAATGGGAAATCAGGCCCAGGTGACCCGGCTGCCGGGAAAGACCCGGGAAAAAGGAAAGCCCCGTGCGCGGGGCGTAAATCCCCATGCAGTTGGGGCCGAACAGGCGCATACCCGCGGCCCGGGCCGTATCCACCATTTCCCGTTCAATCCGGCGCCCCTCTTCCGTCCCGGTTTCCCTGTATCCCGCAGTAAACAGGACCGCCCCCCTGACCCCCCTGGCCGCGCACTCCTGCACCACGACCGGGGCCAAGTGCCTTGCCACCAGAACAATAGCCAGATCCACCGGCTCATCTATTTCGGAGATGCTGGAATAACAAGGCAACCCGTCAATGGTTCCGGCTTTCGGGTTGACCGGATAAATCGGTCCTGGAAAACCCATATCCTGAAGGGCCAGCAAAAAGAGCTTGCCGGTCTTCATGCCCTGGGGCAGGCCGACAATGGCCACGCTGCGGGGCCGGAAAAGCGGATCAATCTCAGCAAACAGTGCATCCCCGTTTGTCACTGCGGTTTTCCTTCCTACCGGAAAGGCCCGGAAATTCAATTTATCATTGTACAAATTCAACAAAATCAGTATATACTGAAAAAATGATCTTTCAAAGATATAAAATTTATCCCCGTGTCCTGGAGGACCTGAAAAACCGATCCACCGTGGGCATGTATTTCTACCTGGTCATCACCCTGGTAGTGCTGTCGATAAACGGGTTTTACAAAAGGCATCCCGGGTTTTCCGCCCTTTTTCTTAGCGCCATGTTGATCATCGCCGGCTTCCGGATTTTCCAGTTTTATCACTTCCGCCGGCTCAATGAACTCGACAAGCACTTCAACGCCCGGGCCTTTTTTGCCAGCGTCTATGCCACAGCCATCACCTGGGGCTTCGGATTGGCCTATTTCATGCTGCAGCCGGGGGAATCTGCCTCCCACCTGGTCATGGTAACCAGTACCGCCGGGCTGACAGCCGGCGGGGTCGTGGCGTTCATCCCCGCATGGCATATTTCCCTGCTCTACACGATATTCATGATCGGTCCGGCGGTAATCACGATGACGCTCACGGGCACCCACCTGCCCGTGGTGTTTCTGTTCCTGTTATACGGCCTCTATCTGCCGATCATCGCTTCCAGGGGGAACCGGGAATACTGGGATGCCCTGGAAAACGAGCACCTGCTCAAGGTCAAGTCCGAAGAAATTGAAAAACTGAGCCGGATCGACGGGCTGACCGGCTTGTACAACCGGAGATACTTCGAGGAAATCTTCAACCAGCAGTGGAAAACCGCGGCAAGAAACGCCATCCCCATTTCCATTATCATCAGCGACGTCGACTATTTCAAAACCGTCAACGACACATACGGCCATCAGGCAGGAGATGCCTTTCTCCAAGAAATCGCCCGCCTTCTGGCCAGCATCATGAAAAGGGAAACCGATTTCATTGCCAGGTACGGCGGGGAGGAATTCGTCATTCTCCTTTTAAACCTTGACACAGAGGAAACCTTGAAACTGGCCGAACAAATCCGCTCAGAGATGGAAAACCTGCGGTTTCCTTTTGAAGGTCAGCATATCAGCGCCACTGTCAGTCTGGGCACGGCATCATGCATTCCCGGGAAACAAAGCCAAAAGGAAGATTTTTTAAAAACAGCCGACGAAGCATTATACCGGGCAAAAAGCCTTGGCAGAAATCACGTGATCTTTTCGGATAAAACTGTGAATCCGCCCGATTCGGAAACGCGCAACTAGGGCCTAAAAAAGGTTGCGCAGCAACCATTCAAAAATGTCTTCCCCGCCCCGATCGCCGGATGCAAAAGACCGGCTGTACCGTCTCCGGCCGGCATGCCACGGCTCCCGCTCCGGGATCAGCGGCTCGGGCTCGGCATACCTGCCCGGCTTGACCCGAACGTGTACCCGCCCCGCTTTTTGCGACCGTTGCGGTTCATATTCCCGGCGCTTGCCTGCATCGGCCAGCACGGAATACGCTTCCTGAATGTCGCGGAATTTTCCGCTGTCACCCCCTTCATGATCGGGATGATAATGCTTTGCAAGCTGACGGTAGGCGTCCTTGACTTCCTGCTTGCTGGCATCCGGGGAAATGCCCAGGATCGCGTAATAACTCTTTGCCATAACCTATACCCACCTCCTGTTGCCCGGGATTCATTATGGCGAAAACAGGTTTTATTTTACTGCATCATTGACGGTTTCGTAAAAAGCTGTTTATTCCGCTGCGGCGGCATTTTTGCAGAAAGAAAATCCGTAAGCACCTTGGCTGATCGGCGGCGCGAAAAAGGCGTTTCCTCGCTCCAGGAGCCTCTTCGAGTCTCAATTTCCGCTTGGAAACCCGCTTTTCCGCACCGCCGTCAGGGCAACGAAGTGCAATTTCGTTAGAGCGCAAAAAAGGGTTTCCTTGGAAGTCACTTTTGAGACGGCAAAGCAAAAAAGTTCAAGATCAAGGCGCGCAAATCCCGAGGAATGCAGCGTACTGAATCCTACGTGAAATTCCGCAGGGATGCAACGCAACGCAGATATTGGACTTCTAAGGAACTTAACTTGGAAAGTCGGCTGTAAGTTGCTTAAAAGTTTGGTCAATTTCAAGTTTGTACCCAAATTGTTTGGCTCGTTTTTTAAGGTTGTTGATCATGCGATTTTGGTAACGGTCTTCATAATAATCTTGTCCGAGATCTTTATACTCGGTACCATATTTAAGCATAAGATAAAATATGCGGGCAATTTTATGGGCGGTGGCGGTAATCGCCTTGGGCGAGCCCAATTGAGCCTTTTTTCTTCTGAAAAAAGCACCTAACGCGGATTTGCTTCTCTGTAGGCTATAGGCTGCTAATCGAAAAGCGTTTGCAGCCCGATTGGCTGATGGTTTGGTTTTGGAACTTAATACCTTGCCGCCGCTGATTTTGCTGCCGGGGCTTAAACCAAGCCAGGATGCAAAATTTTTCACAGTGGGCCAACGGTTCATGTCAAGCCCGATTTCGCCTAAGATACAAAGCGCCGTTGGCGAATCGATACCGGCAATACAGGTTAGGTCAACACCGGTCATCTTATAAAGAAAGGAGTTGGCATCAAAACTTAATGGATGATGTGCATTGCTTTTTTTTCGCTTGGACGGTAAAGGGAGGCCATTGCTTCGATCATCAAATGTTTCGAGTTGTTTTTGAATTCGCGCTTCACAATCATCGATTTGTTTTTTGTAAAAGTCAAAGAGTTCTACGGCCTGTTGCAAGGCGAAAAGATGCTCATTTTTCCAAGTGCCTTGTAATGCCTTAGCGATAACATCAGTATCATTTTTACAGCGAGGATTACGCATACTGGCTAATTTTTTCGGGCTTCGTTCACCGGCAATGATTGCACGTATAATCTTCATGCCGGTTTGACCCGTAACATCGCTGATAACCTCGGTGAGTTTAACATTCATTTGCTCCAAGGCTTTTTGCATATGTTGAATGTGTTTGGCTGCATAGGATATGAGCATCGCCCGTTGCCGCAAATAAGCGCGGAGTTCACAAATTTGGAACTCGGGGCGAAAGGCCCCTTGAAGGAGACCGAATGTATGGAGTTGTTGAAGCCATTGACAATCAACAACATCTGTTTTGCGCCCCGGAACATTTTTGAAATGTCGAGGATTGACAAGTATAACATCAAAACCTTGTGCATCGAGTATTTCAAAGAGCGGAATCCAGTATACGCCGGTAGATTCCATGGCAATTTTGTCTATTTTGCACTCTTTTAACCAATTGGCCAAGGCGTATAGGTCAGCCGTAAAAGAGGCAAAGGATCTTACATCTTTGCATTCGGGATCTCTGCCTGGTGGAACGGCTACGTAGTGGACCTGCGAACCGATATCGATGCCGGCAGCATTTAGGTGAATCTGATCAATAAATTGATTCTCTGTTTTTTTTCGGTTTTTCTTTTTATGCTTGCTCATATGGCCTCCAGCAATGGGTGGAATAAGGATGCATCAGGCGTGAAGGTCTGCTAAAAAATGAATCAAACTTCCAAACGGGATCAAAGTCACCAATGCAACAATCGCAAAACCTTCGAGCCAAGCTTTTTAACGAGCAAAACAGCATCAATGTCCTTTCGGCTTCTATTGCCTGATGCAATGAGCAAATGATTTAAACCAATCGTCGCCGGTATTCAAGTTACTTTCTGCAAAAATGCCGTCGGCGGTATAATCAGCTTTTTACGAAGCCGTCATCATTTAACGTTTTTATTATAAACAACCATCACGGCGCAGTCAATTCTCCTCGCCGCACATCTCGCAGTCGACGTCTTCAAGCATTTCCTCGAAATACCGGATTTCCCGGCGGCGGATCATTGACCGGATTTGCTCCGGATCCAGGATCTCCGGCTGCTGATGGTAGGTTTTAAGCATCTTGACAATGTCCAGGCGGTCTGACAGGGCTTTTTCAGACCGGGGGCTTTTGGCGTAGCGATGCAGCTTCATAGCAATGATGAGTTCCGGTTTCAATATGCGGAGGCTGCGCCCGTTCAGGGTCAGCGTATTTGTGGTTTCATCCGGGTTTTCAAGCACGCGGCGCACCAGTTTCCCGGAAATCGGCTTGCTGGCCTCGGACAGGAAATCCACGTAAAGCCGGGTTTTGCGGTGACGCAGGCTGTGGCTGTTCGAATCCGAGGTTTCAAAAAGCGCGTCCAGCATCTCCAGCTTGTCCGGCGGGATCTCATCATTTAAAAAATCCGTGAAATCCTGCGCGGGAAGGATGATATCCACATCAAAGGTCACCCTGGGCTCCACCGGCGGCTGAATATACTTGGAGGCGGCAAGCGCCCCCATGAGCACGGCGTTTTCATAAACACGCGAAATGTCGATCAAAACCCGGTCAAAATTGTTGACCCGGTGGTCTTCGGAAAAATATTCCAGAAAATGTTCAGCCACGATGAAACATTGCGTCTGATCGCAGGAGACAATCTGCTGGGGCATAGCGCGACTCCTGTATGCTGAAATTTACGGTTTCGGTTTTGCCTTTGTTTTCATACGGATTTGCGGATAATGACAATTTTTTTGTTAGCAACAAGATCATTGATCTCTTTATAAGGATATTGCATGTATGATAGCGTATAATTTTAAAAATACAACCGACAACCGCAGAACCAAGGAGGCCGGCATGTCCGATCGCGTCATTATTTACGGAAAAGCGGGTTGACCCTACACGGAAAAAGCTCGTGAAGCTTACAAGGATCACACCTATGTCAACGTCAAAAGTGACAGGGAAAAACTTGACGAAATGCTAAAACTCTCCGATGGTCGACGCAAGGTGCCGGTCATTGTGAACGGGGATTCTGTCACGGTTGGCTACGGCGGCTCCTGAGGGGTCTGATGCTTAAGGCCGTGTTGCCTTACACGCATTTACGAATATCTTCAAAATCGGATGGACATCAACGGGATTGCCCGGGAACAAGGCTCCCTAGGGGCGGAATTGTGTGTTTGTCCTTTTCCCGGGCGGACACACAGGTCCGCCCCCACATGCTGTCATTGCCATTCTTTTGCAAAAATGAATCATGCGCCCCGGGACGGATTTGGCATCCGCAGCCTGCCGCAGTTTCCCCGGGCTCATCAAAAACTTGATATTATGGGAACATACTGCTATGAGAGGAAGTCAGTTCGCTGTCACCAGACCAACGGACAGATGGATAAAACCGGAAATAAGCGGCCATGAAACTCAAGAGCGAAACCATTGACGACGTGGTTGTCATTACCGTATTGGCGGATGCGCTCGATGCGGGAAACGTCGCGGATTTTAAATCCAGCATCACCCCCTTGCTCGAAGATTCCCGCAAGGTGGCCCTGGACATGAACCGGATCAAATTCATGGACAGCTCGGGCGTAGGGGCGATGCTTGCGTGCCTGCGCATCCTGCATACCCGGAACGGAGAACTCAAGCTGTTTAACCTGAGAAGGCAACTGACAGAATTATTCAAACTGGTGCGTCTCGACCGGATTATCGACATCCACGAGTCCAGAAAATCGGCGATCAAGGCGTTTCAGGAACCGGCCAGCGGATAGAGACAACCGCATCATCCCGGGGAACCCCTGCCCAATGACAAACACGAACAACTCCCATACCGGGGAAAACAAACCGCACGCGGCTTCGACGAAAATCCGGATCCCGCTGTTTCCCCCGTTTTACCGGCTGCCCGGGCCCGCTGGTGATATGCCGGACCGGATCCCGGCAGCTCGAGCCCGAACATCACCGGTATGTAAACATGAATTTCAACATGACATGAGCATCGTGCCCGATAACCGAACCGGCAACGCGCTGCAAAACCAACCAGCCTGGCAAGGAGTTTTTTCAAATGGATGACTACATGAACAACAAGATTTCCACCCGCGCGGTTCATTCCGGCGAGGTCCGGTTCAACGAATACGGGTCCGTGACCACACCGATCGTCCAGACCTCGACGTTTATCTTCAAGAACGTGGAAGAAATCCGGAAACTCGCCGAGGGCGACATTGAACGCTTCGAATACGGAAGATACGGGCACCCCACCCAGCTGGCGGCCGAACGCAAGCTGGCCGCGCTCGAGGAGGCCGAGGACTCGGTGTTGTTCTCCTCGGGCATGAGCGCCATTACCACTTCCCTTTTCATGCTGCTCAAGGCCGGCGACCACCTGATCATCACGGATGACGCCTACAAGCGCACCCTGGACTTCTGCAAGTCCTACCTGGGGCGTTATAATATCGAATGCACCGTGGTCCGGATGTGCGACTACGAGGCCATGGAAAACGCCATTAAGCCCAACACCAAGGTATTTTTCTCAGAGTCGCCCACCAACCCGTACCTGAACATCATGGACCTGGAGCGGCTCATGGAGATCTTCGGCAAAAGGGACATCACCGTGATCTCGGATTCCACTTTCGCCACCCCTTTTAACCAGAAACCCCTGGAATACGGGGTGCACTTGGTGATCCACAGCGCCACCAAGTACCTGGCCGGGCACAACGACCTGCTCTCCGGGGTTTTGCTCGGCAAAAAGGAACTCACGGATCCCATCCGGGAATTCCTGAAAATCACCGGCGGCGTGATCGACCCCAACTCCTCGTACCTTCTGATCCGCGGGCTCAAAACCTTCCCGCTGCGAATGGAGCGATTAAACAGCAATGCCCAGGTCGTGGCCGAACACCTGGAGGAAAACAGCAAAATCAAGCGGGTGTATTACCCGGGACTTGACAGCCACCCCCACCATGACGTGGCAAAGCGCCAGATGAAAGGCTTCGGGGCTGTGGTCACATTCGAGGTCAAGGATGATGCCGAATATGTGCTCAATTTTTTAAGCCGGCTCAAAATCCTGAGCATCGGGCCCAGCCTGGGCGGGGTGGAATCCCTGATCACCCATCCGGCCACCATCAGCTATTACATGCACGCCCCGGAAGAACGGGTGGAACTGGGCATCAAGGACGGCCTGATCCGGCTTGCCGTGGGCATTGAGGACCCGCGCGACATTGTCGACGATATTGACCAGGCCCTTGCCGGGGCGGAGGAATAAAGTCGACAGGCAAAACGGTTTGCTCATCCATAGACCTTGACAGGGGATAAACTGCATGCTATGGATGTTTCGTCTTAAAGCCGGGGCGTAGCGCAGTCTGGAAGCGCACTTGCATGGGGTGCAAGGTGTCGCAGGTTCAAATCCTGCCGCCCCGACCAATGATTTCAAAGGGCTATGGAATATCCATAGCCTTTTTTTTATGCCCTTTCCGGAGATAGCGGCCCGTTTTTCGGGCCCGTATTTTTTCCTTGAACTCAAAAGAAAAGGGCCGTGCAAAAATTCCACCCGGCTTTTCAGTCTGAACGATAAAGCCTTTTATTATTCAATTATATAGGCATCCTTCTGCATCCATTTTTCATGGCTTCGGAAAAAGCTGTTTATTCCGCCGCGGCGGCATTTTTGCAGAAAGAGAATCCGTAAGCACCTTGGCTGATCGGCGGCGCGAAAAAGGCGTTTCCTCGCTCCAGGAGCCTCTTCGAGCCTTAATTTCCGCTTGGAAACCCGCTTTTCTGCACCGCCGTCAGGGCAACGAAGTGCAATTTCGTTAGAGCGCAAAAAAAGGATTTCCTTGGAAGTCTTAAAAATGTTATGCTCGACAAACAATAAAAAGATAAGTTTTTGATTTTACCTAAACACTTAACCATTTAAAACTTAACACTGCCTGTAAAAAGGACTTTTTACAGGCTTATCATTTTTCAGTCAAAAATCCGGCCGAAAAAACCGGGTGAGATAAAACACGTAAAATCCGGCAAAAAGACCCTGGGCGGTTCCCCACGCGATATCCACCACGGATATAAACGCCGGGTAGCCTTTAACAAAGGACAGGTTGGTCAGATCATAGGTGCAGTAAAGGGCAAACCCGGCAAACGCACCCGTGCAAACGGCTGCAGCAAGGCGGTTTTCCACCATGATCGCCAGAGAAACAAACACCGCAAGGCCCAGAGCGATGATTGCCTGGGCCAGGATCCCCACCTGCAAGTTAAACACGATCCGCCCGTTTTCAACGGATGCCAGATAGCTCAACTGCCTGAAATAAAGGTGCCGGGCAACAACGGCCAGCCACAGCATGTCAAGCACGATAAAAATAAAAATCGATATCCCGGCGACCTTGAAAAACGCGGCGGAAAAAAAATAGTGCATTATTGGACTCCTTTTTTTTCATAGATAATCATCACGCCATGATTATCTTAAATTAAGCCCAGCATAGACATCATGCAAAACGATTTTCCTTGTTTCTTTGAACACCTATTCGAAAAGGACGGCAGGTGAAAACAAGACACCGGGTCTGGATTGTTGGCCTGCTGGCATGGCTCCTGATACCGGTTCAGGCAGCCGGTGCTGGCGAAAATGCGTTTGCCGAACAAAAAAACATTGATGGCTATACGCTGACCTTACGCGGCACAGGCGTATTGCGCTACATGGTCTTTATTAAGGCTTACCAGGGCGCATTTTATCTGCACCAGGACAAAACGGCAAACCAGGCCCTGGATGAGCGGGCGGCCCGCTGCCTAGTGCTTCATTATTTTCAGCCCATCAAGGCCGCCGACTTTGCCGAGGCCACCACGGAAATGATCAAGAAGAACGTATCACCGGGTCGCTTTGCATCCCTTTTGCCAAAAATCGAAAAATTCAACACCTTTTACCGCGACATCACTCCCGGAGACCGTTATACGGCCGCATACATCCCCGAAAACGGAACCCGCCTCTGGCTGAACGACGATTTGCTGGGCATGGTGGAAGGCGCTGAATTTGCTTCGGGGTTTTTTGCCATCTGGATCGGCAAAAATCCGATAGACAGGAACTTCCGGGATCACATGCTGGGAAAGCACCGGCCGTGAGAAAGCTTTCCACCGCATCAAAGGCGGCCTATTCCGCCCCGGCGTTTGCACTGGCAGTAGTTGGGATTCCCGTATACGTCTACATTCCGAAATTTTACACCGATGTGGTGGGGGTTCACATCTCCGCTCTGGGCGCCATTCTTTTGATCGTCCGGCTGTTTGACGCGTTTACCGACCCGGTGATCGGCATTTTCTCAGACCGGTTGAACACGCCCATGGGCCGGCGGCGGCCGCTTATCGCCGCGGGCGGCGTGCTTACGGTTTTTGCCATCGCGCTTTTGTTCAACCCGCCCGGGGCAATGGGCGCCCATTCGGCCGGGCTGTATTTCATGGCCCTGATATTTGCCTTGTTCTTATTCTGGACAGTGGTCATTGTCCCGTATGAATCCCTGGGACCGGAGCTGACCTTTGACTATAACGAACGCACCGCCCTGTTTTCCACGCGCGACGGTGCGCTGATTGCAGGCACCGTTATTGCCGCTGCAATGCCGGGGGCAGTCCGGTGGGCCGCAGGGCTGGACAGCAGCCCGGCCGGTGAACGGCAAACCTTTTTTATCCTGTCTCTGATTTATATTCCTTTGATCCTGGGAGCCTGCACATGGTGCGTGGCGGCTTTCCGGGAGCGGCCCCGGGCGGCCGTGCGTTCAGATCTACGGATTGTTGCATGGATCCGTGCAAGCCTGGCAAACCGGCCCTTTCGGATTCTTTTGATCGCATACACCATCAGCGCCATCGGCAACAACCTGCCGGCAACACTGATTCTGTATTACGTGGAGTACGTGCTTGGCTCCCCCAGGGCGGATTTGTTCCTTGCCCTGTATTTCGTTACAGGCATTGTTTTTCTGCCCATGTGGGTGTACCTGGCCCGCCGGACCGGTAAAAAGGCTGCCTGGATCGCTTCCATGGCGATTAACACCGGGGCGTTTTTCTGGGTTTTCTTTCTGGGCGCCGGCGATGAAACTTTATACGGGATTCTGGTTTTTCTCTCCGGCATCGGTTTCGGGGCCACGCTTGCCATTCCCTCTGCCATCCAGGCCGACGTGATCGACTATGACGAGCTGCTCGCCGGAGAGCGGCGGGAGGGGCTGTATATCAGCCTTTGGTCGATTGCCAAAAAACTGGCGGCTGCCGCAGGCGTCGGTTTTGGCCTGGCCCTGCTCGGGGGTTCCGGGTACCGGCCGGGAGTCGTTCAATCCGATTCCGTGGTTTTAACCTTGCGCGTTCTCTATGCGCTGGTTCCCTGCCTGTGCAATGCGCTTGCCATTGTAATTGCCCTTTACTACCCTATCAGCGGGGAGATTCACAGGCAAATCCGGGGGGCCATCGGCGAGCGGGCCGCAGGACGGGCGGTGGAGGATCCGCTGGTTCCCGGACGCATCATTGGCCAGGCAGGGGCAGGCCGGGGATAAACTGCCAACCAACAGGAAGTTGTTGTTATGGAGATCGTGATTTTATTTGCCGTGAATCTGGCAGCAGTTGCCGGGTTTATGACTGTCGGCTGGGTGATCAGCCTGATGCGCAGAAATGCCGCCATTGCCGATGCCCTTTGGGGGCTGGGTTTTGTACTCGTTGCCTGGCTGACGTTTTTTCAGGCAGACGGGTTTTTCCAGCGCAAACTCATGCTCGCCCTGCTGGTGACCATCTGGGGCATGCGCCTGTTTGTCCATATCGCCACGCGCAGCCTTGGTAAAGGCGAAGATCCGCGATATGCCGCCTGGCGGGCGCAATACGGGCAAAGGTTCTGGCTGGTGAGCCTCTACAGGGTGTTTCTGGTGCAGGCGCTCTTCCTGTGGGTCATTGCCATCGGCGTGCAGTACGGCCAGATTGCCGCACAGCCCGCCCGCCTGACATGGCTGGATGCGGCGGGTTTGTTGATCTGGCTTGCCGGCTTGGTCATTGAGGCTGTGGCCGATTACCAGCTGCGGCGCTTTCTGGCCGCCCCGGAAAACCGGGGCCGTGTGATGGATCAGGGCCTCTGGCGTTACAGCCGGCACCCCAACTATTTCGGCGAAACCCTGGTCTGGTGGGGCATTTTTGTTATCGTGCTGTCTGCATCCCGGGGATTTTTGACCATTGTCAGTCCGCTGGTAATTACGTACACGTTGCTGCGGCTGACCGGTGTATCTCTCATGGAAGAAACCGAGTTTTCCGAAAACCCGGAATACCAAGCATACATCAGGCGGACAAACGCGTTTGTGCCCTGGTTCCCAAGGACTCGCCAAGAAAAAGGAGCCGATCATGACAAATGAATCCAGCCTGGATATTGCAGTGGCGGGCGGCGGGGTGGCCGGGATTGTTGCCGCATATTTGCTCAGCCGGCGCCACCGGGTGACCCTGTACGAAAAAAACAACTACGTGGGCGGCCACACCCACACGATCGAAGTCGATGAAGGCAACGGATTTCCTGCATATGTGGATACGGGATTCATTGTTTTCAACGACCGCACATACCCGAATTTTATTCGTTTTATCGAGCAGCTGGGCGTCTCCCGGTTAAAAAGCGCCATGTCGTTTACTTACTGGGACCCCAACATCGGGTTCACCTACAACACCACGCGCCCCTTTGCAGACAAAAAGAACCTGCTGCGCCCGTCTTTCTGGCGCCTGCTTTTTGAAATCAACCGGTTTAACAAAACGACCCGGCGGTGGCTTGCAGAAAAACGTCTGGCAGACATGACCCTTAATCAATATCTGCGGCTGGCCGGATTTTCCGCGGCATTGGCCAGGCATTACGTCACTCCCGTGAGTGCCGCCATATGGTCCACCGGCGAGCGGGATATAATGGATTTTCCGGCGCAAACCTTTGCCCGGTTCTTTGAGAACCACGGTCTGCTGTCTTTTTCCGGCCATCCCCAATGGTATACGATCCAGGGAGGCAGCCATGCCTACGTCAAGGCGTTTTTAAAAACATTTCCGGGCACGGTGCATACCGGCCGGCCGGTCCGGAAAATCGCCCGTGAAAACGGGCGGGTGCGGCTGTGGACCGATGAGGCAGAAGCCACCCATGACAAGGTGGTCATTGCCGCCCACGCAGACGAGGCGCTGGCAATGCTGGCAGATCCTTCCGATTCCGAGGCAAGTCTGCTTTCGGCTTGGCAATATGCCCAAAACCGGGTCATCCTCCACCGGGACACCAGCTGCCTTCCACCCCTGCAGGGGACCTGGGGCTCATGGAATTACAGGCAGGGCCCAGAAAAGGCCGTCCGCGGCCCCGCAACCCTGACCTATTACATGAACCGGCTCCAGCAGCTGTCCTCAGCCAACCACTATTGCGTCACCCTGAACCCGGATCATCCCATAGGGCCGGGGCAGATTATCGCGGATCTCAATTATGCGCATCCCACGTTTGACAAAGGCGCTGCGGAGACCCAGCCGGATCTGCCGCAGTTAAACGGCATAAACAACACCTGGTTTTGCGGCAGTTATTTTCGTTACGGCTTTCACGAAGACGCGGTAATGTCGGCTGCAGCCGTGGGGCGGGATTTCGGAGTTGAACTATGAACTCAAAAATTTTTACAGGCGCTGTGGAACATACCCGGCACCTGCCGGTGTATCATCATTTTCAGTACCCGGTCTACATGTACGGCTTTGACATCGACGAATTGTCCGTACTAGATAAAAAACTGCCGCTCTTCGGATACAACCGGCTGAGGCCCACATCCATCAATGATGCCGATTACCTGGAGAAACGGCCGGGCGAGATAAAGGAAAAACTTCTGGATCTGCTGCCCGAAACCGACAGGACGCAGGTGGCATCTGTCATGCTGATCACCGCTGCGCGGTACTTTCACTACGTGTTTAACCCGGTTTGCTTCTATTACTGTTTTGACCGCCGGGGCGATGTGATACGGCTGATTGCGGAAGTCAGCAACACTTACGGAGAGCGGCACGTGTATTTACCAGAGCCCCTGCCCGAAGGAACTTCTGAAACAGAAATCCGACAATACAAAGCTGAAAAGGCATTTCACGTATCTCCTTTCAACAATATGGCCGGCCGCTATGATTTTTTCTGCAGCCCGCCGGGAGAGACCATAGACGTTGGGATCAACCTGGTCCGGGAGGGGAGAAAAATCTTTGAGGCGCGTTTGCAGGCAAGGGGCAGGGAGTTGACAAGGGCGGCCCATCTCGGGGTTTTGCTGCGCCATCCGGTCGTGCCGCATCTCACCATGCCCCGGATTATTTATGAAGCTATGCGCCTGTATTATCGAAAGCACATGCCGTGGCACGACAAGCCAGCCCCGTCGGATCCCATGACCATCCGGTATAAACGATGAATGAATCTTTGAGACCCATCCCTATGCCTCATAAAGAAAACCCCTGTCCATGGGGTAATCCGTGGTGTTTCCCCGGGAAAACGTAATCTGGTAAAGCCGCAGGACGGAATTCCGGGTCCGAAAAAACTCGGCGCAGAAATAAAGATAAGCTCGCCAGGTCCGCCGGAAGCGCTCATCAAACAACTCCGGGTTGAAGCTGTTGATCATCGACCAGTTTGCATCAAAGCTTGCGGCCCACTGATCCAGAGTCAGGGCGTAGTGACGGCGAAGGTTTTCAATATCGAGTATCTCAAGGCCATAGACCGCCATCAAATCAATGGTCTCGGTGAGGCCGGGCAGATATCCGCCGGGAAAAATATGTTTCCGGATGAAAAAGTCGGTTTCCATGGGACGGTCATGGGCGATGAAATGAAGCAGGCCGATTCCCCCGGGTTTCAGGCATCGAGCCATGGACCGGATCCAGTCCTCCAACTGCCTTTTGCCCGCATGTTCGTAAACCCCCAGGGATGCATACTTGTCAAAGGTGCCCGACACCTGCCGGAAATCATTTTCCTGGACGCGAATTTTTTCCGCGATGCCTTCCTGCCGGGCCTTATCCAGCAACCACCGATTCTGATCGCTCGTAGGGCTCAAGTTGGTGCCCACAGCACCGTAGTGTTTGACGGCGTGAAAAAGCAGGGAGCCCCAGCCGCCGCCCACGTCGATTAAGTGCTCGCCCGGCTTGAGCCGCAATTTCCGGCAGACATGATCGAGCTTGTTTTCCTGGGCCTCCCGCAGGCTTTGGGTGCCTTCTTTCCAGTAGGCGCAGGTATAGGTCATGGTGGGATCCAGGTACTGCCAGAAGATATCCGATCCGCGGTTGTAGTGGGCCAGGGCATTTTTTACGCCCCTGCTGCTTTTCCGGTTGCCGTACAGCAACTCCTGCCACAGATTGCGAATTCGGATGAGGGGATTGGGGATGCGCGTCTTTCGGGCGGCTTCGGCCAGGGGCAGCTCATTGTCAGCTGCTGCGCGTATCAGGGCTTTCAAATCCCCCTCAATATCCACGCTGCCGGTAATGTAAGATTCGATCAATCCCCATCCCGTAAACAGCATGGAGTTGAACTGGGCTTTTTTTGTTTTGTACCGTATGATAAAGGCCGCCGGCTCGCTGCCATGCGCATAACAGGTGCCGTCGGCAAAAATCACTTTAAAGGGAATCGACGATTTCCCCAAAAACCCAATATACATTGCTTGCAACAGCCCGGCCATGTTTTTCCTTTCCCGGGGCAAGGTCGATTCGTTCCGGCCAACTTTGCCGGACTTGCATTCGTATGGAAATATTCTCGGCAAGGCTTCGGATATGTGCACTGGCTCAGGATATTATGCACGGCATCAAAACAGGCAAAATCCTTTATACACCAACCTCAAGCAGGTCATGCAACCCTGTTTACTTTGCTGACAGCCCCACAAGATATCACCGAGCCAGTGCACCGGAACTACAACCCTTGCAATAATTCATAAACAAATGGAAACCGGGCTTCAAACTCCCGGTTATCCCGGAACGGAAAACGGTGCTGCCTTGCCGATATAGTCCAAGGTCTCCTCGTATTTTGAACGCATGTTCACATGGGCATCTTCGATCTGTTTTTTTTGCGGACTCCAATCCGACGGACATTCCGTGCGAAGGGACTCGATTTTGTCCTCCAGGTCCTGGATAATGATCTTCATTTCACCAAAGTGTTCCCAGACCTTGCCTTTTTCCGCAGTACTCATTTTATCGGTCTTGGAGATTACGTCAAACAGTTTGGCCTTCCAAGCGGTCAATTCTGCTGCCATCGAATTACAATAATCTTTTGGATCCATAAACAAAACCTCCTTTTTAAATTAAATGTTTTCAGTCTTCAAAAAACGCATCAATTGCCGTTTTTGCCTCCTCCCAAGCTTTCACCGCACGATTATTCCCACTCTGCCAAAAATACAACTCCCTGAATAAAGCATTGCGGCAAGCCATTGGATCCGATTAAATCCACGCCGTAGTATCCGGGACAGTGATCTCGAGATGATCGGCGATTTCTTCCAACGTTTTCGAAAGCCTGGTCATACTCTCATCGATCTTTTGTTTATTGGGCGACCAGTCCGGGGGACATTGATTGCGTAGTTCCTCCAGTTCTTTTTCAATACTGTCGACCAGAGACTGCAATTGTTTCGCAGTCTCTGCATGCGTCGAATCCGATACTTTTTCCGCATTCATGAGCACATCATATAAACCGGCCTTTATACCGACCAGTCGCTTATAGGTGTTGTCACAATAATCCTTCACATCTTTCATCTGCTTGCTCCTTTATCCGGCATCTTGGTGTCTGAGTCCTATTTTAAGCATGTTTCAGAAAGCCGCAAATACATTTCCTGTTGCGCAGGCTGAGGGCCGTTCATCAGCGCTTGTAACGGGACGCGGGCACAAGCAGCATCCACCCGAGCTTCAGCCACTTGGGGTCCCGGTAATTGGCAAGCCCGATTTTCATGGCAGTATGCCCGGCAGCCGGCTGGTCGCGATATGTCCCAAACAACCGGTCCCACCATGAAAGATTGAATCCATAGTTGCTGTCGGTTTCCCGGATGCGCACCGAGTGATGAACCCGGTGCATGTCCGGAGTCACGATAAAACGCCGGATCCAGCGATCAACCCGGAAATTCATGGATATGTTGCTGTGGTTAAACATCGAGGTGCCGTTGAGCAGGACCTCAAAGGCCACCACCGACCACGCAGGGGGGCCCAGGGCGGCAACGGCGCCCATTTTAATCGCCATGGAAAGAATGATTTCAACCGGATGGAACCTTGCGCCCGTGGTGACGTCAATATCAAGATCCGTATGATGCATCCGGTGAAGACGCCAAAAGACCGGAACCTTGTGAAAAACCACATGCTGGAAATAAACGGTCAGGTCAAGGATGACAATCGCGGCAAGCCCGCCGACCCATGCCGGCAGAGATATCGCATGAAACAAACCCCATCCCTTTTCATCCGCGATCAGGGCCGTTCCCACGGCAGCAGCCGGAAACACGAGCCTGAGCAAAAAAGCGTTAACAGATGTCAGCACCAGATTATTGGCCCACCGGGTCAATTTGCTTTGCTGCAGAAACCGCCTGGGGGCCGCGGCTTCCCAGGCGGCCATGGCAAAAAAGACCCCCAGAAAAAATCCGAGCCGGACAAACATTTCATTGCCGATAAGAAGCGCATTCACGGTGTTACTCTCTCCCTGTCTGCCTTTTGACAAACATTTATAGGTGATTATCTAGTTATAATGATGAAAACACTTGATGAATCCAAATGCCTCATAGTTTTTGTCAAGGCCCCGGTCCGGGGCACAGTGAAGACCCGGCTGGCCGAAGACCTGGGGGATTCCGGTGCTGTTCGGCTATACAGGGCTCTTGTGGAAGATCTCCTGGCCACTATATACCGTATGAACATAAATCTGCGCATTTTTTATCATCCCGGCAAACACGAAGCGTTAATGCGCAAGTGGCTCGGGGCAGACGCGCCGCTGTTTGTACAGCAGGGCGCCGACCTGGGCCAGCGCATGCATCACGCACTCGGCTGCACTGCAGCCGAAGGATTCCGCAGTGTCGTTTTAATCGGCTCAGACATACCCGGTCTCAATGACCAAATCATTAACAATGCCTTTTCCCTCCTGGGAGCATATCCGGCGGTAATCGGTCCTGCCGTGGACGGGGGATACTACCTGATCGGCTTCAGGGCCGGCTGTATTTTCATGGGAGCCTTCACCGGCATTGACTGGGGAACGCCGAATGTCCTGGAAAAAACGCTTCAGCGGTTCCGGCAAAAAGGCAAAGAAACCCCCCTGTTACCGTCCCTCAGGGATATCGACACCCGGGCGGACCTGCAGGCCTTTGCCGCAGGCCTGTCAGATGGCGCCGCCCGCTCTTCCCGGCTTCAACACATGCGGGCGGTACTTGGGGAAATGAAGATGATCTGAACCCGAGGGAAATTTCTTTCGGAAAAATGCGGAACACAAAACCCATGAACATGGATCTTTCTCCGGCGGTTTCCGTTATCGTACCGGTTTTACATGAAACCGCGGTCATTGAGCAGACCTGCGCGCATCTGCTGGCCGCGTGCGGCGGAAGGAATGCAGAGATCATCATTGTTGACGGCGATCCCCGCGGCTCGACCATAAATCGCGTGGATTCCCAACAGATCCGAACCCTGACGGCATCCCGCGGGCGCGCCGCACAGATGAATGCCGGCGCAAGCGCCGCCAGGGGACGCTTGCTGCTGTTTGTTCACGCCGATACCCGTCTTCCAGAAAGCGCGGTCCGGGATGTGCTCGAAATTTGCCGCAGGCCTTCAATTGCAGGAGGCGCCTTTTTACTCAGCATAGACAGTAAAAAAGGCTTTTTCCGGGCAGCCCAGGCCTGGGCCAATCTTCGCTGCCGCCTGACCCGGATACCCTACGGGGATCAGGCCGTGTTTATGAAAAAACGAATCTTCCGGGCTTTTGGCGGCTATGCCGATATTCCGCTCATGGAAGATATCGATCTCATGCAGCGGCTGAAACGAAACGGATTTAAAATCGCGCTGATCCGGAAACCCGTTCAGACCTCGGCCCGGCGCTGGGAAAAAGAGGGCCGGATTTACGGCATGATCCGCAACAACCTGCTTTCGTGCCTGTATTATGCAGGCGTCAAACCCGCCTTGCTGAAAAAGTTTTACAAAACTTAGACCCGTCTTCATTTTTTCATCCGGATCGCAAAAACAAGCGGAATAAACCCGGCTGCCGGCGTATGAGTGCGGCTACAACTCCCGTCCAAACGGTTTGGTGGCTGGCCCCCCGGCCCGCTCGCTGATATACGGGCCCCGAGTTTTTCCAGTTGGCCATTCGCCGGTGATGGGCCAGAAGCATTTCCTGTGCTGCATTTAAAGCCATGACTGTTATCCTTGTATTTTTTCGGTCAGATTCATTTTATTCAGCGGCTTTCATCACGATATCGCCATAATAGGAAACCGTTGACTCACCGGTATTGTCCGAATCGGTCATGATGGCAATTGCCCGGATCATGGGCGGATCTTCTTCTCCAAAGGCTTTTCTGTAGTCCGCTAAAATATTGCGGGACTCGGAAACCCAGGTATCTGTCTTTTCCTTTCCGGTTTCCACCACGATCATGCTCACCCGGTCTGTGAATGCGCTTGACACGATTTTGCCTTCCGGTGCATTGCTGGCCCATATGTAGGTAAGTGCCCCTGTGGGCGGGTATTCTCCGTGAAGCATCCTGGCTGCCTTGAATTTCGCACGTTCGAAAAACCCGACCTTGTCCGGATCGTATTCAAAAGCGATATAAACGCGAGCCGGGTAGTCGTCCCCGGATTTTTGGGTGACATCGCCTTTTTCGTAGACGCCGGTTGCCCGCCAGCGCCATTGGATTACCGGATATTTCCGGGGGTCGATGCGCACCTTGCGGATTAAACCGGATGCAGATGCATCACTTTCCGCGCGTATAACCGCAGTGCCCTTGTCATCGACCAGGCGATAGTCTGTATGCGCGTCAATTTTTTCAAATGTCAGCGGCTCCCAGTCCGATGGTATCCCGTCAGCGGGATCCGCATCAGAAAACTTGCCCACATGAAGGACTCGGTTGTTTTCTGCCGCGGCATCGGCGCCGGCGACAACTGACGTGAGAACAGAAAATAATACAAACAGCGAAATCATCGCAATGCGAGTTCGGGTCATCGGGGGTCCCTTGCCCGAACTTCCGCCGCCGGAAAACTCAAATGCGGTTGTTCTGCTTTTTTCCATAAAAGCCGCCTTTAATCGTTCCTGCCCACGCGAACCGCACATCCGATCACGTCGGTGTCTTCTGTCTGCCAATGCAGACATGATCGCCGCGAGATTGCCCGCGGGGAAAAATCGGCCCTGCTGTTTAGCCGGAATGGGACCGCTGAGACGGCAAACTCCCGGGTGAAGACCTGGTCGTAATTCAAAGAAAGCGCATCCGGGTCCCTGGCGGCCAGAGTTCCGACCGGTTCTCGGTTGTGTTCGACAACAGCCGATTCCAAGGCATGCCAGGCCTTAGGGTAAAAACGCGAGTTCATCAGAAAAATTACCTCGCAGGCAAAAATGCATCGGTGAATAAATATTTTGCAATTACGTAACTGTATATTTAAATTATAGGTATGAATCAAACAGATCACAAAAATTTATTTCAAATCGGTGAGATTGCCCAAAAGGCAGGAACCTCGGTGCGAACGGTAAGGTATTACCTGGAGGAGAATTTGATCCAGGCCGAAGACAGGAGCCCGGGCGGATTTTACCTGTTTACACCCGAGGTCGCGCAAACGGTCTTTTATATCCGAAAGCTAAAGGACGCCGGGCTGGCTTTAAAGGATATAAAAAAAATTTACCATGCCAGGCATAATGGGAAAACCGGAGATGAGGCGTATCAGGAAGTATTAAAACATCTTGAGGCGCAAAAGGCGCTGGTGGAACAAAAAATTGCCGATTATCAGCTTTTGGAAAGCGAAATCAAGGAAGCCATCGATCTTGTGCGGAAGTGTGACGGCTGCCGTGTTAAGCCGTCCCGGCAAAACTGTGAAAACTGCCCGGTGGTAAAATCGGCAAGCAAAATCCCCTGGCCGGTCCAGGCCATACTTTAGCCCCCGCCTGCACGGATCTTTTTTAAAATGTCCGGCCTGGCAGGCCCCCCAAAAAATGGCGCATGTCGATCGGCAAATATTTTATACAGAAATATATACAGTTACGTAATTGTTTAAATCGGCGGACGCGGTTTTAAAAGATGCCGCCCAAAAAAGTGCCAAAACAAGCAGAAGCGGGAACAAAGGAGGACAAATGAAAATTTTAGGCGTTTCCGGCTCCCCGATTAAAAACAGCAACACGGACAGGGCCGTAAAAACCGTGCTGGAAGCCACGGGCGCAGAAACCGAGTTCATTAAACTCAGTGAATTTCAAATCGAGCCCTGCCGTGCCTGCTTGGGATGCGTGGATACAAATCAATGCGTTATCGGAGATGACCGCAATATGCTGGCTGAAAAAGCAAAACAGGCAGATGGCCTCGTGGTTGGCGGATATACCCCTTATTCAAGCATTGACGGCCGGACCAAGGCGTTTCTCGAAAGACTGTATCCGCTTCGGCACAAGCATGGATTCATGAGCGGTAAATCCGGGGTTGCCGTGGTGACATGTGCGATCCCGGAAGACTGTTAAGGCATGCCCCCGGCCTGCGAAAGCGGTGCCAACAGCATCTTCTATTTCATGATGGAAGAAGGCATGAATTTTCTGGGATCCGTAAAAATCCGGGGAAACATCCCCTGCATCCGTTGCGGCTACGGAGACGAGTGCCAGATGGCCGGCGTCAAAATGATTTTCGGCCCGGAAGCCACCCTGGATACGGTGGGCATCAACAAATTTGAAACCCAGGCGGAGACCGAAAAAGCCGCCAGAGATCTCGGCACCGGGTTGGCAGCGGCTTTAACGAAGCAAGGCTGATCCCAGGGAAGAAAATCGCTGGCGTTGCTCAAATCCCGGAATTAGTGTTTATGGATACAATGACGGAATTGCTGCAATCTTTCCATCCCCCGGGAGAAACAATCGATTTTATGAGAATTCATGGACAAACCGTTTGTGGTCCTGGACTCCCAGACCCGGCAGGAAATGCAGCAATTGCTGCTGCAACTGTGGGAGCGCTTTTCCCATACTGTGGTGTTTGTCACCCATAATTTCCGGGAAGCGGTCACCTTTGCCGACCGGGTGGCCATCATGGACAAAAACCCGGGACGGGTAAAAGAAGTGATTGATATCGAGCTGGAAAGACCCCGGGATCCGGGTGGAAACCTTTTTCACAAGCAATGTGTCCAATTCGATGACCTGCTGCGCAGCACCTGAAATCCTTTTACAGGAACCAGTGAACCCTGCAGCGCTTTTGCGGAGAACTTACTGTCACAGTATCATAATTAACATGGAAGCGGATGAACAAAATGATTAGATATATACTCGCAATATCGATAATTTTGGCATGTCCCTGGCAGGTTGCGGCCGAGTGGGACTTTTCCAGGCACAGCATCCCCCCTTCGGATATTATTTCCGGCGGACCGCCGCGCGACGGCATTCCCGCCTTGTTTGATCCGGAATACGCGGACGCCGATCAGGCTGTATCCATGAAAGAAGACGAAATGGTGATGGGTGTTTTTATCAACGACATCGCCCGCGCTTATCCCCTTCGAATCCTTTCAATGCATGAACTGGTCAATGAACACTACGGAGATAAGCCGGTGCTGGTGACTTGGTGACCGCTTGCCTATGCCGGAGTGGTCTACTCCCGTAATGTCGAAGACAGGGAACTTACCTTTGGTGTTTCAGGATTGGTGTATAAAAATAATCTGCTGATGTATGACCACCAGACAGAATCGTTGTGGCTCCAGGTCAAAAACGCCGCAGTCACAGGCCCCATGACCGGATCCACCCTGACCGTTCTGCCCTCCACTTTAACTACATGGAAGAAATGGCGAAAGGCCCATCCCGACACTGTGGTTTTGTCTGAAAACACCGGATACAACCGCGACTACAGCCGTGACCCGTATGCAGATTATTATGAAAGTCGCAGAAGCATTTTCGGTTTTGCCCGCCGCATACTGCAGGGGCATGAAGCAAAGGGGCTTGTGGCCGGCATTCAACTCGAAGACAGCAGCATGGCCTACCCCATGGATATGCTGCGGGAAAGACAAAAAATCGTCGAACGGATTGACGGCAAAACCGTCACCCTGGCGCTGAATCCGGAAACCAATCGGCTGTCTATAAAAGATGATACAGGTGCAGACATCCCGTTTATTATAACATACTGGTTTGTATGGAAAAACATTCATTCACAATCCGGGCGCTACAAAGCAGATACAAGCGCTCCCTGAGCAGAGGGGCACCACATCTGAATTTGTATCCCTTGCAACCCGGGATCTGTGGACATAAACTGTCGTAAAGTTGGGGTGGATGATGCGAAAGCCTTTTTGTTGTTTTTTCCTTGCTGTAATTCTGCTGTGCGGTTGTTTGCCGGCAGAACGCTACAGCCTTCCGGAAATATATAACCAGGCCGCACAAAGCCATATCCGAAACCCTGTTGTCATGATCCACGGACTGGGCGGATCAATGCTTGTGGACGCGCAAACCGATCAGATTGTCTGGGGGGCCTTTAGCGGCACCGGCAGCAATCCCAACTCCGCTGCAGGCATCCGGCAGCTGGCTTTGCCCATGCAAAAGGCTGCCGGAGAAAAGTTTCCCCCCGACGACATTGCCGACTTACAGGACAGCATTCATGCAACCGGTCCGCTGCAAAAAATCCGGCTTGACGTACTGGGGATGGCCTTTTCAGTGGATGTTTACCGGCAGATCCTCCAAACACTCGGCGTTGGCGGGTTTCGGGACCAGGTCGTCCGGCCCGGGCAGATCGACTATGGCAGCGAGCACTACACCTGCTTTACGTTCTTTTACGACTGGCGCAAGGATATTGTGGAAAACAGCCGGCAGCTTGACAAGTTTCTTTCTGAAACCGCCGAATACGTGGCAACAGAAGATAAAAAACGGGGCATCCGGAGAAAAGAGCTCCGTTTTGACGTGGTGGCCCATTCCTTCGGCGGCTTAATTGCCCGCTATTATTTGAGATACGGCGCAGCCGATGTTTGTAAAAGCGATGATCCGCCCCGGGTCGATTGGCAGGGCGGCCGATACATATCCCGGCTCATCCTGGTGGGCGCTCCCAATACCGGGGCTGCAGAAGCGCTTCAATCTCTTTTGAATGGCTGGCAATATTCATGGCTGATGCCCAGATTTCAGCCCGCACTGATTGCCACGTTTCCGTCGGTTTACCAGATTATGCCCAGGCCAAGGCATCAGATATTTACGGATGCTTCAGGATCGGCAGTGGAAGTGGATCTCTATGATGTCGATTTCTGGGAGAGGAATAACCAAGGAATTTTTTCAGCCGGCCAGGAGAAATATCTGCGCTATTTGCTCCCGGAAGCCCAAGTGCCACGAAAAACGGCCCGGTCCTATGTCCGGGCCATGCTCATCAGGGCCCGGCGAATGCACAAAGCCCTTGATGTCAGCCCGGAAAAGGACTGCCCGGCTGAAATTTATCTGTTTACCTCCAACACCGTGCCAACCCGAAACCGGGTTGAGTTAATCGGGGCCCCGGGCCTTTACAGGGCGGTGTTTGAAGATAAAGATCTCTATGCACCCGGAGACGGCACGGTGACAACCGCAAATGCCCTGGCAGACGAACGCCAGGGGCGGCCATGGAAGCCATGGGTCCGCACAAACATTTCCTTCACCGGCATCTACATGATGGAGGGCGATCATTTGGAAATCACCAGCAGCCCGCGTTTTACCAACAACCTGCTCCACATCCTGCTGGCGATGCCACCGGCGGGCACGGTGCCCGGAGCAAATCCTGAATCGAATTGACAAGCCGCGGGCCAAACCCGACCGCTTTCAGCCAAACGATCCCCTGGTTTTAAGTGCCGCTGCAACGGCCGGTGACATGGCGCTCAGGGAAACGGACAGAATAATAAAGCACTGTTTCCGGGATGCCGACATTGCCTGCCGTTATGGTGGGGAAGAATTTATGATCATTCTTCCCGCCACCCGGATAGCGGAAGGCCGATTGGCCTGTGAAAGACTGCGGGAACAGATAGCCCCACATCATTTTAAACACCCCGCATCCATCTTGAAAATAATCATTCGCGCCGGTTTGGCGGGGCTTCGGAGCAACGACCAGGCAACTGCCGAGGCGCTGATCCAAAGGGCGGGTGCGGGCCTTTATCAGGCGAAAAACAACGGCCAAAACCGAATTGAAACCGTCCTCCCTTTACAGGGCGAATAATTGACCGCAGGTGACATCACTATGGAAAAATCAACCGCCACAAAGAGTCTGATCGGGGAAGAAGCATACGAACTGTCCGGGATTATATGGAAGGCCCCTTGAAATGGATCATTGACACCCATGGATCCTTTATATATACACAAATCCGATTCCCGCAAGTTCTTTGTTTGGGACTTCACCTAGTTAACTTCTGACCGGCGTGAATATGAGCAGCGAAGTCGTCATTCTTATCATCGAGGCCATGGCCGTCTATTTTCTGGTGCTGGGGGCGCACTCGCTGCGCCATCGCTTCGGACCCGTGCATTTCTACGCAATTATGGGCGGCATAACGGCCATCATGTCATGGATTACAGACGCCGGCGTCCAGGTGGAAGTGGCGGGCATTACGTTTATCGTTGGATCGACCGTCTTTTACACTGCTATTCTGCTTGGCGTATTTGTGGTTTACGTATTTGACGGCCCACGCGCCACTAGAATTGCCATCTCCACGGTGCTGGGCATATCCATTATGGTGCCGATCGTCGCAACCGTGCTGCATTACCAGATGCAGATCATCGGCAATTCGCCGATCGACCATGTGCCGATGCCAAGTCTGCGCACCAACCTCGCCTCGGTGGCATCGACCTTTGTCGACTTGATTTTTCTGGCCATAGCCTGGGAGTTCCTCGGCAACCCGGTATTGCGGATGAAACTCTGGATCCGGGCTTTCCTGACACTGCTGGGAGTCATGTGGTTAGATGTCATCCTCTTTGCTACCGGCGCGTTTGCAGGCACATCCAATTATTTTTCCATCATGTCGGGGACCCTGATCAGTCGATTTATTATCTCGGTTTTCGCCCTTCCGTTCCTCTACGGCTACCTTTACTGGCAAAGCCACGTAGCCGGTGTTATAATCGAAAATCGGCCAGTTCTGGCCATCTTAAAACAGGTGGCAGAAATCGAACAAAAACTGACTCTTGCTCAAGAGGAAATCGAACGCCGGAAAGCCGCTGAAAAAGAACGCGATCAAGTTATTCAAGAACTTCAACAGGCGATTTCTGAAGTCAAGACATTGCAGGGATTTCTTCCAATATGCAGTCACTGCAAAAGCATCAGGGACGATAAGGGCTATTGGAAGCGGCTTGAGGCCTATGTAGAGGATCATTCCGAGGCGGAATTCAGTCACAGCATCTGCCCGGCGTGTGCGAGAAAACATCATCCCGACTTAAAAATTTATGAGGATCGCTGAATGAATTAGTGCGGAGCCCGGCATAATCCTCACCGGCGCCCCGCGCGAATACTGCCGCTGCCGGGCCAGTCAGCAGGAGGTCAACGTGCCAGGGCGCCACTTTATCCAGAAGGACTCGCCGGATACCATCGGCAAATCGATTGCCGGCTTTATCCGGTCTGTCAACGGACAATCTGTGCATCCTCCGTCCATTTTTGCAGAATCTCCCGGTCCTTGGGATCGATCCAGGTAATTGCCAGTCTGAAGGTGAATCCGCCCGCCGGATCCGGTCCCGGATCTCCGGAGACCACCTTGGCATAGAGGTCTTCAAAACAGTGGGCCTCCACACAAAATTCAAAGCGAATCCGCAAATCATCAAAAACATCGAGCCGGGTCTCCACGCAAACATCCATAAAATCATCACTGATCCTGTGGGTCTCGCCCGACATGGCATCTGCGCAAGCTTTTTTTCCCACGAATTTCCAGAAATAAAAGGGAAGACGGATTTGTACGCCCGGATGCGCATCCCTGTCTGCCTCCAGCTCCAGGTCATAGGGCGGGTCGATCTTTTCCACCGAATAAAAAACCAGGGGCGATTCCATCCCCTTCATCATCATTGTCTGGGGCGGTTTTACGTGCAGCTTGTCTGCGGTCTGCAGATACGTAGTCTCCCCGATCAAGACCTGTCCGCCGATGGCATTGGACTCGATCCTGGCCGCGGAATTGACCGCACTGCCCACCACACCGTATTTCATCCGAACCTCGGAACCGATATTGCCCACGATCACCGAGCCGGTATTAACACCGATTCCCGTTTCAAGGGGCGGATAGCCTTCTTTTGCCATTTCCGAGTTGAGCTGCACAAGCGCGTTCTGCATGGCAATGGCGCACGCAACGGCCCGATAGGTATCGTCCTCGCGGTTTTCCGGAACCCCGAAGACCGCCAGAATTGCATCCCCGATAATCTCGTCGATAATCCCCTCCCAGGAGACAATAATTTCAGACATCCGACCCAGATACCGGTTGAGAATCCGGACCATCTCCTCAGGGTCCCGTTTTTCAGAAATCCGAGTAAAGCCCCGCAAATCACTCATCAATATGGTTACGGTCTTTCTTTGTCCGCCGATCTTCTGGCCTTCCGGGGATTCCAGGATCTGATCCACGATCTTTTGCGAGAGATAGCGGCCAAAAGTCTCGCGTATGAAGTTGACCAGTCGGAGGCGTTTGCGGGAAGTATCCAGAATCGTCTGGAGCATTTGCTCGCGGGTGGCGATGATCTCCCGGATCTCCCGGGGCGCGTTTTCGGCAAAGACATGCTGCACGCTTCCGGGATTGTCTTCGTGAAAAGCGCGGTTGGCCGAGGCAATCGCCTCCAGGGGAAGGATGATTTTCCGTGAAAGAAACGCCCGGAGGGTAACCATCATAAATGCCAGAATAATGCCCACCAGCAGGATGATGCGCAGCCCGTACCAGAAAAGCGCCTCCGGGCCTGCCCCCTCGCTCCACCACCGGTATGCCAGAGACAGCACCAGAAGACCCGCTTCGATGATTAAAAGGCGCCAGAACACCCCGCGAAGCAGAACCGCACGGACGCCTTTGTTTTTTTGTCCGTCTGATCGAATATGGCCCATGATTTGCCGCCCGGAACTCGTCTGAACCCGTTTACCAATGCCCAATTCTCACGAAACGATTTAACCATGAGACGCGCACCGTTCATACCATACAATAAAAAAAGCGGTTGCAGGAAAAATTGCTTTGCGGGCACAGCGGCATGCTTGTATGCAGATTTGCAATTACGTAACTGTATTATTAAGTTGTATAATAATGAATGCAACAAATTGCAAATCTCTGACAGGATTGGGCGCGGTTGATGTACGGATGCAGCCGGGCCGGTGTGATCGGATCAACTTCTGCAGCCGATTGACGACGCTTTTGCCCTGAAAATCCAAAACAAGAAGGAATTAATAAAAATTTTAAACGCTTCCGGCTCGCCGATTCAAAACAGCAACACAGACCGCGCTGTGAAAACCGTTCTGGAAGCCACGGGTGCGGAAACCGCGTTCATCAAGCTCAGTGAATTTCAAATCGAGCCCTGCCGCGCCTGCTTGTGTTGGCAGGCTCTCCTTTGCGCCCGTTATTTCGCAGGCCGGCCGGGGGAAATGTACGGGCAATGCCTGCTGGCTGTTTTTGTCATTGTTCCGGTTGATGACTATAGTTTTAACCAGTTCCCGGTAGTTTCGATTTGCCGGAAAGGTTTCATCCGGGCTTTACGAACAGCGACCCTGCATCCTGCGCATAACCATTTTATATTGCTGCAAGGGGATCGTCATCCATAAAGAGACAGGAGACATGATGATATCAAAGGTATCCCGGACCTGGATAACAGCGCTGGTTTTGGCAGGAATTGCGTCTTCAGCGGCCCACGGACGGGAACCATATTACGCGCCGTCATATGAACCCCCGAGATCTTATAGGTCTAACAGTGTTCCGGATTCCATCGACATCCAGATGGTTGAAAACGAACTGATCGGCATTGTGGAAGGACGCAATGAATACAGCATTGACCTGGACCTCGGCGAGAGAATTGTCTGGCGCGGAACCCGGGGCACTGTGGGCGCAGTGCTGACAGAAAATAGAATTCTGGCCTTATCCAGGGTTTCCCGGGGCTGGGCGGAGCTGGCGCTCAAGCTGAATGAATCCGATAAGCCGGAATCGATAACGCCCTTGATATCCGATTTTCTGGTCTTGATGGTGACCGATAGGCGTATTATCGGCTTTGATTCGCAAAGGGGGCGTTGGGTGCAGCAATCGGTTCCCATCCATGACCGAATCGTGAATTCTCATATCAATAGTCATGTGGCCGCTGTAATCACCAGCAAACGGATATTTGCATGGGCATGGGGAAGTATCGATTTCAAGGAGCAAAGACTTCGCAGAAGCGAAACCATTCAATACGTTGACACCCGGCCCCACACTGTAACCGTTGGGACCGACCGCCGGTTATTGGTATTTAAATCCGGCGGGGGCGGATGGCGGGAGTTTTGACAGGCTTTCCACATAAGGATTCAGGATACATGCCGGGTTTTGCCCGAAACATACTGCAGGGGCTTGAATCCAAGGCGCCTGTGGCCCGAATTCGTGCTGCAGGCAGCGCCCGGCGGGAGATCCCATGACACCCACCAAAGAAAAAGACATCACTGTTCTGGCAGGCGATATCGGCGGGACCAAGACGGAGCTCGCCGTATATGCCTCCCAAAGCGGGCTGCGCCGCCCTCAGGTAAAGGAAAAGTTTGCGAGCAGTGATTATTCGGGCCTTGAAGCCATCATCGGAAAATTCCTGTCAACCCGGGATGTCCATATCGACCGGGCCGCCTTTGGCGTGGCCGGCCCGGTTGTGGGCGGACGGGCGAAAATCACCAATCTGCCATGGGTTATGGAAGAAGCCGCACTTGCCGAAACCCTCGGCCTCAAATCCGTCTGCCTGTTAAATGACGTTACCGCCTTTGCAAACGCCGTTGCCGTGCTGGATGAAAACGACCTGCACGTGATCCGTGAGGCAAGGCCGGCAACAGGCGGGACCATGGCTGTTATGGCCCCGGGCACGGGCCTTGGAGAGGCGTTTCTGACCTGGGACGGAACGGGCTACCGGGCGTTTGCCTCTGAAGGCGGACATGCCGATTTTGCGCCCGCAGGCCCGGAGCAAAGCGGTTTGCTTGCCTACCTGGCAAACCGCTATGATCATGTCAGCTATGAGCGCGTGTGTTCCGGCATGGGTCTGGCCAATATTTCCGCGTATTTCAAAAACACCGGGGTTACAGGAAATCCGGATTGTCCGGCCCGGAAGGTTCCCGCCGCACAAGACCCGGTGCCCCATATTATCCGGGGCGCATTGGACCAAAACCGGCCGTGCGGTCTATGCCAGAAAACGCTTGCGGTGTTTGTCTCTGTTCTGGGGGCAGAAGCCGGGAACATGGCGCTAAAGACGATGGCCACAGGCGGCGTCTATCTTGGCGGCGGCATACCGCCCCGGATTTTACCGCTTCTGGAAAGCGGGGCTTTTTTGGACGCTTTTGTGCGCAAGGGCCGGATGACCGCACTCATGAAAAAAATACCGGTTTACGTGATTCTGCATTCCGAGGCGGCGCTGCTGGGTGCGGCGCGCCACGCAATGACAACCCGATAGGCAGAATATAACAGCGGTGCGCCGCCCTGACAGCCCGTCAAGCACTGGAGGCAATATGGCAAAACAATACGATTATGACATCGGTATTATCGGCGGCGGGGCTGCGGGACTGACAACGGCTTCGGGCGCGGCCCAGCTCGGGGCAAAAACCCTTTTGGTTGAAAAGGAAAAGGATCTTGGCGGCGACTGTCTGCATTTCGGTTGTGTGCCCAGCAAGACGCTGATCAACTCGGCGCGGGCATACCATACCATTGTCAATGCCGGCAAACACGGATTGCCGGACGTGGATGCCCCGCCAGTGAATTTTGCCGGCATCAGAAACCGAATAGAAAATGTCATTTCCACGATTCAGGAGCATGACTCCGAAGATCGGTTTTGCGGGCTCGGGGCAAAAGTTGAATTCGGCCACCCGGAATTTGTGGACGCGCATGCGGTTTCCTTAAACGGAAACACCGTGTCTGCCAGAAAATGGCTCATTGCCACCGGCTCTTCCCCGGGCGCGCCCCCGGTGCCCGGGCTGGACCAGGCCGGCTATATCACCAACCGGGAAATATTTTCACTGGAAAGGCTGCCGGCATCCATGGCGATTATCGGCGGCGGCCCCATTGCCATTGAAATGGGGCAGGCATTTTCCCGGCTGGGCACACAGGTGACCATTATCGAACGGGCCGATCAGATCCTGGGCAAGGAGGACAAGGACCTGGCAGACGAACTGCTGGGGCTGCTTGCGGCCTCGCCGAACATGACCTTCCATCTCAACGCCAAAATTTTATCCACAAAAGACCTGGGCGGCAAAAAAGAGGTGGTGTTTGAAAATGCCAGTGGAGAGGAAAAACAGGTCCATGCCGAAACCCTGCTGGTGGCGGCCGGAAGAACGCCCAACATCAATGGGCTGGCCCTTGAAAAGGCCGGGGTCGATTTTACCGGTCGGGGCATCCCGGTGGACGCCCGGATGCGCACTTCCCAGAACCACATTTTTGCTGCAGGCGATGTCACCGGATCGTTTTTGTTCACCCATGCCGCGGGATATGAGGGCTCCATCGTGATCGCAAATGCCGTCTTCCGCCTGCCCAGAAAAGCTGATTACACGTTTCTGCCTTGGTGTACCTACACCGATCCCGAATTGGCCAGTATCGGCATGAATGAGAAAAGCGCCAAAGAAGCGAGCATATCATACACGGTCTGGAGCGAGGATTTCAAGGACAACGACCGGAGCCTGGCCATGGGCAATATTGCCGGAAAAACGAAAATGATCCTCGATGAAAAGGAAAACATTATCGGCGTCCAGATTCTGGGGCCCAACGCGGGCGAACTGATAAACGAGTGGGTTGCGGTGTTGGCCGGCCGCGTCAAGCTGTCCACCCTGGCTTCTGCGGTTCACCCCTATCCCACCCTGGGCGAGATCAACAAGCGCGTGGCCGGCGCCTATCTCACGCCGAAAATCTTTTCCGAGCGCATCAAAAAGGGGCTTAAATTCTTTTTTGCTCTCAAGGGAAGAGCCTGCGGAAAAGACGGGGAATAGAAAGTTACTTCCATGAAAATCCCGGATACCAAAAAACTCGCCGTAATCGGCGTGATTGGGGCCATTGTCGTACTGTTTTTTGCCCTGGACCTGCAGCAGTACATGAACCTGTCATACATCAAAGAATCCAGGGAAAACTTCCAGGCCTTGCTTGCACAATACCCTGTGCTGGTGACAAGCGCGTTTTTCATCATCTACATCGGGGTTACGGCATTAAGCCTTCCGGGCGCGGCGGTTATGACACTGGCGGGCGGGGCCCTGTTCGGATTCTGGATCGGCCTTGTCATTGTTTCCTTTGCCAGCACCATCGGCGCAACCCTTGCCTGCGCAGTTGCCCGGTACCTGTTCCGGGGCTGGACAAAAGAAAAGATGGGCGCGTGGTATGACAAAATCAATGCGGGCATTAAAAAGGAAGGCGCCTTTTACCTGTTCACCCTGCGCCTGATTCCGGCAATTCCGTTTTTTGCCATCAACCTGGGCATGGCTTTGACCGAAATGCGGCTGTGGACATTTTACTGGATTTCCCAGGTGGGCATGCTTGCGGGAACGGCCGTGTATATCAATGCCGGCAACCAGTTGGGCCAGATCAGCAAAATGGGCGACATTCTTTCCCCCTCGCTGATCATCTCCTTTGTGATCCTAGGCATTTTCCCCCTGGCGGTAAAAAAAATCGTCAATTTTGTCCGGGCAAAAACCGGCAAAGGAAAGGTGAACCCAACATAGGGGTCACCCATTAAAAGGCTGGTCAAGAGAAAAAAACTCTCCCCAGCAAAAAAATGGTTAACTTTTTCTTGCCCACGATTGCCAGCTGGCCGCTTCTGCACCGCACCCGTTATTTCTGAGGGTTTTTGTGTCAGCTGTGCTGCACCAGTCACCCATCAGGATTTAGACCCTTTCGGTCTCTGAGGCGGCAAAACAGCCTCTGCCCGAAAAGCCCATTCCGCATTTGGCGGACCAGAAAATCTTCGGTTCCATGCTGTGTTCAATTTTACAAACCTCA
>JAGXKN010000014.1 GCA_018335195.1 Desulfobacterales bacterium
GTTTAACCCGGAAATCCTGGCCGGCGGTGCGGCCCGCCAGGCCGGCTTCGTGCTGCTCAACCTGGTCATGCTGGCAGCCGCCATCGTGGCCGGCCTGATCGGCGGGAAGCTGGTGTTTAAGGATTAGTGGTACACGGTGTCGGATATGCAATCCAACACCGTTGAGAACGGGGATGTGAAGATTTGCAAACCCGTATAGACATCAACGGTATTAACCGGGACACGGGCTGTAGGGGCGAACACACAGGTTCGCCCCTACGGATTTACGATTGTCAATGCCTGCATTATTTCGGATATCAACAAAAAAAGGCCCGGATTTCGAAACTTCTCGAAAACCGGGCCTTTTGCGCTTTGATTAAAGGATAATCGCTTTATCCCCTCGGCCTAGAAGTAATAGCCGAAGTTGATGTTGAAGCGGTATTTCCAATCATCGTTTGGATTTTCCCCGAACAGACTGTTGTATGCATCCACATCATCTTTCCCGACGAAGTCATTGCCGTTTGAATAGGCCAGATCGGTGTAAATGTACCATCCCCCTCTTGCCCAGGCAGAGCCGAGCACGACCATCTCACTATCGTTAAACGAGCTTTCGTCCTTGACGATCGAGCTGTACTCGATGTAGGGAATCATGTAGTCGAGCCAGTCCACCTGCGGGGTTTCCAGGTAGTAGCTCAGGGACACCGCGGGAATCATGGCTTCTGCTGCCACCTCAGTCGGGAAGTCATATGCACCCATCTGAACGAGATCAGTCCCCAGTTCATAGCCATTCTTGAGGTCATACTCGTAATAGGTCAGCTGCGCGGCCAGTTTCCAGTTGCCCAGCTGGTTGACCGCATGGATGGATCCAGCCATGTGGTCTCCGTCATCTTGGGTGCCTTTGCTGTCGAGTTGTCCGTACTGCAGGGAAACGCCGAGATCCGTGGTTACATCGCCCATTTCAATCGGGTAAATGGCGCGGATATTGAACTGATTGCGTTCTTCGTAGCCGTTTCCGCCTTCATCCACCACATCGTAGGAGTACCGGGCGCTGTCCTCAGAGAAATTCTCACCATAATAGGAGCCTTCATCCGAATAATAGTATGCGAAAGCCAGGCTCAGCTTATCCACCGACATGGTGTATTTCGTACCCAGATCCATGTCGTCGGAAAGGCCCACATAATAGTGCTGGTCAAACATCCAGCTCTGGGAGATGCCGTAGGGCCCGGGGCCGAAGGGAACCCGATTCACACCTAACTGCACCTGGCTGTCGTTCTCAAAGTTGTAGCCGACCCAGCCGGTGTGCAGAAAATGGTAGTTGTCGTGGTTGTTGGGTCCATAACCCGGGTAGAACCTGTATTCTGCCTTGCCGATCCAAGGGCCCTGCTCATAATCCAGGTTTATACGGAACGTGTCCAGTGAGAAAGCACCGCCATCATCGTCGGTACGCGAAGGTCGATTTAATTCAGGTGCATAATCCCCAATCGTGTAATTCGCCCGCATGGCGCCGCCGATTGTCAGCGGGCCCAGGTCAATGCCTGCTGCGGCGGTCATGGGGAACCCCAACAGGAACACCAATAAACCGGTTAATAATAACTTCTTTTTCATGCCGCACTCCTTTCGTTTTTAAATTTTCAATTCGAACAAGAGCATACAAAGCTCACGAGGCCATGTCATGCTCAGTTTCCGCTTCTGCAGATTTTTTACCGGTGAAACGGTAAACTTAAAGGTTTACATAGAAGTGCGGCCCTGTCAATAACGAAATCCAATACTTGGCTAATTGTTGTCTTCCGAAACATCCGGCAGCCAGCGTTGAACCTTGTCCGGGTGCTGTTGTACCCATTCTACGGCGCTTTTATAAGGTGCATCGCTTTCCTGGATCATGTTCATCACCTGGTTGAGATCCCGGGCTTCCCAGTGAAAATTGTCAAGAAACCGGTAAAGATCCGGCTTGTCTTTGCGGAGGCCGGTTCTGACAACGGTGTGGATATATTCCGCACCGCCGTAGACGTTTTCCGGGTCCTTGAGATACTTCAGATCCCATCTGGCAAATTTCCAGTGCGGCGTCCAGCCGGTGACCACCACCCATTCCTTGTTTTTGATCTTATCACTCAGCACGTCCGTCATTATCGCCCCGCTTCCGCCTACGAGCTTCATGCCCGCCATGTCGTAGATTTCCATGGCCTCTTCTGTCAGGGTCATGATGCCGGCTCCTGGATCAATGCCGGTAATTTTGTTGTCAAATTTTTCGGCATGGGCGTCAAGTCCGGCAATGGAGTCCACGGATACGTAGTTCGGGACTACGAGCCCGACCTTTGTGCCCGCCAGGTTGGGCCCAAGGTCAATCACGTTGTCCTCGACCTTGGCATAATAGTGCTGGTGCAGGCTGGGAAGCCAGGCGCAGACAAATCCGTCCACACTTCCGCTGGCCGTGGCCTGCCAGAGGGCCGCGGCGCCGACCGGCGTGAGCTCACAGTCATATCCCATTTTTTCCTCGAGCACGGCTTTGACCACATGGGATGCGGCTGAGGCACACGACCATTGCGCATAGGCGATTTTGCAGGTTTTTTTGTCTGCTGTCGCCGCGCTGCCGGTAAAAAACAGGACTGCCATTGCCATTGCGAGAATCCCGCAGGGCCATTTTGCGTGCTTCATGGTCGCGTTTCCGTTTTCAGCGGCAGTTTCTGGTTAGATGCGGGTTTTTTCGGTATGCTGCGGACCGATTATATAAACCCTCCGGACCATTTCCGAAGGGTTTATGTGATCCTTCCGGGCATGCCTGAAGCGCTTTTTAAAAAGCGCTTCAGGCATGCATTTTTTCAAAAACCAACGCGCTGCAGATTACTTGGCGGCCGCCTTGGCGGCATCAAGCCAAGCGTTCCACTTCTGCTGGTTGGCCTCGATCCATTCGTCCACGTGCCGCTCGATGTCCTCCTGCTTGTCCTCGCCTTCATACATCTTGGTGTTCTGCGTTGTAATATCGGAAAACGGCACAGACATCAGGGAGAACATGGTTTTGACCGCGGGATTGTTTTCCAGAAAATCGTTGTTGGCAACCACGCGGATGTCGTTTGCCACGTAACCCATCTTGCAGGGATCAGTCACCGTACCGGTCAGCCCCTTGGCCACCATGTATTCCTCAAATCCCTTTTGATCTTCTTTGGGAACAATTTCGGGCACGTTGATCCACATCACGTCCTCGCCCGGCTTGAGCTTGTTCACGGTCCAGTTCGGCGTCCAGGTGTAGAACAAAATGGGCTCGCCGTCATTGTAACGGGCCACGGCATCTGCCATTCCGGCTGCGTATCCGGCCTTGATCAGGTTGATGTGATCATGCAGGTCATAAGTATCCATATGGAATGCGATCTTTTTTTCGCAGCCCCAGCCCGGCGGGCATGCAACCATGTCGGCCTTGCCGTCACCGTTGGCGTCAAATGCTTCCTTGACCTCTTCGCGCTTGAAATCATCCAGGGAGGTGATATCGTATTTCTCAACATGCTCCTTGGACACCAGGTACCCCTGAACCGCGCCTTTGGTGACCACGGTGCCGGCCATGGTGATGTCCTTTTTCCAGTTGTCGGGCAGAAATTCCCCGTGCAGCGGAAACCAGCCGTTTGCCCAGAAATCCAGATCGCCTGCGGCAAGGGATCTGTAAAAAATGGGTGCGGCAAGTTTCTTGGCGTCCTTTACTTCATATCCGAGCTCATCGCATGCCCTGGAATAAAGTGCTTCCAGGAAGAAACCGGACTGCCATGTTGCGGCAGCCGGCTGGATGGTTTTGCCCTTGCCGGGCAGATCCTCGGCAAAAGAAGTGCCGGGAAATGCCATCAGGCATGCGGACAGAAGAACAACCGCGAGTCCGGCTTTTTTCAGTAAATGTTTCATAGGAATCCTCCTTTTCTTTTAGGTTTCAACACATTTTAAGGCAGCCATGTTCAAAATTATTCCTGCGGCTTGCCGGAACCCAGGGCCTGGGTGATCCGGTCAAGCACCATGGCCATCAGGACAATGCCCAGTCCGCCGATGCCGGCCAGTCCTACCTGGAGGCTGTTTAAGCCCTCAAACACCGGCACGCCGAGGCCGCCGGCACCGATCAGCGAGGCAATCACAACCATGGAAAGCGAGAGCATGATCGTCTGGTTCAGCCCCGCCATGATGGTGGTCAGCGCCAGGGGGATCTGGACCTTCCAGAGCACCTGCCGCTGGGTGGCGCCGAATGAATAGGTGGCCTCGATGAGTTCGGGGTGCACCTGCCGGATGCCCAGGTTGGTCAGCCGGATAATGGGCGGCATGGAGAAAATGATCGTTGCAATGACGCCGGCCACCGTGCCGATGGAAAACAGCATCACCACCGGAACAAGATAGACGAATGCGGGGGTGGTCTGCATGGCATCGAGCACCGGTCTTAAAACGGACTCAAACCGGTCGCTGCGCGAGGATATAATGCCCAGGGGCACGCCGATCAATACGTCCACGAACACCGCGGAAATCACCATGGCCAGGGTGGTCATGGTTTCATCCCACAGCCCGGTAAACCCGATAAAAGCCATGGCTATGAAGCTGAAGACCCCAACTTTCCATCCCGCGGCCTTCCATCCGGCAACCAGGAAGATGATCAGAACGATTTCCGGCGGAAGCCACAGGAGCAGATCGTTAATGCCGTTTAGCATCCACTCGATGGGCATTTTAATGGCCTGGAAAAACGGCCTGTAGTTGCCCACGAGCCAGTCCACAGCCAGTGCGATCCAGTCGTCCAGGGGGATGGTGTACTTGAATATATTAAAAAACATTATGCCTCCTCGGCGGCGGTATCAGCTTCGGCCTCGGTCTCGGTCTCGGCCTCCGCTTCCGCCTCAGCTTCGCGGGTTAAGGTTTTCAAAAACAGGTGCCTGGAGATGGTGCCGAAAAACTTGTTGTTTTCATCCACGATCGGAACCGGGCATTCATAGGAGGTCAGTTTGGGCAGAATGTCCTGGAGCGTGGAATCCTTGTGAACCGGCTCGACGCCCTCGAGAAAGGCGGGCTTAATGTCTTCGGAAGCTATTGACTCGTCTTCAATTGCTGCGTTTACGCTGTCAAATGACACCACGCCGACATATGCCCGATCCCTGCGCACGATATATGCATGTTCGCGGTCATATTCATTAAGCCGCTGGCGGACCGCCCGGAGGCCGGCCTTGTGCATGGGGAAGGTGACTTGGGTGCTGGTGGCGATATCGCCGGCAGTGTAGACGTTGGTGGGATCCACGCCCCGGAAAAAGGCCTTGACGTATTCATCCGCCGGGCTTCTGAGAATCTCTTCAGGGGAGCCGATCTGGACGATCCGTCCGCTTTCCATCATTGCGATGCGGTCGCCGATGCGCATGGCCTCATCCAGGTCGTGGGAGATAAAGACCACCGTTCTTTCGCTGCCTTCCTGGAGTTTGAGCAGCTCATCCTGCATTTCTGTTCGGATCAGGGGGTCAAGCGCGGAAAACGCCTCGTCCATGAGCATGATATCCGGATCCACGGCAAGGCCCCGGGCAAGGCCCACACGCTGTTTCATGCCGCCGGACAGGGCAGTGGGGTAGCTGTTTGCCACGTGTTCAAGCCCGACCTGTTTTAAGGCGTTCATGGCCCGTTCCTGGCGTTTCTTCTCGTCAATGCTCATGATTTCCAGCCCGAACGCGGCGTTTTGGAGCACCGTTAAATGCGGCATCAGCGCAAAGGACTGGAATACCATGGACATGTATTTTCTGCGCATATCCACGAGTTCCTTGGTATCCATTTGCGTAATGTCCTGGTCCTCTACAATGATTTTGCCGGCAGTGGGCTCAATGAGCCGGTTGAGCAGCCGGACCAGGGTGGATTTGCCGGACCCGGACAGCCCCATGATCACGAAAACTTCCCCGGCGTAAACCGAGAAGCTGGCGTTTTCAACCCCGATGGTAAGGCCGGTTTCTTTGTAAATCTCATCTTTTTTCTTGCCCTGCTCGATTAATTTAAAGGCAGATTCGGGGTCTCCGCCGAAAATTTTGTAGGCATTCTCCACTTTCAGTCTTACATGGCCGTTGCCGTTTGTTGAGTTGTTCGACATGATTTTTATCCCTTGTCTGAGTTATGTTCTTGATTCCGCCTTTTTAAAAAGTTTTTGTTTCCCGGTGCCCCGCCGGCGGCTTTTTTTCGCCGGAACTCGGTATCAGGAAATACGATGATTCGTTATCAAGCGGGCTTTTCCGCACGCCGCATGGGTTTTCAAAGACCAAGACATGTATGGCTTTTGTGCTTATGAATCCGACAAAAAATGGCATATTCTAAAAAATATTGGCATTCCCTTAAAAGTCAAATAAAATGAAATCCGAGAACGAAATTAAATTTTTGAATTATCCGCTGATCGTTTCCCGGTTAATGTATACAATTCAATATTTTTATTATACTCTGCCTGGTTTGTCAATGCAAGGGCGTCTGAAAATATGGCGCCGGCCGGCGGGGATGTACTAAAAATGATTGATATTATACGAATTATTTAATATTGTAAAACTACAACATTGTTCAGGCGGAGATGGCAGTGCCGCAGATGTCTTTATGCGCAGGTTGTTTCGGGGAAAGGGGAGAATCGATTCGCGGGAGAGGAGGGGTATGATATCTTTTCTGCCGACGTTTATCCGGGGCTTTGTCACGTTTGTATTCTACCTTGTTTTTACCATCGGCCTGAGTCTTTTTTTCTTCGCAGTGGCAGCCGTCAAGTTTGCCGTTCCACAGGCCGCGGTACGGCGGGTCACCAGCCGCATTCTGGACTGGATTGCCAGTGGCCTGTGGGTGGGATGCGCCATGTGGACCCATCGGTTCACCGGGCGCATCCAGTGGCAAATACTGGGGGATGGAGATTTCCGTATTGACCGCTGGTGCCTGATCGTTTCCAATCACCAGAGCTGGGTGGATATCCTGGTGATTATCCACGTGCTTGCCGGAAAAGTGCCACCCTACAAGTTTTTTATCAAAAAGGAGCTGCTTTGGGTTCCGTTTTTCGGGCAGTGCCTGTGGGCCCTGGACTTTCCGGTAATGAAGCGGTATTCAAGGGCGTTTCTGGAAAAGTACCCGCATTTAAAGGGAAAGGACCTGGAAACCGCACGGCGGTCGTGCGAGAAGTTCAAAAACACCCCGGTTTCCGTAATGAATTTTATCGAGGGAACCCGCTTTACCCGCGAAAAGCATGCCAGCCAGCAGTCTCCTTTTACGCATCTGCTTAGGCCGCGGGCGGGCGGACTTGCCATGGCCGTCTACGCAATGGGCGATCTGGTCGAACCCCTGGTGGATATTACCATCGCCTATCCCGAGGGGGTGCCGGGGCTGTGGGAATTTTTCTGCGGCCGCACCCGCAGGGTAAAAGTGCATATGCGTCTTTTGCAGGTCCCCCCGGAGCTCCGGGGCGTCAATTATTTTACGGATACCGACAATCGGCAACGCTTTAATGAATGGCTCCATCAATTGTGGACGGAAAAGGACCGCACCATGGAGGGGTTGCTGGCAGAATGAGACCGTGACCGCAGGCTTTTGCGCCAGGCCTCCCCCGCCCGCGGCTGCTCAGAAATGCCCGCCGCAGCCGCAGTCACAGCCGCTGCAGGCTGCAATTTCAGCCATCGCCCGCACAACTGCTCGCGGATCTGCCGGGTCCACGGAGATAATTTTCAGGTTCAGATAAAACGGGTCAAGCGGGATTTTCAGTTTCATGGGAAACGGGAAGATATGCCCGAAAAACTCCGGGATATAGGACCTGCTCACTTCAATGCTCCGGCAATCCCCGGCAGCCCTGCCTTCGATCTGGCGTTCCAGGGGAGTGAGCCCGGCCTTGCCGAGTCCGAAAATAAATTCAACCGGCGCAGGCTCCATCAGTTCCGTGCCGGAGGGTCTTTTGCCGGCTGAAACTTCCAGGCTCACCTTTTTTAGCGGTGCAATGGGCTGAATATCGTGTTTCATGGTCCTTCCTTTTTATTATGGGGCTTTGTTCAAGCTCGGTTCTGACTATAGCACACGGAAAAGGGCGGTATCAATACCTGCCGTATGCGGGTGTATCAAAATGATCACTGTCTCAGGTGAGACAGCCGGGGGACTGCCGCCCCGCGGGAAGGTGGGCAGCCTTATCAAGCCGGCGTATGAGGCGCCGCGGTCAACCGGAGCCCGGTTTTGGCACGATACTTGTAAAAGGACATGAATGTGTTTGATAATCGCTGAACAGCGATTATGTTCTTTTTTGAACTGTTTGTAACCCCAAATACAAGGAGGATGCAATGGGAAAAACCACTCAGCATTTAAAGGATGCATTTGCCGGCGAATCGCAGGCCAACCGGAAATACCTGGCCTATGCAAAGCAGGCGGACAAGGAAGGCTTTACTGCCGCGGCAAAACTGTTTCGCGCGGCTGCCGCGGCTGAAACAGTCCATGCCCATACCCATCTGCGGGCCATGGGCGGGATCGGCTCCACTGCGGAAAACCTCAAGGATTCGGTCGCCGGGGAGACCCACGAGTTTAAGTCCATGTACCCGGAGATGATCGAAGACGCCCGCAAGGAAGGCGAAGAAAAAGCGGAACAGGGCTTTATGTACGCAAACGAGGTGGAAAAGGTCCATGCCGACCTTTACCAGAAGGTGCTGGACGCGTTCGATAACCCCGAAGCTGTGGATTGCTATTACGTCTGTTCCGTATGCGGATATACCGTGGCAGACCAGGCCCCGGATACTTGCCCGGTTTGCGGATCCAAAGCAAAAGCCTTCGAGCGGGTGGACTGACCGGGATTTGTCGGGATCAGCGAGGAACCTCCCCGATTGCCGTAACAGCAGGAGGGAAAAGCTTGCCGCAATAAAAGGTCCACAGCGGATGCCCGCTCCTCGCTGATCCGGTCTTCAAGCGTGAAATGCCGGTTCGGCGCTAAAAGCAGAACTATTAATATTTGGCGGTTTCGGAAAAAGCTGTTTATTCCGCCGGGGCGGTATTTTTGCAGAAAGAAAATCCGTAAGCACCTTGGCTGATCGGCGGCGCGAAAAAGGCGTTTCCTCGCTGCAGGAGCCTCTTCGAGCCTCAATTTCCGCTCGGAAACCCGCTTTTCCGCACCGCCGTCACGGAAGCGAAGCGCAATTTCGTTAAAGCGCAAAAAAGGGATTTCCCTGGAATTCGATTTCCTCGCTCCGTGATCATTTTGGGCGCGGCGAAATTCGTCTGCTAAATTTCTCAAACTCGGGCTAACGCCCTCAAACAGTTGTGTTCGCCCGGGAAAAGGACGAACTATTGTCAGGAGTCCTGGTGCGAGGCGGAAGTATGGTTGCCCCGGGATACGATTTCACCGAGGGTTAGCTGTTCCAGCGACCGGGCCGCTTCTGCCTGATGTGTTTCGATGAGATCCTGAAGCCGGGGGTTTTTTGCATGCGCCGGGATTTGCCATGTGGTTTGCCCGTGATCCCGGATGGCGCCAAAGATATCGGCTGCGGAGATGCGGAAAAGATCCATGGCGGGCTGGTAAATCCGGACCGTGCTTTCGATCTCCCGGAGCAGGCCGTTTTGGCAGAAGATATCGGAAATTCTCTCTACCATTCGGGAGGGTATGGACAAGCGCAGCGCGATTTGCTCAGTGGTCGGCGCTGCCTTGCCGAGGTAAAACCGGCGCGCGATTTCATGCATGATATAAAGCCCCATTACCTGCTGCTGGCCGAAACTGGCACCCGCGCCCGCAAACTCCTGTTGATAGGCCCGGATCTGCTGGATGGCATTGGAAATCTGGGCCCCCACCAGCACAATGACCCAGCTGATATATATCCAGATTATAAAAATCGGTAGTGCGGCAAAGGTGCCGTAGATTGTATTGTAACGCGCCATGCCGATGTTGAACTCCGTGTATACGTGAAATGCCAGTTCCCAGACGCTGCCGCAGACCACCCCCGCGATCAGCGCGGGAACAAAGCGCACCCGGGTGTTGGGCATCATGATGTACATGGCGGTAAAGGCGATCCAGAGGCCCAGGTGCGGGATCACCGTGTTAAACAGAAAAAAGAAATCCCGGAAGAGCGTGTACTCTGACAGGTTCTGAACCACGGTATACGACGACATCGAGGTGATCATGGCAGTAGAGAGCACGATGAGCAGAGGGCCCAGCAGCAGCACGCTGATGTAGTCCGAAATTTTTCGCACCAGGGGACGGCTCCGGCGCACTCCCCAGATATCGTTGAAAGCGCGCTCCACGTTGGAAAGCATCATAATGACCGCGTAGATGAGCACTGCCGTGCCAAGTGCCCCCAAGGCCTTGAAGTCGGTGTTGGATATGTATTCGAGGATTTTGCTTGTAAGCTGTTCCTGTTCGGCGGTCAGGTAGCTGACAAGCATGTGCTCGATCTGGGTTTGAAATCCCAGTCCCTTCAGCATGGAAAACCCGATGGCTAGCAGCGGTACAACCGCCAGCAGGGTGCTGTAGGAAAGGGCCGAGGACCGCAGCATAATTGTTTCATTGCGGAAGTTGTTTACCGTAATCAGGATCACCCGCAGGGTATGGAGCAGCACCTGGTGTATACGGCCCGCATCCGGCGGGTCATGCCACACCTCATGCCGGAAGAACTGTCCGATCCGGTCCGTGCGGTTTTTGATTTCCTTATTCATCGGTCTTCAGCATCTGTTCAAAAAAATCTTCGCCCTTGTCGTCAATAATGATAAAGGCGGGAAAATCCCTGACCCGGATCCGGTATACCGCTTCCATGCCCAGTTCGGCAAAATCGATCACCTCCACGTCGGTGATGCACTCCTTGCCCAGCCGAGCGGCCGGCCCGCCGATGGAACCCAGGTAAAAACCGCCGTGGGCTTTGCACGCCTGCCTGACCTGGGCCGAGCGGTTGCCTTTGGCAAGTGTGACAAGGGATCCGCCGTGTTTCTGGAATACGGGTACGTACGGGTCCATGCGCGCGGCCGTGGTGGGGCCGAAAGCACCGGAGGCATATCCCTGCGGGGTTTTGGCCGGCCCGGCATAATAAATCATGTGATCCTTCATGTATTCCGGCAGGTCCCCGGTTTTTTCCAGTTGTTCGTAAATGCGCGCATGCGCGATGTCCCTTGCCACAATGATATCTCCTGAAAGCAGCAGCCGGGTGGTGATGGGATACCGACTCAATTCGGCCCGGATTTCATCCATGGGCCGGTTTAAGTCGATATGCACGGCCGGGGTTTCGATTTCCGGCGTATCCGGAAGAAAACGGACTGGGTCGGTGTCGAGCTGTTCCAGGAAAACCCCGTCTTCCGTGATTTTCCCCTTGATATTTCGGTCCGCGCTGCAGGAAACCCCTATGCCCACCGGGCATGAGGCCCCGTGCCTGGGCATGCGGATGACCCGGACATCCAGACAGAAGTATTTTCCCCCGAATTGGGCGCCGATGCCAAGATCCCGGGAGACGACAAGCAGCTTGGATTCAAGGTCCGGGTCCCGGAAGGCGTGCCCGGATTCGCTTCCCTGCTGTGGCAGCGTGTCCAGGTATCCCGCGCTGGCAAGCTTGACCGTCTTGAGGTTGGCTTCCGCCGAAGTGCCGCCGATGACAATGGCCAGGTGATAAGGCGGGCAGGCTGCGGTGCCCAGGGATTTCATCCTGTTTGTCAGAAACGGAATCAGGGCCTTTTCATTTAATAGCGCCTTGGATTGCTGGTACAGGAAGGTCTTGTTGGCCGATCCGCCGCCCTTGGCCACGAACAGGAATTCGTAGGCTCCGCCTTCGGTGGCGTAAAGCTCGATCTGGGCCGGCAGGTTGCATCCGGTGTTTTTTTCTATGTACATGTCCAACGGGGCCTGCTGGGAGTATCTGAGATTGTTTTGCGTATAGGCGTCAAAAACCCCTTTGGACAGGGCTTCTTCATCCCCGCCCCCGGTCCACACCTGCTGTCCCTTTTTGCCGATGATTACGGCGGTGCCCGTGTCCTGGCACATGGGAAAGACGAATTCAGACGAGATCACCGCGTTTTTGAGCATCTCCAGGGAAACGAAGCGGTCGTTTTCCGAACTGTCCGGGTCATTGAGGATTTCAGCGAGCTGCTGCAGGTGCGATGTCCGGTACAGGTGCGCCACGTCGGTAAACGCGGCCCGGGCAAGTTCGGCCAGGGCCTCGGGCGCCACCTTGAGCACGGGCTGGTTTTCGAACTGCGAAACCGATACGTGTGCATCCGTGATGCGGCGGTACTGCGTGTTGTCATCTGCAATCGGAAACATGGGCTGGTAACGGAATTTCACCACGGCAGACTCCTTCCAAGGAAATCTTTTTTTTGCGCTTTAACGAAATTGCACCTTGTTACCCTGACGGCGGTGCGGAAAAGCGGGTTTCCGAGCGGAAATTGAGGCTCGAAGAGGCTCCTGGAGCGAGGAAACGCCTTTTTCGCGCCGCCGATCAGCCAAGATGGTTACGGATTGACTTTCTTCAAAAATACCGCCCAGGCGGGATAAACAGTTTTTTTCAAAAATTCGAAACACGAAATCCGTAATATACACAAAACACTGCCAAAAGTCCAAACGGGCATTATCCTGCATCAAAATTAGCGCAAAAAAGCTGTGAAATCAACAATTGCGCGTTTTAAAAATGCAGTGTTTCGGATTTCGATATTCGGATTTCGGATTTATTCTTTTTCTTCCACTGCCCGGGCATAGGTTTTCAGCGCGCAAAAATCCCCGCACATGGTACAGACCTCCCGATCCTTGTCTTCGCTTTGATTCCGCATGCGCCTTGCCTTTTCCGGGTCCAGGGCATGCCTGAACATGGCCGGCCAGTCAAATCTGCTGCGCGCGGCGGTCATTTCCCGGTCCCGGGTCCAGGCCGCAGCAATGCCTTTTTCCAGGTCCCCGATGTGAGCGGCGATTTTCGAGGCGATCACCCCTTCCCGGACATCTTCGACCCCGGGCAGGGTCAGGTGTTCGGCCGGGGTGACGTAGCACAGGAAATCCGCCCCATTGGCCGCGGCAATCGCCCCGCCGATGGCGCCAGTGATATGATCATATCCTGCGGCAATATCGGTGGGCAGCGGGCCCAGGACGTAATAGGGCGCCTGGCCGCACAGGCCCTCCTGCAGCTTCATGTCTGATGCGATCCGGTTTAAGGGTACGTGTCCGGGCCCCTCGATCATGGCCTGGACCCCGGCATCCCGGGCCTGGCGGGCCAGCTCGCCCAGTACCACCAGTTCGCTGATCTGGGCGCGGTCCTGGGCGTCAAAGATGGTGCCCGGCCGGAGGCCGTCGCCCAGGGAAAGCGTGACGTCATGGGCGCGGGTGATTTCCAGCAGCCGGTCGTATTGGGCGTAAAGCGGGTTTTCGGATTCGTTGCGCGCAATCCATTCCGCGATCAGACTGCCGCCGCGCGAAACCATGCCCATCATCCGGCTGCATCCACTGAGCACGCGCAGGGTTTCCCGGGTAATGCCGCAGTGCACGGTGATAAAGTCCACGCCGGCCCGGCACTGGGTTTCGATTTCATCGAAAATGTCATCCGTGGTCAGTTCCACGCCCGTACGGCCGGCTGCCAGCATGCGGCTGACCGACTTGTATATCGGCACCGTGCCGATCATGACCGGGGAGTGGTCCAGTATTTTCCTTAATGTGTCATCCAGGTCCCCGCCGGTGGACAGGTCCATGACCGCGTCAGCGCCAGCCGAAACCGCTGCATCCAGCTTGGCCAGTTCTTCTTCCAGGTTGCAGCGGCTCGGCGATGTGCCGATGTTGGCATTGACCTTGGTGTGCAGCCCCTTGCCGATGGCCCGGGGCGAAAAGCTGCGGTGGATGTTTTTCGGAATCACCACCCGTCCTGCTGCGATTTCGCTGCAGAGCCGCTCCGGGGGGATGTCCTCGGCTGCTGCCACGCAGCGCATTTCATCGGTGATATGTCCGGCTTTTGCCGATTCGAGTTGTGTCATGGGTTTTTCCTGTTTTTTCGAAAGTTGATGAGCCTGTAAAAAGTCTTTTTTACAGGCAGTGTTAAGTTTTAAGTGTTTAAGTAAAATCAAAATCTTATCATTTTGTTGCCTGACGGTTATAACGGTTTCAGGACTTCCAAGGAACTCCTTTTTCCGCACCGTCGATCAGCCAAGGGGCTTATGGATTGTCTTTCTGCAAAAATGGCGGCGGCGGTATAATCAGCTTTTTACGAATTCATCAAAGTTGTGTTATAATCTTTCCAACAGTTCCCGGGCGACCTTTTCGCCGGAAAGCAGCATGCCGCCGAAAATCGGGCCCATGCGCGGTCCCCCGGCAGCGGCGTTGGCGGCCATGCCGGCCACGTAAAGCCCCGGAAAGATTTCCCGGGTGTTTTGCGTGGTGTCGCTTTCCGCCCGGTCCGCCCACATGGCTTTCTGCCCCATTATGCCGCCGGTGGGGGTGTTCAATCGGCCCGGGGTTTTTTCTTCCACCACGCGCACCACGTCGGTGTCGTGTCCGGTGGCGTCGATGACGAACCTGGCGCGCACGGTCAGCGGGTCCACGTGCAGGCCGGCCATTTCCACCGGCGCCCAGTTGATCACCAGGCCCTCCACGCGGTCGGGCTTCATCATCACGTCCTCGACCGTGACGCAGTTGAAAATGGTCAGCCCGGCCCGGGCCGCCACGGCGGTCATGGACCCCACGGCCTCGACGCCGTCTGCGGTGTAGTAGTCGTCCCGGTACCGCCGATAGCGGATGCCGAATGCATCCAGGATGGGCAGTGCCTCGGACTGCAAGACGATTTCGTTAAACAGCATGCCCCCGCCCCACATGCCGCCGCCGATGCTGAGCTTGCGTTCATAGAGCGCGACCTTTTTCCCGGCCCGTGCCAGGAAGTACCCGGCCACCAGGCCGGAGGGGCCGCCGCCAACGATGGCCACGTCGGTTTCCAGGTTGGTGATGAGCTTTTCGTGATAGCGGTCAATGATCGCGCGCGAGATTTCAATTTCGTCGATTGCCATTTTGTTCTCCTTTCCGGTCCAATAAAAAAGCCGCTCCCGGTGCGGGAAAGCGGCTAACCTCCATTATGCGTCTGTAAATGGATGTTCGTCGTTTTCCCTGCGCAGGCATTACCCTGATCAGGTTTAAAGGGTTATCCGCTTTTTTGCGGATTCTCAGCCGGATGTATCGGCACCCCCAACGGCGGTTGATATGTATTGTATTTCAAGTTAAAAAACCTGACATGGATGTCAAGAAAAAGTTGTTAAAAAAATGATTTTTTGTAAATATGTTTGCCAGCCGGCAGCGGCCGTTTTTTTTGCCGGAATACTGCAATCAGCGTAATCAGGAGATAAAGTTGTTGCGAAAACACGCGATCCGGGGCATCCGGGCAGGAGATCGTTTTTCCGTCAGCCGGACATTTGATGAAACCGACATGCACGCGTTTGCAGAAGTGTCCCGGGATTACAACCCGGTGCATTTTGACGAGCGCTTTGCCCGTTCCAGGGGGTTTTCCGGCCGGATCTGCCACGGGCTGCTCGTGGGCGCCCTGCTCACAGAGATCGGGGGACAGGTGGGCTGGCTGGCCACGGAGATGCGCTTTGATTTCAAAAAGCCGGTGTATTTCAACGAAACCGTGACCTGCGAGCTTGAAATCACCCGTGTGGATGAAAACGCTCGGGCGCAGGCAGAGGCGGTAATGACCGACAGCAGCGGACGGATCGTGATGACCGCTTATCTTGCCGGCGTTCTGCCGGGTGATTCCCAGAAACGCGTGATGAACCAGATGCTTGCAGAAGGTGATCCCACCAATAAGGCCTGAGTTTTAAGCTGCAAGCCGCCCCTGCGAAAGTCGTTGAATCTCGATGTTTATTTGCAGGTGTTTACAAAATCGAAAGCTTCTGGAAAAACCCCTGTCTTCAATGCCGTGCCGCGAGAGTGCCCCGGCCTGCCCCTGCGAAAATCCGGGAAGCGTCGAATTTGAATTTTTTTGCAGGGAACAACGCAATTGAAAAGCCACAGCAATTCACCGCCAATTCGTTGCCAGGATCCGATATTTTCGATTTCGATGCCGGGTGTGGCGATATGGTTTTAGGGGTCATCCGGGGAGGGGCCGAGATGGATGAGATCGCCGCAGGTGTGCTGGCAGGCGGCTGAAAAGCGGGGGCGCCAGGCGTTTAAGCGGCCGGTGACGGCGTTCATGGCTTTTTCCGGAGTGTTGTTGGTCTCGCTGATGTGGGCCAGGATCACGTGCCGGAGATTTTCGTGGAGCAGTTCCATTAACAGGTCCCGGGCCGATTCATTGGACAGGTGCCCGGTGCGGCTCTTGACGCGCTGTTTGATCGGCCAGGGGTAGGGGCCCTGCTCGAGCATTTCAATGTCGTGGTTGGCCTCGATCACCAGCAGGTTGCAGTCCTTGAGATGCTGGCGGACCATGGCCGGGGCAAAGCCCAGGTCTGTTGCGATGCCGATTTTCCCGCAATCGTTTTGAATTGTGAAGCTGGCGGGCTCTGCCGCATCGTGGGAGACGGAAAAAGGGTGGATGGTCAGGTCGCTGATGGAAAAAGCGGTGCCGCAGTCAAATGCGCAGAACGTATCAATCCGGCCCAGGTGCCGGGAAACTGCTTCTTGCGTGCCCGGGTTGATGTATACCGGCAGGCTGTAGCGCCTTGCCAGGACCCCGATGCCGGAGACATGATCCGAATGCTCATGGGAGACCACGAGCGCATCCAGGGTGTCCGGGGAAAGCCCCCTTTGCCGCATGCGCCGCTCGATCTGGATGCCGGAAAGTCCGGCATCAAACAGCACGGCCGTCTGCGCAGAGGCGACATAAATGGCATTCCCCTTGCTGCCGCTGGCAAGAACGCAGATCGACAGGGTGTCCTGCGCCGGGCGTGCATTGCAGCCCCGCGGCAAATGGACAGAGGCCTCGGTGTCCGGGGTGGTTTTCATCGGCCGGTGTGCCCGAATCCGCCGGTGTTCCGGTCCGATTCATCCAGGGCGTCCACCAGGTCGATCCGGGCCCGGCAGACCCGGCTGATAACCATTTGGGCGATGCGGTCGCCCCGGCTGACGGTATAAGGCGTTTTTCCGTGGTTGATGAGCCCCACCCGGATTTCCCCGCGGTAATCCGCGTCAATGGTGCCCGGGGAATTGATCAGCCCGATGCCATGCTTGACCGCAAGTCCGCTTCTGGGCCGGATCTGGGCTTCTTGATCCTCGGGGAGGCATACCGCAAATCCCGTGGGGATCAACTGGATCTCTCCGGGCTCAAGCCGGACCGGCCGGGTAACTGCCGCACACAGATCCATGCCCGCGGATTGGGCGGTCATGTACTGCGGCGGCGGAATGTCCCCGTCGGCTTCCGGTCTGACCCGCAGGCATTTTATGACAAAAGCGTCAGTCATCCGGGTTGCGGAATTATTTGTCGCCGGGATTTCTCTTTGGCCCGCGCTTGTCCCGGTTGTCCCTGTCGCGGGGGCCGCGGTTGCCGCTCTGATTTTTCGGCGGGCGGCTGTCCTTGCCGGCATCCGCCTCGCTTTTCTCCGGTGCTTCGAGCAGCGCCTTGTGGCTTAAGCGGATTTTGCCGTCCCGGATGTCAATGACCTTGACCTGGAGCGGATCGCCTTCCTTGACCACGTCTGTGACGCTTTTGACCCGGTAATGCGCCAGTTCGGAAATATGCACCAGCCCCTCGGTCTTGGGCTTGATCTGGACAAAAGCACCGAAATCCGTGGTCCGGACCACCGTGCCTTCGTAAACTTCCCCGATTTCGGGTTCGGATCCGATGTCCTTGATAATCTGCTCGGCGGCCTCGCCTTCTTCCTTGGAAAATGCGGCGATTTTTACAAGGCCGGTGTCATTGATTTCGATCTGGGTGTTGGTATCGTTCTGGATCTGCCGGATATGCTTGCCGCCCGGGCCGATGAGCTCCCCGATGCGCTCCGGGCTGATCTGGACGTTGATGACATTGGGCGCATACGGGGAAAGCTCCTGCCGCGGTGCGTTGATGGTCTCCTCCATGCGGTCCAGTATGTGCAGACGTCCCTGCTTGGCCTGCTCCAGGGCCTTTTCCATGATATCCCTGGACAGTTCGGTGATCTTGATGTCCATTTGCAGGGCGGTGATCCCGTAGCGGGTGCCTGCCACCTTGAAATCCATGTCTCCGAAATGATCCTCGTCACCGAGGATGTCCGAGAGGACCACGGATTTCTCCCCGTCTGTGATCAGCCCCATGGCAATGCCGGAGACCGGCGCGGTGACCGGAACACCCCCGTCCATCAGCGCCATGCTCGAGGCGCAAACCGTGGCCATAGAGGAGGAGCCGTTGGATTCCAGCACTTCGGAAACCAGCCGGATGGTGTAGTCAAAGTTTTCCTTGGCCGGCACGACCTTTTCTATGGCCCGCTTGGCCAGTGCGCCGTGGCCGATATCCCTGCGGCTCGGTCCGCCGGGCCGCTTGACCTCGCCAACGGAATAGGGCGGAAAGTTATAGTGCAGCAGAAACGGGTAGGTTTCATCGCCCAGCAGGGTTTCCACCCGCTGTTCATCCTGTCCCGATCCCAGGGTCAGGGCGGCCAGCACCTGGGTTTCGCCCCGGGTAAACAGTGCGCTGCCGTGGACCCGGGGCAGCATTCCGGCCTCACAGGTAATCTGGCGTACTTCGTCAAAGGCGCGGTTGTCAATGCGCTGGCCCTGGTTCAATGCCATATCGCGGCAGATCTCGTTCTGGATCTCATGCAGGATCTCGCCGGCATCGGCCTTGTGTTCCGCGTATTCCTCGCCCAGGGCTTCAATGGCCGCTGCCCGGATATTGCCCAAAGCTTCGCGGCGCTCGATTTTGTCGGGGATTCGCACGGCCTCCCGGATCCGGTCGGCCGCCAGCTGCTCTAGGCGTTCGGCCAGGCCGGCGTCTTTTTCCTCCTGGAAAAAGGCCCGTTTTTCCCTTCCGATGCTGTCTCTGAGCTTTTCCTGGATATCGATCAGGGGCTGCATTTCCTGGTGTGCAAAGTAGATGGCCGCCAGCATCTCCGATTCGGAAACGAAATTGCCGCCGCCCTCCACCATGATGATACCGGTTCTGGATCCGGCCACGATCAGGTTAATATCCGAGTCCGCCCACTGGCCGAGGGTCGGGTTGACAACATACTGGTTGTCGATCCGCCCCACCCGGACGCAGGCAATCGGGCCTTCAAACGGGATGTCCGAGGTTTCAAGGGCTGCCGAGGCCCCGATCATGGCCAGCACGTCCGGCTCGTTTTCCTTGTCCATGGACAGGACCGTGGCAATAACCTGGGTTTCATAGTTGTAGCCCTTTGGAAACAGCGGACGGATGGGCCGGTCAATGAGACGGGCGGTCAGGGTTTCCTTTTCGCTGGGCCGGCCGATTTCCCGGCGGAAGTAATTGCCCGGGATTCGCCCGGCGGCATAGATTTTTTCCTGATATTCCACGGTCAGGGGCAGGAAGTTGACATCCCGTTGATCCTCTGCCGAAACCGCGGTGACCAGTACCATGGTTTCCCCGTACTGGACCAGTACCGAGCCGGAGGCCTGCTTGGCCAGCTTGCCGGCCTGAATGCTCAGCGTTTCCCCGCCGATCTGGGTTTTAAATGATATTTCCATAATTGACTCCTGAGGTGCTCAACAAGAATACGGGTTTCCCCTTGGATTATAAGGGTTCGCGTTTTACAGTAATTGAGGACCGTTTGTAAGATGTATTGCCGGTTTTTTCCGGCATTTTCGCCTATATGCGCAGATTTCCATTGATTGCTCTTTGCATGTTTCGAAAGAGGCGACGATGTTATTTCCGAATGCCGAGCTGCTTGATCAGGTCCCGGTATCTGTTGATATCCTGGTTTTTGAGGTAGTTTAACAAGCGGCGCCGCTTGCCGACCATCACAAGAAGCCCCCGGCGGGAGTGGTGGTCTTTCTTGTGGCTTTTCAGGTGCTCGGTCAGGTTGATGATGCGCTCGGTGAGCAAAGCGATCTGTACCTCGGGCGATCCGGTATCAACATCGTGGCGCTTGAATTTTTCGATAGTTCCCTGTTTGTCTTCCATGGCGATATTCACTGTACCCTCCTGTATCAATGTCGCTTATTTAAAGCCTTGTTTTCGGTATTAACCAGAAAAATCCGGTTAACCCTTTTGCGGTTTTCCTGTCAATAATTTCGAATTTATTTCCTTGTATCACAATTACCCGTTTTAATGAAAGACGCAACAATAAGAATATACAGATTCGTCCCGGTTTTTTTCAATTACCGCCAGCAGTCGGTTTTCATTGTCCGTAATTTTGACAAATCCCGTATTTTCATCCGCTGCCGCCGCCTGCAGCTCCATGGCGGAGATCTGCCTGCCGTGCCGGATTTTTTCCGCCAGGGCGGCATCTGCCACATGGGCGGGCATGCCGCGCAGGGCCGCTGCCATGGGGATGACAAACGGCGCCAGGTCCGCGGGCGTCCCGACGGCCTCCAGGTCTTCAGGCTTTGCGGCCTCTTCAAGGGTAAACCCGGAACTTTCCATACGGATCAGTTCCTTTAAGTGCCCCCCGCTTCCAAGCGCTTTGCCGATATCCGCGCAAAGGGTGCGGATATAAGTGCCCCCGCTGCATGAGACCTCAAACCCGATATCCGGCAGGGTCACTTGCGTAACGCGGATATCGTGAATTTCCACCGTGCGGGGCGGTTTCTCCACGGGTGTTCCGGCCCGTGCGTACTTGTAAAGCGGCACGCCGTTGTGCTTGAGAGCGGAATAAGCCGGCGGCACCTGCTGGATTGGTCCGATAAATCCCTCGACTGTATCCCGGATCCGTTGTTCGGAAATATCCGGGACCCGATGTTCGCACACAACTCGTCCGGTGCGGTCCAGGGTGTCGGTTTCCGTGCCGAGTCTGAGCACGCCCGCATATTTTTTCCTCCCGTGAAGAAAAAATCGGGACAGGCGCGTGGCGCGGTTTATCGGGCAAATGAGCACACCGGTGGCGAAAGGGTCCAGCGTGCCGGCATGCCCGGCCTTTGTAACTCCGGCAAGCCGCTTAATCCGGCTGACCACCGCAGCCGAGGTTTTTGCCGCAGGCTTGTCCACCACGACGATTCCGTCCCCGGCACTTGGGGTCTTGGCCGGCGATTTGCGGCCACGAGATTGTTTCAACGCCTCATTGATCTCTTGCATAAAGGTTATAAGCGATCCGAAATCGAATACAGCTGGTGTTTCAGTTCCGGCAGTGTGCTCTGGATGTCAAAGCCTGCGGCGCTCCGATGTCCCCCGCCGCCGAAGACCGCGGCGAGGTTGGCCACATCCACCGAACCGTCGGATCTCAGGCTTACGTGGTATGCGCTGCCGTTTTTCGACCGTATCCGTCTGCCGCTTGCCCTTTCGTAGAGCAGGGCCGCTACCTTGACATTCTCGATGCGCCTGGCGTAGTTGATCAGTCCGCTGACATCCGTGATCGAGGTTCCCGTAGCATGGAGCATGTTCTGGGTCAATGTCATAATTGAGAGTCTGCCGTTTTCCGAGACCTCGATGGTGTCAAAAAGCATGTTCAGCAGTTTGACCCGTCTGAGGGATATGGTTTCATACACGTGATGGGCCACCTTGTGGGGATCAGCCCCCTGGCAGACCATTTCATGGCAGATTTTAAAAGCTTCCTGCGTGGTATTTGAAAACCGGAACGAACCCGTATCCGCCATGATGCCGGTATAAATGGCATAGGCCACGGCCTTTGTAATCGGGATGTCCATGGCCGAAATCAGCCGGTAAACCAGCTCCGTGGTCGCCGAAGCCCCGGGATCGATGAGCTGGTAATTGCCGAAGCGGCTGTTGGTCAGGTGGTGATCAATATTGATGATTGTCGGAATCCGGCTGACGGACTCTGCTGCATCCCCCACGCGCTGCAGATCCGAGCAGTCCAGAATAATGGCAGTATCATATGACTGCATATCACCGGCTTCGTTCTTGATGCGGTGAATCGAGGGCAGAAAGTTGTATACCGCCGGCAGCACGCTTTCGTTGTATAATTGTACCTTCTTTTTTATCTCTTCCAGCGCCAGGCCGAGGCTCAGCAGGGAGCCGACGGCATCGCCGTCCGGATGGATATGTGTGGCCAGCAGTATTTGCTTACTCTGTGTCAGTTGTTGAATGATCTGATTCATTTTCTTCATGCAGGCGCTTGATCACACGTTCAATATGCATTCCGTATTCGATGGACTCGTCGTAGAAGAATCTCAGATCCGGCATATAGCGAAGCTCCAGGCTCTGGGCAAGGGCGCGCTTGATGTAGCCGTGGGCCTTTCGAAAGCCTGCGGCCGCCTCCTCCCGGCTTGAAAATTGCCCGGAGGTGACAAAATAAATCCTTGCCAGCTTCAGGTCCGCTGTCATTTTTACCCCCGTGATGGAAACCGAGCTCAGACGCGGATCCTTGATGGATCTTTGCAGAATTTCCGAAAGGGTTTGCTGGATTAACCCGCTGACCCTTTCTGCGCGATCATATGGTTTCATATGTTGACGATCTCCGTTTCCGTATCAATGATCTCCGCAAGGGCCATCCGGTAAATAAACTCGAAGAGTTTGTCGATCTGCGAATTGATTTTCCGGCGGTCGTTTCCGACCAGGGCGAAACCGATCTTGGCCCGCTGGTGGATATCATTGAAATCAACCTCGGCAACAGCGGCGTTAAAGCCGTTCTTGCTTCGGGAGACAATCGACTTGATGATTTTGCGTTTTTCCTTGAGTCCGTGGCACTCATCGAGCCGGAGCGTGATGGTGCCGAAACCGATCACCATGGCGACTTATTCAATTACCGGTTTGATTTCTTCGAGGTAATAGCACTCGATGATATCGCCGATCTTGATATCGTTGAATCTCTCAATGCCCATACCGCATTCGTAATTGTGCGTGACTTCGCGGACATCGTCCTTGTAGCGCTTCAGCGAGGCGAGCTTGCCTTCATGCATCACGATGCCATCCCGGATGAGGCGGATGGGCTGTCCGCGCTGAATCTTGCCTTCAAGCACCATGCATCCGGCAACCGTTCCCATGCTCGGCACGGAAAACACCTGGCGGACTTCAGCCCGTCCCAGCACGCGCTCCTCGTAGGTCGAAGACATCATTCCCACCATGGCGTCCTTGATTTCCCGGATCGCGTTGTAAATCACGTTGTAATACCGGATATCCACGTTTTCTTCCTCTGCCAGGTGGGCCACCTTGGCCGAGGGCCGCACGTTAAATCCGAGAATAATGGCGTTTGAGACCGCGGCCAGGGAAACGTCGGATTCGTGGATGGCCCCGGCGGCCGAATGCACCACGTTGACCTTGACCTCGTCTGTGGACAGCCGGGTCAGCGAATCCTTCAGCGCTTCGATCGAACCCTGGACGTCGGCCTTGATAATCAGGTTCAAGTCCCGGACCTCGCCTTCCTGCATTTTTTCATACAGGCTTTCCAGGCTCATGCGGGTGGTCTTGGACAGATCCTTGGAGCGCTGTTTTTCCAGCCGGTGTTCGCTGACCTGCTTGGCGTTCTTCTCGTCATCCACGGCAACAAGCTCGTCGCCCGCCCCCGGGACACCTGAAAGCCCGATGATTTCGACCGGGTACGACGGAGTGGCGGTTTTCACGGGCTTGCCCATGTCATCGAACATGGCCCGGACTTTTCCGTAGTAAACCCCGGAAACCACCGGATCCCCGGTGTGCAGGGTGCCTTCCCGGATCAGCACCGTGGCCACCGGGCCCCGGCCGCTTTCCAGCTTGGATTCGATGATATAGCCACGTGCGTGCTTGTTGGGATTGGCCTTGAGTTCCTGCACTTCGGCCTGGAGCAGAACCATTTCCAGCAGATCGTCGAGCCCGCTCTGCTGCTTTGCCGAAACCGGCACGCATATGGTCTCTCCTCCCCATTCTTCCGGGACCAGGTCCTTTTCAGCCAGTTCCCGCTTGATTTTTTCCTGGTCTGCATTTGCCTTGTCCACCTTGTTAATGGCCACGATGATCGGAACCCCGGCTGCCCGGGCATGATCGATGGCCTCGCTGGTCTGGGGCATCACACCGTCGTCTGCGGCGACCACCAGGATCACCAGATCCGTGACCTTGGCCCCCCGCGACCGCATGGCTGTAAATGCTTCATGGCCGGGCGTATCCAAAAAGATGATGTCGCCGTTTTCATAGGGCACCCGGTAGGCGCCGATGTGCTGAGTGATTCCGCCGGCTTCCTTTTCCGTGATCTTGGAATGCCGGATTACATCGAGAAGCGAGGTCTTCCCGTGGTCCACGTGTCCCATAATGGTGACCACCGGCGGTCGGTATTCAAGATGTTCCGGGGCATCCGCTTCGCTCTGGAACACCGCGTCTTCTTCAAAGGAGGCCTTTTCCACTTCAAAACTGTATTCCGCGGCAAGCAGCTCGGCGGTTTCAAAATCAATGCTCTGGTTGAGCGTGACCATCATGCCCATTTCCATCAGGCGCTTGATCAGTTCGTTGCCCTTGATTCCCATACGCTTGGCAAGATCCGAGAGCACCACGGTCTCATCAATCTTGATGCGCCGCTTGATGGCCTTGGGCGTGGTCGCCTGGGGCTTTTGCTCGGCCGTGGGCCGGGTGGCCTTGCCCTTTTTTTTGCCTTTCTTGGCCCGCCCGAAGCGGTTGTCATAAAGCGCATCGCCTTCCACGACTTCCTTGCGCTTGAAAGAAGCCTTTTTCTTTCCGCCCTTTTTGGCCTTTTCGGTCTCGGTAACCGGTTCGTCGGCATCGGCTCGTTTTTTCTTTTTGGTCCGGGGCTTTTCTTCTTCAGTTGCAGGTTTTGCCGTTTTTTCCGCGGGCGCCTCGGTCTCAGGTGCGGGGGCTTTGGGCTCGGGGGCTTCGATGGTCCTGGGTTCCGACTTTTCTTCGGGCTCCGGCATCCGGATAATCTTGGCAGGCGCGCCCTTTTTGCCCTTTTTCCTGGCTTTTTTGGGCTTTTCCTCCTGTTTTTCCGCTTGGCCCGGCGGCTCTTCTCCGGCGGGCGCTTGTGCCTTGGCTGACCGGCTTTCGGATTCCGCGGGCTGTTTTTCGGGCTCCCCGGCTCCGGGTTGCTGGTCGGTGGCTTCTGCAGCCTGCTCGGCATCAGGGGTTTCCTCTGCGGCCGGCCCGGCTGTTTGCGTTTCTTCTGCTGCCTTATCCCGGCTGATTTCCCCGGGCGCCGCCGGTGCTTCCGGTGCTTGTTCCGCCTCGGGTTCGGCTGTTTTCTCTTCGGGCTGCCCGGCTTCGGCTTCACCGGCGGCGGATGGGGCGGCCGCAGTTTCCTCAGGAGCCTGCTTCCCGGGATCTGCAGTGCGGACTCCGGGTGTTTCCTGCTGCGCCCCGGGCGTTTCAGCCTGCGGGGCGGCGGGTTGTTCCGGCTGTTGTTGGGCTTTGGCCGTCTCGGTGCGGGGTTCGGCCGCTGCCTTTCTTCGCCGGCGAATCACGTTGGGTCTGACCCGGGTATCCTCGACTTCAGCTTCTTTTTTCGCGCCGAAAATATGGTTTTTCACATGATTCACGGTATCCTCTTCCAGAGAACTCAGGTGACTGGAAACTTCTATATCCATTTCCCGGATCTTGTCCAGAAGCTCTTTGTTGTTCATGTTCAGCTCTCTGGCGAGCTCAAATACTCTGCGTTTTGCCATCCATCCCCCTTGATCGTCCAAGATGCTTTTCCCGAAATCGTGGGACGCCGCTGATGCGCGCGGCGATACAGGATCCAGTGTCAGAGCCTTGTGCAATCAAATCTGTTTTATTCCCCTGAATTGTTCGGATCCGCATCATCGGCTGCTTCGTCTTCCCCGGCTTCCGGCTCGGCATCCGCCGAGACACCGGGGGTCGGATCCTGGGGCTTTTCGTTTGATTCCAGGTCACTTGCCGCTTCTTCTATCAGGGTCCGGGCTTCGTCTTCGGTCACCCCGATTTCCTGGACCAGGTCTTCGGCTGCGGCCTTGCTTAAATCCTCGGTTGAAAAATATCCTTTCTCAAACAGCAAATTGGCCAGAGCTTCGTGCACGCCCGAGAGGTTCATCAAGGACTGGAATCCTGATTGTAAACCTTCATTATAGCGTGTTTCGCTGATAACATCAAGGTGCCATCCGGTCAGCCTGGAGGCCAGCCGCACATTCTGTCCCTGCTTGCCGATGGCAATGGACAGGGAGTCATCCGGAACCACCACTTCCATGGTATGGTTGACTTCATCAATGATGACCCTTGAGATTTCAGCCGGAGCCAGAGCGTTGCACACGAATTTGGCCGGATCGATATGCCAGGGAATGATGTCGATTTTTTCGCCTTTTAATTCCTGGACCACGCTTTGCACCCGGTTGCCCTTGATTCCCACGCACGCGCCGACCGGGTCGATATCCGGATCATTGGACCGGACCGCGATTTTCCCCCGGCTGCCGGCTTCCCGCGCCGCACTGATAACGCTGATCATGCCTTCGGTAATTTCCGGCACTTCGGTTTTAAACAGGCTGATAAGAAACTCCGGATGCGTGCGGGACAGAACGATTTGCGGGCCCCGGCTTTCGTCGTGCACCTTGAGGATGTAGGCCCGGATGCGGTCGCCCCGGCGATAAGTCTCATTGGGGATTTGTTCGCGTCTGGGCAGCACGGCTTCAGCCTGGCCGAGATTGACGATGATCTCGTTGCGGCTGACCCGCTGGACAATGCCGTTGATGATTTCGCCTTTGCGGTTGATGAAGTTTTCGTACACCACGCTTCGTTCGGCGGCCTTGAGTTTCTGAATAATTACCTGTTTGGCCGACTGGGCCGCAATACGGCCGAACGTGGTGGTGTCCATCTTGGTGCCCAGGCTGTCGCCGACCTCGCATTCCGGGTCAAGCTTGCGCCCTTCCTCAAGCGTGATTTCAAAGTCCGGGTCGGTAATTTCCTCGACCACGTTTTTGAACTGGAATACCTCCAGTTCCCCGCTTTCTTCGTTGTACTGGATTTCTATATCGATCTTATTCCCGAATTTTTTCCGAACCGCGGAGCGCAAGGCTTCTTCCAGGGTTTTAACCAGGACGTAGAAGTCTATGCCCTTGTCCTGGCTGACCTGTTCAATAACGCGTTTCATGTCTGTGATCAGCATTTGTCGTCTCCGTGATAGTTGACCAGTCTGGCTCTTGTCATCTCCCGGTAAGGTATGGCAACCGTTTCCTGCTCCAGTGTGAGCCGGATCATATCATCCTCTGTAATACCGGCGAGAACGCCTTTGAAATTTTTTTGTCCGCCCAGCGGTTTGCGGGTTCGGATGCGCGCCGTATGCCCGGCAAAGCGGTTGAAATCCGTCTTTTTCGACAACGGCCGTTCCGGTCCCGGCGAGGAGACCTCCAGGGTGTAGGGCAGATCGGTCTCCAGCTTGATGTCGAGCAAGTCCCCGAGCTGCCGGGAGACGGTGCTGCAGTCCTCGACGCCGACGCCGTCCGGTTTTTCGATAAAAAGGCGAAGCACCCATCCCCCGGGCTCCCGCTGGTACTCCACGTGGACAAGTTCCATGCCCTCTGCGGCGCACAGGGGATCTCCCAGCTCCCATACCAGAGAGACAACCTCCTGCGGGGCCACTGATGGTTTTTCTCCGGCTTCCGGTCCGGCCGGTGAATGTTTTTTTTTCGCCTTTTTCATATTCCCGTTCAAATAAATAAAAAACGGGCAAACAGCCCGTTTTGATCAGCTCTCTCAGCGTTTCGTCCCGGCACCTTTTTCTGCGGCTTCAGCGGCGTGCCAAATGTTGCCGCTCAGCGCCGCGGAAAAAGATGGAGCGGGCAACGAGATTCGAACTCGCGACACCAAGCTTGGGAAGCTTGTACTCTACCAACTGAGCTATGCCCGCTCAAATTCCGGGCCTAAAATAGGTAATAAAATCATGTTTGTCAATATCAAAATGGGGGCGGGGGCTATTGGTCCAGAATGGAGCGGATGGTCTCCAGTTCGGCCCGGATGTCGCGGAGAAGATTGCTGCTGTCTGCGGGGGCGGTTTGTTTTGCCTGTTGTTTTAAATGCTTTTTGGCGCCCTGGATGGTGAATTTTTTTTCATAAAGCAGGTGCTTGATGCGCAGGATGGCTTCAATATCGGATCTGCGGTAAAGCCGCTGGCCGGATTCGGTCCGCCTGGGGCGAATCTCGGAAAATTCGGATTCCCAGAAACGCAGCACGTAGGCGGCCAGGCCGGTGATCTCGGTTGCTTCCCGGATCCGGAAATAGAGCTTGTCGGGAATCTGACCGCTGGAAGACATAAAAGGATCCTTTGGCAACCATTTCGCCGGCTATAGACTCCCCGGTGTTAGCAAGGTCATCGGGAAGATAACGGCCATAAGCACGAAGCACGAAGCACGAATATCGAAATTCGAAGCAAATTCGAAATATTAAATTTTCAAAATGAATAAACTGGGATTTTGAATTTTAAAAATTTTGTTTCGGTATTTTGAAATTAAGTAATTTGGTATTGTTTCGAATTTCGATATTCGGATTTCGAGTTTTCCCCTCTATGCCGGCAGCTCGGCGTCAAATGCCGCAAGCAGGCTGTCGGTGATCTGCCGGTGAAGCTCGTTGACCTGTGCGTCTTCAAGCGTGTGGGTATGCGAGCGGTATACCACGCGAATGGATAGGCTTTTTCTGCCCGCCGGGATCGGCTCGCCGCTGTAGACGTCAAACAGGTATACATCCTCGATCAAACCGGTTTCCATGCCCCGGACCGAATTGAGGATCTCTCCGGCCTCGATGCGGTTTTCCACGATCAGCGTAATGTCTCTGGCCATGGCCGGAAATTTCGGGATCGGAGTAAATTCAGGCGTTTCGGGAAGGCAGGAAATCAGGGCTTCCAGGTGTGCCTCAAACACAAATACCGGCTGCCGGATGCCGAATTGTTTTAACACCGAGGCTTTGATTTCCCCGATCAACCCGAGGTAGGTGTCTCCCAGGCGCACCTGGGCCGTGCGGCCGGACCGGGTATAGCTGCATCCGCTTTCCGGCATCTGCGAGCAGGTGAATTTTTCCAGGCCCAGCCCGAACAGCAGGGATTCGAAAGCACCCTTGATATCATAGAAATCGCAGGGCTCGGCTGCCGTGTGCCAGGCCGCCGGCCTCCTGGCGCCGGTCCACACGGCGGCCAGCATTTCAACTTCGTGGGGCAGTTCGTGGTGCTTGGTTTTGTAAAAGGCCTTGCCCAGTTCAAAGAGCTTCAGGTCTTTTTCCTGGCGGGAAATGTTTTTCCGGGCGGTCTCCAGAAGTCCAGGCATCAGCGTGGTGCGCATCAGCGCCTGTTCCTCTGAGAGCGGGTTTAAAAGATTCTCGGCATTTCTGCGGGGATCGCCCGTTGCCAGCTCCAGGCGGTCTGCTGCCTGGGCCGCGGTAAAGGCGTAATTGATGGTTTCGTAAAATCCAAACCCGGCAATCAGGCCGCGGATCTGCTCTTTGCGCTCGACCATCTGTGCCGGGGGCTCGGCCCGGGCGGTGAGCCGGGGAAATGTGGTCGGGATGCGGTTGTATCCCCGGAGCCGGGCGATTTCTTCCATGATGTCTTCCGGCCGATCCACGTCCACCCGGAATGACGGCGGGGTCACGGCAAGTTGATCCGTCTCCGGCAAGGCCACGGAAAACGCGACCGATTCCAGGTAGGCCGCCATCTCGTCGCGCTCCAGTCGGGTGCCCAGGTGCCGGTTGGCCCGTTGGCAGCTCACGCTGATGGTTTTTTGCGGTGTCGGGCGGGGGTGTTCGTCGATAATGCCGTTGATCCGGGTACCCCCGGTCAGTTCTGCCATGAGGTCGGCTGCCCGGTTCATCGCGTAAACGGTGCCTTCCGGGTCCACTCCCCGCTCGAAGCGAAAGGAGGCATCCGTGGAAATTCCCATGCGCTTGGCGGTCTTCCGGATGGAAACCGGGTTAAAACAGGCACTTTCAATTAACACCCGGGTCGTGGTTTCCATGATCTCTGAATTTTGTCCCCCCATGACCCCGGCAATGGCCACCGGTTTTTTTCCGTCGCAGATCAGCAGGGTTTGTGCATCCAGCTCGCGGGATTTGCCGTCCAGGGTGGTAAATGTGTTTTCCGCCCGGGGGGTGCGCACCACGATCCGGTGTTGTTCCAGCCGGTCAAAATCAAAGGCGTGAAGCGGCTGCCCGGTTTCCATCATCACGTAATTGGTAATGTCCACGATGTTGTTGATGGGTTTTAATCCCACGGCCCGCAGCCGCCGCTGAAGCCATGCCGGAGACGGACCCACGGAAATCTCAAAGACCAGCGCCGCGGCATATCGCGGGCAGAGGTCCGGATCCTCAATGGTCACGGAGGTATGCTCGGCAATTTTTTCCGGGCCGTCGGCCGGCGGAATATCCGGGATCCTGAGCGGCTTTGCACGCAGGGCGGAAATTTCCCGGGCCACGCCGATATGGCTTAAGCAGTCCGGACGGTTGGGTGTCAGGCCGATTTCAAATACCGTATCCGAAAGTCCCAGGGCCCGGGCCAGGGGCATGCCCGGGGCGTGCTCGGCATTTATTTGCATGAGCCCGGAAGCATCGTCTCCGAGTGCGAGTTCGGCTTCGCTGCAGAGCATGCCTTCGGAAAATTGGCCCCGGATTTCTGATTTTTCCACGGTCATCCCGGAGGCCAGAACCGCCCCGGGCATCGCGCAGGGGGCATTTATTCCGGCTTCGGCGTTGGGCGCGCCGCAGACAACCTGCACGGTTTTGGACCCGATGTCCACCTCGCAGCAGAAAAGCTTGTCCGCATTCGGATGAGGTTTGGTTTGGATAATGCGGCCAATCACCACGGATTCCATGTGCCGGTAGGGATCCAGCACGGCTTCGACTTCCAGCCCCGCCATGGTCAGCGCATCGGCAAGGTCAGATGCGCTTGCGTCCAGGTCCACGTATTGCTGCAACCAGTCCAGGCTGACCTTCATTTTAAAACTGCCTTAAGAAACGAATGTCGTTTTCAAAAAACATTCGGATGTCGTTGATACCGTACTTTAACATGGCGATGCGCTCAACGCCCATGCCAAATGCGAACCCGGAGTAGCGATTCGTGTCATAGCCCACGTTCTCAAAGACCACCGGGTGAACCATGCCGCATCCCAGCACCTCCAGCCAGCCGGTATGCGAGCAGACCTTGCAGCCGCTGCCGCGGCAAATCACGCATTGGATATCCACCTCGGCACTCGGTTCCGTAAATGGGAAAAAGCTCGGCCTGAAGCGCAGACTGGTCTGGATGTCAAAAACCTGATGAACAAAAGCGGTCAGAACGCCTTTCAGGTCGCCAAAGGAGACGTTTTCATCCACCAGCAGGCCTTCGACCTGGTGAAACATGGGCGTATGGGTGAGATCCGAATCACATCGGTATACCTTTCCCGGGGCAATGATCCGTATCGGCGGGTCGTGGGCCTCCATGTACCGCACCTGGATCGGGGAAGTGTGGGTACGCAGCACCACGTTGTCAGACACGTAAAATGTGTCCTGCATGTCCCGGGCCGGGTGATTTTTGGGGATATTGAGCGCCTCGAAATTGTAATAGTCCGATTCAACCTCCGGGCCTTCGGCGATGCCAAACCCCATGCGCGCAAATACCCGGGAGATCAGTCGGGTGATTCGGGTGATCGGGTGGAGCGTGCCCAGAGGTGCCGGCCTGCCCGGCAGGGATACGTCGATGGCTTCGCTGTACTGTCCGGTTTGGCCGGCAAGTCGTTCAAGGGACTCGTTGAAGGTGGATTCGAGCTCCTTTTTGACTTCATTGGCCCTTTTTCCGGCAGCCGGCCGCTGGTCCTTGGGCAGCTCGGAAATGTTGCGCAAAAAGCCGGTAACCTCCCCTTTTCGGCCGAGGTATTTGACCCACAGGGCCCGGATCGCATCTGCGTCCCCGGCCTGTGAAAGTTCGGCCAGGGCTTCTTCTCGAATCTGTTCAATCGGCTTGCTCACGTTCCATCACCCGGGGCCAGTCAACCGGTTACCAGGATTACTGCTGCAGTTGGGCCGAGGCGGTGCCGGCCAGCTGAGAAAATGCATACGGATCGGAAACAGCCAGATCCGCCAGCACCTTCCGGTCCAGCTCGATGTTGGCGCGCTTTAATCCGCTGATGAATTTGCTGTAGGACAGATTGTTCATCCGGGCGGCGGCATTGATGCGGACAATCCACAGCCGGCGGAACTGGCGTTTTTTGACCTTGCGGTCCCGATACGCATACATCAGGGCCTTGTCCACGGCATCGGCTGCGGTGCGGTAAAGCTTGCTCCGACCGCCCCGGTATCCGCTGGCCAGCTTCAGGACCTTTTTCCGGCGGCGCCTGGCCTTATATCCTCTTTTGACTCGCATGAGATACTCCTTTACCTTTTTATACCTTTTGCCTCAATTTGCGTACGGCATCAGCCGCCTGACGGTTTTCACGTTGGTGGCATCCATGACCTGCTTTTTTCTGAGCGCACGTTTGCGTTTTCTCGTTTTTTTGGTCAGAATATGGCTGGCATGGGATTTGCCAAACATGAATTTGCCGGTGCCGGTACGCTTAAACCGTTTGGCCGCAGCCCGATTGGTTTTCAGTTTCGGCATGATCGCTCTCCCTGCAGAAATTGCAAATAAAATTCAAGTAGTTTCCCCCAAATTTTTGAAACGATAAAATATGCCTCATAATTTGGGAGGCGTCAATAAAAAAATATAAGGCGCGGGACATAAATTTCCCGCGCCCACGGGCCTGCTTTGATCGGGGCTGTCGAAACGGATGGAAAGAGCCGGAAGTTTCCGGGGCGGCGGTTTTGCCGACAGGCCGCCCGGTATGGCTACTTCGGGCCCAGCAGCATGGTCATGGTACGGCCTTCCATTTTCGGCGGCTGTTCTATGGTGGCAAATTCCGTTGCCTGCTCGGCGATCTGCTCCAGCACCGCTTTGCCCCGCTCTGTCATGGTAATTTCCCGTCCTCGAAACATCAGGGTCACTTTGACCTTGTTCTTCTTGTCAATGAACTTCTTGATGTGTCCGAGCTTGATCTCAAGGTCATGCGAGTCGGTTTTCGGGCGGACCTTGATTTCCTTGACCTGGATGGCGGATTGTTTTTTGCGGGCCTCCTGCTGTTTCTTGTCCTGTTGGTACCGGTATCGGCCGTAATCCATGATCTTGCAAACCGGGGGGGTTGCGTTTGGAGAAACCTCCACAAGATCGAGGCCGACGTTTTCGGCTTCGGAGAGGGCGGAGTGCGTCGGTATTACGCCGAGCTGATTTCCGTCCGGGTCAATGACCCGAACCTCCGAGGCCTTGATCTCGCTGTTGATATTCACCCGTTTCTCGTTGCTCTTTGCCTTGGCTATTTGGCACCTCCTTGAAATCTATAATCCAATGCCTTGTTTAAATGATGCAGTGACTTCAATTTAAGCAAAAACCTATACCATACTTGCATCAGGATGCAAGGGAAAATAGTTTCCGGGCCTTGTTTTTTGATAAAATTCCATTGATCCCGGGCGGCAAAAAACATATGGTGAGGACAAATTCAAGCGGAGCAGAAAACGATGGAAGGGGAAAGTTTGTTTCGCCCCATTGCGGATAACGAAGTATTTTATTTTTCATGCGGGCCGGAGGTGCCTTGTTTCAATGCCTGCTGCCGGGATTTGAACCAGTTTCTTGCCCCTTATGACGTCCTGCGGCTGGCAAGACACCTGGATATGCATACCGGCGATTTCCTGGCGGCATATACCCTCTGCCATGACGGCCCGCAGACCGGATTGCCCGTGGTAACCCTCAAGCCCGCGGAACCGGGGGAGAAGCAATGTCCGTTTGTTGCAGCCGAAGGCTGCCGGGTATATGAAAACCGGCCCGGCTCCTGCCGGATGTACCCGCTGGCCCGAATGCTTCGCCGGGCCCGCAATGACGGCAGCCTTACCGAATCCTATGCACTGATACGTGAGGCGCACTGCCGGGGTTTCGAACAGGGATTGCCCATGACGGCTGAGCAGTGGATTGCCGATCAGGGGCTGGAGCCGTATAACGAATTAAACGATGCCATGATCGATGTAATATCGGTTAAACAGCAATACCTGCCCGGACCGGTTAAGGGGGCTCTCGGAGAAAAGCTGTTTGCCGCGCTGTATGACATTGATGCCTGGAAAACGGATTTCCATCCGCAGGCGTCGGCTGACAGCCGGCACCCCGGGTTTCCTCTTGATGAGCCGGACCCGGCCGATGACGAAGCGCTCCTGCGGTTTGCCATGCAGTATGCCGCAGCGCTGCTGCGGCATGAATCGGGGGACCGCCCGCAGACAGAAGCCCGTATGTGATCCTCGGCCGGAATTGGTGGGGTTTCGGGGGAGGAAGATTTAAATTTTCAATCAAAATAAGAAAATAGCAAAATAGGTACTTATATGGGCGGTTTTTCCGGCAGTTGTTCCATTTTCCGCATCTGGTTATCTCTTACGGGATGCTAACGCGCGGATTTTGAATTTTGGTCATTAGAATTTGTTTATCCCTTACGGGATACTAACGTGCGATATTCGTGCTTCGAATTTCGAATTTATTTCCTGCCTCTTTTAAAGGAGGCTGCCTGAGGCCACCCGCTATGCGCGTGGAGACTCACTCAATGAGCAGAATCTGCAGGTATGGAATTAGCCGGTAAAACAGCGCTGGTCCTGGGCGGCATCAAGGGAATCGGCAAGGCTGTCGGCCTGGAGTTGGCCCGCCGCGGGGTGCGGCTGGGCCTGACCTATTACGACTGGGAAAAATCCCTCGGCGATATGCAGCGCGATTTTGCCGAAACCGGCGTGCCTCACCTGATCGAACGGGTCAATCTATTGGAAACCGAATCCATTGCTCCCTTTGTCCGGCGCGTGTCCGATCATTTCGGCCGGATCGACATTCTGATCAATAACATTGAAAGAGGGGGGTGGCCGGTGGTACACGGCCCGTATACGCGCGAGCAGTGGGACCTCGAAGTGGCCACCACGCTGCGGGCCAAGCAATGGGTCCTGGAGGCCGCCCTGCCGCATTTAAAGGAAACCGGGGATGGATGCGTGATCAATTTTTCATCCATCGCATCCATCGTGGGGCGTTCGGGTCCAGCCAGCCTGGTTTTTAACGAGGGTTATGCCGCCGCCAGCCGCGGGGTTTCGCTGCTGACCGAAACATGGGCCCGGCTCGGAGCCCCGGAAGTCCGGGTAAACGAGCTGATGCTGGGAATTTTCGAAACCCGCCATGCCCATGGCACCCGGGGGTGGGGGCTTCTGAGCCAAGCTCAGAAGCAGGCAATTGTGGACCATACGCTGGCGGGCCGGATCGGGCGCCTCGAGGATGTGGTCAAGGCCGTCTTGTTTATAATAAAGGACGCCCCTTACATGACGGGTTCGGTTCTGCGCATCGACGGCGGCTACGTGCTCGGCGGCGCGCCGGTGGCGCCCATGCCCGAAGGGGTTGAGTAATCAAGCTTCTGAATGTTATATTTTATTGGTTTTACGGATCCACCAAAGTTGATTTTTACGAAGAGATTAAGAATAAACGCATTTAAATTGAACCATATAAGGAGCATTGCCATGGAAACAGAAAATAACGCCGGCATCCCGCCGGTCAAGCTCAGTGCCCAAAGCCGTTTTAATTTCCGGTGTCATCCCGGGATCTCGTGTTTTACCCGCTGCTGCCGCGGGATTAACATCATGTTGACCCCTTACGATATTGTCCGTTTGAAAAACCGCCTGCAGATGACCTCCGAGGAGTTTCTGGCGATGTACACCACGCCGCAGTTGCTGGAAAAAACCGATCTGCCGGTGGTTACGCTTCGAATGCTCGATGATCAGCCGGGCGAGCCCGTCTGTCCGTTTGTGCGGGAGGATGCGGGCTGCATTATTTATGCGGACCGACCCACCACCTGCCGGTATTATCCGCTGGGCGTGGCTTCCCTGAGCCATAAGCCCGAGGTGGCCGAAGGGTTTTATTTTTTCATCAATGAGCCGCACTGCAAGGGGTTTGAAGAGGATGCCGAGTGGAGTGTTGAAGAATGGCGGCGCGACCAGGGGGTGGATGTCTATGACAGTATAAACGCGCCGTGGACCGAGCTGCTCGTGCGCAAACGTTCCATTCCCTCCAATATCCGCCTGACGGAGAAAACCAAGAACATGTTTTTTACGGCCAGCTATGATATCGACCGGTTCCGGCGGTTTGTGTTTGAAAGTTCGTTTTTGAACCTCTACCAGGTGGATAACGAAACCGTGGCGGAAATCCGCAATGACGAACTGGCGCTGCTGAATTTCAGTTTCCGGTGGCTGAAATGGCTGCTTTTCCAGGAAGGCGACTTCCAGTTAAACCCCGAGGAGGCCGAGAGCCGGCGCAGGCGGAGGGAAGAGGCCGGAAAATCCGGCGGGGGGCCGGAGATGGAAAAGAGCTGAAGGAAAACACAGTCATAAATCCGAAATCCGAATATCGAAATCCAAAACAAATTCAAAATCCGAATATCAAATTTTCAAAACATTTCTGCACAAAGGTTTCGTTGCATTCGTTTTGAGCATTTGAATTTCGGTAATTGCATTTTTGTTTCGGATTTCGGATTTCGTGCTACGGATTTTTTATTTTAATATTTCTCGTATGCCAGCCCTTCGGCAAATTTCGGGTCGTTTAGGCGCTGTTCGATGTCAATGCCGAAGAAATCCGCAGCCGGGACCAGGACATGGGGGGCATTGACATGCACCTTTCTTGCGGCTTCCAGAACCGTGTCAAGGCCCGCCTGTGTCATTTTTCCCAGTGGCTGCCGGCAGGGACCGGCAGGCATGCCCAGGATCTGCATCAGGGTCTTGGCCGGCACGGGATTTCTCGCCCTGCAGGTGACCTCGCCGTAAGGGGTCTTTTCGGTGGTTTTAATCGAGACGATGTCAAACAGGGGCTTTAAGTCGTCAAAAGTGCTTTTGGCCGCATCCGTGCGGCCTTCCAGGATGTGGGCGACCAGCTCGCTGACCGCTTTTGGCGCGATATTGGCCATCACGGAGATCACCCCGCCGCCCCGGATATCCGGATCGGTCATCATGTCATAGGTGATGCCGTCGTCTCCGGAGAGGATCAAATATTGATCCCCGCAGCAACGGCGGGTGCGGCGCATGTTCTCCAGGCTGCCGGTGGCCTCCTTGACGCAGCTGACGTTGGGGTGGTCTTTGAAAAGAATTGCCAGGTCCTCGGGAAACATCTGCGCCCCGGTCCGTCCCGGGATCACATACGGAATAACGGTGGTTCCCGGAAATTCCCGGGCCACGGGCGCCACATATTCCCGCCGGATTTCCAGGGAACTGGGCCCGTTGTAGTAGGGATCGACCAGCAATACGGCCTCGCATCCGGACTTGACCCCATGGCGCGTGGCTTCCAGGGTTTCCGCGGTGTTGTTGCTGCCCGTGCCTGCAATGCAGGTGCACCGGTTGCGGGCTTGGCCGGCAACGGCATCAATGACCCGGATGTGCTCGTCCCAGTCCAGGGTCGGACTTTCTCCCGTGGTACCCACGGCAAGAATGCCGTTGATTCCGTTTTCGATCTGAAATGTGATCAGCTTTTCCATGCCCGCCGCGTCAACCGCATTGCCGTCAAACGGGGTGATCAGGGCAGTATAGCATCCTGGCTGCATAGGCCTTCCTCCTTATTATGGCTTTGGCAGTCTCGATCACTGCAGCGTATGGGAAAGTTCTTTATTCGTTAAGCGAACGGGTCCGGAATCGATCCGTTGTTACCGTATTTTTAATATTATTATGAACTTCAAAAAAGGTGTCAAATAAAAAATGTGGGCAACCCCGGGGAAAGACGACGACAGGGACTGGCCAACAGGGGGTTTTATGAAGATTGCGCATCAAATGGGATTTTACTTGACAATTTGCGGTCTCATTTTTTAGTGTGCGATGATTCAATTATGAAGCCAACAGACTTCAGGCACGCCGGTTTGCTGCCGGGTGCAGAAAATAGCGGGGAAAAGGGAGTTTTTATGACAAGCGAGAAAACAGTAGACCAATATATCGAAGAGCAGCGGTTTTCCATCATGTCCAATCCGGATTGCGGGATGAGCCACTACAATCTGGCCACGGCACTGCTGGGACTGCGAAGGTTTGACGAAGCCGAAGAGGAGCTCAAGGAGGCCATCCGCTGCAGCCCCACCCTGGCTGAAGCCTATGTCCAGCTGGGAGGGATCCAGCTTCAGCGCGGGGATATCGACGGCTGCCTGGCATATAATCAGCAAAGTGTGAAGGTGCGGGCGGCGTTTGCCGAAGGTCACGGCAATATCGGTTTTGTTCAGCTCCAGAAGGGGAACGTGGAAGAGGCCATCGCCGCCCTGAAAAAGGCGATCAAGTACAATTCCAGGTTCATTCAGGCCCATGTTACGCTGGCCAATGCATATCTTTTTGCCGGGTTGGTGGACGAGAGCATTGATGCCGGTTTAAAGGCACTGGAAATTGACGAAAACTTTCCGGTTGCCCATAACAATCTGGCCATTGCCTATCTGGAAAAAGGCGACTATGAAAAAGCGGTCCAGCACTGTGATCGGGCCCGGGATCTGGGCTATGAAGTGGCCCCGGAAATCGTCTCGGAAATCGACAAATACCGCAAAGCATAGGCCGGTCATGGGTTGCTGAAAAGGCGGATCAAAGTGTTTGCCAACAAGCGGTTTCCAGGCAGAAAGGAACCGTTTTTTGTTGACAATAAGCGCCAACCATTTTATAAAAATAACCTTTTATTGTGGTTGTTATCGTGTCTTGCGATATTTGGCAGGTGTTTGTAAGGTCTCACAGGGATAAAGACGACGTGGCTTAATTTTAATGAAAGGGAGGTATGACAATGGCAAAGCATGAAACCCCCTTGCTCGATCAGCTTGAAAGCGGACCATGGCCGAGTTTTGTTTCGGACATGAAGCAGGAAGCCGAGTCAAGGGCAAAGAATGTCAACAATGTCGAATTCCAGATTCCCAGCAATGTTATTGAAGACTTGATGGGGGTGCTTGAGCTTTCCTACAAGGACGGGGAAACGCATTGGAAGCACGGCGGCATCGTTGGCGTGTTCGGATACGGCGGCGGCGTGATCGGTCGTTACTGCGACCAGCCGGAAAACTTTCCGGGCGTGGCCCATTTCCACACCATGCGGGTCAACCAGCCGTCCGGGCATTTTTATACAACGGAGTATCTCAAGCAGCTTTGCGATCTCTGGGAGTTCCGGGGCAGCGGGCTGACCAACATGCACGGCTCCACCGGAGACATTATTTTCCTCGGCACCTTTACCCCTCAGCTCGAGGAGATTTTTTATGAAATGACCCACAAGCATGATCAGGATCTGGGCGGTTCGGGGTCCAACCTGCGAACTCCGTCTGACTGTATCGGCCAGGCCCGTTGCGAATATGCCTGCTATGATACGCAGGACCTGTGTACGCATCTGACCATGGAATACCAGGACGAGCTGCACCGTCCGGCATTTCCCTACAAGTTCAAGTTCAAATTCGACGGCTGCCCCAACGGCTGCGTGGCCTCGATCGCGCGTGCGGACATGTCCTTTATCGGTACCTGGAAAGACGATATCCGCATCGATCAGGAAGCGGTCAAGGGCTATGTCAACGGCGACTTCAAACCCAACGGCGGTGCCCATGCCGGCCGCGACTGGGGCGCATTTGACATTCAGAAAGAGGTCATTGATCTGTGCCCGACCGAGTGTATGCGGTATGAAAACGGCAAGCTCGAGATTGACAACAAGGAGTGCAATCGCTGCATGCACTGCATCAACGTCATGCCGCGCGCCCTGCGCCCCGGCAAGCAAACCGGGTGTTCCATCCTGGTCGGCGCCAAGGCGCCCATCCTGGACGGTGCCCAGATGAGCTCCCTGCTGCTTCCGTTTGTGGAAGTCAACAAGGAAAACGACTACCAGGAAGTCAAAGATGTCATCGAATCCATCTGGGACTGGTGGATGGAAGAGGGCAAGAACCGCGAACGTCTCGGCGAGCTGATGAAGCGACAGGGCTTCCAGAAGCTGCTGGAGGTCACGGGTGTTGATCCGATTCCGCAGCACGTCCAGGAGCCGCGGCACAACCCCTACATCTTCTGGAAGGAAGAGGAAGTGCCGGGCGGCTTTGATCGAGACATTCACGAGTTCCGCAAACATCACCAGCGATAAGAAGGGGGTTGATCATGGCTTTTATATCTTCAGGATATGATCCCAACAATCCGATGCAGGATCGGATTACGGATATCGGACCCAGACATTATGAAGAGTTTTACCCACCGGTGATCAAAAATAACAAGGGCAAGTGGCTGTATCATGAAATCCTGCAGCCCGGGGTCCTGGTACACGTTTCTGAAACCGGTGATGAGGTCTATACGGTGCGCGTCGGCGGCGCGCGCCTGATGAGTGTCAGCTTAATTCGCGAAATCTGTGAAGTCGCGGATAAGCACTGCGGCGGTTACGTCCGCTGGACCACCCGGAACAACGTGGAGTTCATGGTTGACAGCAAGGATAAGGCCCAGCCGTTAATCGATGATCTCCAGAGCCGCAAGTTTGCCGGCGGCAGCTACAAGTTCCCGGTCGGCGGCACGGGCGCCGGAATTACCAACATCATTCACACCCAGGGATGGATTCACTGCCATACCCCGGCCACGGACGCCTCCGGCCCGGTCAAGGGGGTCATGGACGAAGTGTTCAATGATTTTCAGGACATGCGGCTGCCGGCGCATCTGCGGATTTCCCTGGCATGCTGCCTGAACATGTGCGGTGCCGTGCATTGTTCGGATATCGCCATTCTGGGCTATCACCGCAAGCCGCCCATGATCGACCATGAATACATGGACAAGATGTGCGAGATTCCGCTGGCCATTGCGGCTTGCCCGACAGCAGCAATCAAGCCCAAGAAGGTGGAGATCGAGGGCAAGACGGTCAACAGCGTGGAGGTCAACAACAGCCGATGCATGTTCTGCGGCAACTGTTACACCATGTGCCCGGGCCTGCCGCTGGCGGACAAGGAAGGCGACGGCATCGTGCTGATGGTGGGCGGCAAGGTCTCCAACCGGCTTTCCGCGCCCAAGTTCTCCAAGGTGGCTGTGGCATTTATTCCCAACGAGCCGCCGCGCTGGCCCAAAACAGCCGAGACGATCAAGAAAATCGTTGATGTTTATGCTGCAGACGCCAGGAAGTACGAGCGCTTGGGCGAGTGGGCCGAGCGCATCGGATGGGAGCGGTTTTTCGAGAAATGTGATCTGGAATTCACGCATCATCTAATTGACGATTTTCGTGACCCGGCATACTACACGTGGCGCCAGACAACGCAGTTTAAATTCTAGACCTGATTCGGGTACCGGAACGCCGGGCAGAGAAAAGCGCGTTGCGGCGCGGTTTGCACCGCGCCGCAACGCCCCATTTAACATTATAAGGACATCGCGCTATGGCACTGGACTACGAAGAATCCAAACAGAAAATCATTGAAGGCCTGCAGAAAAAATCCAAGTCCAAGTCCAAGTTTTACTTCAGCGATTTGGCCAAGATTCTGGATGCCAAGCCCCGGGAAGCCAAAAAGATCGTCACCCAGATGATTAATGAGGGCATCCTGGAGTTCTGGTCAAGCGGCAGTACCTCCATGTACGGTTTGAAAGGTACCGGCAAGCAGGCCGGCGCTGAGCACGAAAACGAATAATGCATTGTTGACAGCCCCCGCTTTAAGCGGGCTGTACATGCCATTGGGCTTTATTTCTATTTTCACTACCGGGCCGGACTGTGCTTAATGGGGCCGAACCAATTGAGATTCCCCGTGTTCTGATCGCCGGATTGCGCGGGGGATCCGGCAAGACGGTCGTGTCGATTGGCATGATTTCGGCTCTCAGCCAACTCGGTAAGCGTGTCGCTCCCTTCAAAAAGGGCCCTGATTATATTGACGCAGGGTGGCTGGCCCTTGCGGCCGGCCGCCCGTGCCATAATCTGGACCCCTTTCTTTTTCCCGCCACCCGTCTGTGCGCGGCTTTTTCCCATGCTTCCCGGAAGACCGATCTTTCCGTTGTTGAAGGCAACCGCGGCCTTTATGACGGACTCGATACAGAAGGCACCACAAGTACGGCCTCGCTGGCAAAGATGCTTGGCGCGCCTGTAATTCTCTGCGTTGACTGCACGAAAACCACCCGGACCATGGCCGCAGTGGTGCTGGGCTGCCTGCATTTTGACCCGGAAGTCAAAATTTGCGGCGTGATTTTAAACCGGGTGGCCGGCAGTCGGCACGAGCGAATTCTTCGGGCAAGCATTGAAACCCATTGCGGGATCCCCGTGCTTGGCACGGTTCCCAAGCTCAGCCAGGAGGACTTCCCGGAACGTCACATGGGTCTGATCCCCACGGTCGAGCATGAACTGGCCACCAATGCGGTTGATTCCGCCGCGCAGATCGCCCGATCCCATATCGACCTGGACCGGGTGATCCGGATTGCGGACCGGGCCGCTGTCAACCCGCTATGCCCGGAGTCTGCGCCCGCCGGCCTGCCCGAACACGGATATGCTCTCCCCGGCCGCGGCAAGACAGGAGGCCGGGTGCGCATCGGCGTGGCCAGGGATTCGGCTTTCCAGTTTTATTATCCCGAAAACCTGGAGGCTTTGCAGGCGGAAGGGGCGGAACTGGTTTTTGTCAGTCCGCTTTCTGATGGAGTCCTGCCTGAAGTGGACGCGCTTTACATCGGCGGGGGGTTTCCGGAAACGCATGCCCGGCAGCTGGCTGAAAATCTCAGGTTCCGTAATAGCGTCAGGAATGCCGTTGACAGCGGTCTGCCGATCTATGCGGAATGCGGCGGCCTGATGTATCTGGGCGAATCCCTGGTGATGGACAATGCCTATCCCATGGTCGGCGTTCTGCCGGTTGTCTTCGGGTTTTCCCGACGCCCCCAGGGGCATGGTTATACGATTGTCTCGGTTGAAGGCGGAAATCCGTATTTCTCCAGGGGCAGGGAGTTGCGGGGGCATGAATTTCATTACTCCCGGGTCCTGGAATGGAAAGGCCGGGATTCGGATCTGCTGTTTTCCATGAAAAAGGGGCGGGGCATCGTGAACAAAAGAGACGGCTTGTGCTACAAAAACGTGCTGGCAACCTATACCCATATCCATTCCCTGGGCGCACCCGATTGGGCGGATTCACTGGTGCAGGCGGCAGAGAGATACAGGGGAAATTCCGCTTAAGTGCCCTGGTCGCATGAAATCAAAAAAAGGCCGTGTGCAGATGGCGCTTTTGCACACGGCCTTTTTCGTTTTTTTTTTGCTTTCCCCCCCGGCTGGCGGAAAGCGCATATAATATAAGTTATTCGCCTTCCTTGATGTGGCACTGGTTGCAGGCAACCGGGCCGCCCTGCTTTTTGTGGCAGCCTACGCAGTTGACATGAACAGCGGTGTAGTAGGCGTTCAGCGCTTCTGCGTCCGGTTTGGGGCCCATGAAATCTTTGGGCGTTCCCGCGCCTTTGCCGCTGTGGCATTCAAAGCAGCCCTGAACGTCGTCTCCGGCCTTCAGGTCCGTGAGGGGTTCTCCGTTTTCGTCGTGATGGCATTCGCCGCAGCCGATTCCGTAACCGTCATCTGCGGTATGCTTCTGGTGGGAAAATTCGACGATCGGCATCCGATGCTGGTCAAATGCGTTTTCGTTTTTCATCTTAACGGTATCCGGGACAGTTGTGCCCGCATAAAGCCCGGCTGCCAGAAATACCGCCAAGACACACGCGATTGCAGACAAGATTCCTAAACGCTTGCTCATTGCTTCCTCCTTCGGAAACGGGTTAGAATATATTCTTTATAAACGCCTTTTTATGTATTTGCCAGGAAAAATATGTGTATCAGTACTGACCGCAGATGTCAACTGTTTTTCCCGCCAGGCAAGACATTTGCATTTCCAGGACGCTGCATAATTCCGGGGCTTGGGCTGAAATGCGGCCTATTCCGGTTCCTCCTCTGTGTCCGGGACATCCCGCTGCTTGCCAAAGACCCGTGCGCCGATAATACTGATTTCGTAAAGCACCATCAGGGGCAGCGACAGCATGATCTGGGTGACCACGTCAGGCGGGGTAAGCAGCGCGGAGCCCGCAAAGAATATCAACAGGGCGTATTTCCGGTGTTTCTTGAGAAACGGCACCGTCACCAGCCCCAGGCGCGCCAGAAACGTGATCACGATCGGCAACTCAAAAACCACGCCAAAGGCCAGCAGCAGCTTTGAGGAAAAGCTCAGGTATTCCCGCATGGAAGGCAGGGCCTGGATGTTTTCCGTTGCAAAGCTGAGCAGAAACTTGAATCCGAAGGGAAACACGATGAAATAACCGAACAGGGCACCGCCGATGAAAAAAAAGGCCGAGACGAAGACAATGGGAATCATCATGCGGCGTTCTTTTTTATACAGACCCGGGGCCACGAACATCCAGAACTGGTATATGATCACCGGTGCTGCCAGCAGGAGCCCGGCCAGCAGCGATACCTTCAGGTAGGTGAAAAAGGCCTCCGGAATGCCGGTGAAAATCAGGGTTTCTCCCTCCTGCATCACGCGGATCAACGGCCGGGTGAGGATTTGAAAGAGGCGTTCCTTGAATATATAGGCGATCACGAAGCCGACAAATACGGCGATAAAACACCGGATCAGCCGGTCTCGCAGCTCCGTGAGGTGTTCGGTCAGCGGGAGTTTTTCTTCTTCATCCATGGTTCGGATCGTTTTCCCCGGATTGTGAGTTGTGTTTCTGCTCGTCTGCTGCCGGATCCGATTGAGATGACGACTTATCGGCTGGGCCTGCCGGTTGTTTCTGCGCGGTGGAATCGCCGCCGTATAAATCCTCGGGCCTTGTTTCCTGCCGGTTTTCGACCCGGTTGACATTCCGGGCGGCATCATCAAAAGGCTTTTTCACATCTTCAAAGGGTTTTTTCACGTCCTTTACTTCGTCGTCCATGGACGCCTTGAAATCCTGGGTGGCACTTTTGAACTCATTTATGGCCTTTCCCAGCGATCGAGCCAGGTCCGGCAGTTTCTTGGGGCCGAATACGATCAGGGCAACTGCCAGGATCAGGATCAGTTCAGGCATGCCAATACCGAACATAAATTGTTCTCCTTATGGATTCCGAATTTGCTGTCGCGCTCCTTCGTTCAGAGATGCGCGGCAATATGTTTGATTTCAGGGAAGATCAATTCCTTGCAGGCGAGCTTGCAGGCGTTGATGCTTCCCGGAATGCAGAAGACGGCCGTTTTCCCGATAATACCCGCGGCTGCCCGGGACAGTAGCGCCGCAGAGTCGATTCTTTCAAAGCTGAGCTGGGTAAACAAGGTGGCAAATGCGCCCATTTTCTTGGAAAACATGGGCTGCAGGGCCTCTATGGTCACATCCGCAGAACTGATACCGGTTCCGCCGGTCAGGATCATTGCATGCAGATCATGTTCGCCGATACTGTCTGAGACCGCTTTTGCGATTATCCGGGAGTTGTCTGCAATGACCCGGTAGACGGCAACCCGGTGACCTTCCTTTTCCGCCTGTTTTTTGATCCACTGGCCGCTTTTGTCGTCTTTTTCGCTCCGTGAGGAGGAAACCGTGATAATGCCGGTATGAATGATTTCCGGCGCATTGTGCAGATGCTGTTTTTTCCCCATGGTCCAATAAATCCGTATGTATGGAATAAACCGGTTTTTCAGCCTGTCACCAGGTCTACCCGGTCGGTGCCGTCATACTCGGAAACCAGCACGTTGACCGCGTCCGCGCGCCGGGTATCTACGAACCTGCCCACGTAATCGGCCTGTATGGGAAGTTCCCGGTGCCCCCGATCAATGAGAACGGCCAGTTCGATTCGCTCCGGCCGGCCGAAGTCGATGATCGCATCAAGGGCCGCCCGGATGGTGCGGCCGGTATAGAGCACGTCATCGATGAATATGATCTGTTTGCGGTTGACGTTGAAATCAATCCGGGTGGAGCGGACCTCGGGCTGATGGGAAATGCGGGTCCAGTCGTCCCGGTAGAGGTTGATGTCCATGTCTCCGGTGGGCACATCCGCAGACCCGATGCCGGAGATCCGCTCCCGGATGCGCCTGGCCAGGTAAACCCCCCGTGTATGAATGCCCACAAGCGCAAGGCTTTCCGGGTTTTCCCGGGAGTCCATGATCTGCCGGGCCAGCGTGTCGAGCATGTTGCTGATTTCTGCAGCCTCGCAAATGGTTTTGCGGTTGCTCATCGATTCTTCCTTTTTTCGTTCCTTTACTCCGGTTCTGCCGGGTTGCAGGAAGCTTGTGTACCACAAAAACGATTGAAAATAAACGCAGTGTATACTATGGCTGCCGATAAGATCAAGATTTTGTTTTTTTGGAGACAAGATGCATCTTTCCTGTAGCGGGGTGATTCTGGCCGGGGGGCGGAGTTCCCGCTTTGCCGGCGCAAACAAGGCCTTTTTCGATCTGGGCGGCAGTCCCGTGATTCAGCCCGTGATTGCCCTTTTCAGGGAAATGTTTTCCGAAACCCTGCTTGTGACCAATACCCCGGTGCCGTATCTGCCGTGGAATGCGGCCATTGTCACGGATATATTTTCCGTGAAAAGCTCCCTGACCGGCATCCATGCCGGGCTTTTTTACGCCGGAACCCCGTATATTTTCGTGGCGGCGTGCGATACGCCGTTTATCCGCAAATCCGTGGTGGAACTGGTTTTATCCGAAATCGAACCGGGAATTGCCGCGGTGATGCCCGAAACCCCCGCCGGCACGGAACCCCTGTTTGCCGCCTATGCAACAGAAGCCCTGCCCGTGGTGGAGCATAATATCCGCCGGGAAAAGCTGAAAATCCAGCGGGTATTTCAAAAGCTCCGGGTCAGGAAAATCCCGGCAAACCGGGTGATGGAAGCTGACCCGGATCTGGAGACCTTTTTCAATATCAACACCCCCGCGGACCTGGAAGCGGCCCGGGCGCGGCTGGCGCGGAAAGTATCCGGCACAGGCGGCAATGACTGACATACAAGGAGATACAATTATGGATCAGAACCGATTAATCGAGAAGATCAAGGCACACCCGGAATACCACAGGGTCGGGATGATGCTCACCCATCACGGGGTGGTGCGGGGTACATCCCGGGACGGCCGGCCGGTGTCCGGGGTGCGCCTGCAGGTAAAAGACGAGCAGGTTGCCGGTATAATTGCATCCGAGAAGCAAAGCCCCGGAATCGTGGAGATACTGGTGGAATTCACCGATAAGGCCGAGCTGGCCGTGGGCGAGGATATCATGCTGATTGCGGTGGCCGGCGATTTCCGGGAAAACGTGCTTTCCTGCATGTCCCGCATGATTGATGCGGTCAAGCAGCTGGTGACCGCCAAGACGGAAAATTTCGCGTAAAGCCTCAATGAGAAAAAGATCAACCGGAGTATTTTCATGTCCGAGTTCAGTCATATGGACGAAAAGGGTCGGGCTCGCATGGTGGATGTGGGCGGCAAGGGCGTGACCGGCCGGCGTGCGGTTGCCCGAAGCCGGGTCTTTATGCGGGCCGATACCTTTGAGAAAGTTTCGAAAAACCGGAGCAGAAAGGGCAACGTCCTGGAAACCGCCCGGATTGCCGGGATCATGGCAGCCAAGCAGACCCACCTGTTGATTCCCATGTGTCACCCGATTCAGATCCGGCACGTGCAGATTGACTTTTATCCGGATGCCGAATCCGGGTCTTTCCGCATCGAGGCCGCCGCAGAGGCCGAGGACCGAACGGGCGTGGAAATGGAGGCCATGACGGCAGCTTCCGTGGCCGCATTGACGATATACGACATGTGCAAGTCCCATGACCGGGAAATGGTCATATCCGATGTGTGCCTGCTGGAAAAATCCGGCGGGAAAAGCGGCCATTACGTGAGAAACCCGGACTTGCAGGACCCGGGCGCCTGATGGGCAACCCGGGGGAGGGGCGTGTATGATTGTAGCCGTGGAGGTTTTATATCTTCTGGCCGGCCTGGGCGGCGGGGCACTGATGGGCCTGGCAATCGGTTTTCTGGTTTTTTCCAGGCGGGCCCGGTCCCTGGAGCGCCAACAGCGGCAGGAACTCGCCGGAGAAGTTACCCGGCCGGTGCTAGACGCCCTGGAAAGGTTTGAGCGGCAGGTGCAGACCATGGAGCAGGGCCGGCAGAACGCCTATGGCGGACTTTTCCGGCAGGTGGAAACCCTGGCCCGGACCCAGCAGGACCTGCAGCGGGAAACCGGCAGGCTGGTCCAGGCCCTCAGGCAGCCCCAGGTACGGGGGCGGTGGGGGGAGCTCACCCTGCGCCGGGTGGCGGAAATCTCGGGCATGCAAAATCACTGCGATTTTTATGAACAGGCCGCAGCCCGGACAGAAGACGGGATGCTGCGGCCGGACCTGGTGGTCCGGCTGCCCGGCCAAAGGCAGATCGTCATTGACGCCAAGGTCCCGCTTACAGCCTACCTGGATTCCCTGGAGACCGATTCGGAGGAACAGGCCCGTGAGCAGGCAGACCGTCATGCCGAGCTGGTCCGCTCCCATATCACCCGGCTTGCCCAGAAATCCTACTGGCGGCAGTTCGAGCCCACTCCGGAATTTGTGGTGCTTTTTATGCCGGGGGAAAATTTTTTCAGCGCGGCGCTTTCAAGGCAGCCCGGACTGATTGAAGAGGGCGCGGCCAGGGGCGTGATCCTGTCCACGCCCACCACCCTGATTACCCTGCTGAAAACCGTGGCATATGCGTGGCGGCAGGAATCGGCCGTGGAAAACGCCCGCGAGGTCAGCCGCCTGGGAAGCGAGCTCTACAACCGCTTATACGGCATGATCGGGCATTTCAATTCTCTGGGCCGGGAGCTGGACAAAAGCGTGGCCGCCTTTAACCGGACGGTGGGATCCCTGGAACGGCGGGTGCTGGTATCGGCCCGCAGGTTCCGGGAACTGGGCGTGGTGCCGTCCGACCGGCAAACCATGGACGCGCCGGGCTGTATTGAAAATAAGCCGCGGCAAATGGAGCCGGGGGAAGCCGATGAGACTGAAGAGGCCTGAAGCCGTGCGCGTCCTGGCCGGGCTGGCGGCCCTGCTGATGTTATTTTTGCCGGTACAGCCCGTATTTTGCGCGCAGATCACGCGCGTTGCAGTTGAGAATTATCCGGATTTTGCCGATGATTTGGTTTTTGACGGGCTGGATCGTACAATTGCGGCTAGTATTGCCTATTACGAAAAGCTGCCGGCTTCCCGGGAGTTTGAATTCGGCCCGGATACGTATACGGCTGCTGAACTGGCTGCCGGGCTGCAGCGGTTTAAGGAATTTGTCCGAACCCGGCCCGTTCCGTTGGAACTCAAAAGATTTTTTAAAAAACACGCCCGGGTGTATGCATTTGAAGAGAAAAAGCAGCAGGTGCGGGTCCTGTTTACCGGATATTATGAACCCGTGCTTGCCGGCAGCCCCCGGAGAAGCGGAAAATATCCGTACCCGGTATATGCGCGTCCCCGGGATCTGGTGCATGTGGACCTGGGCGCTTTTGACCGGCAATGCGGCAAAAGCACCGTAATCGGGCGTAACACGGGAAGCCGCGTGGTGCCTTATTATGACCGCCGGACCATTGAAACCACCGATGTCCTGGAATCGCGCGCAGATGTTATCGCCTGGGTGGCAGACCCGGTCAAGCGGTTTTTCCTTCACGTGCAGGGTTCGGGCCGGATTGTATTTGAAAGCGGGCGCATCTGCCGGGTGAATTATGATATTACCAACGGCCGCCCCTATCGCAGCATCGGCAGGTATTTAATCGACAAGGGGAAAATCAGCCGGGAAGAGATGTCCATGCAGGCCATCGGCGATTATATCCGCGGGCATCCGGATGAAATGCAGGAGATCTTTTTTTACAATCCCAGGTACGTGTTTTTCAAGGAGGCCCAGGACGGTCCTTTTGGATCCCTGGGTGTAAAACTGACCCCGGGGCGCTCGGTGGCCCTGGATCAGGAAATCACCCCGTCCGGCGCGCTGCTGTTTGTTTCGGCAAAAAGGCCGGTAGGCGACGGCACGGGCGGTGTGGATCACTGGCAAGCCTTTTCGCGGTTCATGTGCAGCCAGGATACGGGAAGCGCCATCCGCGGGCCCGGGCGGGCCGATATTTTCTGGGGCAGCGGCGGATATGCGGAGCTTGCCGCCGGCCACATGAAGCACCGGGGGCGGCTGTATTTCCTGGTCATCAACCCGGATGCAAAACCCCCGATCCCCAGCAGATAGAACAAATCCTCTTGTCCCAATCAAAATCGGTATCGATCGGTATCGCAAGCGAAAGGAAGCCGTTTCCGATAACGAATCGCCGTCCGCTTTCGTGCCCGATGCATCTGCGCAAAACACCCCGCCGTCTCGCCCTGTCCCAACTCCTCGACAGTTCCCCCGTCTAATTCCGGTGCCCAGGGGTTGTTTACCCGGGCTTCAATCCTCTGACGGGCGGGTTGCGGATTCGAAGATCATCAGCGCGCCCCCAAGCAGGGCCATTGCCCCGGAGGCGGCAAACAAGGCCGGGGCGCCGATGATGTCAAAAAAGTAGCCGTTGGCCATAAACCCCACCATGATGCCCAGGCCGTAGGTCACGGCATTGTTGACCGCCTGGCCCATGGTCTTGGTCTCTGGCGGGGTGAGCTTGTCAATGTATAGGATGCTGGCCACGTGAAAGGCGCCGTAGGAAAAAGCGTGGAGCAGTTGTGTAAGGAGAATCACCCAGGCGGCCCCGGAGCCCGCCAGCACCAGCCACCTGATCCCGGTCAGGACGAATGCGGCAATCAATACCTTTTCGTGGGAAAACCGCCGAAATATGGGCACCGAATATACCATGATGCCGATTTCCGCCAGCACAGCCAGCGCCCAGGCAAACCCGATGAACGTGGAGTTAAACCCGATGTTTTCCAGGTGAATCGAAAAAAAACCGTAATACGTGCCGTGACTGGCCAGCATCAGGAAGGCCGCGATGAGAAATATCACCACGCGTCTTCGCAAAAGCGTCCTGGCGCCCGCGGAAAAGGAAAGCTGCTGCCGGTGTCCTGCGGTGTGGGGCACGTTTAAGGCCAGCAGCGACTGGATCAGGCTGCCGCAGAGGATGAGCACGATGATGATATCCGCGGAAAATGCGTCAATGGCCCGGCCCACTGCCGTGACCATGATGATGAAGCTGATCGATCCCCATGCCCGAAGCCTTCCGTAACGGTTTTTCTCCGTGTCAAGAAGGTCCATGGAAAACGATTCCAGAAAGGAGATCAGAGGCGCATAGAAAATCCCGTAGAAGCCGGTAATGGCGAACATGAACCAGAAATCGGTGGTCAGCAGGTAAAACGCCCATATGGCGGTGCTGGTAAAGTGACAGAAGATGAAAATCGGCCGGCGGAGGGCAAAACGATCCGCGATCGCACCCCAGATCAGCGGGAAAAAGGCGGTGGCCAGGGTGCGCAGCGCGGAGATGGTGCCGATCTCAAAACCGGAAAATCCCAGGTGATAACAGTAAAGGTTGAAATAGGGCAGGTAGATCCCGAGTATTGCGAAATAAATAAAATACAGGCTGCTCAGCGACCACTTGACAGGCATTTGAAAAACAGATTCCGGGATTTATCGCGTTTTTATGGATCCGGAGCCAACCGGCTCGTCTTCGATCTCCGAATGCGGCATCGTCGGGCCGGGTGTTTCATTGCCCAGCATTACCGCCAGCCAGCGGGTTTCCGGGTTGCTTTCCATGGCGATCTTAAAGATCATGGTCAGCGGCACTGACAGGAGCATGCCCACCGGGCCCAGCACCCATCCCCAGAAAACCAGGGAGAGAAATACCACCAGCGTGGAAAGTCCCAGCCCGCTGCCCATGAATCGGGGCTCAAGAAAGTTTCCGATGGCCATGTTCACCGCCACAAATCCGGCTGAGCAAAGCGCGGCCGGCCAGAGACCCAGCTGGGCCAGGGCCAGCAGGACGGGGGGCACGGCGGCGATAATCGAGCCGATATTGGGCACGTAATTGAGCAGAAACGCCAGCAGTCCCCAGAGCAGGGCAAAATCTAGGCCAAGCACCGACAGCCAGATCCAGATCAACAGGCCGGTCAGCACGCTGAGCAGGGTTTTGATGGCCAGGTATCGGTTGACACTCCGGGTAAAGCGCCTGTAATTGTAAAGGGATTTTTCCGGGGCCTTGAACGCGTTTCGGATTTTTTCCGGAAAGCCGGCCGCCTCCAGCAGGATGAAAATCACGGTGAGAATGATCAGAAAGGCGTTGGTCAGCGCGCTGCTGAGCCCGGTCAGGGTGCGGGCGGCCATCTGCATGGCCATGCCGGGATCCAGGTACTCGCGGACCATTTGTTCGCTGACATTTACTCCGTGCGCATTTAGCCATACAATCAGTTTTCTCAGCTCCTCCATCAAGTTTGACTGGTAAGAAGGCAAAGCAGCGGTGAACTGGGCCACGGATCCGCCCAGAAACTGGACCAGCAGCGTTCCCAGCGCCAGAATGACAGCCATTATAAATGCAATGGAAAGGATCTTGGGCACCCCTTTTTCCTGCATCCAGAACATGGGCGGGGTAAAAATAATGCCGACGAACACCGAAAGCAGAAACGGCACCAGGATGCCAGCAGATGCGCGCATGCCCGCGACAATGACCACAAAGCATGCTGCACCGATTAAGAATCGGATTTCTCGGGATAATAGGTTGGGCGCTTCCATGGCGAAAGTCCGGGATTGAGCGATTTTATTCATACATTTCAGTACCTGTTTATCAGAAAGCCTGCCAGCCGGCAAGCTTTCTGTGCTGCACTTGACATCCGGCGCGGGATCACTTATTACCCTTCAGAAGGGTCAGCCGGTAACGCGGCATGGCCGAGCAGAACCCTGGTTTTTCAACAGATGGATGGATAAAGAGGAGACCCGCATGATTCGAAGGAAAATTCCGCTGGCGGTGTGTTTGGCCGCCCTGATGGCGCTTCTGGGCGCAATTGCGGCCCTGGCCGGTTCGGATGCCGCAGGGGAGCCCAGGACGGTGGTTAAACATCCGAAGCATGATTTCGGCAGTGTGTATGCAGGCACGGATATCACGCATACATTCAATATTGAAAACGCCGGAGACACCCCCCTGCACCTCAAGTCGGTGCGCAGCGGGTGAGGATGCACCACGGTCGGGAAAACCGACCGGATCCCCCCGGGCGGGCAGGGATACGTCAAGGTCAAAGTCAGCACGAGTCTTTCAGATGGCGGCAGGAAATTAAGCAAAACGGTTACAGTAACAACCGACGACCCGAATCATTCCCGGCAGCGGCTGTTAATTTCCGGGCAGGTCAAGCCCTATATCACAGTTGCGCCCCGCCGGGTGGTTTTGCGCGGCAGAGCCGGCGAAAAGATTTCCGAGACCGTCCGGATCATCCCGCAGACTGATGACCCTTTTCATATCAGGGATGTTTCGGCCATACGGGGCGTGGATGTGCGTTATACGCTGGAAGAGGTTGAAGAATCCGGGAAAAAGGGCTACGCCCTGCACCTGGAAAATCGGAGAAAGACCCCGGGCCGGTACCACGATTCCATTCACGTGAAAACCGACAGTGACGTGGCCGAAACCATTACCATCGCAGTGGGCGGCGTAATTCTGGCATCCGAAGAACAGAGGGAATAGGCAGCAGTATGGCAAATTTCAAGGTGATCGCCTTTGACTGTGACGGCGTGATGTTTGACACGCAAAAGGCCAACCGCACCTATTACAACGATATCCTGGCGTATCTGGACAAGCCGCCCATGACAGACAAGCAGTTCGCCTATTGCCAGATGGCCACCGCAGACCAGGCCTTGGCTTACCTGGTTCCGGATGAACACGAGTTTGCCGCAGCCCAGGCGTTTCGCAAAAAACAGGGCTACGGCCCCTATATCCGGTATATGCAGATGGCACCGGACCTGGTCGATGTGCTGGCCTGGTGCCGCCCCGGCCTGAAGACCGCGATTGCCACGAACCGGGCCGATACCATGAACCGGGTGCTGACGGAACACGGGCTGGACGGGTATTTCGATCTCGTGGTCACTGCCCTGGACGTGGGAAATCCCAAGCCCCACCCGGAGCAATTGATACGGATTATCGATGTTTTCCGGGTTCGGCCTGAGGAAGTACTTTATATCGGCGATTCTTCGGTTGACCAGGAAGCCGCCCGGTCAGCCGGGGTCGTGCTGGCGGCCTGCTGCAATCGCGATATGGCGGCCGACTACCATATTGATCGGCTCGGCGAGATCAAGGCCATTGCCGCCGGCCCCTCATGATGATGAAAACGTATCACCCATCCGGATGACAGCCCATGACCGAGCAAAACCGCATCTATCTCATCGACGGCAGCACTTACATCCACCGGGCGTATCACGCCATCCGGGAGCTTTCCACCTCCCGGGGATTTCCCACCAATGCCGCCTACGGCTTTGCCCGGATGCTCATCAAGCTCGTTCACGACCGGGATCCGGCATATGTGGCCATGGTGTTTGACAGCCGGGGGCCGACGTTCCGCCACGAACTATACCCGGATTACAAGGGACACCGGCCCGAGATGCCCGAGGACCTGGCCATGCAGATTCCGGTCATCCACGAGATCACCCGGGGCTTTAATATTCCCGTGATCATGCAGGAAGGCTATGAGGCAGACGACCTGATCGGTACCCTGGCCCGTCAGGCGGAGGAAATGGGATATGATGTGGTCATGGTCACCGGGGATAAGGATATGATCCAGCTTATCACCGATCAGGTACATATGTGGGATCCCATGAAAGACGAGGCCACGGATCGGCCGCGGGTGATTGAAACCAGGGGCGTGGAGCCGGCTCAAATGCTCGATGTACAGGGTCTTTCCGGGGATGCCACGGACAATATCCCGGGCGTTCCGGGCATCGGCCCCAAGACCGCCAAGAACCTGATCAAGGCCTATGGCAGCATGGACAGCCTGTATATGCGGCTCTCAGAGATCACCGCCGCCAAGCAGCGGGAAAAACTGGCTGCCAACCGGGAACAGGCCTTTTTAAGCCGGAAGCTGGCAAAAATCGTCACGGATGCCCCGGTCCAATTGGATCTGCAGGCACTTGCCCGCAGGGACCCGGATCACAACAGGCTCGCCCTGCTGTTTCGGGACCTGGAATTCCGCCGTCTCCAGGAACAGTACCCCGTGGTCTCGGATCTTTCCGCCAAGGACTACCAGGGTATCCGGGACGAAGCCGCCCTGGATGTGCTCCTGGAAAAACTCCGAAATGCCGGCTGTTTTGCCCTGGACACGGAGACCACCTCCACCGAGGCCATCCGTGCCGGCCTGGTGGGGCTTTCCTTTGCCGTGGCGGAAGAACAGGCGTTTTACGTGCCGTGCGGGCATACCGGCGCAGATGCCGACCCACAGCTTTCGCGCGATTTTGTCTTGCAAAAGCTCCGGCCCGTTCTGGCGGATCCCGGTATTGAGAAGGTCGGCCAGAACATCAAGTACGACTGGACCGTGCTTCGTCGCTACGGCGTGAATCTGGCCGGGGCGGTTTTTGACACCATGCTGGCCTCCTACCTGCTCAGCCCGGAAAAGCGGGCCCATTCTTTAAACCAGATCGCCATGGACTACCTGGATCACAAGATGATCACCTATGATGAAGTGGTGGCCCGGGAAGGCGGCAAGCTGGAGACATTTGCCGAGGTGCCGGTGGAAAAGGCGATCGTGTACGCATGCGAGGATGCGGACATCACCCTGGCGGCATATCATAAACTGGCCCCCATGCTGGCATCTGCCGGGCTGGATCGGCTGATGGCCGATATCGAGATGCCGCTGGTCCCGGTGCTGTTGAAAATGGAGGAAACCGGCATCCGGGTGGACAGGGACCGCCTGGCTGCCATGTCCAAGGACCTGGCAGCGGAACTCGAGCGCATCGAGGCCGATATTTACACTCTGGCCGGAGAGGCGTTCAATATCAATTCCTCCCAGCAGCTGGGCCGGATCCTGTTTGACAAGCTCAACCTGCCCACCCAGAAGAAGACCAGGAAAAAAACCGGGTATTCCACGGACGTGGAGGTATTGACCGCCCTGTGCCGACATCATGAGCTGCCCGTGCTGGTGCTGCGCCACCGGGGACTTTCCAAGCTGAAGTCCACCTACGTGGACGCCCTGTTCGGCCTGATCAACCCGGCCACCGACCGGATTCACACATCGTTTAACCAGACCGTGACAGCAACGGGCCGATTGAGCAGTTCAAACCCCAATCTCCAGAATATCCCTATCCGCACCGAAGCAGGCAAGGACGTGCGCCGGGCCTTTATCCCGAAACAAGACTGGCACTTCGTTGCAGCAGATTATTCCCAGATCGAGCTTCGCCTGCTGGCCCATTATTCGCAGGATGAGATCCTGATCGAGGCGTTTGCCAACAACGAGGATATCCACGCCCGGACCGCGGCAGAGGTGTTTATGACCGATGCGGCCAGCGTATCCGATGAGCTCCGGCAGCAGGCCAAGACGATCAATTTCGGAATCATCTACGGCATGGGGCCGTATTCGCTTTCCAAGGAACTGGGCATTACCCAGAAAATGGCGCGCACGTATATCGACCACTATTTTGACCGGTATCGCGGGGTCAAGGCGTTTATTGACCAGACAATTGAGCAGGCGCGCCAGGACGGGCGGGTCAGCACGGAATTCGGGCGGATTCGCTATATTCCGGATATTAACAGTAAAAATGCCAATATGCGGGGGGTCGCAGAACGTGCCGCAGTGAATACGCCCATTCAGGGAACTGCGGCTGATCTGCTGAAAATGGCCATGATCCGGGTGGATTCAGCATTGTCCGAAAAGGGGTTCAAGTCCGTCATGCTGCTCACGGTCCATGACGAGCTGATTTTTGAAGTCCCGGAAGACGAAGTGGACGCGCTGCAGGAGCTGGTCCGGGGGATCATGGAAGACATTGCCGATCTGGCCGTGCCCCTCAAGGTCAACGTGTCTGTGGGCCGGGACTGGGCAGCGGTCCATTAAACCGCACCTGCTCACTGCCGGCTGTTGTCTGCCCCGCTGCTTTGCTTTTTGTCTTCCTTGACCGATTTTTCCACGGTGGCGTAAATGTTGCGGAAGTGATCGTGGAAACTGGTCGGGGAGATGTTGCCCATCTCGATGAACTTCACCACGATTTCCTTGACGGTCTTGAGTATCATTTCATCCTGTTTCATGGGCGGTGGCCTTGTTGTATTTGCCGGATGTGTTTTTTTGTCTGCGTGACCTTTGCGGCAGGCTTTCATGTGCCTGGACAATATCACGTGGCATTTATATCAGAAACAGGGGCCGGGCGCAATTGCTTGACAGCGCCGGCGGCCTGGATTAATAATAACCTAAATTGAGCGTTTCAGATTTTTAAAAACAATTGATTTGAAAGGATAACATCCATTTCTATGTTAAAAATCTGAAACCCTACGGGATTTTCAAGTTTACCGCATCTACTGCGTCAGATACAGCCTCGCATAGTTGACTATAGCGAGTCTGCATCTTCCTTGTATCTGCGGCAAACTTAAAAATCGCTTAATTTAGGAATAAAGTTTTCGCAGCAAATTGCGGAATTGCTTTTGAATTGAAAACGCCGCCGCCAGCGGCGGCCTCTACATTGAAAACACGGCCGCGGCCGCATTGAGTTGTCAAAATGAAAAACGGAACCAAGATCGGACGCAATGATCCCTGTCCCTGCGGCAGCGGGAAAAAATACAAAAAGTGCTGCATGGGCCGTCAGACCGAAAAGCCGGTTGACCTCCGGAAGTGGTACAAGCAGAAGTACAATATCCGGCTCAAGGAGTCAAAGGATATCGAAGGCATTCGCGAGGCCGGGCGCCTCGTGCTCGAAAGCCTGGACCGTGTGGAAGCCGAGATCCGTCCGGGGATCACCACGGAGGACATCAACTCGGTGGTTTTCGAACATGCCGAACGCTACGGGGCGGTTCCCGCACCATTGAATTACCGGGGCTTTCCCAAGAGTGTATGTACATCTGTCAACGAAGTGATCTGCCACGGCATCCCCGGGGAATACGAGCTCAAAGACGGCGATATCATCAACGTGGATGTCACGCATATTTATCACGGATATTATGCGGATGCCAGCAAGACGTTTTTTGTGGGCACCCCGGGTGCGGATGCGCAGAAAATCGTCCGGGTGGCGGCCGAGAGCCTCAAGGCTGCCATTTCAATGCTTGCACCGGATCACACGATCGGGGATATCGGCTGGGCGATCCAGAGCTGTGCCGAGCGCCAGGGATGTTCCGTGGTCAGGGAGTTCGTAGGCCACGGCGTGGGCTTCGAGTTCCATGAACCGCCCCAGGTGCCGCACTACGGCAAGAAGGGTGAGGGCATCGCATTGGTTCCGGGCATGGTTTTTACGGTGGAGCCGATGATCAACCTGGGCACGCCCAGACTTTTTGTTCAGGACGACGGCTGGACCGCTTTGACTGCGGACCGGAAATTGTCCGCCCAGTTTGAGCAGACATTTCTTATTACAGAAGACGGGTATGAGAGCCTGACGCCCTATCCGCTATAATGCTGCCGGAGAATCATCGGTGTCGGCTTAAGCCACCGGTAGCAGGATGTCGACACGTGTGCCGAGGGATTTGCGGCTTTCCAGAAAAAGCACGCCGCCGTGGGTTTTGACAATGCCGTGGACGATCGCCAGTCCCAGGCCACTTCCCTGATCCATGGCCTTGGTAGTGAAAAACGGCTCAAAGATCCGGTCCCGGATATCTGCCGGGATTCCGGTACCGCTGTCTGCCACCGTCAGGCGGACATATTCTCCCTGATGCAGGTCCGGGTGCTCTCGGGCCGTTTCCGCATCCACGTCCGCATCCGCCACTGACACCGCAAGCGTGCCGCCGGCTTGTTCCATGGCATGGATCGCATTGGTAAACAGGTTCATCAGTACCTGGTGAATTTGATCCGGGTCGGCCCGCACGGGGGTATCGGAAAGAAGCTTTCGGTTGATCGTGATGCTTTCCGGCAGGCCGGCGCTGATTTGTGCAAGCGCCTTTTCGGCAATCCGGCAAATCTGCACCGGCTGGAAGGATTCGGCGCGATGCCGGGAAAAAGAAAGGATCTGACGGACCAGGTCCCGGGCGCGCCACGCGGACTTCAGGACTTCGTTCAGGTTTTTTTCCAGGTCCGTGGCCGGCGCGACCTCGTTTAAGGCAAGCTCGGTGTAACCGATCATGGTATAAAAAATATTGTTGAAATCATGTGCGATCCCGCCGGCAAGAGTCCCCACGGCCTCCATTTTCTGTGACTGGTGAAGCCGTCTTTCCATTTCCACCTCCCGGGTGATTTCCCGGCAGACCTGTACAAAATTCGTGATCTGGCCCATGGCATCTCGCAGGGGAGAGATCGAGGCGGTTACCATGAGTTCGCGGCTTTTCTCGCTTCGGGCCTTGAGCCGCCCCTGTCATGAGTTGCCGGAAAACACGGCCCTGCGGATTGTTTCCATGCTTCACTGTGCTTTAAGGCCTGGGCCGTCTGCTGATGCTGTCGGGTTTGTTCTTCCAGGTCCCGGGTGCGGGCAGCCACCTGTTTTCTGAGCAGATAAGTCCACATCAGGCTGCCGCCCAGAAGCACCAACGCCACTGAAAGGCCCAAAATATAATATCTCAGGGTCTGCCAGGCATCCTGCTTTTCGTAAATGCCGAACCATTTCTGATAAATCTCGCGGTAGGTCCCCTTGTTCTTCAGCGCAAACAGGCCTTCATTAAGCCGGGACAAAAGATCCTTGGCGCCTTCCTGCACGGCGAAACAATACTTGGTCTGCAAAATCGGCGGTTCTATGGCCACCAGGTTATCGTATCGGTTTTGCTTGATGTAATACAGGCCGTGACGAAGCGGCAGCAGGGCGCACTCGTGGGTCCCGGAGGCCAGCAGGGAAAGGGCGGCTTCAGGGTCATCCACAGGGTGTACAGAACGGCCCATGCCATTTTTGCGCACATAGTCGTGCATGATGTCGTCTTGCTGGACAATGATGGCCTTTTGGGCAATATCCGCAGCTGACTCGATATTATCGGTTTTTCGTACAAAGGCTACATGGGATACCCGGGTGTGGGGAACGGAAAAATCCACGTGCGAATCCCTTTGCCCGGAGTAATGCATGCCCGTGATGATATCGATCTCTCCGGCTTCCAACTGCTTTCGCACCCGGCTCCACGGACCCATTGAGATGCGGATGTCCATGCTCATTTCTTCTGCCAGTGCGTACAGCAGCTCTATATTGAAGCCTGCTGGATCTCCGTTTTCATCCGTGTATTCGTAGGGCGGGTAGCTTCGATCCCCCCGGGCCACAAGGGGGTTTTCCAACTGGGCCGGTGCCCGGGCCCCAAGGCAGGCAAGCAGGGCCGCGGCAAGCATGCATATGGTAAAGATACGGTGCATCAGGATTTTGTTCGAGTTGTCCGGCGCATAGGGATTGTTATGTTTTCGGATGTTGGCTTAAAGTAGCGCATGCCCCCGGAAAAGTAAAGATGCAATGGCCGCTGGCGGCAATTTTGGATCAACAAAGGGGATGCGGATGATATATAAACCCGCTGGAAATGATTTTCCCGATCCCGATTTCGACAAGGAAGAGAAACAACTTGTTTGTGCTTTTTGTAACCGGTATTATCGTCAGGAAAAGATCGGAAGGATGGTTTTGCTTGAATTCGCGGCCGTAACAGCATTTTTGGATTATCAACCCGGGTGCGGCGGCGAAAACGTGGAAAAGGGAAGTCATGTCAGAGTCTGAAAAAGCCGTGCTGGGCAACCCGCTGCCTGCAGTCGATGATCGGGAAGGCGATCGGGTGCCGGAGCGGGCCTCGTTTGTGGTGGACGCCCATGTCCACGTGTTTCCGGAGGGGGTCTTTTCCGCCCTGTGGAAATGGTTTGACACTCATGCGTGGCCGGTGCGCTACCGGATGCCGGCCCGGGACTTGCTTGAATTTCTGCTTGGCCGCGGAGTGGGGCACGTGGTGGCCATGCAGTATGCGCACAAGCCGGGCATCGCCCGGGAACTCAACGCCTTCATGGCCGATCTGTGCACTTCTGCCGGCAACCGGGTGACGGGTCTGGCTGCGGTATTCCCCGGCGAGCCGGGTGCGGCAGAAATCCTTTACCGGGCCTTTGACGCGGGACTTGCCGGTGTCAAGCTTCATGCCCATGTGCAATGTTTTAATATGAATGGTCCGGAAATCGATGAAATTTACCGTGTGTGCGCCGAGGCGAATAAGCCCCTGGTTATCCACGCCGGCCGGGAGCCCAAGAGCCCGGCCTATGCATGCGATCCCTACGAAATTTGCGGAGCGGGAAAAATCCGGCGGGTCCTGGATGCACATCCCGGGCTCAGGCTGTGTGTGCCCCACCTGGGGGCGGATGAATTTGCGGCGTATGCAGAGATGATCGACACGTATGACAATTTATGGCTGGATACGGCCATGGCGGTGACCGATTACCTGCCCATGGATAATCCGGTGCCCGTGTCGCAGCTGCGCTCAGACCGGATCCTGTACGGCTCGGATTTTCCCAATATCCCGTATGCCTGGGACCGGGAGTTAAAAGAACTGACTGCCGCCGGATTATCCGGGGACCGGCTGGAGAAGATGCTGTGGAAAAATGCCCGGGATTTTTTTGATATCCCGATTTGACGGCTTCCGAAAAAGCTTTTTATTCTGCCGCCGCGGTATTTTTGCAGAAAGGAAAACCGGGCGCGCCGCGGTCAGGAAAACGAAGTACAATTTCGTTAGAATGCAAAAAATCGATTTCCTCGGAAATCGATTTGATAACTTGAAAAACGCGCCTTTTGAAATTATAACCGGCAAGCGAGGCGATCATGGCCCGAGAAAACGAACAGATCGTATACGGCACCCGAAGCGATATCACGGCGGGAGGCTTTTTCTTTGCCTGTCACCCGGGGGTGTCCTGCTTTACCAAGTGCTGCCGCAATCCGGACATGTACCTGTATCCCTATGACATGATCCGGCTCAAGCATCGGCTGGACATGGATTCCGATGCCTTTCTGGAAAAATATACCTATACGGCCGTTCGGGATAATCCGTATTTTCCCCATGTGATGCTCAAAATGGCCGAATCCGCCCAAAAACCCTGTCCGTTTTTAACCCCGCAGGGATGTGCGGTATACGAGGCTCGCCCCTTTTCCTGCCGGGCTTACCCGGTGGAGCCGGCCCTGTCCAGGGACGGACGGTCCGGAAATGCGGACAGGTTCTACATTGTGCGGCATCCTTATTGCCGCGGGCATGAGCAGGACCGCTACCACACGGCGGCGCAGTGGATTTCCGATCAGGGACTGGGGCCGTTTATCGAGCACAACCGGCGCTGGGCTGCGGTGGATACCCTGCTGCGGCAAAACAACTGGGGAGATCAGGGAATGGCGCATCCGGGTGCAAAAATGGTTTTCATGGCCGGCTATAATATGGATCGCTTCCGGGCGTTCGTATTCAACAGCTCTTTTCTGAACCGGTTTGCCCTTGATGATGACCGATTGCGCGCCATTGAGATCCGGGATACGGATTTGATGCATCTGGGTTTTGACTGGATTGAATTCATGCTCGCCGGCACGGGTCCGCTGGCTGAATGCAGAAAAAAATGAACCGGGGTTATGCGGATGTGTCGTCTTTTCCGGAATCCAGCAACTCGCGGACCTTTCTGAGCAGATCTTCCGCGGCAAACGGTTTTTGCAGCAGCTCCATGCCGCAGCCCGAATCACTTACGCTGACAAGTACAAACCGGCCCGGCTGGGCCCAGTCATGGGTTCTGCAATATTCCCCGTTAATTAGCTCTATTCCACCAGCAGAATCAGAAGTGAGGCGTTGTCCTCGGACCGGAGGTTTTTTTCCGGGGCCCCGGATGGTTCCTATTCCCTGCCTTTTCTCGAGTCATTTTTTTTACTTATAATTTGCTAATACACCAGTTTATAACCGAAATCCGACCTAAAGGCAAAAATGTTTTATTTATAGGAGGTTTTGTATAAGACCGGGTGCCGGTTTGTCCGGCTTTTGCAGCTTTGAGAAAACTTGCAAATCCTGCAGATTCCGTTATGATAAAATGGCTTGGTTTACGCGGCAGGAAGCTGCACGGGTGCGGCTGGACAAAGCATTTCGGGTCCCGGCAGGCAGTGCCATCCAAAATTTTGGATGACGGCTGAAAAGGGTCTGTCCAGCCGGGCCTGGATGGCAATATTCTGGTCGGTGTAAGGATGTTTGAAATCGATCCGGGCGGCTGCCAGCAGCATGCGCCGGCAGACAAAAACCGTTTCAAAAAGGCGGTTGTGCCGGGTATCTCCGTGGGCCCGGTCCCCGATCACCGGGTGCGAAACATGCTGCAGGTGCCGCCGGATCTGCTGGTACCGGCCGGTCTCGGGCCGGATTTTCAGCAGGGAATACCGGCCGGTGGCATACCGGCCCACGGGGTAGGGGATTTCAATGGTGCCAAGGCGAAAATAGCGGGTCAATGCCGGCTGCTCGATCCGGGTGCGGATTTTTTTTTCCCGGTATTTGACCAGCGGTTTGTCAATTGCGCCGGCTGCAGGGGTGTGCCCGCGAACCACGGCCAGGTAGGTTTTTGTCACGCTGCGGCCGGAAAAGGATCGCCCCAGGCGGCCGGCGGCTCCCGGATGCAGTCCGAAAATCAGCACCCCGGAAGTGTGCTTGTCCAGCCGGTGAACCGGGTATAAGCGGCATCCGACCATGTCGCGCACCATCTGCAGGGCAAAATCCGTCTCCTGCGGGGCGCTTCGGGCGCGGTGCACCATCAGGCCGGCCGGCTTGTTGACGGCCACAAAATGGTTGTCCATGTAGAGGATTTCCAGCATGCTGGGAATCTATCAGCCGCGCCCGGATTTGGCCACCCCAAATTGGCATCCAAAGGCTGTGGGAGGAAACAGGAACACAAGGACCGGGAGAACAAAGCATGAAGATTTTACTAACCGGCGGGGCGGGGTATGTTGGCAGCCACACCTGTGTGAATTTAATGGAAAACGGCCACAGCGCAGTGGTGGCAGACAACCTGGTCAACAGCAGCGCGGAATCCATCCGGCGGGTCGAAAAGATCACCGGCGGAAATGTTTGCTTTTACCAGGCCGACCTGCGGGATCAGGCCGCCATGAGCGAGATATTTCAGGCAGAGGCCATTGACTGCGTGATCCATTTTGCGGGATTGAAAAGCGTGGCAGAATCCGTGGAAAAGCCGCTTTCCTATTACGAAAACAACCTGGGTGCAACCTTTACGCTCTGCGAGGTGATGCGCGAATTTTCGGTGAAAAACCTGGTTTTCAGTTCATCGGCCACGGTCTACGGCAATCCTGAGCGGGTGCCCATACCCGAGGACGCCCCCGTGGCGCCATTTAACCCGTACGGACACACCAAGCTGATGATCGAGCAAATTCTTTCTGACCTGCATAACGCGGATCCGGCCTGGAACATCGCCCTGCTGCGGTATTTCAACCCGGTGGGCGCCCATCCCGGCGGGCAAATCGGCGAGGACCCGGCAGACATTCCCAACAACCTGATGCCCTATATCAGCAAGGTGGCCGTGGGGCAGTTAAAAGAGGTGCAGGTATTCGGCAATGATTATCCCACGCCTGACGGCACAGGCGTGCGTGACTACATCCACGTCATGGACCTGGCCGAAGGCCATGTGCGGGCCTTGGACAAATTGGCGCAGAATTGCGGGCTGGTGACCTATAACCTGGGCACGGGCCGGGGGTATTCGGTTTTGGAAATGATCGCCGCGTTTGAAAAGGCCTGCGGCAGAAAAATTCCTTACCGCGTCACCGGCCGCCGGCCCGGGGATATCGCAGAGTGCTATGCAGACCCTTCCCTGGCGCAAAAGGAGCTCGGCTGGCAGGCCAAACGCGGCATAGCGGAAATGTGCGCAGACACCTGGCGCTGGCAGTCAAGAAATCCGGAGGGATATTGATAAAAAGAATAAGATGATTGCAGAATTTAATTGCTTCAGGGTGGACCGCCCCCGTTTCCTGGTGGTCCTCCGCCTCCGCCGTCGCCGATAAGATGCTCTCCTGACATCAGAAAACCGGATTCTCCGGATCTTCCAACTTCTACCCGCCCTTCTGAAGTAATGTGATATAGATCTGTTTCGTTGGTGTCTTGGTTCACGGTAAGAATAAATCTGCCTTTGTCCAAATTGAAGGTCGTGCCATCAATGCTGCCGGACCGGAATGCGTTCCGGAGCGCGGGATCTTCTGCTTCCAGTGCGCTTTTGGCATAATCCAGGCCGGAGTGTGCCAATTGTCTGGCCTTATCTGAATGATTGTAGTTCAATTCTCCCAGTGTAGAAGTGGTTGTCAGGGATACAATGGCTGTCCCTAAAGTTCCTGCTATAAGAATGACCGCGACAAGGTAGAGAAGGACTGCGCCGTTCTGGTCAAACGGGAATAATTTTTCCGGCCCGGCAGGTAAAACGGTTCTTGGGATCATCGAAAGTCTTTCTGTATATTCACCTGTGTGTAATGGATGTTGTAAAGGCTTGCTCGACTCCGTTTGCCCCCTGCATGCGCAGTTCAATAGCAATCAGGTGGTTGTTCGACCGGGATGGTGCAAACTCCGTTACATTATCGGCAAGAATATAACCTTGTCCCAACGGGGCGTTGTCCACTGACAGCCTCAAAACTGTTTGACCACCTTGCACACCGATCCGGTTGCGTGCGGATGTCGTACCGTCGGGGTATTCTGCATCGTATCGGATCGTATCGCCGCTAATTTTCACATCTGTTGCATAACTTAGCTCGGAAGCGATTCGGGTCATTGCGACCTGGGCCTTCTGACTCAGATGGGCGTTGTCTTTGGACCACTGGTAACTCTCGACCATTTTGGCCAAAGCCATGGTTCCCACTACGCCGAGAGCACCCAAAATGACAAGGGCGGCAATGATTTCAATCAGGGTAAATCCCCTGCGGTCTTTTGATATGACAGCCATATTTATTTTTATCATTTTTGGTACGGGAAATAATACGTCACTGTTTCGCCCGGATTCGTCGTGCTCTGCAGGCGGACTTTGAGCACGCAGTCAAGTGAATTCCCCGGATTGCAGTTGCCTTCAACATACTGGCTACCATCCCGTTCGAACATGATACGTTCATTGAAAGAAATGTTTACAATCGTATCATCGATTAAGCCCGGTATATTGTCTCGAAAATTATTCATGGCCCCGACATTCTCAGGCGGGTTGCGCCTGTATTCAGCCACCACTTTTGCCATCTCAGCGCTCAGATCCGTGGCATGATCCAGGTTTTCTATCGGCCTGTGGCTGCCGGTGAGCGCCGGGCCGATAAAAGGGGCAAGAATGGCGCCCATAAGTCCTAGCACGATTATGACGATAATCAGTTCTATTAGGGTAAATCCGTTTTTGGGAGTCGGTATCAAAGGATTTCTCTTGAATTCTTTGTTTTAGTCCGTTGTTTGTATTTTACGGGATGAAACCGGTGAATTCCGTCACGGTAATGCTCTCGGAGCCTATGGTAATGATCTGATTACTTCCCACGGGAGCGCCGCCGCTGTCCACGGGAATCCCCCGGCCGCTGCTGAAATAAATGTTTGGCCCGGAGATACCGCTGATTTTTTGAAACGTTTTGGTGGGGCTGCTTTCTCCCGGCAAATTGACCGCATTGCCATTTCCTCCC